>CAIOKE010000096.1 GCA_903858815.1 uncultured Planctomycetaceae bacterium | reverse complement strand
CCGACAATACTCGTCCACGGTCAACATCCCTGACCTCAAATCTGCTCAAATTATAAGCAAATTCGCAAGTCTGTCGCGGTGGGTCCATTTTCAACGCCGGTCCTGCTCCCGAAGTGGGTCCATTTTGCACGCCGGTTTCCACCCGTCAGTTCAAACCAACGGCTCACCCACGCACGCACCCCGGGACCACCGAGCACCAGCTCGGTGACAACCATCCAACCCACCCACTCGGAACGGCAAAGCTCCCGCCGAGCCGAAACAACCAACAGGACCAAAAAAACCAACGGCTCGGCAGGAGCCTCGCCCTCCCAGGGCACGCAACGAAAACGGAAAACAACTCAATCCGCCACCCCTCGCGTTTTTTCGTGTCTTTCGTGTCTTTCGTGGTTCCAAAACCAACACGCACCAACACAACACACCCGTCAGTTCACACCAAACGGCTCGGCAGGAGCCTCGCCCTCCCAGGGGGAACCCACAGCCCCTACCGTCTTTCCGTGCCTTCCGTGGTGACAAAAACAACACGCACCACCACCAACACTCGTCATCGGACGCACACCATAAAAAAAGCCCTGACCTTGCGGTCAGGGCTTCTGTCCCTCACAGGATCCACGCTCACACTACAAGCGTCACAGCGAATAACCGCTGCGGTACTCACGATGCACGAACTTGTTCAATTCCGGTCGGTTCGTGCTGACCAGATTCTTCGCGTCCCACTCAATCCGAGTCCCCTCGCCAGCTCGCACCGCAAGATTACCCACCAGAATGGTTTCCGTCAGCCGACCTGCGTAACCAAAGTTGCCCAGCGTGCCCGGCTTGTATGTGCCACGCACCGACTCAACAAACTCCCACTTCTGACGCTCGTCACCGCCACCCTTGAAGGGGATTCGAGGAATCGTGGGCTCTGGCTTCTTGAAGTCCTTGTAGTTTTCTTCCGGCAGCAGAGTGTAGGCTGCACCGTAGTCGTTCTCGGACAACAGCAGGCCCTTCGATCCCACCAGCACCGCAGCACTGGTGCGGCCGCCACCGGCCTTCTGAGCCGCTATCCGCTTGCGGAAACCCTCGGGCAACTTCGCAATCAGATCGTCAGACGGCAGGTTGCCACCGTCATACCAGAAGAACTTACAGGCCTTCAATCCACCACGCTCTGGAAACTCAAACATCAAAGTCGTGGCACCCGGGAATGTCTCGCCCTCAACAATCCCCGGATTCTTCACCGCCGTTACTGCAACCGGATCCCACAGATCCAGTCCCATCACCGGCAGATTGCAGGTATGACAGGCCATGTCACCCAGAGCACCCGTACCAAAGTCCACCCAGCCACGCCAGTTGAACGAATGATACACGCCTTCCTTGTAGGGGCGCATCGGAGCTGGGCCGATCCACGATTCCCAGTCCAGTGTCTCCGGAACCTTGTCCTCACCCTTCGGGCGACCAATCCCCTGCGGCCACACCGGACGGTTCGTCCAGACATGCACCTCAGTCACATCACCAATCGCCCCCGAACGAACGACTTCCACGGCTTCACGCAGACCGTTTTCTGATGTGCCCTGGTTACCCATCTGAGTCACCACGCCCATCTCTGCCGCGACTTCCCGCATCATCCGCGCTTCACGGATGGACCACGTCAACGGCTTCTGCACGTACACGTGCTTCTTCATCTTCATGGCCCTGATCGCCGCGGCCGCATGAGTATGGTCGGGAGTACTGACAGTGACGATGTCCACCTTGTCACCCAGCTTGTCCAGCATGGCCCGGAAGTCCGTGAACTGCTCAGCCTTTTTGAACTGCTTCGACTTCTTCTCAAGCGTACGCCGATCGACGTCGCAAATCCCCACAATCTCAACGTCCTGGTCCGCAATGTGACTGCTGTCGCTGTCACCCTTGCCACCCACGCCCACACAAGCCGCCGTCAATCCCTCTAAGGCCGAGCGTGTCGGTCGAGCAAACGTTTGGGGCGCAACCCAAAAGGCCGTCCCCAGCGCAGCGGATGCACCGATGAATCCGCGGCGAGTCGTATTTCGTGCCATGGTGGATACCTCTGTTTTTTCAGTCAGGTGTCTGTACTTTTCAAAAAAACACGAACCCTGCGGTTCGAATCACACCCCCCAGACTACACAAACCCAACTCAACACTCCAGCCACCCCCCCGGAAAAAGACGGCAGACCAGCCGGGAACAGCAGTCACAACCGGTCATCACCCCGCCGACCGCATCACCCGCAAAACCGGTCGGGCGAGTGGGCCGTTGGGCCGTTTGTTCGACTTGTGCCGCGCCAGCGACGGCGATTCAGGCGTGGTGCGAGTTTCAGGGCGTGGTGTGCGCCTCTGGGCCCTCGTTCTGTCGGTTCGGCCTGCCCGCGTTTGCGATTCGGGCCTGAAGGGCCGATTTCAAGACCTCTGTCGGGGCGCCCTCACGCAACGGAAGAAACTGCCAGCAAACGGCGGTCGTAACAGCCCGTCAAATGGGAACCCGAAAGAAACTCCTCCATGTCTCATCACGGCTCCACTCGTCTGGGTTTCCACCCGCGGCTTGCCAAAAAACACACAACAAAACGCCGCGCGAAACCCACACGACTCAACGACGAATGCGACCCTCCAGCAGCAAATCATCGCCCAGCTGACGCCAGCTCACATCCTCCAGCACACCTCGCCCCGGAATCAACTCCAGCCCCAGCCCGCCCACAGGACCCAATGCTGCCCCACCACCGACCAGCTTCGGCGCTACAAACACATGCACCTCGTCCACCAGACCCGCATCAAAAAAACTGCCCATCAATCCAGGACCACACTCCAGCAGCACATGCGTCAGCCCACGCCGACCCAGCTCCGCCAGCACCTGCCCGATCGCCACACCACCGCCATCGCCGCCATCGCCTCCATCGACACGCAGGACCTGCACACCCAAACCACGCAACCGCTCGCACTCCGCCTCCGCACAACCCGCGCCCACACAAACCAGCAGCGGAGCCAGTGGCAGAGTCCGCAGCAGACCGCAACCAGCCTGCACTGCCGTGCCATGCGTGTCCAGCACCACTCGCAACGGGACTCGAGCCGCTGCAGGAAACTCAGAATCGCCCGCTTCCGTCAGTCGCACAGTCAGCTGCGGGTCGTCAGCCCGAACCGTCCCGGCCCCCGTCACAATCGCCTCCATCCGACTGCGCAGTGCATGCACATAACGCAGCGATGCGGGCCCCGAAATCCAGCGTGAATGCCCGGTCCTCGATGCCACTCGCCCGTCCAGTGTCATCGCCCATTTCGCGTGCACCCACGGTCGCTGCTGCAGCTGCAGCCGCTCGAACGGCGCAATCAGCGATGTCGCCTCAGCCCCACACACACCCTCTTCCACCGCCAGCCCCGCAGCACGCAGCTGCTGCAGTCCCCGACCTGCCACATGCGGAGCCGGGTCGGCACAACCCACGACCACTCGCCGCACACCCGCAGCCAGCACCGCCTCAGTGCAGGGTGGCGTCCTGCCATGATGACAGCAGGGTTCCAGAGTCACATACAACACCGCATCCCGCGCTCGCTCACCCGCCGCTCGCAGCGCATGCACTTCCGCATGCGGACCGCCACATGCCTGATGCCAGCCCTCCGCAATCAGCTGACCGTCCGCCGTCGTCAGCACAGCCCCGACCTGCGGATTCGGTTCCACTGCACCAAACCCCCGCCGTGCCAGCCGCAGAGCATACTGCATGGCGTCTTCGTCAGAGGCAAACCGCATCTCAGCCTCCGGCCAGTGACGAATCATCCCCACCCAGCAGCTCACGCAGTCGCCGAATCGCTCGCAGATAACGCATGCCGGCTGCCGGAGCACTGAGGCCCAGCGCCTCGGCCGCTTCACTGTTTCCCAGATGCTCAAAATGCCGCATCACAATAATTTCGCGATCACCCTCGTCCATCTGCTGCAGCGCCGTCACAAATCGCGCCTGCAGCTCCTTCCGCAGCGCGGCGGCCGCCGGAGTCAGCTCGGCGTCCCGCAGCAGAGCCGCCAGATCAGCCGCCGACTGCTCGTCATTCCCCACACCCGAAAAATTCTGCTCCCGATCCACCGAACGACGCTGTGCACCCCGATGACGACGGTGCATGTCGATAATTCGGTCCAGAGCCAGCTGACGCAGCCACAGATGAAATGGCATGCCCGGGTTCTTCAGATAATCTGACAACCGCTGCGATGCCTCAAGCATCACATCCTGCACCACATCACTGGCATCCACCCGCCGAGCCACCGCATGGTCCAGACGCAGTTGCACCATCCGCCGCACAGCGTCACGATGACGATCCATCAGACGATTCACCGCCTCCGGATCACCGTCCGCCACATCACGCAGGATCTCGTGCGTTCGGTCACTCTCTGGCCACATGCGCTGCTTCCACTGAAATCTGCTGACCACAGACCCGGAAGACAACCTCCGGGTCTGATTCGGTCACTGAAAAATCACTTCCGCTGCACTGCGCCAGCCGGCTGATCGATGTCAAACGCATAACTGGTCACTGACCGGAACTCCACACCCGGCTTCAGAATCGTACTCGGAAACTCAGGATGATTGACCGAATCGGGGTAGTGCTGAGTCTCCAGGCACAGAGCACTGCGGTGAGCATAGGTTTTGCCTCCCTTGCCCGCCTGACCCTTCAGGAAGTTGCCCGAATAAAACTGCACCCCTGGCTCCGTCGTCGTCACTCGCATCCGACGCTTCGACTGCGGATCCACCAGCACCGCCGCCAGACGCATCGTGGCACCGTTTTCTGCCGCATTCAGCACATAATTGTGGTCATAACCAATCGCTGCCGTCTTACCGATCGACTCAATGCGGTCGCCAATCCGAGTCCGCTTGCGGAAGTCCAGCTCGGTACCCTCCACAGTGGCGATCTTTCCCGTCGGGATCAGAGTATCATCAGTCGGAGTATAATTGTCCGCGTTCACTCGCAGCATGTGATCCAGCACCGTGGCACTGCCTTCACCACCCAGATTGAAGTAGGCATGGTTGGTCAGATTCACCGGAGTATTCCGGTCGGTCTTTGCTGTGTAAGTGATCGTGACTGTGTTCTGATCGGCCGGTACAAAGTAGGTGACCGTTACGTCCAGACGACCCGGATACCCTTCGTCACCGTCGGCGCTGGTGACCGTAAACTTCACGCCCTCACCCTTGTCGGAAGTCATCGGAGTGGCTGTCCAGATCAGCTTGTCCAGAGACTTCTCGACACCGCCATGCAGGTGGTTGGGCTCGTTGTTGATCGCCAGAGTATATTCTTTGCCGTCCAGAGTAAACCGGCCTTTGGCAATCCGATTGCAGACACGACCAGTGGTGCAGCCGAAATACTGATTGCCGTCACCTTCATAACCGGACACATCATCAAAACCCAGCAGGACATCGGCCAGCTTACCGGCCGCATCAGGGACGTGCAGAGCAACCAGCGTGGCCCCGCGAGTCATCACGCGAGCAGCGAAGCCGGACTTGTTGCCAATCGTGTAAATCTCTACCGGCACACCGTCTTTGGTTTTGCCGAAAGCTTCCTTTTTGGGTTCAGCACCGGACACCACAGACGTCATCAGCACAGCTCCTGCAAACAACAGCGTCAGAATTCTCATGATCCCCCCGACTTTGAACAGAATGCACCGCAGGCTGCAGCCCCGGCAGGATCACACACCGTCCTGACCCGAGCCCGCAGGTGGAAATATCACAGCTGACGACAGCCGTCGATCGCCCCGGTGCCAGACCCATTATCAGCTTCCGACCCCGGGTAAACAAGCGACCCGGAATCACTCTCAGAGGGCAGGGCCCACGAATACTCAGAACGACAGGACAACCGGCAAACAGCGTCTAAAACAGAATTGCACACCCGTTTTCAGGAAACAGTCATGCCCGAAGGTCATACCATTCATCGCCTTGCAGCCGATCACAACCGTGATTTTGCCGGTCAGAAACTGGCCGTCAGCTCGCCACAAGGACGATTCTCCGAGGGCGCACGGCTGCTGGACGGATGCCTGCTCAACAGCGTTCAGGCCCATGGCAAACATCTGCTGTATGACTGGGACGGCCATACACTGCACATTCACCTCGGTCTCTACGGCAAATTTCGACGCCACACATCCCCACCCCCCGAACCTCGCGGCGCAGTTCGCCTGCGGGTTACCGGAGCACGTTTTGCATTCGACCTGAACGGACCCACGGCCTGCGAAGTTCTGACTCGCCCTGAATTGCAGTGCCTGCTGGATCGCCTCGGAGTCGACCCGCTCAGAGCCGATGCGGATCCGGAAAAAGCCTGGGACCGCATCCGCAGATCGTCCACACCCATCGGCGCCGTACTGATGAACCAGAACATCATCGCCGGAGTTGGAAATGTCTACCGCGCCGAAATCCTGCACCTGCTGCAGATCCACCCGGAACGCAAAGCCAACTCGCTGCAGCGACAGGAATTCGATGCCCTCTGGCAGCTGACCGTCCGACTGCTGCAGATCGGCAAACGCTACAACCGCATCATCATCGCCGACCCCGCAGATGTCGGCAAACCTCGCGCTCGCATGACTCGTGATGAACGCCTGCTGGTCTACAAAAAAGAGTTCTGCTCACGCTGCGACGGACCCATAGAATCGTGGCTGCTGGCCGCTCGGAAGGTATTCGCCTGCCCCCGCTGTCAGCAAAAATGAACGCCCACGACAAAAAGACAGCCCGAACATTCCTGACGCGAAGGACAAAAATGTAGCCCGAGCATTCCTGCTCGGCCCCGTACCGCAAAAAACCGGGGATTTCAAGTGTGACAAGACATTCGCGTCCGGGCTGAAGCCCAGACTACGACTTTTGTCCCTCGCGTCATAAACGAACGCCCCCGTCAGCCAGCCGGCTGACCATCAGCCGATGCACCACCCCCAACTGCCTCAACACTGCCGCCCAGCGCCCGCTGCAGCGTCAACTGAGCAATATTGAAGTCAGCTATCGCTCGCGCATACTCGCGCCGCGCCGCCGCCAGCGCCTGCAGAGACTGCAGAGCCTCCAGCGGCAACCCCTGCCCATTCCGGATCCGCTCCAGATTGCGACGATACGACTGCTCAGCGGAAGACACGGCCTGCAGCGCCGTCTCCGTCTGCCGACGTCCACTCGAAACTCGCAATGCAGCTTCGGTGACCTCTCGAGCCACTCGGTCCAGCATCTGCAGGTGCTTTGCCCGAGCCTGGCTGATCCGCGCCCGCGACTCACGACGCACAGCCTGTTCACCAAACCCCATCTGACGCAATTCCCAGTATGCCATCGCATCCGCATCCAGACGGTCACCCGCTCCCCGCAGATCACTGCCCAGACCGCCCGCCAGACCGCCATAACTGGCCGACAACAGCACACTCGGAATCAACGGACTCCGCCGCTCCCGATTCAGTCGCTCAATCGCCTCCCCCGTCAGATAACGACACTCAGCCAGCTCAGGACGCGCTGCAAGCGCCGTGGAGATCAGCTGCTGCTGACTCTGATTCGCTGCCACCAGTTCCACCGGGACCAGTCGCGTATCAGCCGGTTTCAGAACCGTCGGCTGATCCCATCGCACCTGCTCAGCCAGCCGCGCACTGGCAGCCGCAGCCGACTCCTCCGCTCGCAGCTGCTCACAACGACGCAACGCCAGTTCCGTCAACGCTCGGTCATGATCCGCCTCCGTCCCCGCGCCACTTGCAGCAAACTGCCCCGTCGTCTGTTCCAGCTGCGTCACCAGCCCGACCACTTCGTCACAGATCGCCAGCTCCTGCTCCGCTCGCAGCAACTCCATATAGCCCACACCCGCCGCCAGCAGCGCGTCATTCTGCGCTGCCCGAGCCCCCTCACGCCGAGCCTGCAGCGTCAGCTCTGCAATCCGCGGCTGAAAAATCGCATCGGCCACATGAAACTGCGCCACAACACCAGGGACAGCCGGCGATCCAGCACCCACCGCTCCCGCACCAAGGCCCCCGTACAGACTGCCACGACTCGTCTCAATCACACTGCCCGCCACATCCTGAATACGGCCCTCATGCTTGTGATAGTTCAAACCCGCGCGGAGCGATGGCAGCTTCAGGGCCGCCGCCCGGTCCAGTTGCGCATGAGCCTCTTCAACCCGCGCTCGCGCATAAGCCGCCTGCACGCTGCGACCCGCTGCCAGCTGCAGGGCGGTGGCCAGATCCAGACGACTGATTCCCGCGTCTGTCGCCATTTCCCCAACCGCGGCCACAGACTCCACTGCCGTTCCAGCCGATAACCCACCAGACTCCGAATCGTCAACCGCTGCAGCACCCCCGGCCGCAACAGACGGCGGATTGACCGCCCCCGCAGCCACCACCGAATCCGACCCCTCGGACACAACGGACACGCCGGACCCCGACGCCGGGCCTGCCACTGCGGAAGACAGAGACGATCCAGTCGCCAGACCCGGACGAACCAGCTGACAACCAACCAGGCAGCAGCACCCCAACGCCAGAAAAATCCGCCATCGCCCAGCCATAGCTCAAACCCGCTCAGCAAACCTGTCTGCAGCCACATATCTGCCACAGGCCAAGTTCGACAACTCAGCGGGGAGCCGGTCAGAGTTTAGGGGCTTGCGCGATTGTGCCGAGACCATCAGATCGCCACAGGCAGCAAAAGCCCCCCAACTCACCCGAACTTCCATCATTTCTTCACGGATTCCACTTTCTGCCCTTCCCGAAAAGCGGCAGTATTTGCCGTAATGATGAGTTCTTCATCACTCAGCCCCTCCACAATCTCTGTCTCAGTCGCTGTCTTCAGACCGGTCTTTACCGGCTTTCGCTGCAAAATCCCATCTGCCCCAACCACCAGACAGACGGTCATCCCATCCTGCTGCACAACAGCACCTTTGGGCACCACCAGAGCCTGTTCGTTCTGCCCCACAATCAACTCCACACTCGCATACATGCCTGGTCGCAACACCCCGTCGGCGTTGTCCAGATCAATCTCCACCTGCAGCGTGCGAGTCTGTTCATCCAGAATCCAGCTGGTCCGTGAGACCGCACCCTGAAACTGCCGCTGCTGCAGCGCGGGCAAACGCACAGTGGCTGTACTGCCCGGACCGATCAGCACAGCGTCCGCTTCTGGCACAGCCGCCGTGACCCGCACGCGGGAGGTTTCGACAAGCGTGAACAACGGTGCTGCTGCGTTACCGGCTGTCGCCAGATCACCGGGGTCAACATTTCGCGTGGCCACTGTACCACTGAACGGCGCGTGGATCTGCAGATAACCGCACAGCGTCTGCAATCGCTGGACCTCTGCTGCCGCACTCTCTTTCCGCGCTTCCATCGCGTGCAGATCGGCCGTTGCGCGGACCGAGGCGGCACCTGCTTCACGCCGCTTTGCCATCGCTGATCGAACGGCCGCCTCAAGCTCCTCAAGTGATGCTTCAGCCGCCACCAGCTTCTGCTGAGCTTCTTCAGCCAGCCGCTGCGTCACGGCTCCGGACTGAGCCAGTCCCGCCAGTCGCTCAGACTCCGACTTCAGTCGCGTCACCTCAGATTCAATCCGCCGCCGCCCGGCTGCCGCCGCTACTTCCTCAGCCTCGGCAGATTGCTCACTGGCCAGTGCCAGCTGCACAGCCGCCTCCGCCTGCCCTATCTCCGCCGTCGCCTGCCGTTCAAGCGCCTGCTTCTGCCGCAACTCGTCCTCCAGCTCCGGCGCCGACAGGACCGCCAGCAGCTGTCCCGGCTCAGAAACTCCCCCCGCAGGCGAATCCTGAGGCCCCCGCACCACAGTGCCGATGTCCACCAGCACCTGCTGCACGACACCACCGCTGCGAGGATAAATGTGTGCCTTCAGCCATGCCTGCACCTGACCAGGCTGCTCAGTCTTCTGCACCAGCAACTTACGCTGCGGTTGCCCCGTCTGCACTCGCGGCAGCTCCGTCCCGCGGATCCCCGCTGCTGATGCCTCAGCAGCAGACTCGGAAACTCGTGACTCACACCCCCACAGCGCCAACAGCAGCGTCGCCGCAGCGGCCTTCGATACATGCTGCCACATCTCAGGACTCCTCATCACTCACTCCGCTCCCCGCGTAATACCGACTTTCCGGATCCAGCGGATGCAATGACGCCGACAACACACTCGGACACAGACACGTATACACAGCGGGAAGCACCAGCAGCGCCGTTGCCGTCGCCGCACTCAAACCACCAATCACGGCAAGACCCAGCGGAGCTGTCTGCGCCCCGCTGCTGCCCCAGCCACCGGCCAATGGCAGCATCCCCGCCAGCATCGCTGCACTGGTCATCAGAATGGCACGCGAACGCTCCGTCACTGCCAGCGACGCCGCGACCCCGGCTGCGACCCCAGCCCGACGATGCTGCTCCGCAAAACTGATCAGCAGAATCGCATTCGCCATGGAGACACCCAGACTCATGATCACACCGATAAACGACTGAATGTTGACCGTCGTACCCGTCACCCATAACGCCAGACTACTGCCCGCCAGAACCGCCGGTACCGTCGCAGCAGCAGCCAGTGCCAGCTGAAAAGACTGAAAGCTGGCCGACAACATCAGAAAAATTGCCAGTACCGCCAGCAACAAACCAACACCCAGTCCGCTCACCATCTGCCGCAGTGGCGGTATCTGACCACGCAGCTCCGTACTGATCCGACCAGGCTTTGGCTGCACACCAGATCGCTCCTGCTCATCCTTCAGCTCATCATCCCGCCGCTGCACACGCCGCACAACCGCCTCGACATGGCCGGACGCTGCTCCCAGATCCATCCCGTCAATACTGGCCGTCAATGACAGCTCTCGCTTCATGTTGTAACGGTCAAATTCACCAGGCATCTTTCCCGTACTCAGGTCCGCCACATCCCGCAGCAACACGGCACCATCAGCCTTTTTCAACACCGGGATCGCTCCCAGATCCGCTGCCGACTTCAGGGCAGGCTGAGGAATCTCGACCTGCACCTGATAGCCAATGCCGGACTTCGGATCAGGCCAGTAGCTGGGAACCACAAAACGACTGGAAGAGGTCGCGGCCAGCACAGAGCGACTGATCTGATCGGCCGTGGCACCCGCCAGACCAGCACGCTCACGATCAATCTTCACATCCACCGTCGGATACTCCAGCGACTGCACGATCTGCACATCCCGCAGACCGTCCTCCCGCTGCAGCTCCGACTGCAACCGCTCCGCATACTCCCGATTTTCCGCCAGCGATCCACCACGCACCGCCACCTCCACCGGAGCGGCTGCGCCAAAACTCATCACCTCGCTGATTATGTCCGACGGCTCAAAGGAAAATCGCAGCTGCGGAAACTCCGTGACAAATCGTGCACGCAGACGACGCTGCAGATCTGTCACCACTACTCCTGCACCCTCCCGAAACGCGACTCGCAGAATCGCTTCCTCAGGACCCCGCGAAAACTGATACACCGAATTGATCGGAAATGATGCCGGCACAGTACCAGCATACCCCAGTGAAAGTGCCACATTGCCCGCCCCGGCCTCCTGCTCAATCGCCTGCAGCACACTCACCGCATATCGCTCCGTCGCCTCCACATGTGTTCCATCAGGGGCCCGCATCCGCAGACGAAATTCCTGCGGATTGCCAGCCGGAAAAATCTCCACACCCGTTCCCGCAAGCGACTGCCACGAAACCACCAGACACAACACCACATACAACGGAACCGCCAGCCAGCGCAGCCGAATCATCACACCCGTGACACGCTGCAGAATTCCCGCCAGTACACCTCCCCCTGAAACATGCTCACCACTGCCACCCCCCGGCAATGCACGCAACAGCCACACACACAGAACAGGTACCAGAGTACTGGACAGCAGGTATGAACCAGTCATTGAGAAAATCACGGCAAGTGCCAGCGGGGCAAATAATTCGCGTGGTGCCCCCTGCATGAAGAATGTCGGCAGAAATACGGCCAGCATGCACAGCAATGCCAGCAGACGCGGTATCGCCGTCTGCTGATTGCCACGATAGACCGCCAGAGCAACCGAACCCGTCCGCCGCAGCTGAGTCTGTATGTTCTCAATCTCAACTGTCGCCTCGTCCACCAGAATCCCCACCGCCAGCGCAAGTCCTCCCAAAGTCATCAGATTGATCGTCTGACCCGTCAGCCATAATCCCGTCACCGCAAACAGCAGAGCCAGCGGAATATTCAACACCACCACCAGCGCACTGCGCCAGTCCCGCAGGAACACCAGCACCATCAAACCCGTTAAGGCCGCACCCAGCAATCCTTCCGTCGCCAGACTGGAGATCGCCCGCGTCACATAAGGCGACTGGTCAAATTCAAACGATACACGGATGTCGTCCGGCAACTCCTTCTGCATCGACGGCAGCGCCCGACGAATCTGACCGATAACGTCCATCGTCGATGCCTCTGCACGCTTCGTCGCCAGGATGTAAACCGCTCGACGACCATTCACCAGCGCATAACCTGTCGTCAGATCCGCTGAATCCTCAATCGTTCCCAGATCCCGCAGGTAAACCGTTCGCTCCCCCGTTCGCACCGGGATCCGCCCCAGCTCCGACAAATCCCGCGCTAACGCATTCGTCGGCACCGCCGGATACTGATCACCAACCCGCACGTTGCCCGAAGGTGCTATCGTGCTGCCCCGCGTCAATGCCGTGATAATCTCATCCGGCGAAAGTCCATACGCCCGCAGTCGCTCGGGAACCACACGTATCACAACACTTCGAGCAGACCCACCAAACGGCGGCGGTGCCGAAACACCAGGCAATGCAGAAAACATCGGCCGCACACGAAATAATGCCTGATCCTGAATCTCCGCAATCGTGCGAGTACCACTGGATAGCACCAGATAACCCACCGGCACACTGCCCGTATCAAATCGCATGACAAACGGAGGCACCGTGCCCGGAGGCATCATGGCACGCGATCGATTCACATAGTTTATGGTCTCAGCCATCGCCTGAGCCATGTTCGTGCCAGGATGAAACACCAGCTTCATCAATGCTGTCCCCTGCACATTCCGACTCTCCACATGATGGATGCCGTTGATGTACAGAAAGTGATACTCGTAGTAATTCGTCAGCAGCCCCTCCATCTGCGCCGGATCCATGCCGCCATACGGCTGACAGACGTATATCACCGGCAGATTCAGAGCAGGAAAGATGTCCACCGACATGCGGCGAATCGGCAACTCAACGCCTCGCGCTCGCAACCAGTCGTCGACAACCACCGGACGCACAACACTCAGTCCGCATAACACCAGTGATAACAGCAGCACGACCACCGTTTTTGGTCGCCGCAACGCGAATCCTATCGGGTTCATCCCCACCTCCATGGATCCCGGCCGCAGGTAGCCAGTGACCCGTCACCGGCCCCGCAGGTCTGACCTCACACCGGATGACCGCAGAGCACTGGTTGACGCAAGTCTAACCCACTGATCCCATCGATGCTGCCAAACAGACCACGGAGATGCGCAATTCAGGGGGTTTTCCACTTCCAATACTGACGGACTGTTGCCAAAAAACCACAGCTCAATGCATCCCGCGCTGCCGAATCCGCACATCGCCCAGACCACCAACTCCACAACGCCTTTCCTGCTCTCCACACGGTTTCCGCACTCAACACTTGCATAACACAGCATCGCACGACATAACATACCACGTACGTGCGTGAGTCGACTGCACAACGACAGGTCTGTCGGAACGCTGCAGCCGACTTCCGGACCCCGTGGCCCCCGGAATGTGCCACGGACCGGAATTCCTACAGGCACTGCGGTTCCCCCCGCTCTCAGTGCTCAAACAGGGGCTGCTCCAGTGCAATGTCCGTTCTGTAAACACGATGAAACCAAAGTCATCGATTCACGCACCAGCCAGGATTTTTCCATCCGCCGGCGCCGTGAATGTCTCAGCTGTGAACGACGGTTCACAACCTACGAACGGATTGAAGAATCACCCATCCGCGTGATCAAAAAAGACGGAACTCGCGTCCCCTTCGACCGCGACAAAATCCGCTCGGGTATCGAAAAGGCCTGCTACAAACGGCCGGTCAGTCCCGAACAGATCGATCGACTTGTCGGGGCGGTTGAAGCTGCCATCTACGAAGACGGCGAACGCGAAGTCCCCACACGTCGGATTGGCGAACTGGTGTTCAACGCCCTCCGCGACCTCGACAAGGTAGCCTTCGTACGGTTCGCCTCTGTCTATCGCGAATTTCAGGACGTGCACGACTTTGTGGAGGAGTTGCAGCCCATTCTTGATGGTCGCCGACGAGATCCCCGGTCCTGATGACTGCACAGTTTCTGCCATCTGCCTCCGCCTGGCTCCATGCCCGGCTGGTTTTAATTCCTGCGCCGCTGCGTGCCGCTATTGCTCTGATTGCCGGCATCCGCGCTGCAGATGAATATCGCTGGCCGACCGCCATTTCGGCCTGCGTCGCAATTGTGGCACTGGGACTCACTCTGTTCTGTCGCCGCCGCGCTCCGATCACCGAACAACTGCTGCAATTGACCTCACTGCTGATGCTGGGGGGGATGCTCTGGTCACTGCACAACTTCGGCAGTGACGGCCGACAACCCGGACTGCTGCTGGAACGCCATCCGCAGCTGCAACAGTCCTCACTCAGACTGACCGGAACTGTCGCCGGTATTCCCGCTACCGCCGCCGCCGACGCGGCACCGGTCTCGGCGGCACCCGCTGAGGCCGTCCTCAACCCGCAGACCGAAGTCCGCACCCATTTTCTGCTGCAGGCCGAGTCCGCACAGCTGCCCGCACACACTGAGTCACTTAACGGCCTGTGTCGCATCTCTGTCGATGGTGATGTAGCCGATCGCCTCAGCTGGGGTGATCGGGTCGAACTGACCGGTCGCCTTGAGCTGCCTCCGGAACCCCGGAACCCCGGCGAATTTGACTTTGGCCGCTATCTCCGTCGCAGCGGTATTTCCGCCGTGATGTTTCTGCGACATCCTGCCGCTATCCGCATCGTGCAGCCGGCAGCACCCTCGTCGCCCCGCACGCTGCTCAATCAGTTTCGACGCAATACCGTACACCTGCTGCAACAGCACCTGACAGCTGCTGGCCGCGCCTCGGCCGAAGCACTGCTGCTGGGCAACCGTGGCTGGATGAGTTCTGAGGTGGAGCGACAGTATACGGTCAGTGGCACCATGCACCTGCTGGCAATCTCCGGACTGCATGTGGGCATTCTGTACGTGTTCATCGTGCGGATCTTTCATCTGCTGCTGGTGCCTCGTTCCCGCGGCCTGATCATTGCCGCTGTGGTCTGTCTGCTGTACGCCTTTCTGACCGACCTGCGGCCATCCGTCCTGCGTTCATCGCTGTTCATCGTACTGTCTGTGCTGGGACAATTGCTGTGTCGGGAAATGCGCCTCAGCACTCTGATCGGACTGACGGTCCTGATCCTTGCTGTTGTTGATCCGGCCGTCGCCTTTGATGTGGGGGCGTGGTTGTCGTTTCTGGCTGTCGCAGCGCTCGGCTGGGTCTCCGCTGGCTCGGAACGCGATCAGTCCCGCGCAGCACCTCCGGATGCTCTGACACTGACGCAGCGACTGCCGCTGATGGCACTGGCTGTCAGCCAGTGGACTGTTCGCTGCTGTCGGCAGATGCTGGCCGTGACACTGCTGTCAGCACCCCTGATCGCCTCACAGTTTCACCTTGTCACCCTGACCGGCATGGTGGTCAATCTGGTACTGATCCCGCTGACCACGGCCGTCCTGATTGCCGGCTACATTTTTGTCGCTGTGGGCAGCCTGCTGCCACCGCTGGCGGCCTCGGTGTCACTGCCATTCAGTGGCCTGCTGGAGCTGCTGAATCTGGGAGTCCGCTGGAGCGCCTCGGTGCGTTCGGGATACCTGTTGATTCCCGATCTGCCGGCCTGGTTTCTGCCGGTCTGGTACGCCCTGCTGCTGGCTGCGGCTGCCTCGCGACCACCCCTGCGTCGGGTCCTGCAGCTCTCCATGGTCGGACTGCTGCTGATTCTGTTTCCGGCCATCTGCAGTCGCCCGGTCATCAGTGGCCTGACATGTACGGTCCTGAGTGTGGGTCATGGCAATGCGATTGTGGTGGAGGCCGATGATCGCGTGCTGCTGTTCGATGCCGGGGCGATGCATCGAGGTCAGCGGACGGCCGATCTGATCGCCGGATTCCTGTGGCACCGCGGACATCGCATGATTGATGCCATCGTTCTGTCACACCCCGATGCAGACCACTACAACGCCGTGCCCGATCTGCTGGAACGCATGCCGGTGGGACAGGTGCTGGCCACACGACAGTTTTTCGCAGACGACAGTCCTGAGATTCAGCGGTTGCTGACAAACCTGCAGCAGCAGCAGATCCCCGCAACAATCCTGCAGCACGGTGATTCACTGAAACTGGCCGAACTGCAGGTCGATTTTCTGCAGAGTCGTCGGGCGACTGAAAAACTGGCTGATAACGAAGCCAGCCTTGCTGCTGTCCTGCACTGCCGCGGTCGCACACTGCTGCTGCCCGGCGATCTGGAAGGCGCAGGACTGCAGGAACTGCTGCCGCTCCTGCCAACCTGCAGCCTGCTGGTCAGCCCGCATCACGGCAGTCCGATGGCTAATCCCCCACGACTCGCCGCAAAAACTCAGCCCACGCATGTCATTGTCAGTGCCCGTGATACTCGGCAGCGGGAACGACTGCAGCGGACCTTCCCTCGCTCACAACTGCTGTTCACCGGCCTTTCCGGTGCTGTGGAATCCCGCATCGATGCGCGGGGACAACTGATTGTTCGCAGCTTCCGCTGACCACTGCCGGAATCGGCACTGTCCACCACCCGTTCAGACCTCCGGCAGATTCTGCCGGTGTGCAGGCACCGCACATTGAAAACTGCTGCACCCGCCCGCCGCCCACGCTCACATTCGCCCGCCCCGCTCTTTGCCCGTACCGGAACTCCGCAGATACTCCGACCCTCCTTATCTCGCAGCTTATTCAAGGCAGCCGGCCTGATCCGGTTGAGGGCTCCGTTCGACATGCACAGAGTCGTTGTGGATGAACCTTATCGGTTCGTCCCGCCTTATCGCCCGCGCTGGTTCTCAAAGCTGTTTCGCCTGTGGCTGAAACCCTTTCTGCGACGCCGCTACGGCCTTGTCGATTACACCTTCACAGGCCTTGAAAACCTCCGCAACAGTATCGCCGCACAGGACGGCATCATTCTGTGCCCCAATCACTGCCGCGATGCCGATCCCATGCTGATCGGTATGCTCTGCAAAGCCACTCCCTGCCACGTCTACAGCATGGCCAGCTGGCACATCTTTAACCAGTCAGCACTGGAAGCTGCGGTCGTCCGCATGCTGGGTGGCTTCAGTGTGTTTCGTGAAGGCATCGATCGGGAAGCTCTGGATACAGCCGTACGCATCGTTTCCACAGCCGAACGACCGCTCGTCGTGTTTCCCGAAGGAGTCATCAGTCGCTCCAACGATCGACTACTGCCCCTGATGGATGGTGTCTCCTTCATCGCCCGAATGGCGGCAAAAAAACGGGCCGAGCTGGCACCGAATTCCCGAGTTGTCGTGATCCCCGTCGGCATTCGCTACGAACTGCTTGGTGATCCCGAAACGTCCGCCAATCCTGCACTCACACGCATCGAACGCCAGACCTTCTGGAATACGCATGAAGATCAGCCACTGCTGGATCGCATTCGTCGACTGGCCACGGCATTGCTGGCTGCACGCGAAGTTGAAATTCTGGGCGATGCACGCTCCGGCCCCGTGCGTCCACGGATCCGCAGTCTGATTGATCATGTCCTGCAGCCCAGCGAACGTCGCTGGCTCGGAAAACCACGCTCTGGTGACGTCATTATTCGAGTGAAGGATCTGCGCGCTGCCATTCTGCCCGAGCTGCTGCGGGGGCACCTGACACCACAGGAAACTCGCGAACGCTGGAAGGTCCTGACCAACTGCTATTACTGCCAGACACTGTCCCTGTATCCGGAAGGCTATCTGGATGCTGATGAACGCGGACCTCTGACCCCCGAACGCATCGTGGAAACCGTGCACCGGCTGGAAGAAGATCTGACCGATCGCGTCACCATGCGACCTGAATGGCGAGTTCATTTCCGGATCGGTGAACCGATTCCGGCCGATGCGGCAAGAAAACCGCGCGGCGAAGACCCGCTGCACAAGGAACTGCGACAGCGCATGCTGCAGCTGCTGGGAATTCAGGACTGGTGGCCCATGGATCCCATGACCGTGCTGGCAGAATGACGCATAACCACCGATGATCTCCGGCTCTGCCAACCCGTGTTCAATCCTGACCCTCAGGCTGATGCCGATCGCATGACAGGTCTGCTGCCGGAAGTCGAATTCCTTGTTGAGCCGTACCTGTCCGGCTCTCGCATCGATTCGTTCCTCGCAAAACATCTGCGCAACTACACCACGTGGCGACTGCATCGGCTGGTCGGTGAGGGACTTGCATGGATCGATGATCTGCCCGCCGAACCTCCGGATCGCGTCTTCACCGGGCAGCGAGTCCGCATTCGACTGGTGGAACCACCCGATAAACTGCTGGAACCCTGCAACGTCCCGGTCCGGATCGTCTACGAGGATCCGTGGTTGATCGTGGTGGATAAACCGGCCGGACTGGTGGCTCATCCCGTCGGCGACTTTCAGGAACAGACTCTGTCAAATGTGCTGCAGAGTCATCTGGATCAGCAGACGGCCTTCCGTGGTATGCTGCGTCCCGGAGTTGTGCATCGGCTGGATCGCATGACCAGCGGACTACTGGTGACAGCCAAGGAACATCTGTCGCATCGTCTGCTGTCGATCGACTTCCAGCAGGGAAAACTTTCCAAGTCCTACGTGGCCCTGATCGAAGGCTCACCCGCTTTCGAGACACGCATGATTGAGCTGCCGATCGGACAGCGCCCCGGTGGCAACAGCGTGCTGATGTCAGCTCAGGCTGATGCTCGAAACAGACGCCCGGCCCGCACAAAAGTGACAGTCCTGCAGCGCCACGCCGGCTGGAGCATGGTGGAATGTGTGCTGTTCACCGGCCGCAATCATCAAATCCGTGTGCATCTGGCACAGCTGGGACATCCCGTGTTGGGTGATGAATACTACGGCCCCTTTGGCACGATCCGCAAATCGCCGCGCTTTGATGGTGACGATCCCACGGAACAGCGACACGCGCTGCACGCCGCGACACTCGGCTTCCTGCACCCCATACTGCGCGAATGGATGACCTTTCATGCCCCCCCGCCCGACGACTTCCACGCCCTCGCAGTCGCCACCCAGCCCGGCTGACTCCCCAACCCACCCCCTCGCGAGGGCAAGGCTCCCGCCGAGCCATACACCCGTAGTCAGTAAACGCAAGACCCACAACCGTAGCCCGGGCATTCCTGCCCGGCCACCCTTTACCCACACAAAGCCACAACGCACCGCACGCTTGCTCGCCCCTCACCCATTCCGGGCTCAGTAAACGCAACGACCACAACCGTAGCCCGGGCATTCCTGACCGGCCACCCTCTACCCACACAAAGCCACAACGCACCGCACGCCTGCCCGCCCCTCACCCATTCCGTGCACTGATCACCACTCAGCAAAGCAAACCTCAGCATCCTCACCGCGCTGCTGCTCGGTGATCCAAAGCAACCGCCCCCCTCGGAAGGGCGAGGCTCCTGCCGAGCCGCAGATTCTTCCCGCGCACCCACGGACCCCTTCAGCGCCCCACCAGCAGCTGCATTTTCCTGCATTCATCTGCCACCCTGTGTCACTCCAACACGTTTTCGTTCTCGTCTACAGAACTCTGTGGCAGCTTCTGCCGCTGCTGTCGCTCCAACTCACCGCAACCTCTGAAATCGCTCTTGAGCCTCTGCGGGGCCGGCCATAACGTGCACACTCACGCAAAGGTCCCGCGTTGCAGGACCCTGTCTGACGCGAGGGACAAAAAGGTAACCCGAACCTGTCTGTCACCCTTTTTCTGAACGTTTCAGAGTATGTTCCCAGTGTCTTCCATCCGCCGTAACTCGCCACCACCCAGCTCTCAAAACGGACTACCGACCGGCGGCATCCCACTGCTGCTGCTGCTCTGCTGTTGCCTGCTGCTGTGCAGTGGTTGTGCGGCCCGCAGCTACTCCTGCGGCTCAGCCTCCGCGTGGCACACATCGCCCGAACTGACTGCCATGACCAACCCGCAGATCGAACGCGGTCAACGCCGCCCGTTTGTGGACGGCTTCGGCTGGGTCTGGGGTATCCCCGCCAAACTGATCCTGTTCGACCGACGAGTCGAAAACCATCGGGTGAGTCCGGAAACCGAAGCAGCCATAGCCCAGTATCTGCAAAGCAACGAACTGCACTCCGTGAAGGTCCGACTGAATCAATATCACCCCGGAGATGACTGGAAACGACTGGTCGCCAATAAGTCAGTCGGAGCCGGTTGGAGATACACTCTGGGAGTGCTCAGCGTCGCCGGAGAAACGCTGCTGCCCGGACGACTGTTCGGCGGAGATCATTACAATCCGTTTACCAACACGGTTCATGTGTATTCTGATGTTCCGGCAATTGCCGTGCACGAGGGCGGGCACTCGAAAGATTTTGCCGGACGCACCTGGAAGGGCACGTACGCGGCAGCCTACCTGATCCCCGGAGTCTCGCTGTATCATGAATCTGTTGCGACCGGCGATGCGATCGGCTGGCTGCAACAATACGGTAACGCTGAAGCTCAACGCGAAGGCTACAACATCCTGTACCCTGCTTACGGAACCTATGTCGGAAGTGCCATCGGTGATCCATGGGGTATCGGG
>CAIOKE010000095.1 GCA_903858815.1 uncultured Planctomycetaceae bacterium | reverse complement strand
CCTGGCGGCTTCAGTGAATTCCTGATCAGGCAGCAACTGGCTGATCTGTTCGGTGGTAAGTTCTGGCGCATGGCGGAAGAACCAGCACCAGCGTTCGATCGGAGTGGCATTATACAGTGTTTCCGCGGTGACCTGAAGATGTTTCAGCTGCAAAAAGTGGATTTGCAGATCGTCCGTTAACGTGATGGGCAGTGTTTCTTCCCGCAGTCTGAAGTCAAGATGCAGTTTTGCGGGCTGCCTGATGAGGGCCCCGGCGAGGACGCAGATGCTGATGGAGGGCCGCAGATCTGTGTAGTTTTGTCCCTGCTGCAGCCTTCGGACATAAGTTTCTGCGGTATAGAAGACCATTCTTTCTGCCATTCCCGCGGGCAGTGCGATCTGGACTTCAATGTTGAATTTGCGTCCGATCGCGTCTTCGGCGAGTACGTCGAGGATAAAGAATTTGCCGTCTTCCGACAGTTTGCTGTGCACGGTGTTTGGGAAGGTGACGTCGGTAACGGGTATCTGTCCGGCCAGTACTGCGTTGATGAATCCGATGGTGATTGATTTTCGCAGTTCGCTTCCAAAAAGCAGCTTGAAGGCGTAATCGATCAGAGGATTGATTCCGATGACCATGAGTAGCTTCCAGTAGGGATTTGTGCAGTCGATGTGCCGAAACAGAAGTTGGAACGTATTCCACACGCATGGGGATACATGCATACCACACTAAATCAAGCGCTGTTGATGGGAAAAATCAGGAATTATGGTGGTTCGTGGCGTTCAGTTCCGGCTGGATGCGTTTGATGCCGTTTTTGTACGGGTGTCGAGGGAGTGCGCAGGACCGTGGCGGGGGTGTGACAGGTCCCTCGGCGGGCCGTGTTCAGTGTTCGGTGCGTAGGAAGGGCCCTGTTGGAGGGCGAGGCTCCCGCCGAGCCCCGTATCGCTGGATAACCGTCCCCGAGCTTGTGCGTCGGTGGTCCCCGGATTCAATGGTGGCTTCGTTTTCCAAAACGCAACGTCAGCTCACTTCATCCCCTGTTTCAGCACGACCAGCAAGCTGCCAACCCTGGCTTGCCGGCGGTTACCCCGCGATCAACTCGGTTGAAAAACGACCCTTAAAATGCCGGTTTCCGCGCAGGGTTCATACGGATCCCTGATTCCCCACCACAACCACCAGCCGTCGGCAGCAATTTGCCAGGACTGCACAACCCTTCTGGATTGAAAACTCGTCGCACATCGTCCATCACCGCCAGATCCGTCGCTGTAAACAGCTTCGACATAAAGCTGATCTTCTCAACCCCGATTCCATGCTCGCCCGTGACGCTGCCACCCAGCTCAATGCACCGGTTCAGAATGTCCTCACTGGCCTGCATCACTCGCTGGATCTGTGCTGCATCCCGCTCATCAAACAGCAGAATCGGATGAATGTTGCCGTCCCCCGCGTGAAACACATTCACGATCTGCAAATCGTGCTTCCGCTCCATCTCCTGAATAAACTCAAGAATCTCAGGTAACCGTGTTCGAGGTACCACGCCGTCCTGCGTACAGCAGCTGGGGGCCAATCGACCAATCGCCCCGAATGCCTGCTTGCGGCACTTCCACAGAAATGCCCGATCCTCTTCAGTTCGCGATCGTCGAACCTCCCGCGCACCCATCGCCAGACATAACTCCGTGATCGTGCCAGCCTCCGGCTCCACAACACATTCAAGGCCGTCCACCTCAATCAGCAACACTGCTCCCGCGTCCAGCGGAAAACCAAAATGAAACGCCTCCTCCAACGCCCCGATGATCCCCTGGTCCATCATCTCAAGGGCTGCCGGCACAATCCCCGCACCAATAATCCGACTGATCGCCTGAGTGGCGTCTGCAACCGTGTTGAAGATCGCCAGCATGGTGCGAGTCGCTGCGGGGTCGCGAGTAATCCGGACCCAGACCTTCGTCACCACTCCAAAAGTCCCCTCGCTGCCCACAAACAATCCCGTCAGATCCAGAGACTCACCCCGACCACAGGGACCACCAAACTGCACCAGCTCGCCTTCTGGCGAGACAAACTCCACACCCAGCACATGGTTCACCGTCACGCCGTACTTCAGAGTATGCGGACCGCCTGAGTTGGTCGCGACGTTGCCACCGATCGTACAGGCCCCCTGACTGCTGGGGTCCGGAGCATAATGAAAGCCACTGCCAGCCAGCGCGCGAGTCAGACGCACGTTCACACAGCCCGGCTCAACAACCGCATAACGGTCCCGCAGATTGATCTCCAGAATCCGATTCATCTTCGTCAGCGCAATCATCACTCCGCCACCCACCGGCAATGAGCCACCGGCAAGACTGGTGCCCGCACCCCGCGCTACAAATGGAATCCGAAACCGCAGACATTCCTGCACGATCCGCTGCACGTCATCCGCTGTCTGCGGAAAGACCACGACATCCGGAGCACTCTTTTCAATGACGTAGCCGTCGCACTCGTACACCACTAACTCGTCCGCAGCATCCAGAATACGCTGCCCACCCACAATGTCCCGCAGACGCTGCAGAAACTGAGGCGTCATGGAACAGGATGCCGGAATTGCATGAGCCGATGTGGTCATCAGAAAGGTATTCCCGAAGAATCGCGACGAAACAGCGATGTACAGATGCCGCCAGAGTCTACCAGCGACACTGCCCATCGCTCAAATGCAGCCACTGAATTCCGAGCGGTATTCCGCCACCAGCCACTACAGAAAATCGGCCGTCACGCTGTCCGCCAGCAGTAATCCCGCCTCGGTCAGTCGCAGCCAGCCGTCCCGCAGCTCCAGCTGACCACGCCTCAGACCCTGCTCGAGAGCCCTCCCGGCCAGGGCACTCAACTGCACACCAAACCGCCGCTCAAATTCCTCGACCGAAAATCCCCGCCGCAGCCGCAGCCCCAGCATGATCGCCTCCCGCGCTCGCTGCTCCGCATCACAACACTCCTCGTCCTCCACACACGCCTGACCCTCGGCCCAGCTTCGCAGCCACTTCACCACACTGCGACAATTCGTGGAACGGACCCCTTGCACATATCGCGCCGCACCCGGACCAAACGCCAGATACTCTTCCGCATGCCAATACACCAGATTATGACGACACTGATGGCCACTTCGAGCAAAATTTGACACTTCGTAATGCTCAAAACCGGCCCCCGTCAGACGCTCGATCGCCAGCAGATACTGCGCACGCTCCAACTCCTCCTCCGCTCGCTGCAACTGACCGTTTCGCTGCCTCCGATAAAACGGTGTCCCCTGCTCCCAGGTCAGCCCATACGTGGAAATATGCACCACCGGCAACCCGATCGCACGCTCCAGACTGGCACTCCACGATGACTGCGTCTGACCCGGGACACCAAACATCAGGTCCAGACTGACCGACCCAAGGACCTCCGCCGCCTGACGCACCACCTCCGCCGCACCATCTGCACGATGAGTTCGCTCCAGCAGTCGCAGCACGTCATCGTCAAATGACTGCACCCCCAGACTCAACCGATTGATGCCGATCTGCCGCAAGGCCTGCAGCTTCTCCAGCTCCAGACCGTCCGGGTTCGCCTCCATCGAATACTCACCACCCGGCTGCAACTCAAAACAGCGATCGATCAGCGCACCCAGCTGCCGCAGCTGCGGAATACTGAGGTGCGTTGGAGTCCCCCCACCGATAAACAGCGTATCCACAGGCAGACGAGTCCCCGCCTGTGCCAGATGCTGCTCAAGCTCACGCTGCAGACAGTCAAACCACTGCGGTATCAGATGATCACGCCGGGCTACCAGCGTGAAGTCACAGTATCCGCAGTGATGCAGACAAAACGGGACATGCAGATAAACTGCCCGCGGCCACGGATTCATTACGGTGTCTTCGGAGCCTGGAATTTCACAGGCAACGGAATGTCCAGAGTATCCCGATTCGCCCGGAATCCCCCGCCATCCACGTCCACAAACACAGGATTGCTTAACGCCGTCGGATGCTGACGACCCCAGTCCGGTCCCGTCACTCCTCCCAGTAACTGAGTCGAATGGCCGGTCAGCACAATCACATGCGCATCGCCTGCCAGCTGCAACTCAACCGTCTGATCAAACTTCACCACCCCTGCACCAAACAGTTTCGGGTGTGACTGGCGAGTCCATGTCAGACCGTCCGCCGGGCGACCATTCACCAGCACCTGCACCGTATCAATGTCCAGCCAGTTCGCACACTGCACCCGAATGCGACCCGTCACACGACCACCAGCCGCACGCAGGTCCTCTCCCGCCGTCGCCTCTGCACCTGTACTGCCAGTCTCGCGGAAACCAGCCTCCAGATACGGACCATTCGACATGATAATCCGACCCTCGCGCGATACATCACGCATCTCGTCCGGATTGATCCGGCCCGGATCGTCCGTTGACGACTTCAGCCAGATTCGCAGGCCACCAGACCCATGAAAATTGTAGTGCGAATCCGTGTTGACCACCCCATGAATCCGAAACCCCTGGTTCAGCAGCTGCAGCCAGTTCATGGCCGTGTGATTCTCCGCCGGCTTGCCGTCCCGAATGTCGAATCGCTCCCGCTGCAGCAACTTGTCAATCGGATGAATCTCCATCACATTCATCAGACCAAACGAACGCTCATAACCACCGTCAGGCTGCTGATTGCCGTCCTTGTCATAGAACAGCCAGCCCACATCCGGATGATTCTGCTGAATCAGCTTGATGCTGTTGTCATCCCATGCCGCCAGACGCTCGATCTGGGCTTCCGGGCTGGCGTCTGCTGTGGGACCACCGCCATCCTGCACACCCGGACGAAAACGCATCGGAAACACATTCTGATGGTTCAGCGGTAACGGCTGGCCTGTCAGCTCCATGCCTTCCACCGATGCCATCGCCCCCGTCAACTGCAAGGCCCGCAGATGACCGGCATATGTCGAGACCCGATTGTGCTCGGTACACGGAGCAAACTCGATGTGCTCAGCCACCAGATTCAGCACTCGCCCCAGCTGACTGCTGGTGTTGTCCCCCGAAGGACTGCTGTGACTGTGAAAATCCGCACTCACCCAGCCGTCCGTTGCCACCACTCGCGGCAGAACCACCCGACGAGCTGTCGTGCCACCGTCCTCAATCCTGACCTTCGTAAATTCGGCGTTGTACTCCGGACCATGACTGATCGTGACATCATACTCGCCAGCCGCCAGCCGCGCTTGCAGCTGACCATTCACCGTATACGCCAGATTCCTCACGAAGTACTCGGCTGTATCCGGTGCCCAGCGAGGTGTCACAGTCCCCTCGCGACCCGTGAATTCCACCTTCGCCGCTAATGGATGACCCGCGTCGTCCACAATCTGCAGCTCTGCCGTGCCCCACTGATATTCGTCCACCACCACCTGCAGGCGATCCTGAACGGCAGTCGCCGCCCGCGCCGGAAACTGCTGACCGTCAATACTGACCACGGCCTGCACATCACCCGCCAGCAGCCGCACAGGGACCGTACCGTCAGCACCCGTGACCACCGTTCCCACTGCGTCGTCACCAATACTCAGATCCACTCGCGCACCAGAAACCGGACGCTGACGAGATGTCACCTGCAGAACGACAGACCGCAATGTGTCCGCTGCACCTATGCTGGTCAGATAATCAGCACGGACCGCCGGTAAATCCACGTTGACGTAAAGCTGACGCTGCAGGGATAACGATGCCCCCGGCTTCAGAACCAGCGAACGACCGTCCTCCAGCTCATATGTCAGCACGGATTCACGACTGCCACCCTTCACTCGCATCCGACTGCCACGAACATGCACCCCGTAGGCCTGCCGCCAGTGAATGTCATGAAACCAGTACAGTCGCCGAGTACCATCCGGACACTTCACCATGTCCTCTTTACCACCGTCCGCCCGCAGATCGTCTTCCAGTGCAATTGTCAGATCACCGGAAGTCGTATTCTTCCATGTCGACTCAACAGTCAGCCAGCGATCTGTGGCACCCAGTGACCATTGCACCTGCAGCTCAGCCGCTTTATCGGTTCCTGCAGCTGTCACCGTGATCGCAGCACGACCGTCGGCCGACTGTGGACCCGTCAGCTTCAGATCCGTAAATGAATAGTTCCGCCGACCCGGGAAAAAGGCTCCTAACTGATCACTTTCGTGACCCCGCACTGCCAGATCGATCAGACAGCCACCCACCGAACGAATCGTCATATTGGCATTGCGAGCAGCCCCTGGGCGAGCAATCACAGCGGTCAGGAAATCATTGCGCAGCAGAAGATCGCCGTTGATGGCATCCACTTCCTTGCCACGCGGAATCAGTTCATCGCGGTTGTCGGCCGTCAGCTCAATCACCTGCGGTTCGTCTGCCTGAAGGCGTGAATCACAGACATCTGGCAGTAACAGTAAGACGACGGACACACAGCACAGCAGTCGACCTGCCGCCTGAGCAGGGAAATACGTGGAAGACATGGAAGAATCCTGTAGTGGGAGAGCGGGATCAACAGCCGCCGGCAGCATCATTCCCGGTATGTGTTCATTTCGCAAGTCGCCAATCGGCGTTTGAACCCGAACACCAGCACACGGAAAAGGACTGCATTGTGGCAGGAACATAAGAATAACAGGTTAAGGTGCAGGTACGCGGGGCATAAGTGGTTGACACCGGGGCCAGCGCTGACCTCTCACCACGTCCGCGATGTTTCCGGCGAACCACAGACGGCAGCCTGCGAGTGTGCTCCCCGAAAAACGCTCCACCACACAACGGTCCATGATTCCGAATGTTGCGGGGATCTCACACCGTTTTCAGCAGATCGACATGCTGTGCAAACAGGTAGTCTGCGGGTTGGTAGCGAATGGCCAGTTCCGGAGTTTCGCGGCGCACGCCTCCCGCGTGCAGTGATGTCAGAGCTCGGTCAAGGATTCCACCGGTCAGCAGCGTGCGTTCCACTGGATAGGTCGGTCGACCCGTATGGATCATTTTTTCTATGGCTTTCAGCAGGTAGGCGAAGTGCGGGTACTTTGGTTCTGTGCGTTCATCAAACACACTGATCAGTGGTGCCTTGCCTCGGACTGCAAGGGCAGCCCCGGTACCTCGAGCACACGAAAACATGAACTGTGCACCGCGGAAGCCGTCGTGATGTTCGTACAGAAACAGCACGGCCTCTGCGTCCTTGCGCATGTCCGAGCCTGATTCGTGCGGAACGGCTGCAAAGGCAGCTTCCAGCAGGTCACGACGGACCATTCCGGCGTCCACTGTTTTCCAGAGGGCATCACCCTTTAAAGCCTGCACCCAGCGGACTCCGGTTTCCGCACCGCGGCGACGTTCAATATGCCAGTGCAGGAATTCCAGTGCATGAATACCGTACACATCCAGTCCGCTGTATCCGATGCCGACGGCAGCTTCCAGATCGCAGTTCATGGGCAGGATGTCGGGGCTGAGTCGATGTCCGACGGGCAGTGATGAACCGGCCATGAATGGAATTCGCAGCCGCTGAGCTTCCTGATACATCCACAGGCCGTCAGCCCATGCCGGTCCCAGATGCTTGTCATTGAACACCGGAACCACTCGTCCATACTTTTCAAACGCGGCAGCAATTTCGCCGAAGAAGCGACGTCGCGGATACAACTGCTGTCCAATCTCACTGAACGGATAATCGCCGTGCTCGCCAATACTCAGAACACCGTCGACAGCGATGCCCTGTCCTCCCAGCGTCAGAGCCTGCTCGATCGTGCTGAAGATCGGAATTCCGAAGCGTTGACTGATGTCGCGAGCCATGTCATCAGAGACGAACTGATCAACGTAAAGCGATGACAGTTTCAGTTGTGGCCCCGGACCACCCTTCTGCTCCCAGCCCTCCAGAATTTTTCCGAGGATGACATCGGCATGGGAAAAGGGGCGGTAGATCGTGATGATACCAGCGACTTTCTTCACTGCTGCCGCTGCCGGCTCAGCACCCGGCAGCCATGCGTGACAGGCGGCTGCAGCGGTGGCCGCGGAGGTGGTGGTCAGCAGTTGACGGCGTGTCAGCAGAGACATAGCAGGCTTTCGGAACAGTCGCAGTGCCCGGGAGCAAAGCGTGACGAGGTGGGCGGGCCCGGTCGATGGGCGACAGGGCCCTGCAGCCTACCGACAGCACTGCTGTCCGTCCAGTGTACAGGGTCTGCTTTGAGACGATGCGGAACCTGTTACAATACCGGACTTGAAGGGGCAGCCGAAATGATGAAGGTCGTACGCTGCCGTGCGGTTTCTCTGTGAAAGCCTGAGCGATGTCTGGTGTTCCTGATTTCAATGCCGAATGTCTGGCAGCCGCTGAAGTGCTGGTGGAGTTGTCACTGGCCGAGGACCTGCGGGACGCAGGTGACCTGACCTGTCAGAGTACCATCCCTGCAACGCTGACTGCGGAAGTGCAGCTGGTATCGCGTGAGCAGGGAGTGCTGAGTGGAATTGCAATTCTGCCGCTGGTATTTCGGAAGCTGCCGGGTGCAGTGCAGACCACGGTGCATGTTGAAGATGGAATGCCCGTACAACGCGGTACCGTGGTCGCCACAATGCGTGGGGCGGTCCGCAGTCTGCTGATTGGTGAACGCACTGTGCTGAACTTCGCCACTCACCTCAGCGGGATCGCCACACGGACGGCTCAGTTTGTGCAACAGGTGGCGGGCACGTCCGCTTCCATTCTGGATACTCGCAAGACGCTGCCCGGGTATCGAGCGCTGCAGAAGTATGCAGTCCGGTGTGGTGGTGGAGTCAACCATCGGATGGGTCTGTATGACGGAGTACTGATCAAGGACAATCATCTGGCGGCGCGGGGGGAGCAGAGTTGTGCGGCGGCTGTTGCTGAGGCTCGACAATGGACTGCTGAACGCGGCCTGCCCTCCGCAGTCGAGATTGAAGTGGATACCCTCGCACAGTTGCGGGATGCATTAAGGGCGGGTCCGGAGATCGTGCTGCTGGACAATATGCCACCGGATGCTCTGCTGCAGGCTGTGCAGATTCGGAATGAACTGAGCCCCGCAACATTGCTGGAAGCTTCGGGCGGAGTCAGCCTGCAGACCGTGCGAGCCATTGCAGAGACGGGCGTGGAGCGGATCAGTGTGGGCAGTCTGACGCATTCGTCCCCTGCGCTGGATCTTGGATTTGACTGGCCGTGGAAGAAGTGAGCGTTGCTGTTGCGTGGTCGGTCAGCGACCAGGATGCGGGTGTGGACCCGGCCTCCCGAGAATGATGTGGCCTCCTCGCGGGGGGACTTTTGGATTGCTGAGAACTGGCGCCCGGCTCGGCGGGAGCCTCGCCCTCCCAGGGGGGTGGCCCCTCGCGCCTCGGGAGGGCAAAGCTCCTGCTGAGCCGCACAGACGCAGTTCGCATTGCCTCGCCTTCCCCTCAAATTTTCCAGGGAACAAACTTGCGGTCAGGCTGACATTGCTGGTGGCGTGGAACGTGGCGATCGGGCAGAGTCTGACGGTCTGGTAAGCAGTGCGGATTGGGCAGCCGTTCCTGGAAAGAACCGGTTTTCCGGCAGTTATCGCCGGGAGGGCAGTGATTGCGGCGAAAACTGCCGACGATAAACAGGTCATTCGGTTTGCTGTGCTCTTCCCTGCTCAGGCCCCGACCCAATGACTCAGACGACGAAGAAAAAACGAACATCCTCCCGGTTGCAGACACCGCTGGAAACATATCTCCGCGAGATCAACGAAACTGCCCTGCTGACGGCGAACGACGAGAAGGAACTCTCCAACCGTATCTCTCAGGGTGATGGCGCTGCTCGCGACCGTATGGTTCGCGCAAATCTGCGACTGGTTGTGAATATCGCTCGCGGTTATACCGGCAAGGGCTTGCCCCTGCAGGATCTGATCGAAGAAGGCAACCTTGGACTGCTGCGAGCAGTCGAGGGCTTCGATCCGAACATGAATACGCGTTTCAGCACCTATGCCAGCTACTGGATCAAGCAGTCCATCAAGCGGGCACTGGTGAATTCTGCCAAAACAATTCGTATTCCTGCTTACATGGTGGAGCTGCTTTCGAAGTGGCGTCGCGCTTCGGCAAAACTGGCGGACGAAATGAATCGGACGCCCACACCCGAAGACATCGCCCGCGAACTTGGCATTCCGCGGAAAAAACTGCGGATCGTCAAGAAAGCCATCACTCTGTACAATGCATCCCCCAATCCGGAACCGGAAGAGGGTGGACTGACTCTGGGAGATATCGTACCAGACGAGCGAGTGCGTGGTCCGGAAGACGAACTGATCAACACCGATAACCTGACGCATGTCTCCCGACTGCTGGACGAGATGGATCCGCGGGAAGCAACCATCCTGAAGATGCGGTTCGGGCTCGACGACCGCGAACCGCAGACGCTGAAGGAAATTGGCGAGTCACTGGGTCTGACTCGCGAACGAGTCCGACAGATTGAAAGTGAAGCCCTGCGACGTCTCTATAAGAGTCTGAATGGGGATAACTGACGAGTCCTTGTGTTGTGTGGGAATTTTTCACGGCAGGAATTCTGCTGACTGCCGCCGTCCGCCGGCCGGTTGCCCTTCGCTTTCGCTGTTTACTGCGATCATCTGTCCTGCTGCACTGGTTGCGTCCCGTACCGAGCCCCCCGGACGAGATGCCCGTGCGCTGAGGACAACTCTGCAACCGGCCGGCCAGCCTGAACGGGCCACCCAGACGTACCTCTCAAGGGTCCTGCATAACTTGACGGCAAAGCCCATACTCGTCGGGTCATTCCGAGTGTTCAAGGCACACGAATTTCTTTTGGGAGGGCGAGGCTTCTGGCGAGCCGCCCGTCCGTCAGGTTGGCATGCTGTCGCGCAGCAGTATTCGCCTCCCCGCCCAGCAACTCGGAGGTCCAGGGGCGAACTTCCGTAGACTGGGTATTCCTGACGCGAGGGGCAGAAGTCGTAGTCTGGGCTTTAGCCCGGGCACGAACGGTTCGTTACTCTTGAAATCTCCTGTGTTTTTTGACGGATGGGGCCGAGCAGGAATGCTCGGGCTACCTTCTGTCCTCGGCGTCATTCCTGCCCGGCACCCCTTCACCCATACAAAGCCGCTCAGTGGCCCGCAATTTCCCGAACCCCTCCATTCTTTGTGCTGATGCCAACAAAGCGAATGGGAGCCCTGGGATCGTCCCCGAACTTGTGCTAAGTGGTTCCACGCGTGAAGAGGCGAGCCGTTGACGCAAGCCATCGGGTGTTGTTTTTGAATGCTGCTGGAGGGGGGGGGCCGGCGGCTAGTGCCGTGCCGCTGGCGGTGGTGTGTGGTCGTGAACGCAGGCGGCACGAGGGGGCCTGCAAGCCTTCAACCGAACTGTTTTTCCGATTTCTTCGGGGAAAAACCCCCCAGATTCCCACGGGACCCCCGCTTGAGCAACCCGGCCCCGCATGAAAACCGGCGAATTCTGCACGTTTCGAGAGGATCTTGCGGCTTCTGCCGGATTTTCGGTAGAAAACCCCTGCGACGCAGCAGGCAGGGTGGTCTGTGGTCGTCGCGGACTTCAATGGGAAATTCGCAGGGATGCTGCACTGGCTGCGCAGAAGATTGTGTGCTGATCTGGCGATCGATCTGGGGACCTCGTCCACTCAGATCGGGATGCCTGGCGAAGGCGTACGTCTGGACGAACCGTCGGTCGTGGCGGTGTCGCGGACCGGTGGGCGTGTGGCGGGGCGTGGCACCGCTGTCGGCAAACTGGCATGGCAGATGCTCGGTCGCACACCCGACAGCATTCAGGCTGTTCGTCCGATTCGTCATGGAGTGATCAGTGACTTTGAATTGTGTGAAACGATGCTGCGGTATTTCCTGCGAAAGGCTTCCGAGGGTTCGCGTGGTCTGCGTCCGCGAGTTCTGATTGCGGTTCCGGGCAGCATTACGGCGGTAGAGCGGCGAGCCGTTTTTAACAGTGCAGAGCGAGCTGGTGCGGGAAGAATCTGGCTGATCGAGGATTCGCGAGCGGCCGGAATTGGTGCGGGTCTGCCGGTGGCCGAACCGCTGGCGTCAATGGTCTGTGACATTGGTGGAGGCACGACAGAGATAGCGGTGATGAGTCTGGCGGACGTCGTCTCTTCGCAGTCCATACGGATTGCCGGTGATGCCCTTGACGAGTCGATCGTGCGCTGGTTGCGTCGTCGATATTCACTGCGGATCGGCGAACTGTCGGCAGAACAGCTGAAGATTGCAATTGGCAGTGCGGCCGTACTGGATCATGAACTGACGCAGGAGGTCAGTGGACTGGATACAGCCAGTGGAATTCCGCGTCGAGCGCTGGTGACGAGTGAAGAGGTGCGGGAGGCGTTATCCGAGCCACTGCAGGAAATTGTGGATGCTGTCCGTCGCACGATTGAACGCTGTCCGCCGGAACTGATTGCGGATCTCGCGGATACCGGGATGGTGCTGACGGGTGGTGGTGCTCTGTTACGAGGCATTGATCGTTTCCTCAGTCGGCAACTGGGAATTCCGGTGCGTGTGGCCGATTCGCCACGCACCGCTGTTGTGCGTGGTGCGATGATTTGTCTGGACCATCTGGAACGCTGGCGGGGCGGTCTGGATGATGGGTTGCGAGCAGCCTGAGCAGATACCGTTTTGTATCGTGGACGGCAGACCGGGGACTTTCGATGCAGACACAATCAGGACGACTGCGAATGTGGGTGGCGGCCTGCAGTCTGGCTGTGCTCTCGCTTTCTGCAGCTGCTGCCGATCGGTTTGGTCTGCTGGGTTCACTGCGTCCTGTGTTGCTGGACGTGGTCAGTCCGGGCCGTCTGCTGGTGATGTCTCGCGCAGTGCGTGGGCAGCCATCTGCGGGAAGTCCACGGCAAGTCGCTGCTGCGGAGTCGGTTGATCAGGCGGCTGTGGCGCGGGAACAGATGCTGCGTCGTCTGATGATTGAAAACGCGCGTCTGCGCCGGGAACTGGAGCGGGATCGACGACGGTTTGGCAGCGATGATCCGGCGGAAGTACGCTCGGCGCTGATGCAGCTGAGCGTATTGCCAGCGCGTGTGCTCAGCTGTCGTGATGGTCTGCCGGCCAGTCTGCGTGAGTTGCTGGTGGATGCCGGTCGGTCGCAGGGGCTGACGCGATCTGAGCTGGTTGTGCAGGGGACCGGTGGACTGGTGGATGCCGGGCGTGAGCAGTCGGTGCAGCCGGGTGACCGAGTGCTGGATGGGCTTGCGGTTGTGGGACGAATTGAGAAGTCAGCTCGATGGGTCAGTCTGGTGCAGCCGATCAGTGCCGTCGGTTTTCGTGCGCATGTGCTGTTGCTGCGAAAGACTGATCAGGGTGCGATGTTTGGAGCGCGAGGAATTCTGGAGGGCAGTGGCGAACCTGACTGTCGACTGACGGGTGTGGCCGCGACTGAGGCCGTGGCTGTGGGGGATGACGTAGTTGCAGCGGATGTGGAAGGTCTGCAGGGGCCGCAGTTGTATTTCGGCAAGGTCGTGAAAGCCGATTTTCTGGCCGGTGGGCAATGGGAAATTCGGGTGGCTCCAGCGGTACGTCTGGATGAGCTGAGTGAGGTTCAGATACTGCACTGGGAACTGCAGCCGGCTGACCAGCAGGTGACTGTGCGGGAGCAGACGCGACAATGAAGCAGATCGTGGCGGCGGTGATTTGTGCGTGGTTGTCCGTGATGCTGGAACTGGCATTCGCTGATGTGTTGCCACGTGGTGCGCTGCTGCTGCCCGTGTTGTGTGCTGTCCTGACGTGGCAAGCCAGTGTGCGACTGCTGCTGATCGGTGGGGTACTGCTGTTGACTGACTGGATTGCGCGTCCGACGCTGCTGCCGCTGGTGCCACTGCTGCTGCCATTTGCCGTGCTGCTGGTGCTGCCCGATGCTGTGCAGCGATCTTATGATGTGCGCGTGTGGCTGCGTTTGCCAACTCCGCTGCACGTTCCGCTGCTGACGATTCTTGCGGCGGTGCTGCAGAGCTGCAGTGGTGTATCCTGGCAGGTGGCTCCAACCGCTCAGGATCTGCAGCAGCTGTTCAGTCAGCATCTGTCCCCGTTGCTGCTGGTGACGGTTCCTGTCAGTGCAGTTCTCGCTCTGTTGCTGCGTCTGGCGGAGGAACTTGGGCTGAGGCGTGCCTTTGTGGCGGAGTTTCGGCGGCTATGAGGAATTCGCTGCGACATCCTCTGTTCCACGACTCAGGCAAAGCACAGGGATTTCGCGACGGACTGCGAATTCGCCTGCCGGCTGTCGTTCTGACACTGGCCATGCTGTGTGTCCTCGCGCGCGTGGCGTGGGTGCAGTCGCGGCTTCCTGCCGAGTATCTGCAGGCGCTGGCAGCGACCACGACGGAAGATGAAATCCTGCCGGCTCGTAATGGACAGATTCTGGCGGATGCCACGGTCCTTGCTCGCGATGAGGATCGCTGGGCGCTGCAGATTCATTACCGCTGGCTGGAACAGAATCCGGAGCCGACATGGCTGAGGCAGCAGCTGCGACAACGCCTCAGTCGCGAGGAGCGTCGCGACGCGGCACTGGTCAGCAGCACTGAACAGAAGATTGCGAATGAGCGGCAGCTGATGCTGCAGGCGGTGTCCAGTGCCACCGGTGTTTCCGGTGCTGAGATTGAAACGCGACGGCAGCAGATTGAAACGCGTGTGCGTGGCATCATCGAACGTGTCAATCGTCTGCCGACCGCGACGACGGATGAGCAACTGTCGATGGAGGACGAAGAGCCGGAGCAGGCAGGGCTGCTGTGGCGACTGGCGGGGGCCATTCGCAGTGCTCTCACAACAGCGCCGCAGCGCAGTGGAAGTGAGCGCATCTTTGTGCGGGAAGAGGAAACGTGGCATCAGCTGCTGCCGGAGATTTCGGCTGATGCAGCGGCCGTGATCAGCGAGCATCCGGAACGGTTTCCGGGAGTTCGCGTCCAGGCCCGCAGCCAGCGACACTATCCGACTGCCGATCTGGCCGTGCATGTTGTCGGTGCCAGAACTCGACCCGCGGCAGCGGCTGGTGACCAGTTGCCCCCCGGACCGGGCGATGCTGACGAGCAGCAGCCACCGACAACTGTCGGACGGTTCGGTGTGGAACTGAGTTATGATGCGGTGCTGCACGGTTTGCCCGGCGTGCGTCGCATTGTTCGCGATCGTCGACAGCGAGTGATTTCCAGCGAGATTCTGCGGCAGCCGGTGGCCGGCCGGGATGTCATGCTGACACTGGATCCCGAACTGCAGCTGCTGGCGGAGCAACTACTGGCAGAATCGCTGGGTGATGCGGATCGAAACCTGCTGCCTGCCACCGAGGATCCTCTGGAATTTGATGCGCCCGATGCACCGCCGGAACCTGATCTGCTGCCGGTGGGGGGCAGTATCGTGGTGATGGAAGCGAGCAGCGGGCGACTCCTGGCGCTGGCGAGTGCACCGGAGTTTGACCTGACCCTGTTTACGCATGGCACGCAGGCTGCGTGGCAGGCGATGAACAGTGACACACGCCGTCCGTTTGTCAGTCGTTTTCTGTCGATGGCTATTCCACCAGGTTCGGTGTGGAAAATTGCCACAGCTATCGCAGCTCTGGAGACTGGCGCATGCACGCCACAGATGGAAATAGTCTGCCGCGGCTTTCTGAAGAATCCTGAAGAACATCGCTGCCTGATTTACCGAGCCTATGGGGTGGGGCACGGTCCGATCAATCTGCGTGGTGCACTCGCTCAGTCGTGTAATGTGTGGTTCTTCAAAGCGGCCGAACAGATGGGTGTGGAGCCTCTTGCGGCGTGGGCCGAGCGACTGGAATTCGGGCGCAGGACGGGAATCGATCTGCCGTTTGAACGGTCAGGCAGTCTGCCGGCAAAGCCTCCAGCCGGGGCTACTGAGTCTGTGCAGCGCCGGTTTGCTCGAGAAGCCCTCGGCTACGCCATCGGACAGTCGAAGCTGACAACGACTCCACTGCAGATCGCGCGGCTGCTGGCGGTTGTGGCGAACGGTGGTTGGCTGGTGGTACCGCATGTGGTCAGCGACGAAGGGTTGGCACGACAGGTTGATGAGGCAGTGCTGACACCGTGGAGTACGGCTCGTGTGCAGGTCCCAGGCCTGTCGAAAGAGACACTGCGAGCGATTCACGAGGGATTGGTGGATGGGGTCGCTCATCCCGCAGGAACGGCCTATCGAACTGTGTATCTGCCGGGACTGTCGGCAGCCGGCAAGACGGGTACAGCGGAAGCTGGAGTTGGGAAGGCGGACCACGCCTGGTTCGCCGGCTACTGTCCGGCTGAGAATCCGGAGTATGTGGTGGTCGTGACGCTGGAACACGGAGGTTCAGGGGCCCGGCAGGCGGGCCCCGTCGCTCGCGAACTGTTCCGCAGACTGCAGCAGAGATCGCAGATGATTCAGGATCTGCAGACTAACTGAACAGTGGCCACTGACACTGAAGATCCGTCACCACAGCGTTTTTCCCGGGCTGGGACGAGCAGGAATGACGCCAAAGACAAAAAGGTAGCCCGAGCATTCCTGACGCCGAGGACAAAATGTAGCCCGAGCATTCCTGCTCGGCCCCGTACTGCAAAAACACTGTGTTTTTCAATGAGCTGGAGTCAATTTGGCGGACTGAGCCGACTTTTGTCCCTCGCGTCAGGTGTGCTTGGGCTGCGATCTTGAATGCCCACTGCCTACTGCCTACTAAATCACTCCGCCGGATGGCTTCCCGAACTGCGGCGTTTCAGAACCAGAAACAGGCCGTTGGTTTCGTCGGGCAGCAGTTCCCACAATTCCGGTTCGGTCTGCAGTTCGCGGATTTCCTGAGGTCGTCGGATGGTGCTGTAGCGATGTCCGGTGTCGATGATGATGTAGTCTGTGTCGGCAGGAACTCCGGGACGATAATTATTGACCGCGCGGACGTAGTCGCTGTAGTCATAAGAGCGGTCGTAGTGTGTCAGGCGGGTGTGGACATAGTCTGTTGACGCCACTCTGGCTGTGGCGGGAATTTTAGCCAGTACCTGCTGCAGCAGTTCCGCGCGAGTGTTTGGCTGATACAGCTGACTCCAGCCCCATGCTCCATGTTCCGACCAGAAGGCTGCGCCACAGGGCAGCAATGATCCGCTGACCGCGGTCAGCGCTGCGCAAAGGCACGCCAGTCGGGCTCGTTCCACGGGTTGTTGTGGCAGCGCCAGAATCTGTGAGATTCGCTGCAGTCGCCCTGTGAGTGTGTGGCGGGATCGAGACTGCAATCCGGCTGCGGCAGCCCAGAAAATGACGGGCAGCAGAGGCGCATGAAAATGGTGGTAGGGGATCGGAGGCAGTTCCACTGTCTGCTGGCTGCCTGCCGGATCATTGCCCAGCTGGATCAGGCTGAGCATAGCGAAGGTGGCCAGCCCGGCGCCAAGCAGCAGGGGCTTGCGGAGCGGCAGCAGTCCGACCGGCAGCGTCAGTACAAGCACATACAGCAGTGTGCGCTGGCTGCACAGAATCGCCGCGACCTTTGTGGGTTGAGTCAGCGCTGTTTTCACGAGGTCACCGGGACTGTTTCCCAGATCTCCGAAGTAGCGACTGTAATGCACGACCGCACCATCCCGAAAAGCCGGGATCACGACGAGCACGGCCAGCAGGACCCACGCAACGGAGGCCACGGCCAGCCCTGCGCCCCAGCGAGCCAGTTGACGGTGCTGTCGCTGGTCTGTCGAACGGAAGTGCAGGCACCACAAAGCCACTCCGATGCCGCCTGTGATCAGAGCAAAGTCTTCCTGTGTCAGCAGCGCGATGAAAAAACAGAGCCCCGCTGTTTTCAGCCGCCGTCGTTCGGCCGTTTCAATGCCCCAGAACAGTGCCGGCAGGCCATAGCAGGATGGACGCAGTGTTTTCAGATCGATGGCTATGTCGAGGTAGTGCATGGGAAAGTACAGCAGCCAGGCAAACGCCAGCCAGACAGCGGCGGTTGTACTGCCGGACCAGCGTCGAGCCAGCAGGAAGATCGGGACGGCACAGCTGGCAAGACAGGCGGAGGCGATCCATTCCAGCAGCAGATAATTCGGCCACAGCATGTGCAGCGGCAACAGCAGCAGGTGCACGACCTGAATGTGTTCGCCGAGAAACAGACCCTGGTCGAGATAACTGCGAAACCCCTTGCCATGCCACGTGTTCCATAAATGTTCTTCGTACATGGCCGAGTCGCCGTGGGGGACAAGCAGGTTGTCGTACAGGCGATCATTGAGCTGAAACGAGACCGTCTGCCAGCAGCAGGCTGCCAGCAGCACCAGCAGCATTCCGCGGCTTGTCTGTTGTGACTCTGGATCACTGACTGCGCTGTCGGGTATTGCTGCAGGTGCGGGGATTGCATTCAGCAGCAGAGCCAGCAGCAGGGCCGTGGTCAGTGAGATCGAGGCTGTGAGGAAACTGGTCAGGCTGCCGGAAGGTTCCAGCGGTGCCAGCAGCCACAACAGCAGCCAGACGGTGGCGAAGACGAGGCAGCTGCGGCAGCGATGGGCCAGATCCGCCAGACTGGAGCTGGTCAGTCGGAATCGGTGCAGCAGGGCCGTGGTAAGCAAGGGCAGTGCCAGCAGCAGCCAGAGGCCGACGAAGGCCGGCTGGCCGTGTTGGCGACCGGCCGCGTCGGTCCGCAGACTGCCACCCGTCCAGTTCAGGATCTGCGAGTGGATATCGGTGGGCCACAGCTGTTGCCAGCAGGCGGTTTCGCTGAACACGACCCAGAGCATGGTCGCTGCGAGTGCCGTGGTGGCGGCCAGTTGCAGTCCTGGCAGCAGCACGGGGCGTCTGGCTGGCGACTTGCGAGACACATCAGGCCTTCAGCAGTTCGACGGGAACAGTACCGCTGGGAACGAGGTGCGTGGGTCGTCCGGAGAGGTCCATGATGGTATCGTCGACCCGTAGCCCCATCGCGTGGTAGACGATGGCACAGAAGTCTTCAACGCTGACGGGTTTGGAGACCGGGTATTCGGCTTTATCATTCGTGGCGCCAATGACCTGTCCATGCTGGAACCCGCCCCCGGCCAGCAGAATACTTTGAGCCTGTGGCCAGTGATCGCGACCGGCGTTGGCGTTGATTCGCGGAGTGTGTCCGAATTCTCCGGCAACAACGACCAGTGTGTCATCAAGCATACCGCGTTCAGCCAGGTCCTGAATCAGCACACCAACGGCGCGGTCGTGCCGCGGCAGTTTGTCTTTCAGGGCCGGTTCGATGCTGCCGTGGTCATCGAAGTAGCCGGTGTTCAGCGAGACATAACGCACACCCGCTTCGATCAGTCGACGTGCCAGCAGCGCCTGCTCGCCCCAGCCCGGACCATAACGCTGTCGCAGTTCGGGGGATTCTTCCGCTGTATCAAAGGCTTTGCGAACACCACCTGAAAGCACCAGATCCATGGCCTGCTGATCCATCGCGTCCAGCTGGTCGAAGACGCGGCTTGTGTCCACACGACGGCGCAGTCCATCCAGCTGTCGGCTGAGTGAGACGCGATCCATCAGACGCGATTCGGAAAGGCCCTCGGTCAGTGCAAAGCTGCGGTAATCACCAGTGGGCAACTGACCGGCTTCGTTGCCGTAACTGAAGTCACCGTAACGGAACGGATTGTGATTGACTCCCAGCCACGCCGCACCATGAAAGCCGAAGCCACCATCATTCATGTTCACGCTGGCAAGTGAGCCCTTCTGAGTGGGACCGAGCAGGTGTGAGGCGACAGCACCCATGGAGGGATAACGAGGCATCCGATCGGCACCGGTGGCACCGGTACGACCGGTCAGCATCCAATGAGCGGCGGCCCAGTGGTCCCCGTTGCCGTGCGAGAAACTGCGAATGATACTGCAGTGCTGCATGATGCGGGCATGTTCCGGCAGCAATTCACAGACGTCCAGTCCGGGCAGGCTGGAGGCGATTGGGCGGAACGGGCCACGGTATTCGGCCGGGGCCTGAGGCTTCATATCGTACATGTCCAGCTGCGACGGTCCACCGTGCATCCAGACCAGAATCACGGACTTGCGTGAACGAGCAGCGGGGTGCGTGAATCCGGATTGTTCAGCCTGCAGCAGTTTCGGCAGAGACAGGCCAAAGGCAGACAGGGCACCGATCTGCAGCATGCGACGCCGGGACTGACGGTCACAGAAACGGTGGGCAGTGGAGGATGGGCTGAGGATATTGAGCACGGCGGGGTTCCGGTTGGGGCGGAGTACGCGGGCAGAGTACGGCAGTAGGATTTTCGGGTCCGAAAGATGCTCCAATCTACCCGAATTCACGGCACTGGCAAATCCGGAATCTGTTGGCAACGAGCGGATCCGGGGAATTTGCCGAAGTCGCCTGAACCGATGTTAAGGACTGCCACGAATCCACCTTTTTCGTTCCTGTCACCCAACCTGCCTCTGGCGTTGGTTTGTTGGGCAGGGTAAGCTGCCGAGTGGTCTGCTGTCTGTTTGTTTCGGTCAGGAATCCTGCCCATGTCAGATGCGCCTTCGTCCGGTCTGTTGTCGCGGCAGTTTGGGCCCAGCGATCGCCCGTTGTTTCAGGTGGGGCGACGGGGCTGGCTGCTGCAGGCAGGGTTAGCGGGGCTGGCCGGTGTTACACTGCCCGGTCTGCTGCAGGCTCAGCAGACTACTCGCCCTGTAAAAAGTGTGATTCAGATCTGGCTGTCTGGTGGTCCCAGTCAGATCGATATGTGGGATCTGAAGCCGGACATGCCCCCCGAGATTCGTGGTCCGTTCCAGCCGATTTCCACAGCAATTCCCGGGGTGCACATTTGTCAGCATCTGCCGTTGCAGGCGGCAATGCTGGATCGGTTTGTGCTGGTGCGGTCCATGGATGCCAGCTCCAGCAACCATACTCCAATCACCTTTCAAGCGGGCAATCCGAAAGCCCAGCGGACGGAAATCGGTCGACAGGGCGGTGGATATCCTGCGATGGGTTCGGTGGCCGCAAAATTCTGTGGTGCCGGTCGTCCCGGGATGCCGGCGTATGTCGCACTGGCGGACAGCATGGTGTCGGACATTTACGGTGCGGGCGATCTGGGGCAGGCGTGGGAACCTCTGGATGGGATGAAAATCAACGGTCGTTTTTCGCTGCCTGAAGGGATTGAAGTGCCGCGGCTGCAGGACCGTGACGGACTGCGTCGTGAACTGGATCGTTTTCGTCGGCAGATGGATGGTTCTGCGGCTCTGCAGCAGCAGGATCGGTACGTGCAGGAGGCATATGATCTGGTGCTGGGCGGGGCAGCTCAGAAAGCTTTTGATCTCAGTCAGGAACCGCCCGAGGTCCGGGATCGATACGGGCGTGATTCGCTGGGTGAAAAGTCGTTGCTGGCTCGTCGACTGGTGGAAGCGGGTGTGACGTTCGTGACTCTGAGCGACGCCTGGGGGCACTGGGATCATCATGGTGACGAAGTGCGCTGGGGCGGAATCGTCAAAGGGCTGACCCCCATGCTGCCGGTGCTGGATCGAGGCATCACGGCACTGGTCAGTGACCTTGAGCAGCGCGGTCTTCTGGAAACGACCCTGGTTCTGATTCTGGGCGAATTTGGACGCAGTCCGGTGATGACCAAAACGGGTGGTCGGGATCACTGGCCAGCAGTCATGTCGTTTCTGATGGCCGGTGGCGGGATGCGTGGTGGTCAGGTGATTGGTGCCACGGATCGTCGTGGCGGTGCCATTCAGGAGACGCCACTGGGGCCCGGGGATCTGGCGGCAACCGTCTTTCAGCATCTGGGGATTCCTGCGGGGGCTCACTGGACAAATCCGGCGGGGCGTCCAGTCCCCCTCGTGGATGCCGGGCGTCCAATTGTCGACCTCAGCTGATTTTCTCAGGGACGTGAACGCGACCTACGCTGACAGGCAGAAACTGCGGGATTTGGCTTGTGTAAGGGGTTTGCGAGATTGCCGGCCCTGCCGACTGCTCGGTGTGATCAGGAATTCCGTAGCGAAGAGGTGAAGCAGTTCGCGGGTGAGTGCTGGACTTGACGAGAAATACCGTTTACAATTCGGAGTTCCCCGCACCGCAGGCGTGCTCGAGAATTGATCTCGGACTGCAGTGTGGACAAATATTTACCCCGTGATGTTGACAGTGAACGCAGCGGATCGGTTGAAAAACTGGTTTGTGAAGTGTTATCTGAAGACCTGCGGGACTGATTGGTAACTGGCATGGTTGATCGCAATCTTTTACGTGAATTCAACATTGACGAGTCGGAGCTGGATGCGGTGATTTCCGCGTCGTTTCCGAACTTTGCTGAAGAAGAGTTTTACCACCAGGAGGCTCAGGCATATGACCTGAACCAGATCCTGACTGGCACGATTGTGCGTGTTGACAACGAGGAAGTGGTTGTTGACATTGGTTACAAGAGTGAAGGTGTTGTTCAGCGTGACGAGTGGGACTCCACAGAAGCTCCACCGGAAGTCGGCCAGCAGATTGAAGTTGAGCTGGAAGAGTTCGAAGACTCGATCGGTCTGATTGTGCTTTCGAAGCGCAAGGCCGATCGTCGTCGCGAGTGGGAAAAGATCATCAGCACGCACAACGAGGGCGACATTGTGCGGGGCCAGGTCATTCGCAAGATCAAGGGTGGCTTGTTGCTGAACATCGGCGTGAACGTGTTTCTGCCGGCCAGCCAGGTTGACATCCGACGTCCGAACGACATTGCAGAGTACATTGGCTCTGAAATCGAGTGCATGATTCTGAAGATCGACGAAGCTCGGCGCAACATCGTTGTCAGCCGCCGTCGTCTGATCGAAGAAGAACGCGAAAAGATGAAGAAGTCGCTGCTTTCGGATCTGCAGATCGGGCAGGTTCGCAAGGGCACCGTCAAGAACATCGCGGACTTCGGAGCGTTTGTGGATCTGGGTGGCATCGATGGTCTGTTGCACATCACGGACATGAGCTGGGGACGCATCAGCCATCCGACCGAGATGGTGCGGATCGACGACGAAATCGAAGTCATGATCCTGAACATCGACTACGACAAGGAAAAGAT
>CAIOKE010000094.1 GCA_903858815.1 uncultured Planctomycetaceae bacterium | reverse complement strand
CGTCCGTAACGGAGCCATTCAAAGCTATCAGGCACTCACTGTTGGAAGCCTGAACATCCTTGACGCTCCCACCAGTGTCACATTCAACGGTGCTGTCAACGCCACCACAACGATCGACGTCAACAGCAGTGGAACAATTGTACTCACTGGAAACATCACCGGCGCAACCAACGTCAATTTTGACGCGACATCAACCATCAATATCACAGGCAGCATCACCAACTCCGGGACTGTCACCATCGACTCGACTGGCGTCACCATCATTGCCACCACAGGGGACATCACTGCCGGCGGAGCCGTCACATTTGGCGCCACGCTCGCAGGAACACTCACAACCGCAGGCGATATTGACACAACTGACGACAACATCACCTTCACACGCGCGGTCACGCTCACGGCCGCTGTCGACGTCGATACCACAGGCACGTCGGCCGGCAACATCCTCTTCAGCTCAACCATTGCAACCGCTGGCTTCGCTCTCGCACTCGATGCTGGCACGGCTGGAAATATCACTCTCTCAGACGCACTCACCGGGGGCGGGGCAATGACCGTCCGTAACGGAGCCATTCAAAGCTATCAGGCACTCACTGTTGGAAGCCTGAACATCCTGGACGCTGCCACAAGCGTCACATTCAACGGTGCTGTCAACGCCACCACAACGATCGACGTCAACAGCAGCGGAACGATTGTCCTCACTGGAAACATTACCGGCGCGACCAACGTCAATTTTGATGCCGGATCAACAATCAATATCACCGGCAGCATCACCAACTCCGGGACTGTCACCATCGACTCGACCGGCGTCACAACCATTGCCACAACAGGGGACATCACTGCCGGCGGAGCCGTCACATTTGGCGCCACGCTCGCAGGAACACTCACAACCGCGGGCGACATTGACACCACTGACAACAACATCACCTTCACACGCGCGGTCACGCTCACGGCCGCTGTCGACGTCGATACCACCGGCACTGCGGCCGGCAACATCCTCTTCAGCTCAACAGTCGCAACCGCTGGCTTCGCTCTCGCACTCGATGCTGGCACGGCTGGAAATATCACCCTCTCGGGTGCACTCACCGGGGGCGGGGCATTCACCGTCCGTAACGGAGCCATTCAAAGCTATCAGGCACTCACTGTTGGAAGCCTGAACATCCTTGACGCTGCCACCAGTGTCACATTCAACGGTGCTGTCAACGCCACCACAACGATCGACGTCAACAGCAGTGGTACAATTGTCCTCACTGGAAACATTACCGGCGCAACCAACGTCAATTTTGATGCCGGATCAACAATCAATATCACCGGCAGCATCACCAACTCCGGGACTGTCACCATCGACTCAACCGGCGTCACCACCATTGCCACCACAGGGGATATCACTGCCGGCGGAGCCGTCACATTTGGCGCCACGCTCGCCGGAACACTCACAACCGCAGGCGACATTGACACAACTGACGACAACATCACCTTCACTCGCGCTGTCACACTCACGGCCGCTGTCGACGTCGATACCACTGGCACTGCGGCCGGCAACATCCTCTTCAGCTCAACTATTGCAACCGCTGGCTCCGCTCTCGCACTCGATGCTGGCACGGCTGGAAATATCACCCTCTCAGGCGCACTCACCGGGGGCGGGGCAATGACCGTCCGTGACGGCGCGGTTCAAAGCTATCAGCTACTGACTGTCGGCAGTCTTTCCATTCTTGATGCAACAACCAGTGTCACTTTTAACGGAACAGTGACCGCAACGGGTTCGATATCCGTCACTTCCGGTGGTTCGATCACACAAAGTGCCAATATCAGCGCCGGTGGTACCACCACGCTGTTGACAACTGGCTCCGGAAGTATTGCCGTCACCACGATTAACGCCGCCGGACAGGCTCTTGTCCTGTCATCGCCCGGGGGCAGCATCACACAAGCGTCAGGCACAGTTTCAGCCTCAACACTTCAACTGACGGCATCCACTGGCATCGGAACCCTTGCTGCACCACTTACAACATCTACTGCAGGCATCACTATCGCCGCCGTGACGTCCACTGGAGGGATTTTTGTAGCAAATACCGGCTCATTGACAATCGGCACCATCGGAAGCACAAACGGCCTCACTGTGAGCACCGGCGGAAATATTCTGATCCGAACCGCCAGTCCTCTCACAGTCAACTCCCCCGTGCAGAACCTTGCCGGAGGCGATATTCTTCTTGCAGCCCAGGGGAATTTGGCCGCTGACGACCTGACGATCAACGCCAACATCACAGCAACTGGCGGTCACGGCTCAGTCGCCCTGTACGCTGGCGACTCGATCGCCGTCAGCAGCGCTGTGATCATCTCCACGGAAGGAAGTGGGACCATCCTGCTGAGTGCCAGCACGGACTACAATGGCGGTTCACCTCAGAATGGATATGACTCACCGGACGCATTGTCCGGCACCGTCAATCTGACCGACACGTCCCTGGTAAATTCCAACAGCGGATCCATCACCATCCGGGGTGACGGCTCAATCCAGTTGGCGACTGTGTCCAGCGGATCCGGAAATATCTCCGTCACGGCGGATTACTCAGGCCCGCTCGGTACACTGAACGATGGGACAGGAGCCATCTCCGAAGCGACAACCCTCGAGGATGCAAATCTGGCAACCACAGGCACATTGACTCTGCGATCAGCAACTGGTACTGGCAGCAGTGGCGATATCGAAATCGACGTTGTCACGCTCGACGCTGTCAACAGCGGGACTTCCGGAGATATCATTCTCACCGAGGCTGGCACGCTGATCGTCAACCGAATTCAGCAGTCAAACGTTGGTGGAAACGGCAACATCAACCTGACTTCCAACACTGGTACGGTCACCGTCGCTGCCGCACAGAGTGGTGTCACGACATCAGGCTCAGGTACCATCACGCTGTTTGCAGACGGCGGTGCTGCCGGAACGCTGGCTATCAATGCAGCTATCACATCCACTAGCGGAACCATTACGCTGCGAGCCGAAGACGATGTCACCTTCACCGCAGCGGGTGACGTCACAAGCACCAGTGGAGCCGTTGAGGTAACGGCGGACTTTGATAATGGTGGGGCTGCAAGCGGTGCGATCACCATGGTCGATGGAACGGTGATCAACGCCGGATCTGCGATCATTGACATCAACGCCGATGAAAACATTGCCATCGGCTCTCTGCAGACCACCAGCACCGCCGCAAACGCCATCACGATCGATTCCACCGAGGGCGCAATCACGGATGCCGGGGACACCGATGTGGACATTGTCGCCGACAGTGGCACTGTCGGCATCAGCACCGTCACCGGGATTGGCAGTACGAACGCTCTTGAAGTCACGATCGCGACGCTGAATGCATTGAATACCGGAACCACTGGAAACATCAATTTCACTGAAACCAATGGCGTCACAATCAACCGAATTCAGCAGTCAAACGCTGGTGGTAATGGCAGCATCAACCTTACCTCAACGACCAACACGATCATCATTGCGACAGCGCAAAGCGGTGTCACCACAGCAGGGTCCGGAGCGATCACAATGTTCGCCGACGGTGCTGCCGCCGGCCAGTTAACAATCAACGCCGTGATCACCAGCACCAGCGGAACGATTACACTGCTTGCCGACGATGACATCACCTTTTCGGCTGCCGGCGACGTCACCAGCACAAGCGGCGCAATTGAAGTCACAGCCAATTATGATAACGGTGGAGCAGCAAGTGGTGCGATCACGATGGCAGACGGAACTGTCATCAACGCAGGGTCGGGAACTATTGACATCAACGCCGATGAAGACATCGCGATAAGCTCTCTGCAGACGACCAGCAATTCACTTACCGCCGTAACAATTGACAGCACAGAAGGCGCTGTCACGGATGCCGGCGATACAGATGTGGACATCGTCGCTGACAGCGGCACTGTCGTCATCAATGCCATCACCGGGATCGGCAGCGGAAACGCCCTTGAAATCACGATCTCTACACTGAATGCGATGAATACCGGGACTGCTGGAAACATCAGCTTCAACGAAACCAATGGTATCACTGTCAATCGCATTCAACAGTCAAACGCTGGTGGAAACGGCACCATCAATCTCACGTCAACAACCGGAACTGTTACCCTTGCCGCTGCACAGAGTGGTGTCACAACATCAGGCACAGGAACCATCACACTGATTGCCGACGGAGCTGCTGCCGGCCAGTTAACAATCAACGCCGTCATTACCAGTACAAGTGGAACGATCACACTGCGCGCCGACGATGACGTGACATTTTCGGCTACCGGTGACGTCACCAGCACAAGCGGTAATATTGAAGTGACGGCAGACTTTGATAACGGCGGAGTCGCCAGTGGTGCGATCACCATGGCCAACGGAACCGTCATCGATGCCGGATCAGCACTCATTGACATCAATGCCGATGAAAACATTGCCATCGGCTCTCTGCAGACGACCAGCAGTTCAGCCACGGCAATTACTATCGATTCCACAGAGGGGGCCATCACTGATGCCGGAAACACTGACGTGGACATCGTTGCCGATAGCGGCACTGTCGTCATCAACGCTGTCACCGGTATCGGAAGTGCAAATGCCCTTGAAACCACAATTGCCACACTGAATGCAGTAAATTCCGGAACCACTGGAAACATCTGGTTTGCCGAAACTAATGGTATCACTATCAACCGAATTCAGCAGTCCAGCGTCACCGGAAACGGAAACATCGATCTCACGTCCACGACCGGAACCGTCACAATCGCTGCCCTGCAGAGTGGTGTCACGACGTCAGGTTCAGGAACTATCACACTGTTCGCCGACGGTGCGGGTGCCGGACAGTTAATAATCAATGCCGTGATCACCAGCACCACAGGAGCAATCACGTTAAGGGCTGACGATGACCTGACATTTTCCGCCGCGGGTGACGTCACAAGTACCAGCGGAGCGATCGAAGTCACAGCTGATTATGACAGCGGCGGAGCAGCAAGTGGTGCTGTCACAATGGTTGATACAACCATCATCAACGCAGGTTCGGGAACAATCGACGTCAATGCCGACGAGAACGTCGCCATCGGGTCCCTGCAAACCACAAACAGTTCAGCCACAGCCATCACAATCGACTCCACCGAAGGCGCTGTGACAGACGCAGGTGACACTGATATCGACCTTGTCGCCAGCACAGGAACCGTGGTTATCACCGCTGCGACCGGCATTGGCAGCGCAAACGCCCTCGAAACCACGATCGCCACACTCACAGCCACAAATTCCACGTCAGGTCACATCAGCCTGATTGAAACCAACGCGCTGACAATTGGAGGAACCGGAGTAAGAACTCAGGGAGGCAATGGCAATATCACGATCGTGCTCAGCAGTGCAGCACTCACCGTTGCAGCAAATATCACTGGACATGGTACCGGGATCATCACGCTGAATACTACAACCGGTGGAGCCACTCAGTCATCAGGGGCAATCACTGGCTCCGCGCTGCTGCTGCTGGGAGCCGGCACGTTCACTCTGAACAGCGCCACAAATGACGTTGACTCGCTGGCTGCCGACCTGAATACGGGAGATGTCCTGTTCACTGACACTGATGCCCTCAATATCACAACCGTATCAACCACATCCGGCATCACCACAGGCGGTCCGGGAACGGGCGGTCAGGTCAATATCGTCTCAGGAGGAACCATTACGATTTCCCAGCCTGTCGACACCACACTTCCCAATGATGCAACGTCCACTGGTACGCTGACTCTGAGCGGTTCCATCCAGGTGAATAACACAGTGACGGCTGGGGGCGGAAATATCTCGCTGACTGGCAGCAGCAGCAGTTCATCCGACATTGTCTCCAACTTTGCACTGACCAGTGGCGGCACTCTGACACTCAGTGCCCCACGTGACGTGATCATCAACGCAGCCGTTCAGACACTTGGTGCGAATGCTGCTGTCACCATCACCGCCGACAGCGATGCCGCATCGACGGTCATCGCCGGCGGTGTCCTTGTAACCGCCACTGGCGTCGTCACGGCCACGGGAGCCGTCAGCCTGAGAGGCACGTCCGGAGTCAACACGACCTTTGTGAACTCTGGAGTGGGCACAGGTACCGGCTTCTCCCTGACCGCCCCCACGGCAAACCGTGCGGTGCAGATCGACGCAGATGGCGCAACGACTCAGGTAAGCTCATCATCAGCCTCAATCACGATTGACTCGCACGCCACAACCAGCGGTTCAGATATTGTGATTGACGGAGCCCTGTCTACTGCGTCTGCTGCCGGAACAATCACAATCACCGCAGATGATCGCCTCGCAATTTCCGAAACTGGAGACATCACCTCTGACGCAGCAGTATCTCTGACGGGGACCGGTGGAATCCTGACCGCCGGCGAAATTACCACGACAGCCGACAACATCACATTCAACAATGCCACAACCCTGACGGGGGCGGTCACACTGACGACCGGAGCAGGCATTGGCAACATCACCTTTTCTGATACGCTGGACGGAACACAGGATCTGACGCTGACAGCCGGAATTGGCAGCATCGTCGTCTCCGGAGACGTCGGAAATGGTACCGCACTCGATGATATTCTGCTCGTAAGCGCCGCAAACGTTACCTTCAGCCAGACCGTGAACGCTCACTCATTCACGCAGTCTGCAGGCACTGGAACCACCACGTTCAACGATCTTGTAACTCTGGGGACATCGTTCAGTTTCATCGGAACCACGCTGACCATGAATGGAGCAGGCACCAACAGTATTGGTACTGCCATGACAGTGACAAACTCCGGCGTCTTCACGACTGCAAACGGAGCGAACCTGCTGATCGGCACCAACCTGCAGCAGAATGGTTCTGCAGCGAATACGATTGGGGGCGACATTACCAGCATCGCTGGTGACGTAGACTTCCTGCGTGCTGTCACGCTCACAAACTCAGTCAACATCACATCCGGCGGGGCAAGCGGGCAGGATATTATTGTCCAAAGCACGATTTTGGGAGGTACCGGTGCCTCTGACAATATGTACGCACTGACACTCAACTCCGGAAACGCCGGCATTATTACCGTGACCGGGCCCGTCGGCGGTGCCAGTGGTGGGAATCAGCGTCTTTCCACTCTGACGATTGCCAACAGCAACGGAGCCACCTTTGGAACACTTGGAACCTCTACACAGTGGGTACGCACAGGTACCAGTGTTGTCATCGAAGGCTCTCGACCTGCGTGCGATATCGTCTTCCATGGCGCCATCATCTCCAGTCTGCTCGACGCTAAACACGATGCGGATCGCGATGACTCAATAGCGGACCCACTTGGTTATGATGATGAGTACGATCTGTTCATCTGGGGAACCGGTACTGATGTGCTGGTAGGAACCCTTGGGAATAAGGGCGTACTTGAGTTCGGAGACAATTCTACTGACACCCTGCTGTTCCAGAACGGAATCACAGCCCTTGGGCAGTCAGCGATCTACCTGAAGGGTATACCGCAGACATACGGCGCCCCGGTGACTTTGGGTGACAGTGATACAACGGTGTTTGTCAACACAGGAACATCCATCATCGACACCACTCTCAATGGAAACCCTGACGGAGCTGATATTACGTTTGGTGGCAATATCATCGGCAACTCAGGCCTTGGTGGCGAGAACCTGACACTCAGGGCCGGTACTGACGGCGATATTGTCGTCGGCGGATATGCTGGTTCATCGTCGAACCGTCTGGGTGCTGTGCGGATCGAAAGCGCTAATGACGTGACACTCAACGAAGTCACAGCACAAAGCCTCGTCCAGGTAACCGGGACGGACAACAGCGTCTCTCCGACAGACTATGGGACCACCACACTCAACGGCGCGGTCAACACAAACACTACCACAGGTGTCTCAATCACAACAGTAAACATCGTGGTGAATGCCCAGATCATCACACTGAACGCCGGCACCGTATCGCTTCTGGCAACCACCGGCGCCGAATCCGCCAATAGAGGCATCATTATACTCAGTGACGGCGGCCAGATCACTGCATCTGCCGATGTCCTGCTGCGGGCTAACAGATCGCCGGGACCTGCCATTCTGATCTACGAAGCCTCCGCCGCCGATATGTACATGACGCCACAGACTCGCGACTTCATTACCACAACCACTGCTGGCGCTGATGTGCTGATCGAAAACTCCATCACCTTTATCTCACCCGAACAGACGGCCAACAACAACTTCATCATCAACACCAAAGCCGCAAACGGAACCATCACACTGCAGGGACCGATTGACGGAAACTGGAACAACTTCGTTCTGATCTCCGGCAGCGGAACCATCAGTACTACGTCCTCGGCCCCCATGGATGAAATCGCCACGCTCGGACTGCAGGACAATACCGCCGCATCCACCGGCCCCGTCTCACTGGATGCCAGCATCACAGTCGACTGGATCGACACCTACGCGCAGCCCTATGCCGTCAGCATCACCGGAGCCAGCAACACCGTCGGGAAACGGCCTTACTTCAAATACGGAAACTCTGCTCACCCCATCTTCTACAACACCGCTGGCGTCACGCTGGGTAACGATGCCGGTGACCGCATCTGGTTCCGCGAACGACTGACCAGCACGGCCTCCACAACAACCGTCACAGGGTTCGTCGAAGCGAACTTCACTGCCATATTCGCTGACCTTGTCGTCAGTAATACAGCTTCGGTATTTTCCACCGGAGGGGGTGATGTCCTGATCAACGGCACGCTTTCCGGCCCATCAGCAACGCTGCGACTCGGTGAAAATACTGACGGCACGATGTACTACCGCGTCACAGGCAACGTCGATATCGGCACGCTGACAACCGATGCAGATGACACCAGTATCGCCTTCCTTGAAGACACAACCATCGGTAGTGCCACGACGTTGCTGAATCTCAGAACACAACTGGGGGATGCCGCAGACGATGTCACCTCAATCACAGGTGCTTTCGACACCTCGGCCGTCAGCCTGTTCAGCCTTGGCGGCACGCTGACAACCGACAGCTCATCAATTACCCTCAATGATGTTTCTCTGCTGGCCAACTCGATCGTCGACACCGGGGCCGGTGGCGCTTCAGCAGCCATCAGTGTCAATCGCGTCTTTGGAGGAAGTGCGCTGACATTGGATTCCGGTTCCCTCGCAGCCGGCACCATCACACTCAATGAAATGACAAACCTGACCGGCGGGCTGACTCTTCGCAATGCCGGCGGACTTGTCACACTCGGCACCATGGGGTGGTCCGGAACACCGGGCAACATCACCATCACTCAGGCGGAAGCCGGAGTCCTCTTCGCAGGCGATGTCTTCGCCTCCACACTGACGATTGCCGATACTGCAGACTCTCAGAGCATCGTGTTTGCCGATGGACGCAGCGTCCGACTGGCAGGCTTCGCTGCCGCAGCTCAGGGATACAATATTGATATCCGCAGCTCGCTCTTTACCGTCACCAACGATGTCAACCTGCTCAACACCGGAGATCTCGCACTTGGGAACGCCGCAACGG
>CAIOKE010000093.1 GCA_903858815.1 uncultured Planctomycetaceae bacterium | reverse complement strand
GGTAAACTGATGCTGACAGATCACGGCAGCGAGGTGTGGTATCGCAACGTATTCATCCGTCGTCTGGATGGTTGCGCACTTGTCCCCTGAATGTGTTTCCGGCTCGGATTGTGCTCCGCTGAATACTGCTGGTGCCGAACCATCATCGGCAACTCGGAATCTGCGGGGGCTGCCATACCTGGCTGCGTTGGCGGTGCCTCTGTTGCTGCTTCTGGCCGTGTGGTGTGTCTGGCAGTTCCCGATTGACGAGTGGCTTTCGGCAGACGATTCAGAGCAACGAGTGCAGCTACTGCAACGTTTCTTTCGTAACTTTGGCCCGGGTGCACCTGCCGCGTATGTCGCATTCGTGACCGTCGAAGTCGTGGTTGCTCCGATTCCCGGTTTGCTGCTCTATGCCCCCGGCGGTTTGATCTTCGGTGCGATTCCAGGTGGGTTGCTCGCACTCGCCGGGAATGTGCTGGGGGCGGGGATTTCGTGCGGGCTGGCAAGATATCTGGGAGGTTCCTTTGTGAGCCGACTTGATTCACAGGGACGGCTGTCGTTACTCCAGCGGCGACTGGCCCGGCATGGTTTCTGGCTGATCGTCCTGCTGCGGCTCAATCCACTCACATCCAGCGATCTCATTTCCTGGGCGGCGGGATTAAGCCGCATGCGAACATCGACAGTGATGATCGCTACGGCGATCGGCATGGCTCCTTTGTGTCTGCTCCAGTCCTGGCTGTCGGACGGTATCTTCCGCGTTTGGCCCGAATTAATCGGTCCGCTGCTGGGGCTCACGCTGCTGCTGTTCTTTGGTGTCCTCATCGCTCTGCTGCGGCTGGCTCGAAGGCGCTGATTGATTGGGCTGTCGGCCCCACTGAGCAATTGGGGCTGGTCCGAGGAAGGCCTGGTTTTCGAACGGTGCATTCCGTCCGAGCTCGCTGATGGCCGGCGTCAGCATCAGAAAAATGCCATAGCCGGCCAGGAGCGGGAACATGATCAGCCGCACTGGTACGTGCAGCAGCCAGCGCGTGGTTTGCGGTCGGTTGCCGCGGTGCCACGCCCAGGCCACTGCGAGGCGGGCGGGATAGATCAGGAGGATGAAGAATGGCGTGAGCACCAGCAGAGCGTCGTCCGGTGGGAGCTGGATCTTTCCGAGGTACAACGGAAACGTCATGGCATACAAGAGGACTGTACTGAACATCCATGCCAGCGGGGCGGTTCGAATTTTGCGGCGAACGGTCGCGACTGCAAATATGCTGCGAAAACGCCCGTCGGCCGCCTGCTGAACCTGCAGCAGTGGCAGCCATGCTGCGACCGGAATCATCAGCAGTACTCCCAGCGCAGTAAGCAGGCCGAAGACGGGATTAGCGCGGTCGGGTGGTGAAAAAGAAACGAGTAATGATGCAGGAATCAGCAGCCACACAACGGCGCCCAGGAAGGCCTTCAGCCCGAGCATAAAGTGTCGCACAGGTTGCAGGACAGCGAGCACAGCGTCGATGCCCGCGGAAAGTTCGCGGCGGCCATCGGCCGTAAACAGCAAACGCATCCCGCGTCTGAAGTTACGAATCGGTCTGAGGTAACACCCTGGAGTACTGCCATTGAGAATCGCCAGTATCAAATGAATGGCGATCATCCATTGGAATGCTGTTAGCGCGGTGGCCAGTCTGAGCGTACGCGGGTGCTCGGGACCAAGCAGAACGAGCGCGTCGCTGACGCGGGTTCCAAGAAATCTGAGCGGCAGCTGGAAGATAAGTACTCCAAGGATCAGCACTCCCAATCGAGGAGCAAGAACCAGCAGCGGAAATCCATCCCGCAGTCGGCCTGAAAGAGCAACTCGTCGCTGGGGTTCAATGAG
>CAIOKE010000092.1 GCA_903858815.1 uncultured Planctomycetaceae bacterium | reverse complement strand
TCGGCTGACTACCACTCAACGGAACCCTCGGCATCGTCACCGCCCTGCTGCTCGCTGGTCGTAGCATGCGATTCAGCCCGTGTCGTCCTCCGCGTGCCCCCCCCCTCCCTGGGCGGGCGAGGCTCCTGCCGAGCCGAATTAAACTGCCCCTGTTCCGTTTTCGTTGCTCGCCCACAACCGTAGCCCGGACATTCCTGCCCGGCCGCCCTTTGCCCACACAAAGCCACAACGCCCCGCACGCTCGCCCGCCCCTCATCCACCCCTTCGGCTGACTACCACTCAACGGAACCCTCGGCATCGTCACCGCCCTGCTGCTCGCTGGTCGTAGCATGAGCTTCAGCTCGTGTCGTCCACCGCGTTCCCCCCCCCCAAGGCGAGCCGTCAGCGGAAGCTGAAAGGCATTGTCGTCTGCGTCTGAACGGTTGTGTTCTTCCAGGCACTGAAGCGGTATCCAGTGCGTTCTCGCCAAACCCTTCCAAACCACAACCTGCAGGTGCGCACAGGATTTTTCGCTGATCCGTTAGCTGATCCGTTATTCGGGCTGTGTACGCAGCATGAAATCGAACAGATCACCATACCGCTGACCGTCCAGAGTAATGTCGAACAATACTGTCGACTGAGCCTGATCGGCCAGACTGCGATCCACTCGCAGTTTCACCGGAACCTGGCCCCGCCCTCGTGCGGGAAGTTCCCCCTCCAGCAGTGATGGCTCGGCACTGATTCCTGCTGGCAGATGCAGACGAATGCAGTGTCGCTGCGGACGATCCCGAAAATTCCGAATCGTCACCAGAACTTCTGCCTGCTCCTGTTGCCACAAATTCACTCGGTACGGATAGGCCGACACCCAGTACGGATCATACCCGTATTCGCTGGAATCTTCCGGCAGCATCTCGCGATACAGACCCATCATGGTCTTCGCCCAGTTGTAATACCGGTCGATGAATGCTGCTGGATTGTGCATCACATAACTGTGACTGCCCATGAGAATGTCGGGCTTCAGTTTCTGCAGATACTCGGCACCATACAGATAACCCTCCTGCAGAATACAGCTGTTGCGTACTACCACGGCCTCGTGACCATCCTGCTCAGGGGACTGCGGATTCCCAAACAGATTGTCGCCCGTGAAGGCGATTCGCTGACCGTCCAGTTCAAGCCACAGACAACAGCCGAATTCCGTCTGACCGGGCATCCAGTCCACCTGCAGCGTCAGACCCTCCCACTCAATCCGTTCACCAGGCCGAATCGCACGATCAATCTTCATTCCATCAAAACCGTCGCTGTATGCTGAGACCATCGCAGCGTAGTCGTAGGCCCGCGGGTTCTCACAACGGTCCACAATACTGTCCAGCGTCCACGCCTCGGCGCCGTACTGTTCCTTCAGCATCGGGCCCAGCAGAAAATGGTCTCCGTGCATGTGCGAAATCCAGAACGCATCAATCTGCTTCAGCCCCAGATGGGCACGCATCCCGGCAATAATCTCCTCCAGCTGGGCAGCCGGTAACAGGCCACAATCCAGCACCAGACCATGCCCATTATCTGAAACAATGATCGCAAAATTGCGTCCCTGCGTCTGATGGCTGAGCTTGTACAGGTGCGGAGTCACCCGGCTGATCAGCGGAACGGCTGTCGGCGTCGAAATCGAATCTCGCTCTTCCGGCGTTGAATCAAAGACAGGATAGCCCCGCACATAGCTGGCACGAAATTTCACCAGCCGCTGCTGAAACTCAGACAACTGCCGACCAGCGTCGCGAATGACCGGGCCATAAGCCGGCAACAGCACGTCCGGCCGCGCCGTCTGCAGACGCGCCGCTGAACTCAGCAGCGTATCAATCCCCTTGCCAAACCCGTAATCCCATTCGGAATCATACCACCGGGACAGTTTCGATCCGTCATACATGAATCCACCGGAAAATGCGAACTTCAGGCCCCCGGAACTGATCAGAAACGTCAGCCCGCCCGGGGAATGCCCGGGGGTCGCAAGACAACGCACTTCATGGCCCTGCCATTCAAGCACTGCACCATCAGCCGCCCCCTCCACAACGATCGGCTGCGGAGTCGGCCGCACATAACTGGCCCCATACACCGAATACTCATCCCCCAGCGTCGGACGCCAGCGACGATATTTCCCTGGCTCGCTGAATAACGAGAACTCCGACTGCGGCACCGTTACTGGCGCCGGCAGCTGAGGCAGTCGATACAAACCCTGATACTGCTCGCGATGATGATCCGGCAGCAGAATTCGCTCAATCCGCCGAATTCCCAGCGACTCCAGCGATGGCAGTATCGAACCATCCCCGAAGCAGATCAGCAGTGCCGATTCCTGCTCGCGAATCAGCCAGACGTTGCAGACATCCCGCCACAGATACAGCTGCGGAAAATCCTGCGGAAAAGGCTGCTGCCAACCCTGAGGTAACTCACCATCACCAGTTGAGACCTTTGGAATCGCCTGCGCTGACACCAGCAGCAGACCACCCAGCAATACCCGTCGGCGCTGAAGTCTGCGTTTCATTGCAGCAGCCCTCGCATGCCACCTGTCAGGTCATCATCCACCTCAGGACTGCAAAAGGCCACACTCACTTCATAACCGCCCGCCGGATACTCCTCTTTCACCGGAATGTACCACGGTCCACCATCTCCATAGGCCGCTGTCGCAACAAACCTGCCGCCCGCCAGCTGCTGCGCCCGCAACTGATACTCCAGAAAACTCTCACCCGGCAGATGCAACACACAAATGTCGTTGAGCTGCAGACTGCTGAGCACGATCGGAATCTTCTGCTCCAGGCGCTGCAGCCACGACAGTTCAAATGCCGGTCGGTTTCGACCCACAACCGCCCGACTGCGATCCGAAATCATCGCCGCCAGCGTCTCGGCATTCAGATCTGCTCGCGGTGCAGGCAGCACATCAGCCGTCTTCCAGATCGCCTCACCTGCCGGTTCACGCCGCAGATCCTTCGCTGCCGCCACCATCCCGTCATAAATCCGACGAGCCAGTACCGCACGCATCGGCTTTGAACCATCGTTATATTTGCCCGCAGCAATGTTCCCCGCACATCCCGTAAAATAGATGTGAGTCACAGCAGGCTCCTCCGCCTGACGCTGCTTCCGCGCCAAACCCGGAAAATCACTGCTCGCACGACCATCGCCATAATAACTCATCGGATGCACCGCATAGTAATGACAGCAGACCACCGCTCGGTCACCACTGTAAAACGCCACTGTCCGCAGATCAGGATCAATCAAACCCTCAGTCAGCTCACGCAGCTTCGGATCAGCACACGCACTGCCACGCATGCCCACGATCCGACCATCTGGCCCCCGATTGATTCGCCGATTCGACGCCACCTGCTCAACACGTCCACGACCATGACCCACATGAGTCACCGGAACAGCCTGCGGAATCGCCTCCGCTATCGCCTTTCGCAGCCGATCCAGACACTGAGCAAAAAAGTCGGGCAGCATGATGTTGGGCAGATCGCCCTGAGCATCCACCAGCTTCTGTGCGTCAAGACATGCAAACGGCGCATTGTGCTGATGCACACACTGCACCGCACAACGTTCAGGAGTCGTCCCGGCGGCCTCCGCCATCGCCGTTCGCCACGCCACATGAGCACTGTTCAGAATGCCCGTCCAGTCCACCGCACACACCACAATCGGAGCACCGGCACCCAGCAGCACATAACCAATCGCTTCCTGACTGTCATCCACTGCCTCAATCGGCTTGATCCAGCCACCACAACAGCCATGACCATTCGGAGCCGTGACATCAAAACGAAACGGAGCAATACTCAGACCACTGGAAACCGCCGGGATCGCCCCCGGAATTGCCGTCAGCAGCCCACCCACTGCCGATGACTGCAGAAAACCGCGTCTTGAAAACTGCCCCATGAGTCCACTCCTGCTGAAAAATCCCGACCACCCCAGCAACTCACGCAGACGCATTCTGTATTGTCCGCCCCGATTGAGCAAATCTGCAGCGCTGCGGACCTGCAGAGCTGCAGGAACTCGCACACGCAGCTTGCCGAGCACACCGGCCACAATGAACGGTCAGGCGATCACTCAGTGACAACGGCTCGCACCCGGGACCTCCGAGCACCAGCTCGGGGACGTTCCGTCGCAATAGCAGACAGCACCCGCCTGCTTCCGCTAACAACTCGCCTTTGGGATTACCGAGCACCAGTTCAGGGAGGCTAAGCCAACAACCACCGGCTCGGCGGGAGCCTCGCCCTCCCAAGCGGAACTTCGTGTGTCTGAAAACTGAAGACGACTCCTGCTAAAGCCCAGGCTCCGGTGGCCCGAGCGAGCGAAGGCGAGATCCACAAAGTGGCTTTGTCGGGGTGCCGGGGGACCGAGCAGGAATGCCGCGACAGACAACAGCCGTAGTCTGGGCTTTAGCCCGGGCACAAACTTCTCGTCACCCTTGAAATCCCCAGTGTTTTTTTTAAAAGGACGGGGCCGAGCAGGAATGCTCGGTCTGCGTATTTTGTCTCTCAGCGTCAGCAATGCCCGCTCTCGCAGGGCACGTGCTCAAGGCGAAAATAAAGCCTGCACTGCCGTCAGCATTTCACTGTTCGCCCAGCTGTTCCTTCGCCGGAAAACGACGGCGATGGCGCAGACGCTGCCACCAGCCCGCTTTTCTCAACAGAGGATCGGTGGCGGCGACCGACCGTCGCTTGCCTTTGCGAGTCGCCAGAATCAGTTGACCGTCTGCCAGCAGCTCTACCACGATCCAGAATTTGTCCACCACATACGCATAGTCCTCACCACCCTCGGACGGGTGGATAGAGCGCGCGCGAGGACCAGGGTGAGGACTTTGCTTCGACACCGTATAGATCACCAGATCCCCGGGTTTGTATTCAACAGACTGCAAATCAGGGTCCTTGAAGCGAAATCAGGTTGCCAATCTGAGCCGTCGTGGGGGTAAGTGTTGGACCACGACTGCAGAATTTCTACCGACTGAACCACTTCCGGGCAATCGAATTTTCCCCCCCAGCCCGCCGGGACTCCCGGAAACAGCAAACTTCGGCAGTTTCTGCCACAGAAACTTCTGTTGTGTCAGAATCCGCCGCAGATTACAGTGCAGTCAAGAGCCGGAGCAGGGATTGCGCCGGTACCGCCAGTTCGTGGCCGTCACGGCGGTTGTCGCCAGACAACTTCTGCTGTCGGCTGTTTCCAGGGATGGTTTCCATGACTGCAGCCACCATCACACAGTGTTCCAGCACCGCCGCTTCCATCACCGAAGTCCTGCTGGGTGGTGATCTGATTCTGAATCTGACGGCTCAGTCACTGGCCGCCGGCAATCAGGCCCGTTTTCTGCAGCTGACCGCAGCTGATCATTCTGATTCACGCCTGCAGATCTGTTCGCAAGTCGCCAGTGTCGCGTGGTCCGAAACTCTGATTCCGCTGTTCGACCAGCTGCGTCAGCTGGATGCGGATCGCATCGTCGTCGTCGCAGATCAGAACTCGCCAGCCGGCCTTCAGGCCATTCAGGAACTTTCAAGCCGCGGAATTCGCTGCCTGCTGTGCACGCTCATGGAGGATTGCGGTGCCAACGCGTTTATGGATGAGGAAGATGCTGAAGCAGTCGCCGAACGCCTGCGTCAACTGGGTTATTTGTAGTTCTGCCACTGTCACAGGCTGCTGAAATCAACACAGGAAAGCTTGGATCAAGCGGGAGACCGAGGGGGATGGATCTGTTTCTGCTGGGAATTGACGGACTGCCACGCTGGATGTGGCAGCGGTTCGCTGACAGTGGCGTGATGCCACACAGTCAGCAGCTGCTGCGGTCCGGCACGCTGGTCCCGATGAAATCATCGCTGCCGGAAGTCTCCTCCGCCGCATGGGCCTCGATTATCACCGGACTGAACCCCGGCGGTCACAACGTGTTCGGGTTCACCGACCTGATGGATGGCAGTTATTCGCTGGGCTTCACATCGTCTCGCACGTTCCGAGCGAAGCCGTTCTGGGCTCAGCCCGATGCCGGCCCCTCACTGATCATCAACGTGCCGCAGACCTACCCGGCTCAACCACTGAATGGCATGCTCGTCTCAGGATTTGTGGCACTGGATCTGAAACGCGCTGTCTATCCGGCCGAACAGCTGTCGTCGCTGGAGAACCTGAATTACGCGGTCGATGCCGATATGACCGTCCTGCAGCAGGGCAAACCACAGTTTGTTCAGGAGCTGCGGCGCGTCATGAATGCCCGCTGCGAAGCCCTGCACCAGCACTGGGATCGCCAGTCATGGCAGCAGATCATGTTTGTGTTCACAGGTACGGATCGACTGAATCATTATCTGTGGGAGGATTTTGAGGATCCGACATCGCCGCTGCATCAGACGTTTCTGGACTACTACCACGAAGTCGACCGCCATATCGGCCGCATTCTGGAACGTCTGGACGATCGCACTCTGCTGGCTGCTGTCTCTGACCATGGTTTTGCACGACAGCGCCGCAGCATCAACGTCAACTGCCTGCTGGCCGAAGCCGGCTACCTGCGACTGAAATCCTCGACACGACCATCATGGTCTGACATGCTGCCGGAAACCCGAGCGTTTGCCATGGACCCGGGCCGCATTTATCTGCATCGTCAGGGGCGTTATCCAGGTGGCTCTGTGCAGGCAGACGAAGCAGAATCCCTGATGCAGGAACTTGAACGATATCTGCTGGGACTGCAGGTCGAAGGCTGTCCGGTTGTCTCACAGGTACTGCGTGGAGCCGAGATCTACAGCGGACCATTTGCTCATCGTGCCCCCGATCTGGTGGCCCTGCCCGCCACCGATGTCGCACTGTCCGGTCGCATGAACCTGCAGGAACTGATTGAACCCACACTGATCAACGGTCGCCATACTCACGAAGAATCCACATTTTTCGTCCGTGGAACACAGCACGGGGTGATTCCCGCGGACATGCGGGTGGAAGATGTACTGCAGGTTCTGCAGCCACAGGTTTCCACACTGCAGAAAGCAGCCTGAGCAGCAGCAACGAAATCCTACCGAACGGAAATACTTATGAGTCAGTCATCCTGTCATAACGGCGGTCAGACATGCTGGAGCTGTCCGGCAGTGGAATTCAAGGGGCATGTGGATTTTCGTGCCTGCGGTCAGGCCGCCTTCCGTCGTGCTGCGGAAGGACAGCTGGTGGTCGAATGTCGTCGCCGACCGGAAATCGGTTACTTCGATCCGCTGTCAATCACCTTTGAATCCTGCAGCGAATGGAAGAAAACGGACTGCGGCTACATGCTGGATGGCATGAAAGTGCTGATCCTTGGTATGGACGGCTACCTTGGCTGGCCGCTGGCACTGAAGCTGGCCAAACTTGGCTGCCGAGTCTACGGCATCGACAACATGCTGCGTCGCAGACTGGTGGCCGAACGCGGTGCTCAGTCCGTTACCGAAATCCGCACAATGCAGGAACGAGTTGCTGCAGCAAAGGAACACCTTGGCGTCGATATTGAATTCCGCGAGATGGATCTGCTGGATCGCGAAGCACTGTTCGCTTACATCCGCGAGATTCGTCCCGAATCGATCGTGCAGTTTGCCGAAATCCCCAGCGCCCCGTACAGCATGGCCGACGTCGACAAGGCCGTCAACACGATCCAGAACAATGTCGTGGGGACACTCGGACTGCTGTTCGGCGTTCGCGACCACGCCCCCGAAGCCTCCATCATCAAACTGGGCACCATGGGTGAATACGGCAGCCCACTCACCGGGCGACCGCTGTTCGAGGGCCTTTTCCCGGGCGATGCTGTGCTGCAGTACCAGGGCCAGGAATGGAGCCTTGGTGGGGAACTCACACCACGCGATCCGGTCAGCTTCTACCACGTCAGCAAAGTCCAGGGCACCTTCAGTGTTTACGAAGCCTGCAAATACTGGTGGCTCAGAAGCTATGACGTCATGCAGGGAGTGATTTACGGCAACTGGTCTGACGAGCTGCAGGCGCACCCGGACCTCAATACTCGCTTTGATATCGATGAATGGTGGGGCACCGTCGTCAACCGATTCGTGGCACAAGCCGCCATCGGGATGCCACTGACGATCTACGGCAGCGGCAACCAGACTCGAGGCTATATCACACTGCGAGACGCGATGCAGTGCATCACTCGACTGATTGCCGCACCACCGGACCCCGGTCAGTACGATGTGGTGAACCAGGTCACTGACGTCTTCAGTGTCATGCAGATCGCTCAGATGGTAGCCACCATCGGAAAAGAATTCGGACTTGATGTCGAAGTGCAGCGTATCGAAAACCCGCGAGTTGAGTCGGAAGAACATCCGTACGAAGTGATCCATGAAAAACTGCAGGATCGCTTCGGATTTGCTTCGGAATCCGGCTTCGCTGATGAAGTTCGCCATCTGTTTCGAGTGATGCTGCAGCCGGAGAATCGCGACCGGATTCTGGCTCAAAGAGCAGCTCTGTTCCCCAGAACTCGCTGGTCCGGTGAACACGGCGAAATGAAGGTCCTCGAACGCTGGAAACCGGCAGCCTGACACAGATTTGCTCAAAGGGCAGGGCCCCCCGCCTGCCGGATTACGCAGAAACAACAGAGAACACTCGCTATGGAAATTCGTGAAGCTGACTTTGAGGATGTTGTCCTGAAATCCGATCGGCCTGTGCTCGTCGATTTCATGGCCTCATGGTGCCCGCCCTGCAAAATGATGCAGCCCGTCGTGGATCGTCTGGCAGCAAAGGTCGCAGACTGGGCCGATGTCTATTCCGTCAACATCGACCGCAATGCTGCACTGGCCGCACGGTATGAAATCAGCGGGGTTCCGACCTTTGTGGCGTGGGCCGGCGGACAGATCGCCGGGCGGCGTACCGGAGCCCTGACGGAAGGCCAGCTGCTGGGACTGCTGAAAGCCGCTTCCGAAGCGATGCCACAACCGGAGGCTGCCCCCGAAACACAGACCGCCCAGCAGACGCCCGTCAATCGCGACTGGGTCACAATCGTTTCCGGTCTGCCTCGTTCCGGCACATCCCTGATGATGCGGATGCTGGAAGCCGGCGGCATCCCGGCGCTGACAGATCAGCAACGAACACCGGACGAAGACAACCCCAACGGTTACTACGAATTCGAAGATGTCAAAAGCCTTGCCGACGATGCCGGCTGGCTGCAGCAGGCCCCCGGCCGATCCGTCAAAATGGTCTACAGACTGCTGCGACACCTGCCTGCTGATCGCAGCTATCGAGTGATCTTTATGCGGCGTCATACCGACGAAATCCTGCGTTCACAGAAGAAAATGCTGGAACACAAGGGTATCACCACGGATATCCCTGATGACGTGATGAAGGCCATGTTCGAGCGTGAGCTGCGAAACTTCTATGGCTGGCTGCCGTCTCAGGCACATCTGCAGCTGATGAATGTCAGCTACAACGATCTGCTCAGCACGCCCGCCGCGGTTGTGAACCGCATTTCGGAATTCCTCGGTGGTAACCTCAATGTGCAGTCCATGACCGCCATGATCAACCCCGAACTGTATCGTCAGCGAGCAGCCTGACACACACCTCAATCAGCACATTTTTCGCGTAATCATCCGGCAGCAGGGAAGCAGCCATGTCATTTTTTTCTGATCGTACAATTCTGGTGACTGGTGCCTGTGGAACTGTTGGCCGTGAGCTGGTTCGACAGCTGCTGGACTGCCAGCCACGTGAAATCCGAGCAATCGACACCAACGAGTCGGAAATCTTCTTCCTTGAACAGGAACTGCAGACCGCCAATCGCGGACGCCCGCACCCGGTCCGCACACTGTGCCAGATCGGGGATATCCGCGATCGCGACAAACTGAACCGCATGTTCTCCGGAGTGGACATCGTCCTGCACACTGCGGCTCTCAAACACGTCATACTGTGCGAACGAGCTCCGTTCGATGCCGTGCAGACCAATATCATCGGCGTGCGCAACATCATCGAAGCCGCGCTGGACAACGATGTGGAACGAGTCATCTTTACCAGCTCGGACAAGGCTGTGAACCCCACCAATGTAATGGGTACGTCCAAACTGATGGGCGAGCGTCTGTTCACAGCCGCCAACAGCCTGAAGATGCAGCGCCGCACCATCTTCAGCTCCACCCGCTTCGGAAATGTTCTTGGCTCACGGGGGTCTGTCATACCGATCTTCGCCCGACAGATCGCCGCCGGCGGACCAGTCACTCTGACCGACAGTCGGATGACACGCTTTATCATGACGCTGGAAGAAAGCTGTCGCCTTGTCCTCGCAGCCGCAGAAAAAGCTCGCGGCGGTGAAGTCTTCGTGACCAAGATGCCCGTCATCCAGATCGCGGATCTGGCTCGAGTCATGATTGACGAACTGGCAGAACAGCACGGCTTCAGTGCAGCCCGCATGCCGGTAACAGAAATCGGCGCAAAGCCCGGTGAAAAACTGTACGAAGAACTGATGAGCGATGAAGAAACACGCCGGACTGTCGAACTGACAGAGATGTTCGCCGTCCTGCCGGCTTTCCGCAGCGTCTATGAAGAAATCAGCTACGACTACGATGACCTCGTCTCACGGACCGTGGAAAACGCCTATGTCAGTTCCCCAGCCAACGCCATGTCCACAGAAGAACTGGCGCTCTGGTGTCGTCGCCATGACCTGCTGGCCCCCTGGCTGAAAGACACCCCCATTCTTCCGATGCCTGGTACCGAACGCAAACGCGCTGCCTGAACGTGGCGTGTTCCGGAGTCCTGTGAAATGAGCGAGTCCGTCAGCATCACTCCGACCATCGGACCGGCTCGCTCTGTCGCATCTGATGCCCTGATCACACTGCTGATCCGCGCGATTGGAATCGGACTGCTGTTCGCCTCCACGACGGCAACCGCAGTTATCCTCGGCTCCGAACAGTACGGCCAGTTTTCGTCTGCACTCTCACTGGCTCTGCTGTACGCCACCGCAGCCCCGCTGGGTACCGATCGAGTTCTTGTGCGGCGACTGTCGATCGGCGGACAGGATACCGCTGCAGCTGAAGTCGCTCTGACGCACCGCTGCAGTCTGCTGCCCGCAGCCTGTATCAGTCTCACCAGCCTGATGTCCGCCGTGATCTGCCAGCTGCTGGGATATACAGACTGGGCTCGCACACTCACACTCGCCGTCCTGATGGCCCTGCCGCTGACGCTGACGTATCTGCGACAATGGGCCGCCATTCCACTGGTCGGAACACGGTCCGCGATCCTTCCTGAGCAGTTCCTGATTCCCCTCCTGTCACTGTGTCTGCTGGGCCTGCTGTGGCTGTTCCAGCTGCCGCTGGCCGCAGCACCAGCTGCCGCTGGAACCGCCCTGCTGACCTTCGGGATCTGGCTGACCACAGTCAGTACAGGACGCCTCCGCACCGTCTATCGCCAGGCCCTGCAGGTCACACCCGCTGACAATGACACCATCCGCAGCCGCACCCGCGAAGGGCTGCCATTCGTGCTGGTCGCGACAGGAGTCCTGCTGGCCCAGCGCTGCCTGCCGGTCGCTGTAGCGGCAGGAGCCGGCTTTGCAGCCAGTGCACAGTTTTCCTGGGCACTGATGGCCTCCGGAATTGCCTCACTGCCGCTGGGCATCCTGAACCTCAGCCTCATGCCCGGCTTTGCTCGACTGCATCATCAGGGTGACCTTAACGGCGCTCAACAGCTGGCACGACATGCAGCCACCATGACATTCCTGGCTGCTGTCTCTGCGGCCGCTGTACTGCTCGCCGCAGCACCCTTGCTGGAACCGCTCCTCGGACCACAGTACTCACTGGTCCCCGCACTGCTGCCTCCACTCCTGCTCGCTGTTCTCGTCGACTGCCTCACCGGGCCCACCATCCCCGTGATGCAGACCACCGGACTGGAACGACTGTATGGACGCTGCCTCGCTGTCCATCTGCCCCTGCAACTGCTGCTGATCCTGACACTCAGTCGTCTTGGCGGAACGCAGGGAGCCGCAGTGGCCTATCTGATCGGGCGGATCACATGGAATATCGCCATCTTCCTGCTCATTCGACGTCATCGACAGCTGATCATGCTGCCTTCTCTGCACTGCGCTGCAGCCGAACTGCGGCGATTCCGACGCGGACTCCAGCGATTTCGTCGTCCGGTGCAATCACACTGATCGCACTTTTCAGTCACCCGCCACGATTCGGAAATCAACAGCCTTCAGAAATGACGTTCCTCCGCCATGACAACAGACCGTTCACAGCGTCCGACAACAGCCACAGGCTGAGTGTTCGCTGGCTTGTCAATCCCGGCGAACACCCCCGCGAAAACTGCTGCATCACCATCGAAAACGGACTGGTTGCCGATCTTCGTCCCTGCAGCTCTGCCGACCACATTCAGCCATGGATCATCTTTCCGCCACTGGTGAATGCCCACACACATCTCGAATTCTCCACCCTGCAGCAGCCATTCTGTGTGGACGGCTCATTCCCCGACTGGATTCGTCGAGTCCTTGAGTGGCGTAACGAGACGACCGACGATCAGGCCTCCCGGATTCGCAGCGGTGTCACTGAATCCCGCAATGCCGGAGTCCAGTTGCTGGGCGACATTGTCACGGGTCCACAAAACTCGACGGATCTCAAATCATGGCAGGGCATCAATGCCGTACTCTTCCGCGAAGTCATCGCTCTCACACCTGCTCGAGCCCAGTCGCAGTTGGATGAAATGCTGCAGCACCTGAAACTGTGCGCAGCCAGTCAACAACCCGGAATTCAGGCCGGCATCAGTCCCCATGCCCCTTACACTGTACATCCCGATGTCCTGCAGTCTCTGATTCAGCTGGCGACACAGTTTCATGTGCCTGTCGCCATGCACCTCGCGGAAACTGTCGATGAAATCCAGCTGCTGCGCCAGGGCAGTGGTCCATTTGCCAACCTGCTGCAGCAGATCGGAGTCTGGGATCCCCGGCTGTTCCCGGGGCACCGGGACCCTCAGGAACAGCTTGAGCAATTGCGGCAGGCACCGCAGGCACTGGTGATCCACGGGAACTATCTGAACGAACAGCACATTGCCTTTCTTGCCCGGCATCCGCAACTGTCTGTCGTCTACTGCCCTCGCACCCATGCTCGGTTTCAGCATCCAACGCATCCGTTTCGAAAGATGCAGCAGGCCGGCGTCCGAGTTGTCCTCGGCACCGACGGTCGTTCGACGAATCCTGACCTGAGCGTCCTGCGCGAACTGCAGCACATCCTGACCATAAATCCGGATCTGGACATCTCGTCTGTGCTGCACATGGCGACCACCTCCGCCGCCACCGCCCTTGGACTGCCGGCACTCTCACTGCCCATCCGTCCCGGTCAACCATGGCACTGCACTCGACTGCAGTTGCCATCCGCGGCGTTGTCACTCACCCAGGCAATGCGGCATCCCGACCTGCACCCGATCGCCGAAAGTGACCAGCATTAGCCACCGGTACTGTTAACACACACCGCCAGCAACGACCCCCACAGTCGGCTCAACTCCTGGCCCAAATCAGATTACAGGCTCAACGTGAAATGGGGTCCGGGCAAATCCTGTGCGCACCTGCAGGTTGTAGTTTGCAGTTTGATCGGGTTGGCGAAAACGCACTGGATACTGCTTCCGTGGCAGGAAGAACGCTACCGCTCAGACACAAACGACAACACCCGTCAGCTGACGCAAACGGCTCGCCAGTGGGGGCGGCTTGAACGCGGTGCACGACACGGGCTGAAGCCCATGCTACGACCACCGAGCACCAACCCGGGGACGATGCCGAGGCGATCCTTTGCTGAGTGGTTATCCGCCCGCGGAATGGCTGAGCGACGGGCAAACGTGCGCCGCGTCGCGGCTTTGTGTGGGCAACAGGCGGCCGGGCAGGAATGCCCGGACTACGGTTGTCGGTGA
>CAIOKE010000091.1 GCA_903858815.1 uncultured Planctomycetaceae bacterium | reverse complement strand
GGGAGCTTCGCCCTCCCGAAATGTGTTGGCTAACGTCAGCAGCTCCCGAATTCCAGAGGCCCGGGCCCGGTGTTACCAATCGGTCAGTAACGAAGCGACTGCCGACCGGGGTGTCTGTTGCCAGATCTGACTCAGGTCTTCCTTCTGGTAGTATGCCACCGCAAGTGATCTGTTCAGGTCCAAGGCTTCCTGCAGTCGAGTTCGCTCGTTCTTCGACTCATCAAGATTCTCTGGGTATTTCAACAGCAGCCATCTCAGACCTTTCAGCACGTGGCGGTTCATCGTTTCTGCCTCGGCGTGGACGTCCCGACGAACCTGAGTCAGTTTGTCATTCATGAGTTTCACGATGTGGAATCGATCAAATACCTGTTTTGCTTTCGGCAGGTTCCTGATCACTGCTGCGTGGTTGACACTCGCCATGTCCGTGGCAGCAGCTTTGATCTTCGCTCCCGATCCCCGTAATCGCCGCCAGAAGCGTTTTAACGCGTACTGCCCCTTTCCTTCCCCCACATCCATGATTGCGCCGGACGTCCAGTCGATCACAATCGTGAAGTACTTGTTCCTTTTGCCTGCGTAGATCTCATCAATGGCTATCACTTCCGGGGCTCGCAGTCGCGGTTTGCCAAACCGCTTCGTCAGCCACGATTTGTCGATGCTGCGAATCATCCCTTCACTCACGCCCATCCACTCAGCAACATCACGGATCTTCATCATCCTGCGAAGGTCCACAACCATGCTTGCAAAACTCTTCGTGTAGTTGCAGCGAGGTTCATACCCGGGCAACGATCCGTTCAATACGCGCTGGCACTTGCGACATTCCAGACGTGGTGTCTGGATGAAGAGCACCGTACGATCCATACCAACCCGAGGGGCGTGAGCCATCCGATCAACCAATCCACGACGGATCACGTCCCGATTCCCACACTGAGGACAACGATAGCTCGACGCAGGAGCCCGCATTCGTAAATGGAAAACTCCTTCTTTTCGCCAGCACGCCACGTGCTCGCAGCCGGAAACCCCAATCCCATGGTACAGTTCTTCGTGGTCATCCAGGCTCTGTTGGTGAAACAGATCCAGATGCTGCTCATCAGACCGAGTTGCCCACTCCTTGTAAACCCTTCTCCCACCTCAACCTGCAGGTGCGCACTTCATTTTGCGTTGATCCTTTCATATTCCTGGAATTTGTGGAATCCCAGTGTTTTTCGCTCTCAGGATGCTTCACAGCGTTGCCCATTACGCCGTGTTCGTCGCGCCTTATGGACCGAGAGACTTTTCGATAACCTGCGGGTCGAGAGACATTGAGACTCCCGAGAGTCGGGTGGCCACGAGCGTCGAGTTTGATAGCCACATGACAGTCGTCCCGATCTCTTTGCGATTTCGCGAAATGCTGCACATGCGGGACGAGAAACTGGCGGAGGAATCGAATAGGTTAGCATAGAAATGCATCGGACTCCAACCGTCCCCCCGCCCTCACGAACTTATGCCGCCAGCTACTCATTTTCTTACTCAGCCCGCAACGACCTGGCCATTGGCTCATATCCCAGCCCAGCGGCGATTGGCCGCCTGGATTCTGATTCTCGCGCTGGTCCTCAAGCCATTGTTGAGCGCTTACTGGCAACTTCTCGCGTTTCCAGATCCGGAGTTTTGGTGTCCTCCGCTCATCTGGCTCAGCACCGCCACCGGAGGCCTGATCAATGGCACGTTGGTTGTTGGAGTGAACTACCAGATCGTTATCATATTGGTAATTCTCATCGGCCTTGGGGGGCTTCGTCCCAGGGAACTCGGGCTGGATCTGAAGTTTCTCCTGCCAGCCATCGAATTCACCGTTTTGATTTGGATCGCTTGTCAGGTACTGCACATCGCAATTTCGTTATTGATGGCTAAGCCGATCGAGGTCAATCCGGCGTGGGATGCGGGTAGTTGGTGTTTGGCTTTGAGCGAATGGCTTGGCCAGTTTTTTGGCAACTGTCCCTTCGAGGAAACCCTTTTCCGTGGCTGTCTCCTGCCGCAGTGTCTGCTGTTGGTCATGCACTGGCAACCTGAATCACGACGCTGGAAACACATGGCTGTCGCGCTGTTGCTCTCGCAGGGATACTTCGCCTTAGGGCATGTCTTTTTCAACACACATCAGCCGGAAGGTCAATGGTTGTTGATCGTTCAATTCATTTTTGGACTGCTCTTTGCGGCTATTTACCTTCGTACAGGAAACCTGTTCCTTGCGATCGGAGTCCATGCCTTAATCAATAATCCGGCACCGCTGCTGAGTGATCCTCTGCCAGGACCTGGCGTTACAGGGTCAATCGTTTTCGTCGGTTGTCTGTTATGGTTGTGCATCTCGCCATGGTGGGGCAGGTTGCGGCAGGTCGCTTCGTGACAGGCACTTGCCCAGTACTCTAAAGGCCCGGAGGGGGCGATACAATGACTGTAGTGGCTCCCAGAGCCACGGTCTGCGGGCACCTCCGTTCAGAAAAGCCCGAAGGACTGACACAATAGCCATCCAGTTGGATATGGGTTATGTGTGTTTTTCACGCGCCGTTCATAACCGCAGGGTCGAAACTCGGATTTTTCCGACATGGATTATGGACCGAGAGACTTTTCTATAACCTCCAGGTCGAGAGACATTGAGACTCCCGAGAGTCGGGGAATCAAAGGCAGAAAAATCTTCCAGGACGATTCGCGCGTGTGTTCGGAGGGACATCGCGCGACAGAGAGTGTGAGACTGGGCCAGGTTGTGCGAACCCACGAAAATACTGCGTAGAAGCTCAAACAGGCCGACGTTTTGAGGCGTCGGCCGGTTGGTATAGCCGCAGGGTCAAACAATGTTTGATGCCCTTAGTTCAGTTTCCGGGACTGATCAAAGAATGCTGACAGGAACTTAGCCAAACTCATCGAACTTCCCCTCCCCCGGGGAGTGTGAGTTGCAACTGCATGGCAGGATTTCCGAGCGGATTCTGAAAATCGCTGTTAGGAATTTCAACAGAAAATGTGAAAAGTTCGTTCTGCAGCAGGGATTCAGTGGCACAGGCCTGCGCGGATGCCTATGCCCTGCGGTGTTTTTCGATGGATCGAATCGAATTTATGGATGGATCTCGGGAGTCGTTCAATGGCATGCCCTGTTCCGGATGGTATGCTCTGCAATCAGGTTTCAGCATGTTTGTCCGAACCGGGAGTCAGCACGGTGTCGCTGCGAAGAATTTGCTGCTTCACTTTACGGCTGGGTTGTGTGCCTGTGTGCGTGCTGTTGGCGCTTCTGACTGCCGCATCTCTGAGGGCTCAGGACGCACCCGTTGCGTTGCGGTCCGCAGCGTTCAACCGCCAGATTCGGCCGTTGCTGGCGCGGCATTGCTGGAAGTGCCATGGTCCGGACAGTGCCGGTCGCAAGGCCGGGCTCAGGCTGGATGATCGTGAATCTGCCGTCGGCGTGTTGCCGTCTGGCGCGGTGGCCATCCAACCGGGGGCTCCTGAACGCAGTGCCCTGCTGCATCGTGTGACCGCCACCGACCCCGATCTGAGAATGCCGCCAATGGAAACCGGTGTCGGGCTGACCGATCAGGAGACGGAGTTGCTGGAGCAGTGGATCAGAGCGGGAGCTCCGTTTGAGCGGCATTGGGCCTTCCAGCCACTGACTCGTCCGCCGGTGCCTTTGAACACTGGTGCACCGCGGGCATGGCAACAGAACCCGATCGATGCGTTTATTCTGGAGTCACTGGATGCGCAGCAGCGGCGTCCGTCATTGCGGGCAGATGCACAGACGCTGATCCGCCGGGTGTGGTTTGATCTGACGGGGATGCCCCCGACAGAGCAGGAACTGGAGCGTGCCCGAGACCAGTCGTGGGAGCAGATAGTTGCCGAGTTGCTGCAATCGCCCCATTTCGGCGAGCGTATGGCCATGGAATGGCTGGACATGGCACGTTATGCGGACACGGACGGATACTTCGGTGACAAGCCGCGGCAGATCTGGCTGTACCGTGACTGGCTCATTCACGCGTTCAATCGGAATCTGCCATACGATCAGTTCACGCGGGAGCAGTTGGCCGGCGACCTGCTGCCGGAGGCTACGACGGAGCAGCGGATAGCCACGGGGTTCAATCGCAATCATATGTCGAATGACGAGACCGGACTGATTGATGAGGAGTACAGGCTGGAGTACGTTGCGGACAGGACTGACACGACGATGGCGGTCTGGCTGGGATTGACTGCCGGGTGTGCTCGCTGTCACGACCACAAGTATGATCCGCTGGCTCAGCGCGAGTATTATCAACTTGCGGCGTTCTTCAACAATGTGCCGGAGCGGGGTCTGCTGACAGGTTCCAATCCGCCGCCGGTGTTGTCGGTTCCATCGACGGAGCAGGAGCAGAGTCTGGTGCGATTGCGGGAGGCTGCAGCGGCAGCGCGTGCGGTCTGGGAGCCACTGCGTGAGGCGGTGCGGTTGCAGGTCCCGCAGACTCTGGCGGCTGCCGAGCTGACTGCTGTGTCGCCTGCAGCCGGGGCGATTGACGTGTCACTGGATGGTGGCACTGAAGGTGGCGTGCGTTCTGTGGGTACAATGGTACAGCAGGTGCGGGGAATTGTGGGTAATGGTGCCAGACTGGATGGCACTCAGCATCTGGAGCGCGCGGCTGACACACTGATGCTGGATGGCCCGTGGACGTCGACCGTCTGGCTGCAGCCGGAAAGGTCTTTGAACAGTGTCTGGTCGAAGATGGAACCGACAGGAGAGCGGCGGGGCGTGGAGGTGATCTGGCGGAAGGGGCGGGTGTTGGTGAATCTGGTGCACCGCTGGAACGACAGCGCGATTGAGGTTGCAGCGGCGGAGAAGTCACTCAATGCGGGCTGGCAGCATCTGGCGATTCGCTATGATGGATCCGGGAAGGCCGCCGGAGTGGCGATCTGGTTGAACGGGATTCCGGTACAGCTGCAGATTCAGCGGGATGCTCTGTCCGGATCCATTTCAACGGCAGAACCCCTGCGGATTGGTCGTTCTGATGAGGGTCGTGGGTACTATGGACTGCTGGATGAATTCCACTGGCTGCCGTTTGCCGTGGCAGACGAACAGCTGGCCGAGTGGTCTCGTCAGGAACGCCTGCGGGGCATTCTTGAACGTCCTGTGGCCGAGCGTTCGCAGGGCGACCTGGACTGGCTGCTCGATGACTGGATCGACCGGAAGGGTTCCAGTGAAGTGCGGACGGCCCGAATGGTTGCTCGCGCTGCCGACGCAGCGGTGGCGAAGCTGCAGAGTGAGATTCCGGTGACGCTGGTGATGGCTGAGCGAAGTGCCGAGGAGGGCCGTCGTCCGACGTATGTGCTGGAGCGTGGGGAGTACCAGCGGCCTCGAGAGCAGGTGGAACCGGGCATTCCCGCGGTTCTCGGAGGCTGGCAGTCCGACCTGCCGGCAAACCGTCTTGGACTGGCTCGCTGGTTGACCAATGGTGCCGGCCATCTGACGGCCAGAGTTGCGGTGAATCGTCTGTGGCAGCAGTGTTTTGGCGCAGGAATTGTCCGAACCCCGGCCGATTTCGGGACTCAGGGAGATCCCCCCACGCACCCTGAGCTGCTGGACTGGCTGGCCAGTGAATATCGGGATGGCGGGTGGGACACGAAAGCGCTGTTGCGGCTGATTGTGACATCTGAGACGTACCGGCAGAGTTCAGCGATCCTGCAATCGCAGCCCGTAGCTGAGGTTTGGGATCCGGAGAACCGCTGGTGGTCTCGAGGCAGTCGTTTTCGGCTGCCCTATGAGATGCTGCGGGATTTACGATTGCGTGCTTCCGGGCTGCTGCAGACCCGGATCGGCGGGCCCAGTGTGAAGCCGTATCAGCCTCCGGGATTATGGGAAGAGGTGTCTTATGACGGCGAGTCGACGTGGGAGATCGACGGTGGAGCGGGGCGATTCCGCCGCAGTGTTTATACGTTTCAGAAGCGTCAGGCTCCGCCCCCGGCGCTGCTGCTGTTTGACGGTCCGACTCGGGAAAAATGCACGTTACAGCGAGTTCGCACCAACACGCCGCTGCAGGCGCTGCTGTTGCTGAACGATCCCGAGGGATTGCAGGCGGCGCGGTGTGTTGCAGAGCGTGTGCTGGAGGCGGGCAGCGATTCTGAGCGCATTGGCAGAGTGTTTCGGATTGTGCTGACGCGGGACGCAGGAGCGGGAGAAGTGCCGCTGGTGCTGCGGCAACTGGAGTGGTGGCGTGCAGCCTATTACGCGGACCCGCAGGCGACAACGGACCTTCTGGCAGCCAGTCAGGTACTCGATTCCGCGTCGGTTGGTGGGACTGTCGAGCCGAGTGCTGCGGAGCTGGCAGCGTGGACGGTCCTGGTGCAGAGCCTGTTCAGTCTGGATGAGGCGGTGAATCGCAGATGAGCAGCATCAATCCAATGCCGGGTAGCGAACTGCGGCTGTGGCGACGCCGGTTTCTGGGACAGGCGGGACTGGGGCTGGGCGCGGCTGCGCTCGCGGGTCTGTGGCATGGATCGACGCGGGATTGTGATGCGGGAATGGCCCATGCAGGTCCACCTGCGGAGCCAGGTGGCCATCGCTCTGTACCGCGAGCGAAACGGGTGATTTCGCTGTTCATGCACGGTGGACCTTCGCAGTTGGAGTTGTTTGATTACAAGCCGGCTTTGCGCAGCATGCATGGGCGGGAGCTGCCGGAGTCGATTCGGCAGACACAGAGGTTGACGGGTATGACCAGTGGACAGAAGTCATTCCCGATTGCGGCACCACTGAGTCGATATCGAGTCAGCGGTGAGAGTGGTGCGTGGGTGAGTGAACTGTTGCCATGGACAGGTCGTGTGGTTGACCGTCTGGCGATTGTGCGATCACTGTATACAGAAGCGATTAATCATGATCCGGCTGTGACATTGATGCAGACTGGTCATCAGCAGCCGGGGCGTCCGTCATTTGGTGCGTGGGCCAGTTATGGACTGGGTTCTGAGAGTGAGAACCTGCCGGCGTTTGTGGTGCTGATTTCCCGTGGCAGTGCTGCACGTCCGGCGGACCCGTTGTATGCGCGGCTGTGGGGCAGTGGCTTTCTGCCTTCGAATCATCAGGGAACTCCGCTGCGAGCAGGTGCAGATCCGGTGTTGTATCTTTCGAATCCTGCGGGAATTTCGCGAACGATCCGGCGGGGGCAGCTGGATCTGCTGAGTGCATTGAATCTGCAGCAGCAGGAGCGGGAGGGAGACCCTGAAACAGCCGCGAGGATTGCCCAGTTTGAACTGGCATTTCGGATGCAGTCTGCGGTGCCTGAGCTGACGGACATGGCAGAAGAGACGGCTGAGACGCTGGCTATGTATGGTGCGGAATCTGAACGCCCCGGATCCTTTGCTCATAACTGTCTGATCGCGCGGCGATTGGTTGAACGCGGTGTGCGGTTTGTGCAGTTGTACCATCGGGGATGGGACCAGCACTACAATCTGCCGAGCGATCTGCGGTTGCAGTGTCGGGATGTGGATCAGGCATCGGCTGCGCTGGTGCTGGATCTTGAACGTCGCGGATTGCTGGACGAGACGCTGGTGGTTTGGTGTGGCGAATTTGGTCGCACGGTTTACAGCCAGGGGGCGCTTGAGCCGCAGAATTATGGTCGTGACCACCACGGTGGTTGTTTTTCGGGGTGGCTGGCTGGCGGGGGAGTGCGAGCGGGGCAGGTCCTCGGTGAAACGGACGACTTTTCGGTGAGTGTTGTGCGTGATCCGGTGCACGTGCATGATTTGAATGCGACGCTGCTGCATTTGCTGGGAGTGGATCACACGAAGCTGACTTGGCGATTTCAGGGGCGGGATTATCGCCTGACAGATGTCTCCGGGCGGGTGATTGCGGGATTGATTTAGTTTTCGGATTTCCGTTTTCAATGGGGCGGGCAGGGTATGAGGGGCTGACGGCTTTGAGGCTGGGGGCGTTCGGGATTGGAAGGTGGGGCGTGCCGAGGGTGATTTTTCACCACGGAAGAACACGGAATGACACGGAAGAAACGCACGGGGTTGGGGGAGGGGTGGTTGGCAACCACGAATGACACGAATGACACGAATCAATGCGGAGGGAATTGGGGGATTTTTGAACCACGAAAGACACGAAAGAGAGAGAGGGAGGCGTGTTTTCAGTTTTCGGTTTTCAGTGGGCTTGGTTTGGCGGGGGAGGCGGCTTTGAGGCTGGGGGCATTCCGGCTTGGAAGGGGGGGGCGATCGAGGGTGATTTTTCACCACGGAAGAACCCAGCGCGGCTTCGCTTCGCTCAGCCGCAACCAAGTTTTTTG
>CAIOKE010000090.1 GCA_903858815.1 uncultured Planctomycetaceae bacterium | reverse complement strand
CTCTGACAAACCCGCAGCACCATCTCGGTCGTGACAGGCCAGACAGGACTTTCGTTCCAGCTGCAACTGGCCGGCAAGGCGGCCTGTGGGTTCAGACAGAGGTCGAGTGACGGTTGATAGCCATGCACGGACCTTCGCCGTGTCTTCGTCCTTCAGGTCATATCGAGGCGGCCGGCTGGATTTGCCTGCAGCCGGTGCCTTCACGATATTCCGGGACTTTCTTTGAACACATGAATTTGCTGCGTCAGCAGCAGACCACGCTGCGAATGTCCTCGGCTGCGCAGCGGTGACTCCCTGAATCTGATGGCAGGCAGCGCAACCAGCAGACTGCACCAGCATCCGCCCACGTGCAGCGGAGACCGCGGCGTTTCCCGCTGCGGCCGGATCTGCTTTGGTGTTTGTGTTTGTGCTTGCACGCCGTCGCTCGATCAGGGCGGCCGTCAGTTGCTGACGTTCGTCGTCGCTCAGTGCGAACACTGGCATGCGATGATCGCGATTGAGCGACTGCGGGTCCTTCAACCACTGCATGAGCCAGCCAGCCTCGCGCGGCTCGCCACCCAAACGCAGATCCGGCCCGCCGAATGGACCGCCAACCGATGCAATCTCGCTGTCAACTTCGTGGCAGGCGATGCAGCCCAGCGTCAGCAGCAGCTTTTCGCCTGCGGCAGCATCGCCGGATTTGAATTTGGGGGCGGCGGGAAGTTCAACCGGCTTACTCGCCCGTTCGCCAGCGTCAGCCACTGCCGCACGCAGGAAGGCTGTCACATCTGCTGCTTCGGCTGCATCAAAGTCAAAGTGTGGCATCGCCTGATTTGTGTCCCCTGCTGTCAGCCTTGCAGCAATCTGAGCATCCGAAAGCCAGCGAATTGAATCAGTCAGGTTCGGCGCCGGTGGCAACATTCCTTCAGACCAGCCCTGATGGCAGGCTCCGCAGCGCAGCGAATCAGTCAGGAACCGGCCGGACGCAGCGTGTACCGCAGCAGTTTCCTCCGCCGCATCCGGGAGACGGCTGAGCACATCTGCCGGGAGCGGTTCCAGAGTGAAGTCCGGTGAAGACCAAAATACCTGCAACAGCCCCGCAACACTGGCATCCGCCGGGGCAAGCCACACAATCCGTATTGCATGTTCACCGCCCGCCAGTTCCACAGGTTCGCCACTGAAATACGACTGCTCGCCGACAGCCTTCAGTACAGAACGATCGTCAACGAAGATTTCGACGTTGCCACTCAGCTGCACATGAAATCGGTGCGGACCACCACTGCGAACCAGCAACAGCCCTGAAAACTCGGCCGCACCGCCGACTGGCAGCCGCGCATCCAAACGACCGCTGGCAGTCGCCAGAACAGGGCGCGGCTGAACCAGTTGCAGCCGCTGTGAATCGGTGGCCAGCACAAGTCGCAGTCCCGGCAGTGGCTCTTCAGGATCAATTTCCTGCTGCGGTGCGGCGAATGCCGGGACGAGATGTGCGGCGGACCACGTAAACATCAGCACCGAAAGCAGTCGCAGCATTTGCAAAAAACGCTGCGGATTGTGGTTGAAACAAGTTGCAAAGGCCATGCGTTTCTCCAAAGGGGAATTCATGACATCTTATTCTGACGCCCCCCCTCTGGGAAAGCTCCAGCCTGCCCTGTCAATTCCAAAACCCTGCTGTACCACCGAAACAGGTGACGGTAGAATTCAGGAATCGATATCCCGTTAATTTTGATTTTTTCCCAACTTCAATCTCCCCGGAGTCTTCTG
>CAIOKE010000089.1 GCA_903858815.1 uncultured Planctomycetaceae bacterium | reverse complement strand
GGCGTCCAGCAGCGGAAGTGGCTGGTCAACGGTCGCCCATGGAACGGTTCGGAGCGTGAGCTCAGTGTGACGCTGAATACTCCGGGGCGGCACATCGTCCGACTGGAAGTGACCGATGCGTTTGCTCAAACCACAGAAGCCATGGCAGAGTTCGAAATGCTGCCTCAGACGCTGGCGAAGCCTGTGATTCAGTTATCGGCTGAGAAACCGCAGATTGGGCAACCACTCTCTGCCACCAGTGCAGCGCCTGCGGCAAGGAAGTGGCAGTGGCAGCTGGATGGTAAATCGGCGGGGAATACCGTTGTGATTGAGCTGCCCACGAGCATTCCCGGGACGCATCGTGTCGAGCTGTCGGTCACCGATGAGTTTGGCCAGACGGCGACAGCGACGGCCAGCTATACGGTCATATTGCCGGAGGCGCCGCAGGCCGCGTTCAGTGTACCGGAGGGGCCGCTGCAGCCAGGGGCAAGGCTGACGCTGATTAACGATTCGGTACATGCCGGGAAGTTCACATGGAAAGTTCCCGGGCTTGCCCCGATTCATGAAAAGCATCTTAAACTGACTCTGCCCGATTATGGCAAAAGCGTTTCTGTGACGCTTGAAGTTGCAGACTCGTATGGGCGGACAGACAGTTTGACGCGTGAGCTTACTGTGCCGCTTCCGCTGGCACCCGTCGCCGGGATCATCGGTCCGGATGCTGTCAATCCACGGGAAGTCTGTGTGCTGATGGACAATTCCAGTGGCATGATCAGCTCGCGTGTCTGGGAGATCAACGGTCAGCCAGTGGAGGGCGGCAATGTGCTGGAGCAGCGCTTCGACACACCTGGTGAATTCAGGGTCACTCGGCGGGTCAGCGGTCCCGGCGGGACTGATGAATTGACCACGACCATTCTGGTGAATGCGTGGGAAAAACCAGTTGCAAAGCTCAGTTTCGGCAGTGCAGCTCCGCGGACTGGTGATCAGTTGGCAGTGACGAATCTGTCCACGGGGCCGATCGAGCGGGTGGTGGTTGAGCTGCTGACGTTCAGCGAATCCACGGAGATTGCGGCGAATGTACTTGCGGATACCGCGGACACTCCGGACGCGTTGCCACTGGTGCTCGGCTGTCCAAACGCTGGTGAATTCGCCATCCGTCTCACGGCTCACGGGCCGGGCGGCAGCGACGTGACCGAACATCGGTTCACCGTGGTCGAGCGTTACGTGCCGGTCACTGCCGGGATTATTGCGTCAACAAGTTCCGGAACAGCATCTCTGGACGTGCAGTTTGAATTGCGATCGAGTGGCACGGTGAGTCGTCGTGTATTCGATCCGGGTGACGGAAGTGCCGCGGTGGATGTGACAGAGCAGCCGTCGATCACGCACAGGTACGAGAAAGTCGGCACCTGGACGGCGGTGATCAAAGTGTTTGGGGTGGACGACTTCGCCCCGGCGAGCGCATCGGCTGGAGTGACTGTTTTGCTGCCGACACCGGCGTGGGTCCGAGCGTTGGCGTGGCAGTTGCCGCTGGGCGGGATGGGGCTGTGTAGCGTGATTCTGGTGATGCGTCGGCGTCGGCGCAAGCAGGCTCAGCGTGACGCACTGTTGGTGAATGGCGAGCTGATCATCCGGGACCGGGAAGCACCGATGGTGATGCAGCGATATTGTTTCAGCGGTGTGGGGTTGAATGAAACGGTGGAAGTGAACGAAAGCAGGATTCTGACGATTTCCACGAGGGAAGCTGATCCGCATCCTGAAGTTCGCGCGTATTTGATGATTGATGGGCTGAGCTGTGGTGAAACGCTGTTGGTTCCGGGTGAGCAGGCTGAGCTGGGTGATCTGCTGCTGACGTGGTATCCCGGCTTAGTGGCTTGAATTTGGGCGGTTTGATGGCTGCCGTGATGTGTTTGAGAGAATCTGCCTCAATTTTCAGGAGCTGAATATGTCGACGATTGGAAGGTTGAATGGTGTGGCGTCCGTTGCGGCTCGTGAAGTGCTGACTTCCGGGCAGTCGGGTGAGCCGGAGGAGTTTGAGCATGACGGTTTAAGCAGTACGGAAGCGGTTGCTCAACCGATGCGAATGATTACGAAGCATCTGATAGTCGCGCTTGGCGGCACAGGTGTAGCGGTTGGCAGTATGGTGAAGAAGATGCTGCAGAGTCAGGGGACAGCGTCGGAGGTGGCAGTTCTGGCGATTGACACGGACCGCAACGCGCAGGGAGGCATCGATGGTGGTGCGTCGCTGGATGACGGGGAGTTTGTACTCATTGAGACGGGACTGGCTCGGAACATTGTCAAGAACCCGGAACGTCAGCCGATGCTGCAGCAGCGATATGACCTCGCGGTTGATCGGGTGCGGGCATTCAACGAGAAGCTTGTGGATGGGGATCCTCAGCAGGGAGGTCAGGTGCGATCTCTGGGGAATATGGCGATGCAGGCGAGCTGGCCTGCGATCATCAGTGCAATCCGGAACGCGCTGGGGAGTCTTTCGGACGAATGGGGTGACATGAGGATTCAGCTGCAGAATTCGCAGCAACTGGGAGTGAACCCTGAGACGCGAGTCTCAGTTGTGGCATCGCTGGCAGGTGGAACCGGATCCAGCATGATTCTGGAAGTTCTGACGATACTGAATTCGATGTCGCAGCAATTCCGCTGTCGGGTCGCGGTGTATCTGGTGGGTGCTGCGGCCTATTCTCGCGTTTTGCAGGGTCAGGTGGATCAGTTAACGCGAGTTGAGGCGAACAGTTATGCGACCGCGATGGAGTTGAATGCGGCTGCCAGTGGGAGCCTTGTAGATGCCAATGGCCGACTGCTGCTGGGGCCTGATGAACGGCAGGCAATTCGTTCAGGAGTGAAGTTGTGGGACGAATTATACGTTCTGGAGTCGCAGGATGCGCGTGGCCATCAATTCACGACTCCGCAGGCAGTTTGTGATCGGCTGGCACTGCATCTGGTGGGTCTGGCTGGCACGGAGATGTCGGCGACGATTACTCGCGTACTGGCGAATCAGCAGACGGGTATGAGGGACCTGCCTGACAAGGTGTCCGGACGGCCACGGGAATTGGGGACAGTGGGCGCGACTGCACTTTCATTGAACAAGTCCCGGACTGCTGAGATCATGACTGAGCGTTGCCTGAAGCAGGTCCTGTCCCGGACTGTGCTTGGCAAGGTGGAATCTGAGGCGGTGGAGGGAGGTCTTCGAAGTGTGAGTCAGGCAGCGACAGCGGCAGGTGGTGTTCAGCTCAATGCATTATCGCTGATCGACAGTCTGCAGAAGCTTGCTCCGGATGCATTGCGTAAGTCAGAGAGTCTGCTGCGTTCGAAGGCGGGGGGCAGGAACATTCATCATTCCGGAGTGGAGCTTGCGAAGAAAACGGCGGATCTGCTGCAGAATCATGAGAACGCGACTTTGCGAAAGTATCGTGAGGACTGCGCTCGGGTCTGTGAGAAGGCTCTGGACTCGATGAAGAGTGCTGTACTGAAGCAGGTCCAGGTGATGATGTCTGAGTCGGGTCTGTTGATGGCCGAGCGACTGTTGAAGCGTCTGTTACAGGAGGTGGAGGCGCAGGTGAACCTGTCAGACACTCGTATGAAGCAGGAGCAGTCGAATTCGCGGAAGGCACGCGAGCAGATTGTTTCCACAACTGCGCAGTTGGGGCGAAAGCTGCGCTGGTGGCCGGGTGATGCAGTTCGCAAGGATGGGTTGCTGGCTGCTGTGGCTGACCACCTTCGAGCGAGCTGCCTTGCGGAGGCATGCAGTGCTGTAGCAGAAGTCTTCCGGTCCGTGCAGGACGTTGTGCGCCGAGCCGACGGACTGATCAGGAAGCAGATTGAGTCTTCGCAGACGAGGCTGGTGCAGTCGACAAAGGGAGTGACCGTGGTGACTCCGTTGACGGCTGGTTCCAACGGCGAGATTGATGTGACGACTCCTGAAGTTGTCGATTCTCTGTATGAGCGGCTGTGTCCTGATAATGAGCAGGTGATGGAGCTGTTGAGAAGGAGTACCGGCAAGAGGACGAGTGAGATCATTTCGTCGCTTGCCGGGAAGCCGGAGTTCTATGCGAATGCCGAGATGGTGATTCGGCGGGAGTTCGAGTCGCGATTGAGTCGTATCAGTATCTCGGAAGTGCTGGCACAGCTGCTGCGATCAGAGAAGGGACGGAAGGATACTCTGGCCCGTATTCGTCAGGTGGTCATCAGTTGTCAGCCGATGTGGCAGGCAGATCCGGGGCAGATTAACGTGGGATTCAATGATACGATGATCATTGGATTGCCTCGGACGACGGATCCTGATGACTATCAACTGATGCGGAAGACGCTGGAGGACGCCGGGGCCCGACAGATCAACAGCAATGGTCAGTATCGTGCGGTTGCGCAGCTGGTGGATGTGAGTGATTTGAGTCGTGTATACGTCCTGCGACTGACAGTGGGAGCGTGCTGGGATTACCTCCGGGAAATGCGACAGGCCGAGAGGTCTTATCTGGAGTGGAATAAACAGGGGGCTCATTCGGTGCATATATTCAACGCCGCAACTGTCGCCGCGATGCCGTCGTTGTTTCCCGTCATGAATGGGCGTTGATCCCTGTTATTCAGCGGGACCATGTTGGCCCCGTGGCACCTGCCACGGGGCCGTTTGTTTACGTACACACGGCATTTCGTTCCGAGGTTTTTTAGAGAGCGATACTGATGACTGCATCGATGACGACTGAAGAAACCGGGCCACTTCTGGCGGGCTGCGTGGAAACCAGCACGGGGACAGCGGCAGCCCCGCGACGAGATTCGCCACGCCTGTTTTACAGTCCGATTCTGCTGACGGCAGCGGCGGCGAAAACGGCCACGAGGTCGGCGGGAATTGTCGTACCGGTTGACGGATTGCAATCGGCGACGAGGGTGAGGGTGGAGTTCATATTCGACTGATCAGGAGCTTCGTGTGGCAGTGAGCCGGGCTTCGAGGAAGGCGGGGTCCGTCAACAGTCTGATGGCTTGTTGCAGAGCTGGCCTGCCATGGATGTCCGCGTGAGGTTCCGCGAGCAGATGTGCGACGACATGTCGCAGTGCGTACCCGCTGGCATGATCAGGAGCCAACCGGGACTGGTCTGCCGGCAGAAGTCTGCGAGCGAGTTCGCCGTGTGCGGAGCCAATCAGGGAACGAAGTTGGTCGCATTTTTCGGTAAAAAATATGCGCAGGCTTTCGTGGTACAGCATCCAGCGACGTTCTGGTCTGGCTGCGCGGTCAGCGGACGTCGTGCTGGTACTGGACAGGATGGCAGAGAGTCGTTCAAGGTATCGCTGGACACTGGCAGTGGGGGAATTCATCCAGAACGCAAGTTGTGCGGTGGTCACGGGTTCACGGGCAATGGTCAGCAGTGCTGTCAGTTCATAAAGTCTGTCCCAATCAGCAGTGCTGGCCTGAAGCACGGCGTTCCAGCGATCGCGGTGCCAGTGCATGACTGTGGTTGGGACTTTCTTCCGGAGGAATTTGTCCAGCGTCAGTGTTCCGGCGGCAATTTCCCGCAGAGCGGCACAGAGGATCATGGGGCTTCCGGCGGCGGCCCGCAGGGCCTGTTCTGCCTGCGCCGCATGCGATTGGACGCTGTCCATGGGCAGACGGTATCGGCATTCGGTCTGCCAGAGTTTCAGCATATCCCTTCTGCTGTGATCGTCATGCACCTGCAGTTCAGCAGCTGCGACACCGTCAGGCATGCTTTTCAATGCGTCAGTCAGTGACTGGCCCTGGGCATCGACTGGATTCGTGGTGACGACCAGAAACACGCGATGGGGAAGTCCGCAGATGCCATCTTTAGTGCAGATGGCGCGGAGAAAATCGACGATATTCCGGGGCTGCTCGGCGTGATCGATGCCATCGATCAGTACGATCAGCGGCTGGTTTTCGGGCAGATTCTGAGCGGCGGTTTGCAGCAGATCACGGAATTGATCACTGTTGGGATCCTGATGAGCGGGCCACGCAGTACTCAACTGCGAGGCGAGCTGCATCCACAGTTGTTCCGGCTGTGATGGCTGCCGGGCTTTTTTCTGAACAAAGACAGCGGGGCACAGGCGCTGTGGGTGTAGCGGTAATGGCAGTTGTGTGTCGGTGTCCAGCGAGCAGTGGGGGAGCAGGCACCATTCAGTGACGATCGCTGTTTTTCCCATGCCGGCATCACCGCTGATAAGGAACAAGCCTCCCTGCCTGCGTTTTGTCTGCGCCTGACAGAAGCTGATGAAGGCAGCCCGGAGCCATTCGCGCCCATGCAACCGCTGGAATTCAGGATGGCCGACAGGCCAGCCAGCGCCCGCCAGTTGATTCCGCATCTCAGCGGTATCAGGGCATGCTTTCAGCAGCAGTGAGCGATCGAGGCGGGCGCGTTCGGTCGGGGTTGTCTTCGTGAGGTCGCCTATGATCTCTGACAGCCATTGCCCCTGTGCCGCGTCGTGCGGCAGCAGTTTATCGCGGATTTCGTTGAAGATTATGCCAAGCTGCAGAGCATCTTCAGTCCACTCCGCAGTGTCTGCTCCGCCATTCTCTCCATTTCGCCGCAGGGTTATTGTATGTCTGTCACCGTGTGGTGTGGCTGTCCCGACATCGCCGATCAGCAGGTGTTCCGGGTGATAGTCGGGATGAAACAGCAGGTTGTCTGATTTGAGATCGCAGTGAACATATCCCAGTCGGTGGAAGTCGCTGACGAGCGTGATCAGTCGTCGACAGATTGCCGCTGCTGTGTTGATGTCAGGTTTGTGTTCATT
>CAIOKE010000088.1 GCA_903858815.1 uncultured Planctomycetaceae bacterium | reverse complement strand
GGTCTGCAGAGCCTTTCTTCCGCAACCAGATGCCTCCTCGCGGCAGACGGATGTCGGGCAGCGGCCGCAACCTGTGGAATTCCTTGCAGAATTGCAGGTGTGCGGCTGTCAGCTCACACAAAACCAGCGTGAACAGCTTCGAACCGCGATTACAACAGTGGAAACATCCCTCGAAAACGCGGGCGGCCACGAAAGACTGCGAGCCACCATCGGCCTGCAGCACCCGGACACAAATCAGCGGCAATCGCTGATCGCGCAACTGCACCATCGACTGCTCGGGCTGCTGTACGGAGCATTAACGGCCGTATATCTCACAGACCAAAAGTCTCTGGCACCGCAGACCGCTCCACCTGAACTGCTGACGGCCGTCGGTAACTGTGGCCGGCATTTCGATGCCACTTGGGAATTCCACCTGGAAGATGCCCTCGCTGCTGGCGGCCGCATCCACCGCGGCAACGGCACACCCATTATCGATACAGCATCCCTGATGTCTGTTGCTGCCGCGGCTGACAGGACCTGGAGCCAGCACCCGGCAACATGGAACACCGTTCGCCGTCTGCTGCAGTTTCTGATGGCCGAAGCTGACTCGCAAAGCTCAGCCAGCCAGCAGCAGACTCTGCCCGTGCTCTGGGTGCGACGCTGCGACAATTCAAACGACGATCACCAGTCGCAGGGTGTCGTCCGCGGAATTCGGATTTGTTCTGAAACGACGCCGGTTTTCGGATGGTACATGGATCCGGTCAGTTTTGGCCTGACACTTCTGGATACGGCCCTGCAGGAGTCCGTGGAAATTGCCGGACGCTTGTCGTGGACGGGCTTGCGCGATCGGCACCAGGCGATACAGCTCAGCCCCGGCTCGCTGCCGACGGACGAATCCCGCGGCTCCCCCAACCTCCTGCTGACCGGTGATTCCGCCGGGGGACTGCTGGGATGCGGCATCTATGCCATGGGGCGTAATGAGCTGCTGGATTCAAGGCTCACCGCCAGTCTGTCGCTGAAACTGGCAAATGGCGTCAGGCTGCTTCCCAGTCTGAGCCATTTGACGGAACAGGACATCATCTGTCAGAAAGTTGGCGGAGGATATCACAAGCTGCTGGCCGCCGAGGAGGCGAAACTGGCGGGCGTGGCGCTGCATACCGACAATAAAGCCGACTCAGAGCAATTCAGGCAGAAGCACCCGGCCGCTCAGTGTGCCCCGGAAATTCTCGAATCGTTTGCCGAGCTCTACCATTACCTCACGCGCGGGTTCCGGATCAATCAGGCGGTCGTTGCATGCAGTGCTCGGCATGCGGATTCGTGGGCAAGAGCGCGACAGGGCCAGCCGCTTGAAGGTGAGCGACATCGTCTTGACGTATTCGTCGAACCGAGGATTTCGGTGCAACAGAAGCAGATGCAACCGCAATCGCCGGGCGACGAACAATGGCGAACACTTCCGGCCGGTGTTGAGGCGCTGATACAGCGGTATTTTCTGCCTGACAACCGGTGGCTGGTAATCACAGAAGATGCCGGTGGCGGCAAGACCGTCCTCACGTGGTACCTCGCCGCGGCACTCGCACGCATCAGTCCATCCCTGTTCATCGTTCGCTATGAAGGGCGGTTTCCGGACAATCTGCGGGCAGACCTGCAGCAGAGGATCGAAACTGAGTCTTCCATGCGCAGCCTGTTACAGTCCGATGGCTGCACATCGCAGCAGATTCTGGACGACCTGCTGAAACAGCGACGAGTAATCGTGATCTACGATGCGCTGGATCAGGACAATAGTCGTGCCGCTGCCGAACGCATCCTGCAGCTGCGTCACCATTCGCCCGATCAGAATCTGAGCAATGGATTGCGGATGATCGTCACCAGCCGCCCGTACGCAGTCAATCAAAACCACACTCGCGTATTTGCTCTTGAAGACTGGCTGCATTGCCGTCTGGAATTGTTCAATGAAACACAACGGGAAGATTACGAAACACAGGTCGCCACAGTCGCTGAGGCACTGCGTCCTGCCAGCGGCGATGCAGTTCGTGAGCAGTACAATCAGCTGCTGCCCGATCGCGAGGCCGTCGCGGATCTGCTGGCTTATCCAGTCGTGCAGTCGCTGCTGCG
>CAIOKE010000087.1 GCA_903858815.1 uncultured Planctomycetaceae bacterium | reverse complement strand
GAATCACGTTGCCGATTCGGGGCGGGCAGATTTGAATTGGCGACGTCGGCGGGAAATTTTTTTCCTGCTCAGGAGAAACGGTTCGATGCCTTCTGAAGAAGAAATCCTGGACAAAGTACGCGGAACATTGGTAGACGCACTGGGTGTGGACGATGACGAAGTCACGCCAACTGCGACTTTGATTGGCGATCTGGGGGCTGAGTCGATTGACTTTCTGGACATTGTGTTCCGTCTGGAAAAGTGTTTTGACATCAAGATTCCTCGTGGCGAACTGTTTCCTGAGAACCTGGCGTCTGCGGATTCCGGCTTTGTGGTTGCCGGCAAGGTGACTCCGGAGGGTCTGGACGAACTGCGTCGCAAGATGCCTCATGCGGACATTGAATCCTTTGCGAAGGATCCGTCAGTCAGTCGCATGTCTGATCTGTTTACGGTCGGCACCATCTGTCGCTTCATTGCGGCTCGGGTGAAGTAGTTCCGTCTGGATGCAAGTACATGGCCGTGGTCTGTGGTCCGTGCAGCACGGATTGACGCGGGCCTTTTCCTGATCGGTGAGCGTAGGCATGCGCTGGTACTGGATAGATCGATTTATCGAGTTTGAATCCGGGAAGCGGGCACGTTCTGTGAAGAATGTGTCTTTGGCGGAAGAGCATCTGCACGATCACTTCCCGGGTTTTCCGGTAATGCCTGGCTCATTGATGATTGAGGGGATGGCTCAGACGGGTGGCATTCTGCTGGGTGAGCATTTTGGCTTTCGGTACAACGTCATTCTGGCGAAGGTTCCGAAAGTTGTGTTCCACAGCTGGGCCTGTCCCGGTGATCAGTTGATCTACACGGCCGAGCTGTTGAATGCTCGCGAGGACGGTGGCAGTGTGACGGTGGAGGCGACCGTGGGTGACCGAGCGGTTGCCAGTGCCGAAATCGTGTTCGCTCACCTGAAGACGGACGATCCGCAGTTCAGTCGGATTGACCAGAAGAATTTTGTGTTCCGCATGAATCTGCTGGACATACTGACTGTGGGTAAGGCGGGGTCGGGTGCTGTCGAAGATTCAGCGGCGGGCGGTAGTTCCGGCTGAATCTGGTGCGTGATCTGACGAGCGTGGCAGATTAGGTCACGAGGAGGTTTGGTAATGAAGCGGCGAGTGGTGGTAACGGGCCTTGGCGCTGTGACTCCGCTGGGCAATGACGTGCCCACGATGTGGCAGTCTCAGCTGCAGTGTCGAAACGGCGTTGGTCCGATTACGCACTTTGATGCGTCGCGGTTTCCAACGAAGTTTGCTGCCGAGGTACGGGACTACAACTTTGATGCTCAGGTGGAAAACCCGGCTCGTTTTGCTGACGCCGGTCGCAACGTGCGATATGCCATCGGGGCTGCGCGACAGGCGGTTGAAGATTCCGGGATTCATTCTTCACCGGGATTCAATCCGGCACGATTTGGGGTGTATCTGGGTGCGGGTGAGGGCCAGCAGAACTTCCTGCAGTTCATGTCTCTGGTATCAGAGGCGTGGCGTGACGGAAAGATTGACCTGCGGAATTTCACCGAGAGTTTCATCAGCCGCATGAATCCTCGGTACGAACTTGAGCTTGAGCCGAACATGCCGGCGGCTCATCTGTCCAGCCTCTTTAATGCTCAGGGACCAAATCTGAACTGTCTGACGGCCTGTGCTGCTTCCAGTCAGGCCATTGGTGAAGCGACGGAGATTATCCGTCGTGGTGAAGCCGACATGATGCTCTCCGGTGGTGCTCACAGTATGATTCATCCGTTCGGGGTAACGGGATTCAATCTGTTAACGGCACTTTCTGAGCGAAACGATTCACCTCAGACTGCATCGCGTCCTTTCGACCTGAACCGTGACGGCTTTGTGCTGGGCGAAGGTGCCGGGATGCTGCTTTTGGAGGAGCTGGGCCACGCACAGGCTCGCGGTGCTCGCATTTACGGTGAGATCCTTGGTTATGGATCAACTGCAGATGCCTACAGAATCACAGACATTCATCCGGAGGGTCGCGGCGCGGTTGCCTGCATTAAGATGGCTCTGCGCGACGCGGAACTGAATCCTGAGCAGATTGGCTACGTCAATGCTCATGGAACCAGTACTCGGGTGAATGACCAGGTGGAAACCATGGCTGTCAAGGGTGGACTGGGTGAACATGCATGGAAGACTCCGGTTTCCAGCATCAAGAGTATGATGGGACATCTGATTGCGGCAGCGGGTGCCGTTGAGGCGATTACCTGTCTGCTGGCGATCAGAGATGGAGTGTTGCCACCAACGATCAACTATGAGACTCCGGATCCGGAGTGTGATCTGGATTACATCCCGAATCAGCCCCGTGAGACTCGAATCAAGGTGGCTCTTTCAAACAGCTTTGGTTTTGGTGGGCAGAACGTGGCCCTGATTCTGGGTGGGTTCTCTGGTTGAGTGAACAGTGCAGCCTGGCGGTGGCGATCGTCGGGGCTGGACATAACGAACGGTGCTTTGGTGCTTTGGTGTGAAGTGAGTTGCTGCCAGTCTGCGACTGGAGGCAATCCGAGGGGGGGGGAAACAGTGGCCGGGAGCGGCTTCTGTGTGGGACGTGGTAGTGACGGATCCTGAACAACTCATTGTCTGCTTTAAACGCAACTGGAGTGTTCCCCTTGATCTGGTTATATGCAATTCTGGCGACGGTGGTATTGATCCTTGCCGAGCGGATCCTGATTCGGCGTGTGGTGGTACCTTCAGTTGCTGGTATCCTTGAGAAAGCGCCTGCCTTTCGGGTTGTGCCTGGCCGGCCCGATCCGCGTGCTCAGCACGTCTCTTTTCAGACGACCGATGGTATCAGTCTGACGGGCAGTCTTTGGAACGGGGATCGTCAGGACGTTCAGGGTCTGATTCTTTATCTGCCTGAGATGGACGGCAACCACTGGATGGCGCCGCAGTACTGTGATGCGTTGATTGACGATGGCTATGCGGTGTTTTCTTTTGATTTTCGCGGTCAGGGTGACAGTCAGCGTCCGGCAGGTTTCACAGCCAGTCACTGGCTGACTGAACTGGAGATGCGGGACATCAGTGCGGCGATGGATTTCATCGAATCTCATCCGCGACTCAGTACGCTGCCCATACTGGTATTTGGCGTCAGTCGCGGGGGTGTAGCGGCTTTGATGACGGGTGCTCGGTATCCAAGGGTCCGCGGTGTGATTGCGGACAGTGCCTTTGGAACTCTGACGATGATTCGTTTCTTTGCCGACCGTTTTGCGGATCTGGTTCTGCCGAAATGGCTTTATCGGCTGGTTCCGGGTTGGCATGTCGAACGTACTCTGAGGCAGGCAATTGCTCACAGCGAGCGTCGTCGAGGCTACCAGTTTGTGCATCTTGAGGACGAGGCTGCGGGGTTGGAACCGGACAGTGTCCTGTTGATCTCAGGTAGTTCCGACACCTATGTGTCGCAGGATGTTGCTGGTCGCCTGCACAGTCTTGTTGGCAAGGCGGCTCAGCACTGGATCGCTGAAGGTGCTCGCCACAACATGGCTCGCAGCGTACATCAGGCCGAGTACGATCGTCGTATTCGCCAGCACGCTGCTGACTGTTTACAGCCAGCGATTATTTCCGTTGATGCGGTGCTGCGGCTGGGCAAGAGTGCCGTTTCGCAGGCTGGCTGAGCTGTCTCTGGGTGGGTGACGTCGCATCGCCGGAGAGCTTGCGTACCTGTCGTGTCACAGACTCCGTAAAACTCAGAAAGCTCTGACAGTGTGAGGCCTGTCAGAGCTTTCCGATGCGGAGGAGGTTTCGAACCGACGCTTAGTCGAAGAGTGACGAGAGTCGGAAGGCTGGTTTTCGGGCAGGTGCAGCGGACTTCACAGCGGGCTTTGCCTGAACCTTTGCAGTTGACGGTGCACTGGCCGTTCGTACGGGCGTCTTTTCCGCTGGGGCCGCCACTGTACGGCTGGCTGCGGGTGCAGCAGCAACTGGCTTTGCAGCAACTGCTTTCGCAGCGGGTACTGGTTTTGGTGCAGCGACAACCGGCACTGGAGCTTCGACGGGCAGTTGAACAGCCGGTCCTGCAGCAACTGCGGGCTTGCGACTGGAAGTGATGCGGACTACACCTTCCTGCGAATCCAGAGTGTTGGCGGAGGCATGCAGTCGGCTTACGTGCTGGTGCACAATCGGGGTTTGTCCCGGGACGGGGCACAGGCGATTGTGGAACAGTGCCGGATTTGGTGTGGGAGGAATCATGCCAGGTTGTGGCTGCCACATGGGCACCTTGTGCAGGTAGTAACCTGCCTGGGCCGTATCAGCCGGCTGAGCCACGATTGGATACTGAGCCGTGAATCCGCCGCCTGGAGTTCCGTAGGGGTGGGCGGGAACAATCTGCTGGTATTGTGCCCAATTGTAATTCACGGGCATGTTGACAGGCGGATTAAACCCGCCGTCCGGATACACCTGAAACCGGCTGAGGGGGCAGGCCGGATTGTTGCACTGCCCCGCGTGCTGATGACCGTGCTGACAGTGCTGGCAGTTACTGTGACTGACAGTGACAGCCTGAACCTGAGCCGATCCGGCGGGCTGCTGAGCCTGGGACGAGCCTGCAAAGGTCAGTGCAGTTGTTACTGCAAGGCAGGCTGCTGAAAACATCTTCATAACGCCACGCTCCGGAAAAAGCTGTCTGATCCATTCAGGAATCTGAAGAGAAGCTCCGTTCTTCCCTGTTCGGTCACGGTCCTGTGATTATCCGGCGAGGTAACCGCCGGTAAATCACCACGTTTGAAACTTCATACGCTGGGGGCTGGTCTGTGGATTCCAGGTACCGAGCGTTGTGATGCGGCTGGATGGCATCCCGGAACTGTAGTTGTACTGATAGTTGACATTGGGAGCCGTCGGGATGACGACAGGCAGCCCATTGGCACCGGTAGCGTACAACTGAGTATCCGCCGGGTTCACGTAGCCCGGATTATCTGCATACACAGTATGATACTTTCCAAAGAGGGGCAGGCCTTGTCCACAGTTTCCTGATGGAATTGCCCATCCGAACAGACAATTGCACAATTCGTTTCCGGCATGAGCAGACCCCCCGTAAGGTGAGGAAGACCAGCCTCCATGGGTGGTGGAGTTCCCGAAGCCGTGCTGCCCGAACAGGCGACCATGGCTGCCGTGGGCTCCATGATTGGCGTCATTCGGGTGACTGGGGCGGTAGATGGAACCGTTACCGTTGCCTGCACCATATCCATGAGCAGCATTGGCTGCGGAACCATTTCCATGACCTGAACCGTTGTGGCTGCCGTTGCCGCCATTTGCTCCGTGGCCCGCATGGCTGCCGGTGGCGTTACCATTTCCGTGGCCGTTTCCGTTGCCGCTGCCGGTACCATGACCGTTGCCTGATCCGCTGTGGCTGCCTTTCGACTTGCCACCGCCGAACAAACCGCCACCCAGCAGACCTTTGCCACCGAACAGCCCGCCTTTGGATTTGCCGGCTGCGTGTCCCGATTCGGCACAGGCATCCGGATCGGCGCCTTCACCGCATGGACCACCAGCACCACCTTCGGCACAGGGACCACCTTTGCCATTTTCGGCACAGGGTCCACCCTTATCACCTTCGGCACAGGGACCACCTTTGCCATCTTCGGCACACGGTCCACCCTTATCGCCTTCGGCACAGGGTCCACCTTTCCCGTCTTCGGCACACTTGTCACCGAACAGGAAGCCGGTCTGCTGGATTGCCACGCCGGCAGCACCACGGGCCGGACCACGACCTTGAATTCGCACGACTCCTTCATCATCGGCCTGAGCGAGTCCGGCCATGGAGGCGAGGCATGCAGCAACAGCAGTGTGCAACATCATCTTCGGGGAAATCATAAGCCACCTGAGCGGAGTGAGAGCCTGGGAAAAGGACCGCTGTGAAAAAGGGTCTGCGTGAAAGCAGTCAGTTGGTCAGTTGACGGGAGGCATGAAGAAAGCGAAGGGGCTGATGGAAGAGCGATACTTCACATCAACCTGAGTACCTTTGAGCTTCCAGTTTTCCTGTGACCAGACACCAAACGGCGTCACGACCCAGTCCCCGTTGACTTCGTAGTAGTAGGGAGGGTAGAGCGCCTTGTACTGGTGAGCGTACAGCATTTCATGGGGCTGCAGAGCAGGATTTGCAATGACTGCACCACCCATCTGCTGTGGGATACCGGCAACTGGTGCCGGGTACAGGCTGGCACCTGTCTGAGGGTATCCTGGCAGCGCCTGTGCGGGGCCTGCGGGAGCCGGTGCCTGCTGAAAGCCGGTATAGGAGGCAGCAGCGGTCTGGCGAACCGGGACGGCTGGCTCATAGGTTTGCCAGTTGCGGCCGGGGTGCAGCGGAGCTGCCATGCCGTTGCCGGGCTGTACGGCACTGAAGTACTGAGGGCCAGCCGTGGTGCTGGAATTCGGTACTCCGGGAGCCTGCTGGATCGGTCGCGGCTGTTCAGCCGCGGCGGTGGTCGGACGAACTGCCGGGGCTGGTGCCGAGACGGTTCGGGTGGATTTATTGTCCTGTGGGCTGCCGGCGGTGCGTCGAATTGACACAGCCTGTTTCTCGGCATCACTCACAACGGCTCGTTCAACGCCGGGCTTCTGTGCTGAGGCTGATCGAGCCTTTGTCTGGGGGCTGCTGTCGCCGCGGTTTCGCAGCCAGCTCATAATTCCCTGAGGTGCGGGCTTGCCGGAGGCTTTTTCTTCAGCCGGCAGACTGCCTGTTGTCAGCACGCCGACGGCCAGCGCGACCAAACTACTGCGTAACATTTCAGCCCCCTCCATGGATCGCCGAGCGTCGCTTTCCAGAACCGTCCGGAATCCTTCCGGACCTGAGAAAACGATGATTTTTTCAGGGGGAAATCGCGGTCTGCGCGCTGCCCCTGGAATCTTTCCTGAGTAAGTATTCGGCCGGTTTGCCGCGGGAGAATGAATCAAACAAGCAGCCTGTATGCTCCGGAAAGACAGCAGAACGCTCGTTCGCCAGAAATCCTGTGTAGTCGGAAGACTTTGCCTGGATTTCCTGTTTTCGCGCGTCGGTGTGGTCAGTCGATCTGTGGATTTTGTCCGAGATTCCTTATGATCCGGGTGGTTGGCTGTCCGGGCAGGTGTTGGCTCGGAGAACCTTGAAAATCAGCAGGCAAAGGACGCCGCAGTGGCTCGCAGAAAGACGACTGGCAGGGGCAATGATTCAACGGGTACCGTGGATCCCGAGGCCAGTGTGCAGTTTGTTCCGATCAGTGATGAAACCAGACGTCGCTATCTGAATTATGCACTGTCGGTGATTACATCGCGGGCTCTGCCGGACGTTCGTGATGGCTTGAAGCCGGTGCAGCGTCGCATCCTGTATGTGATGTACGATCGTCTGCGTCTGACAGCAGACGCGAAGACTCGCAAGTGTGCCAAGATCTGCGGTGACACGACGGGATCGTTTCATCCGCACGGCGAGGTGGCGGTTTACGAGGCGCTGGTGCGTCTGGCTCAGGATTTTACTCTGCGATATCCTCTGGTAGAGGGTCAGGGGAATTTTGGATCGGTGATGGGGCTGCGTGCAGCAGCCAGCCGTTACACCGAGGCGCGGCTGTCACGGTTGTCTGAAAACCTGATGAGTGAGCTGCGTTTTGATACGGTGGATATGCGACCGACGTATGACGCTGCCGATCAGGAACCGGTGATACTGCCGGCGCGGTTCCCTGCCCTGTTGGTCAACGGTTCGGCGGGGATTGCGGTTGGGATGGCGACCAGCATGCCACCGCATAATCTGGGCGAAGTGATGAAAGCAGCGGTGCATCTGGTAGAGAATCCGGAGGCAACTGTTGCGCAGCTGATGCGTTTTGTCAAGGGGCCCGATTTTCCGCTGGGGGGGCGGATTGTCACTGATCGAGCTCAGTTGCGTGAGATGTACGAAACAGGTCGTGGTTCAATTCGGATTCGCGGCGAGTGGCGATTTGATGAAGAGGGTCGGCGGCGAATTGAGAATCGAATCATTGTGCACTCGATTCCCTATGGTGCGGCCACGGGATCGCTGATGACGGAGATTGGCGAACTGATTGCAGCCCGCAAGCTGCCTCAACTGGAATCCGTGAATGATGAAACGAACGAAGAAAACGGGCTGCGGATTGCCATAGAGCTGAAGTCGGGAGCGGACGCCGAGGCGGTGATGGCGTATCTGTACAAGCATACGTCACTGGAGCAGAACTTCAGTTACAATGCGACCTGCCTTGTACCGGCGGAAAATGGTCAGACGATGCCGCGCGTGCTGAGTCTGAAGGAGCTGCTGCAGTATTTCCTGGATTTTCGGTTTCAGACGGTTGAGCGGCGACTGCAGTATCAGCTTGAGCAGTTGCGACGTCGGATTCATATCCTTGAGGGTTTTGCAATTATCTTCGACGGCCTTGATCGGGCGCTGAAGATTATTCGTGCCAGCAGTGGGAAGAAGGATGCTGCTGCGAAGCTGATGGCCGAGTTTCCTCTGGATGAACTGCAGACGGACGCGATTCTGGAACTGCAGTTGTATCGCATTTCAAAGCTGGAGATCGGCAGAATTCGGGAGGAGCTGGCTGAGAAGCAGGCGGAGGCTGCTCGAATTGAAGCGACTCTGAAGTCGCGGGCTAAAATGTGGAAACTGATCACCACGGAACTGGAGCAGGTGGCGACGGACTTTGCTGATGGGCGTCGCAGCGAGCTGGGTTCTGCTGAGGAAGTTGTCGAATACGATCCGCAGGCCTACATCGTGCGTGAGAACACCAACGTCGTGGTGACGAAGGATGGCTGGATCAAGCGAGTCGGGCAGCTCAGCAGTGTCTCACGGACCCGAGTTCGGGAGGGTGATACGGTGCTGACCGTGGTGCCCGGCAGTACTCTGGATCACGTGGTGTTCTGCTGTTCGGACGGAGTGGCCTACACGCTTCCGATCGATCAGATCCCGGTTTCTTCTGGCTACGGTGAACCGCTGGCCAAGCGAGCGAAGATGCAGGACGGCGTGAGTGTGGTGGCGGCGATGACAACAGATGCTCGATTCATCCCGGATCTGGACAGTGTGGGGGACGGCGTCGGATTGACTCTGCTGATCGCCACTCGCAGCGGCAACATCATGCGATTGCCGTTTGAAGCATTTCGTACGGCATCCACGAAGGCTGGTCGTCGTTTCTGTCGTCTTGCCAAAGGTGACCAGGTGGTGGCAGTGGAGCTGGTGCGTGAGGCTGAGACGATGTTCATCGCATCGAAGCGCGCCCGAGTGCTGCACTTTCGGATCGATGAGGTTCCGGTTCTGGGGGGGGCTGGTAAAGGTGTGCGTGGCCTGAAGCTGGAGTCCGGCGACGAGGTTCTGGGAATTGTGCAGTTGTCGCGCCCCAGTGACTGTCTGCGAGTGCGCAATGACAATGACAGTGTGCTGAGTTTCGGCCAGACAAAGTATCAGGTCAGTTCACGTGGTGGACGAGGAGTCAAAACCAGTTCCCGGACAAATTTCCTTGAAATCCTGCAGCCTGAGATTCAACTGGTGGACTGGAGTCAGTTTGGCGGGGTTGGCGAGTAGTGTTCAGCGAACGTAGATGAATTCGTTGCTGTTCAGCAGGATTCGGCACCATGCCGGAAGGCCGAATTCGCTGCTGAACTGCGTGGCCTGCTGCAGTTCCTGTTCAGATGCCTGTCTGCCGAGAGTTGTTTCAATGATCCATGCAACCTGAGTGACTGTGTCGTCTCCTGTCTGACGGCGAGCTGTATCGGCCAGTGTCTCTGCGATACGAAACACCAGATCGTTATTCAGCAGTGCAAGAGCCTGCAGAGGTGTGGTTGTCACGGGTCTGCGTTGTGAGGCTGCGGAGGGGTCCGGACAGTCGAACGTGTCGAGAAACGGATTCCGTCCTCCGCGAGGCACGAATCTGTAGATAGTACGTCGCCAGCCAACATCTCCATTTTCGACCAGTGGGTCGTAGAAATTACTGCCCTTGAATTTGAAGTGTCGCATATCTCGATAGCCACGCCCGCCTACAGTGCGATCCAGCAGACCGGCGGAACACAACATCGCGTCTCGCAGCGCCTCAGCTTCCAGCCGCTGCGGAGTGCGTCGGTAGAGCAGGCGATTGTCGGCATCGATCTGACGCCCATCGGGACGTGGCAGTGATGATTGTTTCCATGTTTCGGAGGTGACGATCAGTCGATGCAGCGGTTTGAGCAGGAATCCGCTGCGCTGGAACTCACCGGCGAGCCAGTCGAGCAGTTCGGGGTGGCTGGGTCGGCCGCCGTTGAAGCCGAAATCACCGGGTGTGGTGACCAGTCCCTGTCCGAAATGGTAGTGCCAGACTCGATTGGTCATGACTCGCGCGAACAGTGGGTTGTCGGAGTTGACAATCCAGTTGGCGAGGGCCGTCCGGCGATCGTGGTCGGACGAGTTTGGGGCAAGGCTGAATTCTGATGGTGCGCCTGGCACTGCCTGCAGTCCGGCAGGTGCCACCACATCGCCGCGCTGTGAAACGTCACCTCGCTTCAGCAGGTGAGTGATGCCGGGATCGGCCGAGACGCAGGTGTACATCGATGATTGCTGCTGTTCGCGCAGGTTGCGACGAGTGGCTTCTGCCGAGGCACGCTGCTGATCCAGTTTCTGCAGCAGTGTTTTCTGTTCGGCGGTCATGGCAGCCAGCAGTTCAGCCTGCGGGATGCTGAAGGTACCGCGAGCAAATGCGGAGGCCGCAATTTCATCGGCCGTCAACGCACGATCGTAAAACTGGACTCGATCAAGACTGCCCTGCAGCAGACGGTTGCCCCCCGGGGGACCATGGCGCAGTCCGAAGATGAAGTGCGAGGAGCCGGCTGCCCAGGTCTGCAGGTCGCCCGGACGATAGGGGGCACCATAGGGCAGACCTTCGCGATATCCGACGATTGTCCCATCCTGCTGGTAAACAATCGCCACGTGTACAAAACGTTCGGTCGCTTCTGTTTCCTCCGGTCCATTGAACGGCGATGTGCGGACGAAGCCATTGCTGCCTGCCATCCAGCGACGCGGTTCACGCTCGCCAAAGACGATGGCGTCGAACAGGACACCGTCGGTGGTCTGCAGACTGATGGCGCCGCCCCCGCCCTGCTCCAGCGTCGCAAGTCGGACCCACGCTTCGAGGGTTTTTTCGCGGATTTCGCGAGTAATCGGTGGAGTTTCCACAAAGGATTCAGCGCCGTCCAGCTGCAGACTGCCGGCGACGATCTGTGCGGAACCGCGAGCTGTTCCGTGCAACTGTCCGATACTGTCCCGCAGATCTCCATCAAACTCCCAGGCTGCCATGGGCTGTGGTGGAATGGTGGCGGGTGGCTTTCCAGCACGGCGTTTGGCAATGATGGCTGCTGTGATCGGGGCCAGCAGCTGTTCACGCTGCTGTGCCGCAGACACCAGCGATTCTTCTGCCTGCTGCAGCTGCTGCTGTTGCAGCGGACTCAGTGGGGTCGGCAGGTCGCGGGTGCCATGTCGGACTCCTGCGAGTGCCGCTGCGAACGCATAATATTCGCGCGCTGTGATCGGATCGAATTTGTGGTCGTGGCAGCGTGCACAGTTGACTGTCAGTCCAAGGAAAGTCTGTCCGACTGTTCCTACAAGGTCCTCCATTTCGTCCTGAGCCATGGACTGCCGCATCCTTTCACTGGATGGCAGTGTTGTATTGTGGGCACCAGCCACGAGAAATCCTGCTGCAGCCGCAGCAGCGGGATCCTGCGGCTGCAGCAGGTCTCCGGCAATCTGCAGTCGCACAAACTGATCGTAGGGCAGATCCTGATTGAAGGCATCGATCAGCCAGTTGCGGTAGGGCCACGCATTATCCCGAGGTTCATCATATTCGAAGCCGTTGCTTTCGCCGAACCGGACGACATCCAGCCAGTGACGTGCCCAGCGTTCACCGTAATGCGGTGACTGCAGCATGCGATCAACGAGGAGTTCCCACGCATGCGGACTGTTGTCTGCCAGGAATGCAGTGACGTCAGCTGGATCGGGTGGCAGTCCCAGCAGATCGAACGACAGGCGTCGAATCAATGTGCGGCGATCGGCCTGTGGTGAGCGCTGTAAGCCCTGAGCCAGGAGGCGAGCGTCAACAAATGCATCGATCGGATGCAGGCCGTTCTCTGTGGGGGCTGCGATTTCAGGCAGTGGCTGCAATGACCACCAGTCAAAACCTGCGCGAGTCTCACTGGAGTAGCGAAATGGATCGATGGGTTCGGTGCCCCAGTGAGCCCCCGTTTGAATCCAGTTGGCCAGCTGCTTCTGAACAGTTGCTGACAGGGGCTGCTCTGGTGGCATTTCATTCTTCAGGATTCGCTGCAGCAGGAGACTATTCGAGGGCTGATCCATGTTGAAGGCTGTTCCGGACTGACCACCTTTCAGAAGTCCTGCTCGGGTCGTCAGATTCAGGCCTCCTTCGGGATCTTCGGAGCCGTGACAGCTGAGACAGTGAGCAGCCAGCAACGGAGCGATCTGTGTATCAAAATCATTGGCAGTGGCAGCTGTGTCCTGAGCGGCTGTGACGATTGGAAAAATACCGGTCAGCAGCAGAAACAGCATGAAGTGTGAGCAGGATGCGGTGCTGAACAGGCAGAGCAAGCGGGACATGGCAGGGGATCCGAGCAGAGCCGAGGCAGTGAGGACAGCAGGAAACTGCGGCGATAGTCTAGCAGAAATCGCAGCAGAACATAAGCTGGTGGCAAATCGGATCCGGGCGACTGTTGACGCTGGCCGGCTGCGGGCGTGGTCAATTGCTGGTGTGGTCAGTCAGCTGATGGTAGCTGTGGTACCATTCCACGAATTTCTGCACCCCGACTTCGATGGGAGTATCGGGCCGGAAGCCTGTAGCGGCCTGCAGGGCGGTGATATCAGCGCAGGTCGATTCGACATCACCGGGCTGCATCGGCAGGAACCGTTTTTCAGCAGTACGCCCGATCGACTGCTCTAACGCTTCGATCAGCCGCAGCAATTGCACCGGCTGGTTATTGCCGATGTTGTAAACTCGATAAGGGGCTGCAGTACCGGACTGCTGATCGGCCAGCGGCTTCGACGACTGGGGGATCAGGTCATTGGTCCGAATCACGCCTTCCACAATGTCATCTATGAATGTGAAGTCACGCTGCATCTGACCATGGTTGAAGACATCGATGGGACGTCCGGCAAGGATGGCTTCAGTGAACAGCCACATGGCCATATCCGGTCGTCCCCACGGGCCATAGACTGTGAAGAATCGCAGTCCGGTTGTGGGCAGGCCAAACAGGTGGCTGTAGGTATGAGCCATCAGCTCATTGGCTTTTTTGGTTGCGGCATACAGGCTGACCGGATGATCGACTCGATCTTCAACGGAAAACGGCGATTTTCGATTGGCACCGTAGACAGAGCTGGAGGAAGCGTAGGTCAGGTGACGAATGCGGTGATGGCGACAGGCTTCGAGAATATTGACAAACCCGGTCAGATTGGAATCAGCATAGGCGTGCGGATTGGTCAGTGAATAGCGGACGCCGGCCTGAGCGGCAAGGTGAATAACGGAATCAAAGGAATACTGCTGGAACAGCAGCTGAATCCCTGCGCGATCCTCCAGCGCCAGTTTCTGGAACGAGAACTCGGGCTGACTGGTCAACTGGGCCAGTCGATCCAGCTTCAGCTGTGGCCGGTAATAGTCATTCAGGTTATCAATTCCAACGACCTGGTCACCGCGTGCCAGCAGGGCTGCGGACGTATGCATTCCGATGAATCCGGCTGCGCCGGTGACAAGAATTCGAGCCATGTGCTGGTACGCTGCCGCTGAAGTTGCGAAACTGCGAGACCCTCGGTTTCGGGACACTGAGGCCAGGACCGCATGCTATCTCAGAATGCTGTGATCCGGCAGTGCAGTTTTCGGCAGGATCAGCAGTTTCTGAGATTGCAATAAAAATCGGTGTGGATTCGTTGAGGTAATGCTGAGATTGGTGGGGGTTTCAGCGTCAGGACCCCTGCTTCGGCTTTGCGGACCTGCTCTGCCTGATGACGCTGTTGCGTACGTTTTGAATCTCGCGATTCAGCTGGGCGGCGGTCCAGTTCAGCGGTGCCGACAACCGTTTCAGGATTGCTCGTTCTTCACGAGTCACAGTTCCATCCACAAAGGCCACGCGAATCAGGTCGTGCAGGAACACCTGCAGCTGGTCGGGCGATGGGGGTTGCTGCAGGGCGGTTTCCGCCATGCTGACAGCCTGCTGCCGCTGTTCGTCCGTCATCCCGAACTGTGCTGCCAGATGGCTGAGCAGCTGCGATTCAGCCTCGGTCGTTCGTCCGTCTGCGAGGATCATGGCGGCGGTGCAGGCAAGAATCTGGTCAGGGGGCAGCGTCGTCTGCTGCCATGCATTGACTGATTGCCAGATGGGTAAGGCAGGTGGAACGTTGTCCGGATCAACATCCGCTGCCGGCATTGTGGCGGGCTGTGGTGACACTCTGCGGCCGGTCATGGGTTGCCAAAGGCCGTGCGGAGCGACAGATTCCAGCACCCAGTCATAGCTGCCATCATTCAGAGACTGGCTGCACCAGCGACAGCTGGCGGCGCCCCGTACGTCGATCGGTGCACCACAGGCGCGACAGCTGAATGAGTGAAAAGTGCTTTCAAGTTTTGACTGAGCGCCGCGTTTGCGGATCAGTGTCAGTTCATGTGGATACACCATCTGTCGACTGAGCAGTTGTGGCTGGATACGATTGCCGCAGGCGCGGGTGCCCGACCAGCGAATCAGGATGACAGCGCGATCAAATTCGCCATCACTGTGTCCGGGTTCACAACGCAGCAGCTGCACCGATCCAACGGCTGGCCGCAGCCAGAAGCCGTCATTGGTGACGAGCCAGCTGGCGGGGATTGAGGGATTGTGTGCGGGCAGCACGGGCAGAGCGATTTGTGGATCTTTGAAGTAGAGTGACAGCAGGCTGCGCCAGAACACAATTGACGCTCGATCTTCAAGCTGGGGCAGGCTGAGTGCCGGGTCACGCTGCTGCAGTTCGTGCCAGCCGGGAATATCTGCCGTGGATTCCGACACGATCCATTCGGTATCCTGGGTGATTTCGCAGAGGACCCAGTCGTCGAAGCCGGCGTGCACGTGGGACTGGCAGTGCGAGCACTGATAACCGTCGCTCAGCTGCAGCCGGGCACCGCAGTGCGGACACTGACCGACCAGCAGTGAACGCTGCTGACTGGTCTGAACACCTCGGCGACGTACGAAGGTCCAGACTTCAGAGAACGTTTTCCGCGGCACCTGCCAGGCCGTCTGATGCATCTTCGTGACGGATTCTTCACGAATCAGTGCCGATGCCGTGAACTGAACATGGATGGTATCGAACGGAGCGTCGGTGCTGATTGCGACGATGCGGGATTCGGAAATGTCGAGGTGATCGATGCGATGATGAATTCCTGCGGCCTGCTGCATTTTGAGATACAGCTGAAATCGTTCAAAAACGGCATCAGACAGCAGGGCACGGCATTCACCGAGATTGTGCAGGGACCAGCATTTCTGGATGAGTGCGAAGGCCTGTGAGCAGCGATCGAGAAACTGCTGCTCAGAGAACTCAGGGTCTGCCTGACGGATCTCGTGCAGGAACCGTTCGCGGATCGTTTTTTGCTGCCGTTTCAGGCCTTCCCGGACGTCGCGTGTGATGGCGTGCGGCGCGGATGTATTCCAGATTTCGTACAGTTTGTATGCGAGAATGGCTGCCACAACGAGGCACCAGAAGACCGCTTCGGCTGTCGTCAGCGGTCCTGATCGACCACCGCTGGAGTAATCCCCTGACGTAAAATCTGAGGTGTCCGATCCCCCAAAAGCACCGCCACCAAAATTACTGCTGCCACTGCTGCCGAAGTCACCTCCGCCGCCAGCCTGAAACAGTACCAGCAGCAGGAATTTGAGCAGTATTGCGTGCATTGGGGCGGTACTCCCTGATGCTGTCAAAGCTGCATTAAGTGGCAGCCTGGCAGCGAACCTCAATATGGGTGCGTTCAGACTCGAGGGGAGTCGGGAAGTCGGATCGCGAGTGTACACCGCGACTTTCGCGACGTTCAAGTGCCGCGGCCGCCATAGCTCGGCCCACCAGCATCATGTTCTGCAGCTCCCAGCCCGATTGCTCGGTCAGCACGCGACGACAGACATAGCCGGACCAGAAGTCGAGTTGACTGCAGGCGGCTGCGAGGTCCTGCTCATTCCGAACGATCCCGACGCTGCGACCCATCAGACTGCGGAGCGAGTTGCGAATATCGGAGATATCAAGTTGTTCATGTTCATGCAGATCGCGTCGTTCCGGCTGCCAGTTGATGGACGGGACAGTGAAGGTGTCAGGCATTCCAAGAGCTGCATTGGATGCATTGACGCCGCAGCGCAGTCCGAATACGACACCTTCCAGCAGGCTGTTACTGGCCAGTCGGTTGGCTCCGTGCAGGCCGGTCGAAGTCACTTCACCAGCGGCCCACAGATTGTGAAGTGATGTCTGACCTTCGAGATCCGTGATGACCCCGCCGATCATATAATGCGCTCCGGGTCTGACCGGAACACGATCCCGAGTCAGGTCGAGCCCGAAATCGGCACAGACACGACCGATGTGCGGAAATCTCTGCCGCACCTTGTCCGCTCCGATGGACGACAGATCGAGGTAGACACAGGGATGCTGAGTGCGAGCCATCTGTGCGGTGATGGCCTGGCTGACAACGTCCCGCGGAGCCAGTTCTCCCGCCGCATCATAGTCGGCCATGAAGCGGTGTCCGTGGCAATCGACGAGGTGTGCGCCTTCGCCGCGCACTGCCTCAGTAATCAGATGGCGAGAGCTGCCAGCGATATACAGGACCGTGGGATGGAACTGCATGAATTCCATGTCGCGGACAACACATCCGGCCCGCAGTGCAGCGGCATGACCGTCTGCTGTGGCAATCTGCGGATTGGTTGTTTCTCGATACAGAGCCCCTGCCCCGCCTGTGCAGAGAATTGTCTGCTTAGCCCAGATAAAGGTGCGTCCATGATTCTGATTCCAGACAATTGCGCCGCGACAGGTACCGTCTTCAGTGAGCAGATCAAGCGTGAAGGTTCCGGGCCAGAAGTCAACATGCGGCTGCGACTGTGCGAGCTGATTCATAGCCCGCATGACTTCCATACCGGTGGCATCGCCCAGTGCATGAGCAACGCGGGCATGGCTGTGCCCGCCCTCGAGTGTCAGAGCGAGGGCCCCATCAACACGATCAAACTGGGCGCCGAACTGGGCCAGTTCACGGATCCGCTGCGGTGCCTCGCGTACGACCAGATCCACGACATCGGCATGACACAAACCCTTGCCGGCTGCGAGGGTATCTGACATGTGGCTGGCGAAGTCGTCAAGTGGGTCAAGTGCTCCGGCAATTCCACCCTGAGCATACGCGCTGTTGGAGTGCTGCAGGGAGTCCTTGGTGATCACTATCGTTCGCAGGGAGGGATCGACCGCCAGAGCTGCCCGAATTCCCGCAATGCCACCACCAATAATCAGGACATCTGTAAACAGATGCGGAACTCGCCCCGGATGAGCCGGAACCAGATAGCGATTGTGCAGGGGAATCGAAAGTGATCGATGGGGCATCTCTGGTCTCTTCAGCTGTGCCACTCAACAAGTGGCAGCAGATCATCCCAGCAGCGTTCTGCTGCAAGGCGGGCTACGGCGAAAGCCGGGGCACAGGTGCTTACGCCACTGACAAACATCTCGGACAGATTCAGAATCTCGGTAACGCGGGAATCCGGTGTTTCTTCCAGTGCCCGAGCTGCCAGCCATGCCCCGCTGCCACTGAGCAGTACTCGAATACTGTGTGACTGCTGCGGGTGCTGTCCGGCAAGTTCATTGATGCGGCGTCTGATGGCTGCCTGCAGCTGCTGCAGCTGCTGTTCGGATACGAATTCGGCTGCTGCAGTAAGCTGAGCGGGAGTCAGGTCGGTGGCATCGCAGCACAACTGATGTGCCAGTCTGTTCAGCGCAGCTTCGCGAGTTGCCGGGCGACCATCGGCCGTGTCTGTGGATTCAGGCTCTTCCGGCAGACTGCCGGTCAACAGGTGCACATCCTGAGTTGCAGCGAAGAACTCGGCAGCGATGGGAATGAGCTGCGGTTCTGGATCCTCTGACAGCTGCATTGGCAGGCTGCGGACGATGGCGCATACAGGTGTACGACGCACTCCGGAATACAGCAGTTCACCAGTCGCAAGGCGCTGGAGATCGTTGAGTCCGGTCGGCAGTGGAGTCCCATCGGACAGCGGGATCAGGTCGGTGGTTGTGGAGCCGACGTCGATCAACAGGGCGGGCCCCTGAGGCACTGCACGGCCTGCCCACGTGGCCAGTGCGTGCCAGTTGGCGGCCGCCACCAGTTCGGTCAGATCGTACGCCTCTTCGGCGGTGCAGAATTCTCCCGAAGTCAGCCAGACTCGCACGGGAATCTGCGGAAATACCGACGTCACTGCCTGCACAATGAACCGTACGCCTGCAGCGCGGGTGGGAAAGCAGTCCGCCAGTTCGGCTGTCATTGTGAGTGCGACAAGCCCGGGCTGAAGGCTGCTGAGCAGCGGCAGCGAACGCAGGCGATCGGCCAGCTGTTCGGGCGATTTCCAGATGGCAAAGGGGAGTTGTTCCGAATTGCCGTCGGAGGAAGCAGCTTTGATATTTGCGCCTCCGATATCCAGTCCAAGTACCTGCACGGTGATCTTCACAGCTTGAGAAAAGGAGTCAGGTCAGTTGGTTCAGTCTGTCGTGAGGTGCGGGGAAACGCAATTCGCGCCCCGGTCCAATTGGCAGTCGATCAGAGGCGGGAATACGGGCCAGCAAATTCTGCGGAATGGTGGTCGGCCGGGCGAGGTGTTTACGGCGACTGGCAGAAACTGCCGTTCGAGCCCCGGTTGCCCATCATTGCGGAAGTGTTGGGTGGCTGAACAGCGACGAATATTCCAATCAGGCAGCTTTTGCGGGCAGCGTGAGTGTTAGAACTCGAAGTTCCAACCGATAGAGAGATGCGTCTGCTGTCTGAGGGCACGCGCGCCGTGTCTGTCAGGACAGCGGCATCGGAACATCAACGAGATACAGAGCTACATCATGCGTGGAATGCCGACTCTGACTGCCCTTTTCAGTGTCTGTCTGATGATCTGCTGTTCTGGTCTGGCCAGAGCTGAACAGATTCCGTGGCAGACGGACATCGAGGCGGCACTGCGTGAAGCCTCCCAGTCGGGACAACCGGTGCTGATGCAGTTTACGGCCTCCTGGTGCTCGTATTGCAAGCGGATGGAAAAGGGAACGTGGACAGACCCCGCGCTGGCTGAACGAGTCAGTTCCAGCTTTGTGACAGTGCTGGTGGATGCAGACGAGCACAAAGACCTGCTGAATGATCTTGAGATCAGGGGTCTGCCGACGGTGCTGGTGGTTTCTCCGAAGCTGGAAGTCATTCACCGTATTTCGGGTTTTCAGACAGCCGAAGCGATGATGACGCATCTGGATCGGGCGGAGCGTCAGAATGCCTCGCGGACGCCGCAGTCGCGAGCCTCGCGGCCGTCATCTGCGGCAGCGGGGACACGGACTCCACCAGCCGCTGCAAATGCCGGCAGAACACCGGCCGCAAACAGTCGGACGCCGTCTGCTGCAGCCAAACGTTCGTCTCCAGAACTTGCCGGTGGCACGCGGACGCCACCAGCAAAGGCCCCGGCGGCGAAAGCCCCGGTCGCCAGAACACCAACACCCAGTACGGCCACGCGGGATTCCCGCCTGCCTGTGAAATCCATCAGTCGATCAGGGAATGGCAGTTCCGATGAAGAACTGCCGGAGTTTCCGGTGGAGCCTGAAGAGTATGTGAATGCTCGTGAGCGACAGTCCGGCGAAAGCCCTGGCAGCAGGTCACCGGAGATTGTGGAACCTGAGGAATTTCGTCAGCCGGCAAAAGCAGTGCGCAAGGCGACAGTTGGCCGGGGGCAGACAGATGCCGCCACGTATCCGGATGACTGGAGCGATGCGGAGGAGCCGGCGGTGGTGCATCGCAGTGCTCCGGTGAATTCCGGTATTGTTGGCGCGAAACCGGCGCGTGCGGCGACGGGGCTGAGTGGTGCTGGTCGAACCGGTGGTCCAGTGGCAGCAGGTCCGCTGCAGCCGGCATTCGACGGGAACTCGCTGGTTAGCGCCCGTGATGCACGAGCCGTGGTGGCGGGTAGTTCCAGGCATCAGCTGAAATGGAAGGGGCAACTGCTGTACTTTGCGACAGCGGAGGAGCTGGAGATGTTTTCATCGAATCCACAGCGTTACTGGCCGATGCTGGATGGCGACTGTGCATTGACGCTGCTGCAGGCGAATCGTCGCGTGCAGGGTGATCTGGAGCATGCGGCACTGTTCCGCGGGCGGATCTGGGTGTTTTCTTCGGCTGAAGAGATGCGTGAGTTTGTGGGGGCACCGGCCAATGTGGCTGACGAGGTGCAGGCTTTGCTGGAGCAGTAATTGTGTGGCATTCAGCGGCTCTGAATGCGGAGTCTGCTGAATGTTGTCTTTTATCAACAACTCGTTATTTTCTGCGCTGCAACGACAGAGTCCGTTGGATTCGACTGGAATAGTCTTGCACACCTGGCGGTAATACTTAATGTAACGCAGGCGTTGTTTGATTCCTCCCTGGTAACAAGGTGCTGCTACGGTGAAGACTGTACTGCTGATGCGACATGCGGAAGCAGCGGAAGCGGAGCGGGGGCAGTCCGACATTGATCGGCCTCTGACTGCGGCGGGTGTGGCCATGGCGTGGCAGACCGGGCTGCTGCTGCAGCAGCTGGGTGTGATGCCGCAGCGAATCGTAGCATCGTCGGCCTTACGAACGACTCAGACTGCTGTGCTGGTGCGTGAGTCTGTCGTTGGTCATTCGCCACCGGATTTTTCGGCAGCGGATCCTGTTGTGGACATCCAGCGTCGGTTTGGTTCCGGGATTCCGGTGCAGTTGCAGCGTGGACTGTACGGGGCTGCTGCAGATGTGTTTGCCGATGCAGCGCGTTATGAGGCGTCCCCGGACGAGGATCGGATTCTGGTGGTGGGGCATAATCCGGGAATGGCCATGCTGATGTGCTGCTGGAGTTGCAGTGCGTTCAGTGTACCGCCTGCGACGCTGGCAGTATTTCAGTTTTCGGTGGACGACTGGCTGGAAGCAGGTCGTTCGGGCTGTCGCGGTGAGTTGCGGCTGTTGATCCGAAACGGGCAGATTGACCGCAGTCATGGAACGCTGACTGCGGGCGAATAAGCAGGGACGCCGACCGGTCACAGGCAGACGGGACGGCAGTATGAACAGTGAAACTTCTGTGGCTGATTCCGAGTTACAGGCTGCGATTGCCCTTGGGCTGGTTCCGGGTGTGGGGCCTCGGCTGCAGACGGAACTGACAGCGGTATTTGGTTCCTGTGCGGCCGTACTGCGGCAGTCTGTGCAGGATTTGCGTGAAGCCAGCGGTGTCAGTGCGAAGATTGCGACAGCGCTGCAGAGTCCGACGTGGCTGGCGGAAGCGGACCGTGTGCTTGAGGAGTGTCAATCGCTGGGGATTCGTCCCCTGCTATCGGGAACCCCCGGGTATCCTCGCAGGCTGCTGGAGATCTGTGATTATCCGCGAATTCTTTTTCAGCGTGGTGTAATGCTGCCGCAGGATGAGCTGGCGATTGCGATTGTGGGATCGCGTCGCTGCACAGCGTATGGTCTGCGTCAGGCAGAGCGTCTGGGTGCATCGCTGGCGCGGGCAGGTCTGACAGTTGTCAGTGGATTAGCGCGAGGCATTGATCAGGCGGCGCAGCGAGCGGCGGTGCGGGCTGGTGGCCGAACTCTGGCGATTCTGCCGGCCGGGGTACAGAACATCTATCCTCCGGAGCATTCTGACTTTGCTGCTGAAGTTGTGCAGCAGGGGGCGTTGTTAAGTGAGATGTCACATCATCAGCAGCTGCTGCCGGGGTTGTTTCCGCAGCGCAATCGAATCATCAGCGGGTTGTCTCTGGGGGTTGTTGTGATCGAGGCTTCGAGACGTTCGGGGGCCCTGTATACGGCTCGCCATGCACTTGAGCAGGGGCGAGATGTGTTTGCTGTGCCTGGACCGGTGGACAGTCTGGCCAGTGCCGGGTGTCTGGAACTGCTGCGGGACGGTGTGCAGCTTGTGCGGCATGCAGATGACGTTCTGGAGGCACTGGGGCCATTGCCGCAACCGGCGCAAGTGTCGAGAACTGAGACGGTAGTCCAACCGCGTGAGCTGTCGCTGAATACGATTGAGAAGGAAGTCCTGAATCAGATCGGTCTGCAGCCGTGTTCTGTGGACGCCGTGCTGCGTGGTCGTGAGCAGCAGTCGCCTCAGATTCTGGCAACGCTGACGGTACTGGAGGTGCGTCGCCTGATTCGCCGACTGCCGGGAAATCAGGTGGTCAGGTATTGAATGTGACAGCGCCTACTGCGTGCGGCAGGTGGCAGGGAACAATGCGATGCGGCCGAGCCTGCGGAGTGGTTCAGACCAGGATTGGCAGGATGCTGCCAGAGCCGAACTGCATTTCCCGGGTGACGATTGAGCCGATCAGTGTGGTACTGGTGCAGTCATTGATTTCAATTTCTGCCAGCGAACCGATCAGTCGCGGATTGCCATCGAACACGACGATGCGATCACACTCGGTCCTTCCGGTGAGCTGGAAGGTCAGTTGTTCTGCGGCTGCGGAGGCATGCTGCAGTTGCGTGGGTTCGGCCATTCCAGCGTGTTCAAGCACGCCACGTTCGGGGTCGTGGTGGTGACCATGGTGTTGATTGTGCTGCTGATCGTGGTGCTGGACCTGTCCTGACAGTGGCAGCAGTGGCAGGGTTCCTGCAGCATCAGCGGGTAGTCCTTCGCGGGCGGCGCGACGGGCGGCCGATTTGCTGGGACCTTCAACGAGAATGGCCACTCGACGACCGATGAATTCAGCATTGTCTTCTTCGGAAATGCGATTCTGCAGTTCCAGCATTTCATTGTTTCGGCGACGTTTGACGTCTTCCGGAACATCATCGGGGTACATTTCGTCGGCCCTGGTGCCGGTGCGCGGGCTGTACTTGAAGATGAAGCTGTTTTTGAACCGACATTCCCGGATCAGCTGCAGACTTTTCTGGAAGGCTTCTTCTGTTTCTCCGCAGAAGCCGACGATGAAGTCACTGGAAACAGCGCACCCGGGAATGATGTCGTTGATGCGTCCCATCATTTCCCGATAGTCTTCGACGGTGTATCCGCGTTTCATGCGGCGGAGGACTTCGTTGCAGCCGGACTGAGCAGGTACGTGCAGATATTTCATGACCTTTGGCAGGTCACGCACGGCCTGCAGCAGATCCGTGCTCATGTCCCTGGGGAAGCTGGTAATGAAGCGGATGCGTTCGATGCCGGTGATGTCGTGCAGTCTCAGCAGCAGTTCTGAGAGCCGTACGATGCGACCGTTTTCGGTGTACTTATAACTGTTGACGGTTTGACCCAGCAGTGTAATTTCACGCACGCCCTGATCGGCAAGGACACGAGCTTCCTGGACGATGTGTTCGGGCGGACGACTTTGTTCGGGGCCTCGAGTGGCGGGCACAACACAATAGGTGCAGAATTTGTCGCAGCCGATCATGATGCGGACGAAAGCCTGAAACGGCGTGGGCCGCATTTCCGGATCGCGTAACGGATCGTAGCTCTGGAAGCTGTCTGAGACCTGCAGTCTTGATCCATCGGCGCGTCCGAGGCTGAGTGCAGTGAGGCGGGGCTGCTGATCTGCCGTTCGGGCTTCGCGGATCAGACGCGGGATTTCCGCCAGTTGCCCGGTGCCGACAATCAGATCGACGTGCGGGGCTTTCTGGAAGATCAATTCCTGATCTTTCTGAGCCATACAGCCGATGACCCCGATCACTTTCTGGGGGCGGTTGCGTTTACTGTACTTCAGTCGCCCGAGGGCGCTGTAGATTTTGTGTTCTGCGTGTTCTCGAACGCTGCAGGTATTGAACAGAACGGTGTCTGCATCTTTGGGATTATCGGCCAGCTGGTATCCATCACGACGGAGGGCAGCCACGACCAGTTCGCTGTCCAGCATATTCATCTGGCAGCCAACGGTTTCGATGTACAGCCGACCGTTGTGCCGTGGCTGGTCTGCTGTTGGAGCGGAATCCGCAGTTTGATCTTGAGCGGTCTGAGACATGCGGTTTGGACGCAGTTTTCGGAAGCAGAGAAGCTGATGGAGAGCGGTGCCCGCGGCCTGATGGTCGGACGGGCACCGAGAGACGGCAGCAGTGGTTCAGGACTGAATACGTTCCATGTAGGAGCCGGATTCGGTGTCGATTTTGACCTTATCACCGTCTTTAATGAAGGCAGGTACCTGCACTTCGACGCCGGTTTCCAGGGTTGCCGCTTTGGTGACGTTGGTGGCTGTATTGCCGCGGGCGGCCGGTTCTGTGTAGGTGACTTTGAGGATGACCTGCTGCGGCGGAATCATGGAAATCAGCTGACCGTTCCAGAACAGCAGTCCCACCGTGGCCCCTTCCAGCAGCCACCGCATATCGTCGGCGACCATGGTGGCTGGCAGGCTGTGCTGTTCGAATGTGCTGTTGTCCATGAAGACGTAGTTGTCACCGTCGCGGTAGGAGTAGACGCCGTCGTTGCGGTGAACATCGGCGGTTTCGAGAGAGTCACCGCTGCGATAGGTTTTCTGGAACAGCGTACCGCGGATCAGGTTGCGGAGTTTGGTGTGGTACAGAGCCTGGCCTTTGCCCGGCTTGACGAAATTGCATTCAAGCATTTCGTAGGGTTCGTTCTCGATCTGGACCTTGATGCCTTTTTTGAATTCGCCGGCGGGAATGCTGCCCATGTGACACTGACTTCTGCAACTGCTGTGGAGGTGAAATGAATCAGGCGACGGCACGCGGGGGGCGTCAGCCAACTGGCTGGGCGCTGCCACGGGCAGTCGAAAACAGGGGGAATCCTATCGAAACGGCGATGCTGAGTGAATGGATCTGCGGGAAAAACCGACAAAGTCCTGCCACGGGGATTCTTTTGGGGGGGGACCTGCGGGTTGTGCGAGGAGGCGGTGAGGGCCATTGAGGGGGCTTGTCGCAAACCCGGAATTACTCTGCCCGCGGATTTTCAAACGTGGTCGCGGCGCGGTATGCTGTGGGAGCAGGATCTGCTGCCGCTGACGGGTATTTCCACGGATTTGTTTCCTTTTGGGGGTTTGACGATGTCCACCACTGCTGCTCCGACCGGTTCCGGACTTGCTCCGGCGGTCAGTGCGTTTCTGGCCACAGCATTGCATAAGTCATTTGTCGGTGGTCGCTGGGTTGAGGCGACAGACGGCGGAACGTTTGACGTGCTGGACCCCGGTTCAGGGGCGAAGATCGCGACGGTGACCAGTCTGCAGAAGGCGGATGTGGATCGTGCAGTAGATGTTGCGGTTGACGCATTCCACAATAGTGGCTGGGCTGCGATGCCGGTTGCAGAGCGGGCGGCGAAGCTGCATCGAATTGCGGATGCCGTGGAATCCCGAATTCATGAATTTGCTCAGGTGGAAGCGCTGGACTGCGGCAAGATCTATTCGCAGGCTGTGGGCGACATTCAGAACTTCATTGATACGTTCCGTTATTTCGCAGACCTTGCTCAGGCGGTTAATTATCGGCAGGTGATTGCCGTGAAGAAGCACGAGGCCTGGGTGACTCGGCATCCGTGGGGTGCCTGCGGGTTCATTATTCCCTGGAACTTCCCGTTTCTGCTGGCGGGTTGGGGTCTGGCACCGGCCCTGGCGGCGGGCAATACCTGCGTGCTGAAGCCCGCTGAAGATACTCCACTGTCCGCATTGTACCTGTGTCACATCGTGCAGCAGCTGGATCTGTTGCCGGCGGGTGTGCTGAATGTGGTGACGGGTTATGGCGAGACAGCCGGTGCGGCGGTATCTCAGAATCCGCGGTTCCGTCGCATGAGCTTCACAGGCTCACCGGAAGTTGGGCGTCTGGTTGCGGAAGCGGCTGGTCGGAATCTGATTCCGGTGAAGTGCGAGCTGGGTGGCAAGGGTGCGGCGGTGGTGTTCAACGATGTGGACATTCCCGAGACTGCTCAGGCGCTGGTCAACGCGATTACGTTCCATACGGGTCAGGTCTGCTGCGATGCGACTCGCTGGCTGGTTCAGCGTGACATCTACGACGACTTCGTGGGTGAGTGCGTGAAGCGGATGAAGTCGGTACAGATTGGGTATCAGTTTGACGACGGTGCTCAGATGGGACCGGTGGTCAACGCCAAACAGCAGGCCCGCGTCCTGGGTTATCTGCAGAAGGGTGTGGCAGACGGCGCGGATCTCGTGCTGGAGGGTGGTGCTGGCACGGTCGCTGGGCGCAATGGTTTTTACGTGAAGCCGGCATTGCTGGCGGGTTCATTGAACAACGTGGCAGCACGTGAAGAGATCTTCGGGCCAGTGGCCTTTCTTGCTCCATTTGCATCGGAGGAAGAGGGTGTTCGGCTGGCGAATGACACTGAGTATGGTCTGGGCAACAGCGTGTGGTCAAAGGACCTGCAGCGGTGTGCTCGCGTGGCAGAGGCGTTTCGTGCCGGGAACGGCTGGATCAATGCTCACAACGTGATTGTGCATGGTGTTCCTTACGGCGGTATTGGCAAGAGCGGAATGGGTGGTGGGGTTGTCAGCCCGGAGACTCTGGATGACTATCTTCGCCCGATTTCGGTAGTGCGTCCGCTGTAAGGTGGCTTGTATGTGTTGGCAGCGATGGTAGTGATCAGGCGAGTCCGAATTGTTCGGCTGATTCGGGCTCGCCTGGACCGACGTGGCAGGAAGCTGTGCAGGTCGGTCTGTATTTCGGTCAGTATTCCGGTACAGCCGCTGAGTGTACTTAAGGGTGTTGAGGGCCATGCAGACATCTGATGTCGACATTTCGTCTTCTCGTGTTCTGATTGCTGACGATATTCAGCAGAACCGTGAGCTTCTGGAAGCGTATCTGGCGGATGAGGGATATGAGATTCTGATGGCAGCGGATGGTCAGCAGACGATTCAGATGGTTGAGCAGCATCAGCCGGATCTGATTCTGCTGGACATCATGATGCCGCGGATGAGCGGGTATGAGGTCTGTCGTCAGCTGAAGTCTGATCCAGCACGACGTGGAATACCTGTGTTGATCGTGACGGCTCTGAATGAACCGGGCGACATTGAGAAAGCGGTCCATGCCGGCTGTGATGACTTTCTGTCAAAACCGGTGAATCGTCTGGAGCTGCGAACTCGAGTGCGTTCGTTGCTGCGAGTGCGTCATCTGGCGAACGAGCGGGATCGGCTGCTGGCGTATCTGCAGGAGATGGAGCAGCGAGTTCTGCGTGGTGGGGACTGACAATCGTCGGTCTGGCTGGTCATTCAATCAGGAAATGTTTCAGGCATGTCGGCTGCGGAAGACTCAGAGCGTCAGTTTGCGATTCGTGAATCGCAGGGTCCGGCGGAGGTAGTGCTGAAGGCTCGCAGAGCACAGCCCTTTTTTGGTCGTCATCCGTGGGTATTTGCGGGTGCTGTGCATCATGTGAATGCTGGCAGCGAGCAGCCATTGCAGGCCGGCAGTATTGTGCGGCTGATCAGTGCTGAGGGGCATTTTGTTGCGTGGGGGCTGTACAATCCCCACAGTCGAATTGTTGTCAGACTGTATTCGTGGGATGTGCAGCAACCACTGGATGCGGCATTCTGGTCAGCGCGGGTGCAGCAGGCTGTTCAGTTGCGTCGGGGGTTGTTCGATTTGCAGGCCGCGGACTGTGGCTGTCGACTGATTTTCAGTGAGTCTGATCGGTTGTCTGGTCTGACAGTAGATCAGTATGGTGGCTGTCTGCTTGTGCAGTTCACCAGTCTGGCGCTGTATCAGCATCGTCAGTCGATTCTGCAGGCTTTGCAGGCGGAATGTCGTCCGACGGGCATCTGGCTGAGAACAGAAAAGGGGATGCGTGAGGCTGAGGGTCTGGAGGTTGTGGACGGGCTTTTGACGGGAGTGGAGCCTGCCAGTCCGCTGTTTATATCTGAGCATGGCCTGCAGTTTGGTGTGGATGTGCGACATGGCCAGAAGACGGGCTGCTATCTGGATCAGCGGGACAATCGAGCGGCAGTGGCGCGGTATGCGGCCGGGGCCAGTGTGCTCGATGCATTTTGTTTCTCTGGTGGCTTCGGTATTGCGGCTGCGAAACTGGGCGGAGCGAAGTCGGTCGTCGGGATAGATTCATCGGAAGCGGCACTGCTGCTGGCTCGCGAAAACGCTCGCCTCAACGGTGTGGCTGAACGTTGTGAGTATCTGAATGAGGACGTCCGGACTGCTCTGGAAGGATTTGTGGAGGTTGGTCGTCAGTTCGACGTGGTGATTCTGGATCCGCCGCGGATGGCTCGAACTCGCAGTGGAATTGACCGAGCACTGAACGGTTATCTGCGATTCAACGAGCTGGGGGTGCGAGTGGTTCGTCCAGGCGGCATTCTGGTGACCTGCAGCTGTTCCGGTCTGGTGACTCGCGCGGAGTTCATGGAGGTGATTTCAGAGACGGCGCGGCAGTCTGGTCGCGATATTCAGATTCTTGAGCAGCACGGTCAGCCACCGGACCATCCGATTTCTGCCACGTGTCCTGAGTCTGAATATCTGAAGGTCGTGATCTGTCGCGTGGTTTAGTGGGTTCTGCGAGGCGACACGGGACCGTGGCGGGACTCCCAAAAGCTGCAGTTCACGGTCCAGCGTCTGCTTTCAGGCTTGACGTCAAATGCTGTGCGTGGCGTTGCTGTGCCGTCTGAGTGCAGGTGATGCTTCACCACCACGGATGCGGTGGTCATTGCACGCAAAGTTCCCCATGGGAGGGCGAGGCTCCTGCCGAGCCGAACGGCCTGTACCCGCGGTACAGGCGAGGCGTCAGCGTGATCTGACGGGTGTTGTTGCTGGTCGTTCCCGAGCTAGTGCTCGGGGGTCCCATGGGAGTTCCCCATGGGAGGGCGAGTCTCCAGCCGAGCCGAACGGCCTTACCCGCGGTACAGGCGAGGCGTCAGCGTGATCTGCCGGGTGTTGTTGCTGGTCGTTCCCGAGCTAGTGCTCGGGGGTCCCAGGGGAGTTCCCCATGGGAGGGCGAGGCTCCTGCCGAGCCGAACGGCCTGTACCCGCGGTACAGGCGAGGCGTCAGCGTGATCTGACGGGTGTTGTTGCTGGTCGTTCCCGAGCT
>CAIOKE010000086.1 GCA_903858815.1 uncultured Planctomycetaceae bacterium | reverse complement strand
GCCTGTCAATCCTCACGAAGGTAAGACCATCAACCGGAGAGCCGGATGCGGGAGATCCGCCAGTCCGGTTCGGAGGGAGGGGGGAGCCGAACTCAATCGGTCCTCCCTACCCCTATCGTTTGTCTGCGAACAACGACAAGTGAGTGTTGAAGAAGAGACTTCGGCTCGGCGGGCGCCTCGCGCTCCCGATGGGTGTTGGTGGTGGTGGGCTGGTTTGTGTTGGCAGCAGGTGGCCGGGCAGGAATGCCCGGGCTACGGTTGTCGGCGAACAACGACAAGTGAGTGTTGAAGAAGAGACTACGGCTCGGCGGGAGCCTCGCCCTCCCAAATGCCTCGCCCTCCCGAGGGGTGTGTGCGTGTGGCGGGGGATTTATGGTTTGTTTTCGGCAGCGGTGATGAAGCGGCACAGGATTTCGGTGGCCTTGTGCAGCTGTGCCGTTTCGATCCATTCGTCTTTTGTGTGTGCCTGAGCGATATCGCCGGGTCCGAAGACGACTGCGGGGACACCGGCTGCTGCGACTCGCGATGCGTGAGTCCCGAAGGGGACTCCGATGCAGCGATGGGGACCGGTGAGGGTCTGAACGTGGTGCAGCAGTTCAGCGGCCAGCGCTGAGTTGTTGTTGTCATTCAGGCCTGGGCTGTTGCACCACGGTTCATCATGGAACAGTTCGAAGTCGAAGCGTGGGGCAAGCCAATCGATGATTTCCTGTCGTGCGTTCAGCGGGTCTTCTCCGGGAAGTAGTCGGCGATCAATATCGATGCCGCAGCTGTCCGGGACAACGTTGACACTGCTGCCTCCGGAGATCAGTCCAACGCTCAGTGTTGCAGGTCCGCACAGCGGATGTGCTGGCCGCGACTGAGGCAGCCAGGCTGCAAATTCTTCCATAGCCAGCAGGACTCGTGCCATCCGGTAGATGGCATTGATACCATCGGACGGTCGTGAGCTGTGGCAGGCGCGTCCGGCTGTGCGAATGCGCCAGCGGACTGCACCGCGGTGGGCAACCACGATGTCCAGCAGCGTTGGTTCAGCGATGATGGCGACGTCCGGAGCTGTGGGCAGCAGGCGATATGGGGCCGAGTTATTGTGCCATGCTGTGGTGAGGTGATTGATACCGAGGCTGGTGGATTCTTCGTCGCAGGTCAGTGACAGGACCAGATTCGGTCGAGCGACAGTCTGATCGTGCTGCAGTCTGAGGAGAGCGGCCAGCATGGAGGCCATCCCGCCCTTCACATCGCAGGCTCCGCGGCCACTGATTCGTCCATTGGCTTCGGTGGGAGTGAACGGCGGGATGGTCATTCCATCGACCGGTACGGTGTCCTGGTGCACATCGAACAGGACTGTGCGTGTGGCTGAAGGGTTGTCCAGTCGCGTGAGGACGTTGCATCGTCCCGGGACAACCTGCTGGACTTCGACGGGCAGTTGGTGTGCCTGCAGAAAGCTGCAGAGCCACTGTGTCAGGCGGCCTTCGTAGTATTCCTCGCCGATCAGGTCGCGTCCCATGGGGTTGACGCTGGGGATCGCGATCAGCTGTTTCAGGATTTCAACCGGGTCTTTTAATTGTGCGAGCTGAATTGTCATAACTGGTTCCTGAACACGAAGAGGGACGCGCCCGCGTGGGCCGTCCCTCGGGATTGAGGCTGAAGATCTGTCGATCAGCGGGTCGGTGCGATTGAAGGAACCGTGGCTGGCTTGATCGGCGCCAGTGCCGGGAGCAGGGCCCGATCAAGAGACTGTTTGTAGGTATCCAGTCGATGGGCCAGATTGGTCAGCAGGGGGGCTGAGTAAGGAGCTTCAGGGTTTCCGCTGGCAGTGGCCGCATAAATCTGGTCAAACGGAACCTGTCGATAGTTGTAGGGTCGGAAGTAGTAGTTGCCCTTGGCAACCGGGGCGATGGGGGTCATGGGGAACATGTTGCCGGGGCTGACATGCAGCAGGGCGTCCTTGCGCACAGGATGGACCTGAAACCTTGTGGCGGGGCTGTTGGTGTAGAGTGGGGCTTTATAGAAGGGGTAACCGACGACTCCAGAGACATAGGCAATATCGGCTGGAACATAACCGTGTCCGGGCGGGCACCACGGCTGGGCGGGAGCCACGGGAGTGGGACAAAACGGAGAGCTGGGGGAAATTGGAGTCATGCAGCACATAGGAGAGGACGGGGACAGCGGGACCATACCGTGGCACAGTGGCTGTTGTGGGGCGTACTGAGACAGGTACATTGGCACCGGCTGGAACGGCAGGGGGGCCGGCATGGCTGGCGGGCAGGCGGGGCCGGCCATTGAGGGCACAGCCATTGTCGGCTCTGTCGGCATGTAGATCGGTTCACCGATCGGGGCTTCACCGGGGACGTTTGGTACAGGCGGAGGGAAGTCCGTGCTGGCTTCAGCAGCCGGCGTGGGGATCTGATCCTGTGCGACCAGTGTCGCTGGAACGGTCAGTGATGCAGCAACAGCCAGCAGGCCGTAGAGGTGCCGTTTCATTGGAAGTCCATTTCTGCAGAGAAACGAGTGCATAAGCCGGTGCTGAGGCGCTTCGGCTCCTGAAGTTGCCACTCAGCTCTGGAAGCATCGTCAGGTTGTTGTGAGGCGGGGCAGTGTCGGGCTGGGCTGGCGTAGGAAAAACGAGAACTTCCGGGGCTGACTCAGTGCAATCGCTGCAGGCGGAACAACACGCGGGATAGTTCAGAACCGTGGAATCAGCACGAGTGTGGTCGTTTTTCGGGCAGTACAGTCAGCAGGATCGCTACCCGCAAAATATTGCCGCGCAGACTGCCAGAACCCCGTGGGTTCTCCTTGCTTTTTGTTTTTTCTGTGTTCTCTGTTTTGTGTCGCAGTCGTAGGGGTTGTTCCAGTTAAGGCAGGCGTCTGCCGAAAATTACCCGCCATAGGGGGAAATTCCCGCAATGATGTTGAAGTCAGGAAAGTTGGCGTTCAGTAGGGGGGTGGAAATGCCGATGCTGAACAGGGAGGATCGCAGGCTGCTGCACTGCGGGCGTCTTGTGTGGGCGTGATTCACACGGATGCGGTTGGGAGTGGTGAGTTTTGTCAAGGATGGCACGACCATGGGGCGGCTTTTCAGTGCAATGTTGGCCTTACTTCCGGTCACATTCGGTGCGGTGGTGATGGCGCAGGAGGCGGCGGTCGATGCTGGGGCGGTGGAAGGCATTAATCGGGCAATTTCTCATATCAGCGAGCCCACAGCCGAGTTGCGGCTGGAGCAGGGGCATTCGAAAGTAGTGCTGTTCAAGCAGAACGTTTCTCGAGCGTCGATAGCGGATCCCTCGGTGGTGGAAACAACCCCATTCACAACTCGCGAACTGGAGTTGATTGGGAAGGCACCGGGGCGAACGACAATTTCCGTCTGGCTGGGTGATGAGTCTGCCGAGGAGCTGTTCAGTTTCGTGGTTCATGTGACACCGCAGACGCGTGATCTTTCGGTGCGAGATGCGGAAATTAAGAAGCTTGAGCAGCAGGTGTCGCGACTGTTTCCGAACAGTTTTATTCGGCTGATTCCCGTGGCGGACAAGATCATCGTCAAGGGCCAGGCGAAGGACGCTGAGGAGGCCTCTCAGATCATGTCCTTCCTGCGTCGAGGTGGTCAGGGTGGCGCCGGTGTGAACAATGGCGTGGCGGGGACGGGTACCTCCGATGGTGCTCTGGCGAACATGGAAGAGATCAATCTGGATTCCGTTGCGAATTCGATGACGATTATCAACCTGATCCGGGTACCGGGTGAACATCAGGTGATGCTGAAGGTGCGGATTGCGGAACTCAAGCGATCTGCAGTTCGACGCTTCGGTGCCAGTATTGATGCGGAAGTTGGTGACTTCATCTTTGGTGCCGGTGGTGCTGCTGGTAATGCCATGATCAGCGGAACGTTTTCAGAGAACAGCTTCAAGCTGTCTCTGGAGGCACTGGAGCAGCACAAGGTGGCAAAGGTTCTGGCAGAGCCGAATCTTGTGACCATCAGTGGTCGTTCAGCCACGTTTATCTCGGGCGGCGAGTTTGCCGTACCGACGGTGGTTGGTGTGGACGGTGTGCAGGCTGCTTCGACCTCGTTCAAAGGCTACGGCACGCTGCTGACATTTACGCCGACCGTTCTGGATAAGGACCGCATCCGGCTGCAGGTGAATCCGCAGTTCAGCACTCTGAATTCGGCTACCAGTGTGAATGGGATTTTCGGGATGGATACGCGGTCGGCCAGTACGACAGTGGAACTTCGCGAGGGTCAGGTACTGGCTATCGCGGGTTTGACACAGTCTCAGCAGAATGGTGGCACCGGCCGGCTGCCGGGGATTGGTAACATTCCGATTCTGGGAGCACTGGGTGCTTCGAATTCCGCATCAACGGATGAACTGGAGCTGCTGGTGATTGTGAGCCCTGAGATTGTGCATGGTGTGGATCCGTCGGAAGTGCCGCAGCTGCTGCCGGGGCTGAATGTGACCGAGCCGACGGAGGTGGATTTCTACCTGCGGAATCGAATTGAGGGTCGACCGGGCCACCATCATCGGGCAACGGTCTGGCCGAACTATCGCGATCAGCTGTTGCATCCGAATCTGTATTTCAACAGTTACGAGAACAGTGCTCGCTACTTTTCCACCGGCAAGGTCGGTTTTTCACAGTGATGCAGCAGTTCCGACTCTGAAGGGGCAGGATTGTGAAGACAAACAGTTTTCTGCGGGTGATTATGCTGGGCAGCCTGGTTTCGACACCGGGCTGCATCCGGGACAAGATTACGGTACCGGCACCGTTGCCGGAGCCACCGGCTGCTCTGGGGACCAGCGTGCGTCCGATGCTGGACGTCCAGGAGGCTCAGGGAGAAGCCAGTGACTTTGTGATTTACGAGCATGAGTTTGTGGCAGGCAGTGCTCGTTTGAACCCTGCGGGTGAGGCTCATCTGCGGCAGATCGGTGCTCGGGCGTCGCTGGTTCCGTTCCCGATCCTTGTTGAAAACTCGTCCGAAGAGATTGCGGCAATGGTGGAGAACTGTCCGCCCTGTGCTGAGTTGGATGCGCAGCGGCGCAATGTAGTGGTGGCGGCACTGACCATGATGGGCGTGCCGGCTGCATCACAGCGAGTGCTGACGGCCCCGGCGTTGTCGGCCGGCCTGACGTCCGTCGAAGCCGAGCGGGCTTTCAGTGGCACTGTGCAGGGAACTGGCGGAGGTGGTTGGGGCGGTGGCGCCGGCAGCTCCGGTGGTGGCGGTGGACTCGGCGGACGCTGAGCCAAGGTCTGGCTGTCGGCGATGCTGCAGCAGCAACGCCATAATGACTCTGAGATCGGAACGATGTTATGCAGAGCAGAATAGGTCGTAAGCTTCTGAAGGCACTTTTTCCGGTCGTTCTGTCCGGTTGTGCTGCTGCGCCTGATCTGGTCGACCGCCTGCCTTCGTTCGGCCGTGACCGGTACCGTGAACAGGTGCTGGCAGCGCGGATGGCGGAGCAGAGTGGCGAGCTGATGCGAGCGCGGAAGAGTTATGAGGAACTGCTGAAGAAGAACCCTGATAAGGTTGATCTGCACCATCGTCTGGGTGTTCTCTGCCAGAAATCCGGTGATGAAGCCGCAGCGATCAATTATCTGAAAAAGGCGCATGAGTTGTCTCCAACAAATGTGGAGGTGCTCTGTGATCTGGGGTATTCGCACTATCTGCAGGGCCACGCAGATGAAGCAGTGGCAGTCTATCGTCAGGCTCAGCAGATCAATCCATCACATGCACGAACCCAGTCGAATCTTGGGATTGCGCTGATCGACGTGGGCGAAGTGTCTGCAGCAATGGCCACGCTGCGACAATCGATGAGTGAGTCCGATGCGGCCTCGACCGTGGGGTTCGCACTGGCTCAGAAGGGCGACCTGCTGCAGGCTCGCGACTACTTCACTCGAGCATTGGATGCTGATCCAAACAGTCAGAAGGCAGCTGAAGCCCTTGTACAACTGGGCGAGCTGATGAACGCCGGACCGGGTGCGGTGGCTATGCAGGGTGGCAATAACACGAGGCCCACGACTGCCGGTGGAAGTGCTGCTCCGGCAGAAGGCAATGTGCCGCGTGCAACGCCTGAGACTGTGGATTTCGAGTCTTTGTATTCTCAGAAACTGGACCCTGTGACCGGGGCGGATCTGCCCGCCGTGAGTGAGTTACCAGCAGCAAGTGATGCAGTGCAATCCGTTGCTGCTGAGAGCGGGAAGTCCGGTACCGTGGGACGGGCAACGCTGAGCAGCCAGTCGATTTCGGATCCCCGTCCGGATTTGCAGGATGTCGAGCGAGTGTTACCTCCGATTGAAGGTCCGCTGGTATCGGAAGGAAAATCTGTTGCTCGTGCCCCGCAGTCAACAAATGTTGTTCTGAGTCATACATCGCTGAGAATGACCGAGACTGCTCAGTTGCCGCAGTTGACGGAACGTGGTGAGGAGTCGGCGGATGACCTCGCGGCATTTGTGGATTCCGGCCCGATTGAAGCTGTGCATGGTCTTGAAAGTCGTCGCCGCAGTGGTGGTGTGATTGAGCCGATGCGCAAAACAGCTCTGCGAGCAGCAGAGCCGGTGGCAGAGGCAGGAATTGGTCTGCCCCCGGTGACTGATAAAGTGCCCCACGGGCCGCATCGAACCGAGCAGGTCACAAACGAGCGAGTGATTGCCAAAACGCCGATGGCGGCAGACAAACCCGCGGAGACGCCGGTGGCCGAGGCTTCCTCCGGTGCAGCATTCAAGGTGATTTCAGGTCTGCCAACGATGGTGCCGCAGGCGGTACCGAATCTGGCTGGGGCGGTGGGAACGGTCGGTGCAAATAGTCCGCTGTCAAACGGCCAGATGGTTTTGATTCAGGGACCTGACGGTCAGATTTACTGCGTGCCCATGATGACGCAGCAGGCAGCTGCACCGTGGGCCCAGCCAGTGCCCCAAATTGCACAGCAGCCGCGGCTGAATGCTGCTGTGCCACAGGCAGTGCAGCAGGCTGCGTGGTTTCCGGCCACGGATCCTCATTCAAATCTGTCTCGTCCGGTGGGGCCCGAGTCATTGCCGCAGATCTTTGCGAGTGGTCAACCGGTGAGCGGGGCCGATGCCGGACAGATATCAGGGGTGCAGCCGCCGGTACCGACACCCGGCTATCCCTATCCGGCACCATATGCTCCGGCTTCCGCACAGTTACCATCGCCAGCGACAGGAATGCCCGGAATGCCTGGAATGCCTGGACTGCCTGGACCTCAGGGCTGGCAGCAGCCAGCGGCGTGGCCACAGACTGGAGGCTGGGCCAACCCGATGGCCGCACCGCAATACATGCCCGGCATGCAGCAGACACTGCGGCAGCCGGCGGTCCCAGCCGCACAGAATGCTTTGTATCCACCGTACCAGCAGGTTCCTGCTGCACCACCTGTTCCGGCGGCTCCACCAACTGCACTGGCTCCCGTCAATCCGGCAATGCAGGTCCCGCAGGGGCTCGCTCCTCGTGATATGACCTCTGCCGAAGTTCCCGCGGAGCAGGGTGGCAGTGCACTGCCGGCGATGTCTGCGGGGTCTGCGCAGCCCGAGGCTGCAGCGCCAGTGCAGCCGTTACCGGTGGTTCAGCCGGCCGCTGCTGTGCGACCGGCGCGGGGTGTGCGGACAACTTCCAGCGTGGGAGCCTCTGCGGGGAATTCGCTGCCACCCGCTGTGGCAGCACCAGCAGCAGTCGTAGTGCCGGCACAAGCTGCCGTTGGTGGATCTCAGTCAGCATCCGTCGGTGGTTTGCCACTGGCGTTTTTGCGGTCGTTCTATGCCCAGATGTCTCCAGAGCAGCAGGCTGTGTTCTGGCGAGACCTGCGACAGATGTCAGGTGGCAGTGCAGCGGAAGAGGCGGCCTATCGGGAGCTGGCCGAATCATCGTCGGGGATCGCCTGCATTGAGGCAGCCATCACCATGCTGGCCGTATTCCAGAATCATGATCTTGCCGACAGGCTGCTGTCGAAGTGCACACAGTCTGCGGATCCGGCAGTTCAGCAGGCTGCTCGCACTGCACTGTCGATGGTGCCATTGCGATCCGGCACGACTCGCTGAAACATTACAGGCGGGGCTGGCGTGATGCCGCGGTCACACAGGCAGCCCGGCCTGTGTGGTATTCCCAGCGCCTTCAGAATGAGGTGGCTGATTGCTGCTCTGATGATCAGTCGTCGACAGCCTTCAACTGCAGGTGGCCCAGTCCTTCCCGTCCGCAGCAGGATGCCCACGCTTTGGCGAAGTTCATGCGTGGCCGACGATGATACTCGCGCACAAGCTTTCCACAACGCGTGCAGTGCAGTTGATAACGTCCGGGTGGAGTTTTCATAACGCAGCGGGCCTGTGGAGCAGCCCCGAGGCGAGTCGCCATAGCCTGCCACACCTCGTCATGGGCATGCCCGGGGCCAACCAGTGCATGAGCGATCTCGTGGCGGATTGTATCGACGGTCTGTTCCCATGTGTTCAGTGCGGTGAGAGGAGCGCTGAGGCCAATGATGCGTCTGCGATATCGGCAGATGCCTGCCCGGCGTTTGGCAAGATCCGCAGCGGCACGCCAGCCCTGGTCCCACAGACCGTATTCCCGCAACAACTGGTTACAGTACGCCAGTGCTTCATGAATGGATGCCATCAGAGTGTTCCTGAGAGTGTTGGAACGGGACCTGACTTCAGAATCCGGCCACCCCGCACACCGGGACCCGGACCCAGTTCGATCAGCCAGTCGGCCTGAGCCAGCAATTCCTGATCGTGATCAATGACGATCACGGAATGTCCCGTCTGCAGCAGAAAGTCCAGACAGCGCACCAGATTCTGTACGTCTTTGCCATGCAGGCCGCTGGACGGTTCATCAAACAAAAACAGAGTCCGACCGGATTTCGTAAGTTGCCCGGCTGTTGCCGCACCGTGGTCAGTCTCTGAGGCGTCCTGCGGGACGCCGGCCAGCATGGCGGCAATTCGCAGTCTCTGTGCTTCGCCACCGGACAGCACGGAGAGTGGCTGTCCCAGACGCAGATACGCAAGGCCAGCCTGCCGCAATGCATTCAGTCTGGTCTGAATCCGATAGTTGGCATGAAAGAACCGGAATGCTTCATCCGCTGTCATCTGCAGAATCTCATCGATATTCCGACCACGATAGCGAATTTCCAGCAGATCCGGGCGGAATCGTCTGCCCGCACACGTTTCACAGACGGTCTCGATATCTGCAAGAAACTGCATGGGCACCGTGATCTGTCCTCGCCCTTCGCAGGCCGGGCAGCGTCCGCCACCTGAGGAGTTGAAGCTGAACATGCGACGGCTCAGGTTGCGGCGACGAGCTTCATGTGTTTCTGCCAGCAGGCCACGGATCTCGTCAAAGATTCCCAGCCACGTGGCGGGAATACTGCGATTACTGCGGCGCACCGGCTGCTGATCCATCAGCAGGACACTTTCCAGCTGCTCGACGCCCCTGAAATCGGACAGGGTTGCTGAGGTGATCGGTTGAGTTGTTGTGGCCTGCAGACGTGTCAGCAGGTGCGGGTAAAGGGTTTCCGTAACCAGACTGCTTTTTCCGCTGCCGCTGACCCCGCAAACGCCGCACAGGACACCCAGCGGAAAGTCCACTGTGAGATCCCTCAGGTTACGACAATGGATATGTTCCAGTCGCAGCCAGTGCTGCGGTGTTCGCAAAGGCCTGAGACGCTGCGTCATGGTTTCGCCGGTGCCAGGAGCATTGTGCCCGGCCAGCAGTCGCCCCGTTTCCGTGTCCTGCTGAGCCAGCAGCAAAGGAGAACCCTGAAAGACAATCCTGCCGCCTTCGTCACCGGCACCCGGTCCTGTTTCAATCACTTCATCGGCCGCCAGAATGACAATGGGATCATGTTCCACCACGACCACGGTATTCCCGGCGGCCTGCAGTTCACGAATCACCTGCAGCACACGGGCTGTGTCGGTTGGGTGCAGTCCCTGGGTTGGTTCGTCAAGGACATACAGAGTCCCGGTCAGTCCCGCACTCAGGGCCGCCACCAGCAGCGTCCTTCTGGCTTCACCGCCGGACAACGATTTCATACTCCGACCCAGCGTCAGGTATTCCAGTCCACAGCGACACAGCAGATCAAGTCGTCGCAGGGCATGCCGGAAGGCGGGGGCAGTCGCCTGACGAATGGATTCGGGTAATTCTGCTGCGGAATCTTTCAGCCATGCCAGCAGCGCGGTCGCTTCCAGTTCGCACAGCTGCGGCAGCGTGCAGTTACGCCAGCGTGCAGCCGCGGGAAACGAAGCCAGTCTGCTGCCCGCGCACTGAGAACAGGGAATCACAGTGCCCGGAGCCTCAGCGATGCCCGTACCACCGCAGCTGTTGCAGGCACCCAGAGGCGAATTGAAGTTGAAGTGCTGCGCTGTGACGTCGTCGTACTGCCTGCCGCAGCCACCACATTCGAGACGAAATGGAAAGATCAGCTGTTGCCACGGTCGCTGGTCTACTGAGACCTGCGACACTGCTGTCTCCGCGATACTGTCGCACAGCACCACCAGCACATCGGCCAGTTGTCGCGCTGTCGCAGCGGTCTCTTCAAGACGCAGTGTCTGGCTGGTGTCTGCTTTCAGGCGGTCCACAATCAGCAGGGCATCCTGCGGCAGTTCGCTGCCTGGAGGCAGTTCATCGAGAGCCAGCAGGCGGTTGTGAATGATGCCTCGTGTGAGACCCTGCTGCAGCCAGAATTCGGGAGTCGCGGGAGCTGCCCCTTTGACTCGCTGTACGGGAAAACCGAGCAGCAGCCGAGCCCCGGGTGCCTGCCGTAACAAGTCCGCGACGATTGTCGCCGGGGAATTTCGAATGACTTCCCGCTGACAGTCCGGGCAGTACAATCTGCCACAGGCAACAAACAGCGTCTGCAGCGCGTCTGCGATTTCCGTTCGAGTCCCGACAGTGCTGCGCGGTCCGTCAGCCCGCGCGGACTGATGGATGGCAACAGCAGGAGGCAAACCGGTGATGCGATCTGCAGCCGGACGTTCGATACGGTCCAGAAGCTGTCGTGCCGCCGGGGAAAATGTTTCGACGTAGCGCCGCTGACCCTCAGCGTACAGTGTTTCGAAGGCAAGGCTGCTTTTACCCGAACCGCTCAATCCGCAGATGACCGTCAGCGACTCATGACGGATGCGCAGACTCACGTGCTTCAGGTTGTTGACTCGCACCCCCTCAAGTTCAATGCAGGCGGCAGGTGCAGGCTGAGAAATGCTCATCTGGATCGCTCCATCATCCGGCTGGACAACCCGTATTCTGGCAGAAATCTGTTTCCGGTCGAACGAGTTCCGGGTGAGTTCTGAAAACGGCATTCCGAGGACAGCGGAGCTGGTGTTCGGGCAGACGCGCTGCGCAGACCTGCTCTTTCGCGTCAGCAATCCCGGGACTGCGATTTGGCGATCGGCACCTTTTGCGGGGATGTCAGCGTCGTCGCAGAACGAACACGGCGTCTCCCAGCTGATCGTTCAAGGGCAGGCAGTTGTCAGGCTCATAGCAGAAGTCGTGCACACTGAGCAGTTCGAATTCCGGAACGGAGGCCAGCAGTCGGCGAAACTGATCGGCCCGATAGATTCGCAGCACGTGGTCACTGCGGAGCCGAATGATGCCTGTGGGCAGATCGGCTTTCAGAGAGAAACGAACGGTTTCCAGCCGTGTCCGACGATTGAAATCAAGGACTCGCACTGTCACGGTGACGCGGCGACGCCCATTGCGTACCGTCCATCGCTCGCAGTCGTCTTCCGCCGCATCCGGGGGCAGCAGATGAAACCCGAGGACATACAATCCGCCACGGCGTAAGGCGGCAGCTGCGGACTGCAGGTGGGACCGAGCAGCCTGTTCACTGGTCAGGTGGCGAAACGTGTTGACGAGGCAGTGAGCCAGATCGAAGGTTTGCGGGAAGCGAAAATCGGTCATGTCGGCGGTGTGAACACCTGCTGTCAGTCCGCGACGGCGAAGCTGTCGTTGAGTCTGCCGCACACAGCTCGGGTTCAGATCAAACGCTGTGACTGACAGTCCCCGTCGCGCCAGCTCGACTGTCTGACGACCTCCGCCACAGCCTGTCTCAAGCACAGTCGGACGGTCGGTGCCCAGCCATTTTGTGGCGACGGCCTGCAGGAAATCGGCTTCGAACACGGTTTCGTCGGAAAAGGCCAGATCCCACAGATCCGGGCGATCATAACATTCCATAAGTCAGACTCCGCATCTGGCACAGGCTGGTGCGGGCGAGAAGTTGACGGTTCAGCCAATGAATCGCAAGGCGACAGATGACTTTTCTTCGGGAAAATCCTAGGCTGCGAACTTCGCTCGCGTCCTGCGGTCGCTGGAACGACTGAGTTGCGGGTGTTCAGGCTGGAATTGGAGCTGGGCTGTGCGCGTGCAAGTGAGTGATCGTGGTGTTCTGCAGACACTGCCGCATCTGCTGCTTTGGGGAATCGTCTTCAGCGGCGTTCTGGCTGTGACCGGGACAGTGTCGGGAGAGGACTGGCCGTGGTTTCTCGGGCCGCGTCATACCGGGGAATCCAGTGAAACGGAATTGCAGCTGGACTGGAGCGGTGGTCCGCCAGCGATGCTCTGGAAACAGCAGATCGGGACCGGATACAGTGCCCCGTCGTTGCTGGGTGATCGCCTTGTGGTGCATCATCGTAAGGGGGCTCAGGAAATCATTTCCTGTCGTCGTCGCAGCACTGGTGAAGAATTGTGGCAGTACTCATACGAATCGGCCTTCGAAGATCCTTATGGATACAATAACGGCCCGCGCTGTTCGCCCGTCCTGACGGACAAACACTGTTTTACTCTGGGCGCCGAGGGCATGTTGTGCTGTGTCTCGCTGCAGGATGGCAGTCTGGTCTGGAAGAATGATCTGAAAAGCAGCTATCAGTTACCGGAATGGTTTTTTGGCATGGGCTGTTCGCCTCTGCTGGATGGCGATCGTTTGATCGTGCTGGTGGGTGGTCAGCCGAATGCCGGCGTGGTGGCCTTTGAGGCTGCGACCGGTCGCGTGCTGTGGGAAGCGGTGGGAAAACAGACGTGGAACGGCACCGAGACACCGGAGGGGGAGACTTATTCGTGGACTGGTGAAGAGATGGTCGTCAGTTACTCGTCTCCGGTCATCGCCGAGATTCACGGGCGGCGGCATCTGTTATGTCTGGTGCGTCAGGGGCTGGTATCGCTGGACCCGCAGACCGGGGCGACCAACTTTTCGTGGTGGTTTCGTTCGCGGGTGCATGAATCCGTGAATGCTGCGCGACCGGTCGTTGTGGGCGATCAGATCTTCCTGTCGGCCGCCTATCAGGTCGGTTCGGCCCTGTTGAAAGTCGAACCGGATGGACGCTCGGTCAGGAAAGTCTGGTCAGATCGCGGCAACATGCTGGCTCACTGGTCGACTCCGATTCACGTGGATGGCTGCGTCTATGGATTCTCGGGGCGGCATGAAAACGAGGGTGAGCTGCGTTGCGTGCGTCTGGAGGATGGCGGGGTGCAGTGGAGCACCTCGGGATTTGATGGTGACCTGACGAACCTGCGAGTGAATCGAGCGAATGGCAAAGTTGTGGATTCGACGACGGGAGAGGAGATTCCCTACCCGTTTTTCGGCCGTGGTTCACTGACTCGAGTCGGGAACCGTTTTATTGTCCTTGGCGAGCGAGGGACTCTGGCGATTGTCGACGTGAATCGTGACCGCTTTGTCGAACGCGGTCGTTTCGCCCTCGACGAGATTGGCAACCCGGCGTGGGTAGCGCCGGTGGTTTCGAACGGGCATATGTACCTCCGCAGTGAGAACTGGCTGGTGTGTCTGGATCTGCAGAACACAGCGAAGCCAGTCCGGAAATCAGCGCCGGAGGTCGACGGCAAGTAGTACGGTCGGTGCGTAATTTTGGATTAACGAAGAATCCTGTGCGCAGCTGCGGGTTGCAGTTTGATGGGGTTGGCGAAAAACGCGCTGGATACTGCTTCCGTGCCAGGAAAAACACAACCGCTCAGGCGCAAACGGCATTACCCGTCAGCTGACGCTGACGGATCGCCTTGGGACGGGGGGACTTGACCGCGGTGGACGACATGGGCTGAAGCCATGTCGTTACCCACAAAACCAAGTGTTCCATTGGAACGAGTGTTTCGTTTTTGCTCTACCTGCGGCTGCGATTCAGGCCTGAAGGGCCGGTTTCCGAAAGCCCAG
>CAIOKE010000085.1 GCA_903858815.1 uncultured Planctomycetaceae bacterium | reverse complement strand
CGGACGGAATTTTTGTGCTGTACGGAGACCCGGCGTTGGCGGGTCGAGTAGCCAGTCATCGCACACCCGCTCTGAGTGAGACACTGACCATGGAACCGGACCAGGATCAGCCCGGTCGAGTTCGCATGACGTACCAGGTCAAAGTCAACTTTGTCGGTTCCGGCAACAAACGCACGACTGAGAAGTATGACGGATGGCGAATCTTCAGTTACCTGTTGCCGGCTGATGTCAGCGATGTGCAGATTGAGAAATCTGACTTTGCCAAAGTGGTCGTTCCGGGTGAAACCTTGATCTGGGATGCGGGTGTGGGACTCAAGGTCGGCGAAGAACGCTCAGTCACCTTCACCGCCCTGCAACGGAAGTAAACAGTCACAGGGCGGGGTGCTGTGGAATCGATCGGGAATCCTGCCCCTGATTGCAGTGATCAACGGAATCACTTTTCCCGGCTGTCCACATAGATCGGATTCGTCAGGATCCACGTCATGTCCGATCCAGCGACCGTCAGCCATGTTTCGCAGCGGTAAACTCCGGGCTGTTGAATCTGCAGATCCAGCTCAGGTCCTGTGGATTCGGCAAACGGCTCTCCGTTGCGGATGATTTTCCAGCGACAGGGCAGGGGACTGCGACCTTTGAGACGGCAGTCCGAGTCCAGTTGAGTGCGACCGCCAGGCTGGGTGGTGCTGCTGTTCGACTGCAGGTTGAACTGGAATCCCTGGGAATCTGCAAGCCAGTCAAACGCCACAAAACACCGCCCGGCATCGAGGCACTCACGGACCGAGTCTTCATTCAGTTCCTTAAGCAGCAGATGGGTGGCGACGTGTCTCAGGCTGTGCTCGTAGTGATCGAGATACAGCGAAAAAATCAGATCACCCGGTTTTCGTCCCTGCCGCAGCTGCTCGCTGTCCGGGATCACGCTCAGATCGATATCCAGCAGTTTTTCGCCCAGTGCATCCTCCAGTGTTCCGCGATTGTCGGCGATCCAGCGAATTCCGAATCCAACGTTTTGATGCGCATCGTTTGCTGAGACGCCTGTATGAGGTGCTGTCTGACACAGTTGATCAAAACGTCGCAGATAATCGGCCGGATAGTTCTGGATGGCCCCGAAACATTCCTGAGGATATTTCTGGATGGCAACGGACAGCTGAAAAAGTCTGAAAGGATTTTTCAGAGCGGCAACAAGGGCTTTTTCTTCTTTGAAATCGGCGTGAGTGTTGTAGATTTCGGTACCGCTCACACCCGCAATCTTCCAGTCCATGCGCTCTTCAAGGTGCGACACAAAGATCTGGCCGTTGCGGCCACGCACCAGATCGGCAAGTTCCTGTGGTGAGCCGGTCGTGATGCCCTGCAGGCTGAATGTCGGGTAAACCAGGAATCCGGATTGTTCCGCTCCCGGGATCAGCAGAACGCCGTCCTGCAGCCCGCGATGCCCATCCCTGAAAAAGTCATAGTGCGGAGCCGGATGCTCGGTAAACATCAGGATCGATGTGCCCGCTCTCTTCGCGGCCGCTAGAATGTCGGGCAGCTGACCGCGGCTGTCGTGGGAAAAGTGCGAGTGTACATGCAGGTTCGCTCGGTACTGCTGGTAGCCATCCGTGCGAGCAATGGTTTTTCTCTGAGCCGCAAACTCCGCCCGAGCCTGCTGCACAGCCTGCAGACGCGGGACCTGCAGACGATCGACAGCATCTTCCGCAGATGTGCTCGGACAGGCGTTCAGAATACAGCCGGCAATCAGAGAACAAATGAACAAGCGGAAGCCAAACCGCAATATACATTGGTGCATGGACATTTCGTGCTCACAAAGATCAGAAAGATCAGTCGCATCAGAGGTTTTACTGTGGCGGTGGCAGAGGCTGGGGAGGACCGACCGGCCCTCGTCCGCCGCCTTCGTAAGGGAAGTCACCGGGAAAAACAGACACTCGAATCAATGCATTACCACTGGCTTCAATCGGCCGGTTGAAGTCAATCTGCTGAAAAGCCACGCTTTGCTCAAGATCGGGCAACAGAAAACGACACCAGCCCCAGCCCGGCCCGGTGTCAGTGCCGGAACCGTCGTACAGCGACACATATCCGGGTGGCAGCATCCGATGACGGTCATGATAGTTGTGCAGAGCCACCCCCAGCTGCCGCAGATTGTTACGGCACTGAGTCCGCCTTGCTGCTTCGCGGGCCTGTTGCACCGCCGGCAGAATCAATGCCACAAGAATTGCGATGATCGCGATGACCACCAGCAACTCAATGAGCGTGAAACCGCGATTTGAATGCACGTCTGCATGCGTCCTGCTTTTGGGCAACTCCATTTGAAACTCTGCCACTAAATCTGAAGACAACAGCCCACGAAGCATCGGATTCTACCTGAAATTCAGGATAACTTCAGTCGCCGCAGGCCACCCGAGGTTGATCGGATCGCTGAATTTCTGCTGAGAATCAGCATTAGGCAGCGTCGGTTTGTTTCCAGCAGCCCGCAGGCGTCAATTCCAGCAGCAAAGGTTCTGCATTTGGAACGTGCAACTGGAGAGCAGTCGCCTCATCGCACCCTGTTAAGCCGGCAATCAGACAACGAATTGACTGGCAGTGAGCCACAATCAGCAGATCTTCGCTGACGAAGGGCAGAATCTCGGTCAACGCACGCATCGTCCGCTGCTGTACCTCACGCAGATTCTCGCCACCCGGCACACGCTGTTGGAAATCGGCCCGAAAATTGCGCAGCTCGGGATCGTCCCGATACTGCGGGTATTCTTCGAAGACCTCCTGCTCTGATCGCCCCTCAAAAATCCCCAGCGAGCGTTCGTTGAACCCGGCATGACCTGCCAGACGCGTTGGAGCCGGAGACAGCCACTGCAGCACCAGTTGCAGCGTTTCCACGGCACGTGGCAGCTGCGAACTGACCACGTGCGAAATCCTGTACAGACGCCTGTCGGACAACTGACGCCCGGCGCTCTGAGCCTGCTGACGTCCAGGCTCAGTTAGTGGCGTGTCGAATTGTCCGCAAAACACAGACTGTGTTTGTTGTGTTGCATTGATAACCGATTGGCCATGTCGAAGCAGAATGATGCGTGTCATAGTCCCCGGATAGTAACAGTCAGGTCACAGGTAAGCGGGTTCAACGGCCCTGAGGCTTTACGAGATTCTGTGATTCCTGCAGATGTGAGAAGAGTGGCGGATTGCCGCATCAATGGAATTGCAGTAGGCTGACCTCGGCCTGCCACCTGATAATCCTCTGTTAAGACAGGCATTCACATGATGACTGCTCGATTTTTGCTTTGCCTCTGCCTGCTTGCGATCCGGGTCAAAGGAACTTTTGCAGCGTATCCCAGCGCGGACGTCCTGATTGAGTCCTCTGTCGACAGCAGTGCGTTCGAGTTGCCCACCATCCTTCCGCCTGCAATCAATGACGCAGCAACGGATGCCTCGTGGAAGCTGCTTGCTGGTCGGACAGACGGTAATTCCGGATCCCTCGTTGTTCTCAACGATGGTCGTATTCCCGAGTCAGCCGATCAGCCTCGCAGCAATTGGTTTCTTGCCGCCGGCACAAACGATGGGCTGTTGCTGCTGGACCTGCGTCAGTCGATATCCATCAGCCAGATCGTCAGCTATTCGTGGCACCCGGGGCAGCGGGCTCCGCAGCTCTACTCAGTCTACGGTGCGACTGCTGCAGATGGCAAAATGGAATTCCCGGAATCCGTGGAACAGGTGGCGATAACCGCGGGATGGTCACTGATCGCCCGAGTCGATACGCGAAAACAGGCCCTTGCCGGTGGCCAGGTCGCCGCGCGGATTACCCTGACCGCAAGTCACGCCAAACCGTATCGATATCTGCTGTTTGTGGTACAGAACACAGAACCCTCCGATCGATTCAGTCATACGTTTTACAGTGAAATCGATGTGATTTCTGGTGAAGAATCGACGCTGCAAAGAATCAAAGCTCCCCCGATTCGAGAACAGCATTTTGCGACGTCTGATGAGTTGTACCGTTTCACGATCGATACAACTCAGGCCGAAGAGCTTGAGGAGTGGACGGAAGGCGAACTGCAGCCTGTGATTCGGGAGTGGTATCCCCGCATTGTGCAACTCCTGCCCAGCAAGGACTTCAAGGCTCCTCAACAGGTCAGGCTGCGGTATCTGCCGGATTCAGAAATGCGCGGGGTACCGGCATATGCTTCCGGAACCACGATCTCACTGAATATCGAGTGGATGCGGGGGCAGTTGAAAGGAGAAGCTCGAGGAGCGGTTGTGCACGAGCTTGTGCATGTGGTGCAACAGTACTCAGGACGTCGTCGCGGCCGAGCTGGCAGTGTCACGCCTGGTTGGTTGGTCGAAGGCATTCCGGACTACATCCGCTGGTTCCTGTACGAACCGGGGACTGGTGGAGCGAAGCTGAGTGCCGAGCGTCGGCAGGCAGCGCAGCACAACGCCAGCTATCGAGTTTCCGCAAACTTTCTGGACTACGTGATCCGCAGCCATCCCACGAATCCCTCGATTCTGGAACAGCTGAACGCAGCAGCTCGCGAAGGTCGCTACACCTCTGAGCTTTGGCAGCAGCTGACAGGAAAGACCGAACAGGAATTGGCCAACGACTGGCGCAGCGCCGTCGATTAGCAGCCCTTCCCCACCAATCGCGGCACACAGCCATTCCGTGTCATGACATCCCATCCGCTCCACTCACCACAGGAAAAACGCTGTGTGCAATGAAGTTCGCTCAGGCGGTCAACAGCCGAGCCGTTAGCGTAAGCCGACGGATGTTTGCGTGCCTCGCCGTCCCCGAGCTGGTGCTCGGCGTCTGTAGCATGGGCTTCAGCCCGTGTCATCCACCGCGTTAAAGCCTTCCAGTGTGCGAACCGTTAGCCTTCATTGACGGGTGTAGTCGCTCTGCCGTCCCCGAGCTGGTGCTCGGTGGTCGTAGCATGGGCTTCAGCCCGTGTCGTTCACCGCGTTCAAGCCTCCCCATGTGCGAACCGTTAGCCTTCACTGACGGCTGTAGTCGCTCTGCCGTCCCCGAGCTGGTGCTCGGTGGTCCCAGGAAAGTCTCCCTCGGGAGGGCGAGGCTCCTGCCGAGCCGAAGTCAAATGTCAACGTTCCGCTATCACTCTTCGCCACCAACCGTAGTCCGGGCATTCCTGCCCGGCCGCCTTTGGCCCACACAAAGCCGCAACGCGGCGCTCGTTTGCCGTCAACGGAAGCCTCGGCATCGTCCCCGATCTGGTGCTCGGTGTTCGTAACATGGGCTTCAGCCCGTGTCAGCCACCGCCTTCAAGCCTCTGCCAACAGGCGAATCGCCAGCGTAAGCTGACGGGTGTTATCATTTGCGTGTGTGCGTTTGTTTTTCGTTGTACAGAAGCAGTATTCGTTTTCTCCGTCGCTAATCCGAACAAACTGCAACCGGCAGGTGCGCACAGAGTTTTCGTTGATCCCGTTTTTCATGTTCTTCTATGGCGATTCTCTATCCGCGGTATGCTTGAAGCGCATCCACCGGATTGCCGTCGTGTCCAGAGCCCAGCAGGACTTGTGCAGAACACCACTGCGTTAGCCCTGCGGGATCTCCACTCATTTGTTAATTCACCATAAAACACCGCCTACCGCGTGTCACGCAGCACTGTTCTGCACCCGTGGCGCGTTGATTGCCGTTCGGGAACGTTCACGGCTTTGTTGTGAACACCGTTCGCATCATCCCTGATTCTAGGTTGCACGAACCAAGGGGTATGCAGACACTACATGCTGGCAGGTCAGGACGTTGAGGGGTGCTTCAGCGCCACATGTCAATTCGATCTCCCGCAGGGGCCAATTGGGGGATGAACCGATGACAAAGCTTGAGGGCTATCCTATGTTGAACGTCTTTGTCCGACTGCGCGGAGTACCAGCGTTTGTGGGCGCTGTGTGTTTATTGCTGTCGAGTGATTCAATTCTCGGAAGACTGTCAATACTGGCAGCAAAAACTGAACTTGAAGCGACGTCTCATCAGTCTGCCTTGAATGCGGTTGTCGTCGGCCTTGCCTTACTGGGCGCTGGTTGTACTTTGGAACCTGTGCTTATGCTGACCGGTGGTTGGTCAGTTGTCTGGTCACCCACGATTCGGTGGCTCAGGTGTGCTGCCGGCAGCTTACTGACGCTGGGATCCGGGCTCTTCATCTCCTCAATTCTCAATGCTCAATCTGTGTTTTCTGAAATGGCAATGTTGCCAACAGTACCACGGTTGGAAGATGTCGCGTCTCTGACGTCTTCGGGTGCAACGGTTGTCAGTGTTGGCAGCGTTTGTGTGTTGCTATCGACGGCGTTGACGGTCGTGGTGGCGCAGTTGCAGAACTTCCGCCCGATTGTCACGCCTGCCTCTCGTGCAAATGGCATCCTAAGAGCGATGATGTGGGTATTTGTCCTCGTGTTCGCCGGTTTGCTGGTGTTGGCCATGCTGCTGTACGCCAGCAATCAGTCCGTTGGAATCGTGGACGGGCGAGTCTCGGCTGCTGAATTGGCACGGAATCTGAGTTCGATTCTGCAGTGTTCGCGATGGTCTTTCATGGGATTAGCGGTGTGCGGGATACTGCAGGCTTTATTGCCGGTTATCGTGTTTGTTTCGTCCCCGGTATCGCCTGATGACGATTGTCCCCACGATTGAGCCTGCTGCTGCGTGGTAATGTGATGCGGTTTCACAGTTGGATGCAACGGTGCAGCGCTGTCGACCGGCTCCGCCCCATGAATCCCCCTGGTGATTATCGCGAGCCCAGTGAAGCTGTCAGGGCAATCCTCGGCAGCGGCTGATGTGCGCATGGAATTCTGCGACAGTTCGCCGCAAGTCATGACGCACGGACTCGCAAGGTTCGCTGGATTTGAGGGATGGGATCGGTAGAATTCAGGGGCAGTGACCCACGATTGACAGCACAGTTCGGAACGCATTGATGCAGGACGATGATACAGAGAAGTCAGGGATGGCCGGTGAGATTGTCGTCGTGTCTGCCGGCGTCGTCCTGCAGGGACGGTACCGTCTGCTTGAGCGACTGGGGTCCGGCGGCATGGGCGAAGCGTGGAAGGCTTCAGACAGTCGTCGACTTGTGGATGGACAACCTGCGCTGGTGGTCATCAAGCTGCTGCCGGGGGAATTGCGTCTGAACGAGGAAGCGAACGAGGATATCCGTCGGGAGTACAGCCGTGTCTGGTTGCTGTCGCATCCAAACATCTGCAAGCTGTTTGACATGGGTGAGCAGGACGGTGTCGGGTGTTTTCAGGTCATGCAATATCTGCCTGGACTGACACTGCGACAGTGGTTGCGACACCATCCGCAGGGGTTGCATGTTGAGCATGTGATTCCGGTGCTCAGAGCGGCCGCTGCTGCTCTTGATTACGCCCATAGCGTGCGGCGTCCGGTAGTTCATCGGGATGTCAAGCCCGAGAATATCATGTTGAACCTCGAGACCGGTGAGGTTCATGTGATTGATTTCGGATTGGCAGCTGAGATTCGAAGTAGTCAGACAAAATATTCAAGCTCCAACGCCATCATCGTTGGAACTCTGGGTTATATGTCGCCTGAGCAGTGGCAGGGAGTTCCAGCGACGGCGGCTTGTGACCAATGGGCGCTGGGAATTGTCGCCTGGGAGCTTCTGGCAGGTACTCGCCCGTTTCAGGGTGTCGGTATGGCACTGGGCTATGCTGTGGTTGAATCGCAGTTACCGCAGCTTCCAGCTCCTCTTGCTTATCTTCAGGAGGTTTTTCAGCGTGTTTTGAACAAAAAAAGCTCTGCTCGATTCCGTAATTGCTCTGAGTTTGTCAATCAGCTGGAGGCGTATGCTGAGGCCCATCATGCGGGAGACCGGGTTGCCATGCCTGCCCCGGTTCTCTCTTCGGCCCGACCGCAAAAGCCCGATATTCTGGTCGCTCCATTTTCAGCGCATGCGGCATCTGCGGCTCAGATATCATGGGCTCGATTCCTTGATCGTGACGTGCAGTGGCGAGACGAATTTGGTCAGGAGTTTCGGTTGATCCCGCCCGGGGAATACATGATGGGTGGAACTGAGACAGTCGACCAGTTGCTGCAGGCCGGTTTCATGCTTCCCAATACCGGATGGAAGGACTGGATCGAGGCCGAGAGTCCTGCCCACACTGTCAGAATCAACAGGCCTTTCCTGCTGGGCCTGTCTCCCGTGACTCATATGCATTTTGATGCGTTTGTCAGGGCCACTGGGTATCAGACGGGGGCGGAATCTGTTGGCAAGGGCGGCTGGGGCTATGTCTCGGAATCCCGCAGTGGTGTGCAGAAATCGGGATTCAACTGGAAGATCACTGGTTTTGAGCAATCGGCTCTGCATCCGGTTGTCAATGTTTCGTGGCATGATGCTGTTGCGTACGTGAAATGGCTGAATGATACAGTCGCTGCTACTGGAGCAGGCATTCGCTACCGCCTGCCATATGAAGCGGAGTGGGAGCATGCCTGCCGTGCCGGCACGAACACTCGCTTCTTTACTGGAGATTCGCCGGACAGCCTGCAGGGGTTTGCGAACGTGCAGGACGCGAGTTTCCTCGATGCCTTTCCCAATGTTGACCTGAAGAAGTGGCAGAGCTTTCCGTTTAACGATCTGTCCCCTTTTACCTCTCCGGTTGGCCAGTATGCTGCGAATCCATTTGGGTTACAGGACATGCTGGGGAACGTATGGGAGTGGTGTGAAGATTTTTTCGAAAAGAACTACTACTCGGTTTCCCCGGCAGATGATCCGAAGGGGCCGGCCACTGGGACGACTCGAGTTCTGCGCGGTGGTTGCTGGGGTGTGGGTCCTGTCCAGACACGGTCGTCAGGACGCGATTATTACGGCCCCGGGCATCGCAGCTATTTCATCGGCTTCCGGATCGTCGCTGAACTGTCAGAAGATCGACGTCGTCAGTCGTAGGTGGCGTTGCACGCAGTCTGCTGTGCCGAGAATCATCAACAATCGATGATCTTTTCGATCATTGCCTCCCGGGATTGAGTTTTCGGTGAAACATTCGTGCGTGGCGTTTCGTCAACAGCCCGCAGAATCGTCAGTCTTTTCAGAATTCGGTGTATTTGGAGCGTAATCGGCTTTTCGGTGCTCAGGTGTAGGCGGTATCTAATGCCACCCGGGGTTACGTCATCCTATACCAACTGAGGTGCCATATGAGTCTGATTGCTCGCGTCCGAACTCTCGTTCTGTCCGCATGGTCCGGCGACAAACGCCGACGGTCGCGAATCTGGGGACCTGTCTCAGACAGCGTCAGTCAGATTCAACAGCTTGAACAAAGACTGCTGATGTCCGGTGAAAATGGCGACGGACAGGATCCCATCAGTGGAACCACCGGTTCCATCAGTTGCTTTGCCGACAATCCCGGCGGGGCCGATATCGGCGGTTCAGATCTTGGAGGTGCGGATACTGGTGGTGGCACGGGCAGCGGTGGAGGGACTGGTGACAGCGGCTGTGAAGTCACCATCGAAACTCTGGATGACCAGATGCTGGAAGGCCCCTATACGAAGTCACGACTTGACGAAGGTGTCCTGCGACTGACCCGCACCGGCAGCACAGAGCTGCCCCTGAAAGTCAAGCTCGAACTCACAGGCTCCGCAACGCCACTACTCGACTACCGCATCTCAAACATGGAACGCGACCTCCTCGATCCCGAGCCATCACCCGGTGATGAAACTCCACACGCCATCGTGACAATCCCAGCCGGCAGGACTTCGCTCGACTTCAAACTCATCTCAAGCTCCGACCACCAGTTTGAAATCCCTGAGACGATCCAGTTACGAGTCGTCCCGGCCATGCAGGGCGGCTACGCACCCGCCGCCCCCGACACCGCCGGACTACTGCTCACCGACGCCACCGCCGACATCGACCTGTCCTTCAGTGCAACAAATCTGAATTGGCTCGATGATAAAGAGGAGGATAAGAATGGATCGATGATCCAGCGAAATACGGATTTTGACGCTGCACAGTACGATAGCGATATGCGGTTCTATGACGCTGTCAACAGGTTGGCGATTGATGAGGATGATGTTGTCAGAATGAAAATCAGATCGTACATCAAGCCTCAACATGACCTGTCCGACCGAGGAAGAATGCAGTTCTCGTTACGCGGAGACTTATCGACGGTGCGATTGTACAGGTATCAGAAGGGACGGAATGGAGCCCCTGCTGGGTGGGTGCATTTCGATAGCGCTCGACAGATTGAACTGGACGAGGGTGAAGAAATGGAGTTTCGGGTAGAGGGCATGCGAACTGCGATCGACCGGTTGACTGTGCAGTGGGAAACCGTGAACCAACCGCGAGTGGGAGACTGTTTTGACTCCGTCAACTACATCTGTTGGGATGTCGATCTCGATATTGACAGCAACAACAACAGCGCCCTGAAGAAACCAGAGCAGAGCGACTGGGAGGAGTATCTGGAGGATCACCGTTATGGAATTGGGAAACTGCTGTATCCGACGAGAAAGGATCAGGCACCGCCGGAAACTGATCCGAACTTCGGAAACCGCGTCGGATTCGTTCCACTGCCGTACAGCACATCACCGACCCCGGTTGGAACACAGGTTTCGTTTAGTCCACCCGATGTCCCGGGCAAGTCGGGGGTCATTCGCCTGTGGCGCAAAACTGCAGACAAACTGTCGGAATTGAACGCAAAACCGATTGAAGAAGGCGGTGATGTCATCACCCCGGGGCGAGTCTACAACGTCAACGACATCGGGAACGCCGGTGTCGTCTGGATGGAGGCCCTCGTGTCGATGAACAAGCACAGTGAACTTGACGGTGCTGAGGGTGGGGCACCAGTCGACAAACTGCAGTATTCAGTCTTTCTGTCCAACACCTCGGAAGAAAAGCCACTTATGATCTGGACTGATACTGTTCAGTATATGGTCAACGAACATGATGATACGTTCTACCCGAATCTTCAGTTCGACAAACGGCAGCGTTATTGGAGTGCTGGTGTGGAGCACACTGGGGTGGTCGTCCGAGATTCGCTCATCTCCGAAGGGGTGTACGGCCTGAAAGATTTACCCCAATTCGGACAGCAAAAACTGAGAGAGGGAGAGTTGAGGCAACTGTCAATATCGAAGGAAAGTTACAACATATTGAAGTCCTCTGAATTAGCCGATGGAGGTTTGGATGTTGCTGTCTATCGCGATTTTTTAAGCGTTGACGGTAAAGACTATGTGCTTGCTTTCGCTGGCACTGGGGCAGATCTCGACGACATTATTACTGACATTGTTCAGGGGGTGGGACTTGCAGGTCCTGAGTGGGAATCTGATGCTCCGTTGGAGAATCAGTATGGAGCTGCGATGAAACTTGCGGACGATCTTGGAGAGGCATTTGACCGAATTCAGGCGAAAGTTCGTGCCACTGGACACTCGCTGGGTGGGGGTCTGGCAAGTGCGGCCAGTGTGGCTTCGTCCCATATCCGAATGCCGGCAAATACGTTCAACGCTGCAGGAGTTCACAAAAACACCGTCACGAAACGCAACGCTGGTTTTCTCGATCCGACTACGGGGGTCACGCGGGACGCGTTTAAGCACTACACAGAGGAACAATCTGGTGCAGGTGTTGTGACTGCTTTCAGCACGAAGTACGATCCGTTGACTTTCTTTCAAGAGAATATCTGCCGGTACGAGCCCGCTGGCTTTGTTCCGACTGCTCTCGGAAAACAAATCGAACTACATTCACCATATGACGAACAAATTGAGTCAGGATTTCCTCGAATTATTGAGGACATAGAGTCTTTTCCGCGTCGATTTGCACTGGAACCTTTTCGGATTTGGGTTGGACGCTTTTCATTTTGGGTGACGCAGACAATCGATTCGGCATATGTCCTCAAGGAAATGTTGCCTCACCATGGAATTCATGCGGTTGAGTGGGGTATTCTGGTACAGATGAACTACGTTCCTGACACAAAGAAGATTTTCGACATTTTTGGGAAGGATGAACCGGGGAAATAGGCGACGTCGGTGGACGTGAAACAGTGTTCCTCAACTTCTCTTGGAGCGAATCATGGAGACTTTCGGAACGAGATGGACAAGAGCTTTGAGATTTCTTTCAGGGACTTTCGTTTTGCTGGTGTCTCGAGAGATCGCCGTGTCTGGCTTGATTTTCTCTTCCGCTAGCGACGAAGCCCCGCTCATTTCATCAGAGGTCCAGTCTTTTCTTGAGCGACCGGAAGTCTTCTTTGATGATTTGGCTGTTGTGGGGTTGTGTAAACGCATTTCGAATGGTGATTTATCAGCAGTTCATCAGTATTTGGCGATGGGCCTTAGTGTTGACGTGAAGGGACGCTCCGGGGTCACGCCATTGTTCTGGTCGTATAAATCTCGTCAGTTTACGATTTTTTCGCTCCTGCTTGAGAAGGGCGCAAGCCCGGATGTGTCTGTATCTATTCCGGTCAAGGAGTTCCCTGCGGAGTTGGCAGTGCCATACAGTTTCGGCGACTCTGTGTTTTACATGGCTGTTCGGAATCGGCTTTCGGCTAAATGGGTCGATGCTATTCTCGCCAAAGCTAAACGTCGTCAATGGGTTCATCCCGATGGCGGAGGAGATATTCTGCATGCGTTCTTCGGTGATGCGTCACCTGGTATCTGCAGATCCCATCGAGTGCTGGACGAGTTGATTCGGTTTGGGCTTGATCTCGATCTGGAGGATGAATTCGGTTTTACACCTCTTCGACTTGCTGTTAGCAATGAGGAATACGGCTTTGCTACTCGGTTGCTGAAGGCCGGAGCGAGTGCGGAGTGCTACTATCATGATGATTATCAATTGATCCATTTTCTTGCGTCTTCATTTCGGAACCAGTCAGGGAGTGTTGAAGCGTCACAGGAGTCACAAGGACTCCGGGTAAGCGACAGACAGAAAGAATGGGACGAGCTGCTCGGAAGTCTTCGCGAGAAGGGTTTTTCTCTGACTGAGGCTTTGAAAGATCTTGAGCGAGCGGAGGGCTCGGGAAGCAAGCAGAGATACATGCGGCAGCGGAGAATCAGGCGTGAAGATCGGTTTTCCTGCGAAAGCGGTCGAGAATTCCGGGAGTCGCTGGAGGATGACCCTGACTTCGAAGATCCACTCGGGGAAATCATGCCCCGGGATTGCATTGCAGCACCGGTGGATTGAGCCTTCTCGGTCAACCCTGTACGGCGGGAAGGTTCTCGGCGTTCACATTCCCGGTCTGACAACTCTGGCGTTCATTCCCGTCCGTGTACGCTGGCAGCACTTCTACGGGCTTTTCACGGGACGCTCATACACCACCCTGCCACCCACGATTGTTGTCAACACCTGAGCCCGCCAGAGCTGCTCGGCAGGGACCGAGAAGATATCCGTGGACAGAATCACCATGTCAGCCAGCATGCCTCGCTGCAGACGTCCCTTGTAAGTCTCAGCGAACTCTGCTGTCGCCGAACCGACCGTCCATGCACGAATTGCTTCCGTCACACTGATCTTGTGCTCCGTGAGCTAAACATCAGGGAACGATCCACATGAGGAGAGTCCGTTGGGTCGAATTTCCCCAGGTTGACGCGGGTGACAAATGGTGCCGGCCACGGTGGCGTTCTCCTGGTTCCTGAAAATGGCCGCAACGAACGTCCTGTTCCCAGTAAAGAAGACCCGGGAACTTAGTGTCTTTGATTTGACCCTTTTGACCGTTTTTTTTGATTTCGTGAGGTGAATCGTGGGATTGACCAGACTGTGCAATTCTCCGGATTGCCGGAGCATCATTCTTTCAATCGTCTGTGCCGCTGTGTACATCCTCAGCATCGTGGGGCCCGTTCGCGCTGACGAGAATGGCCGGAAAACGGTCATTCCTAAGGAGGTGCGAGAGTTTCTTGAGAAGCCTGAGGTGTTCTTCAAGCAGGCTGATCATCTGGATCTTTGTGCGGCAATTCTTGAGGGAAACGTTGCAGGGGTTGAACGAAGCCTCAAGGCAGGAACGTCTGCAAATCTCAAGGGCGAATACGGCGTGACCCCACTGTTCTGGGCCTACAAATCACGTCAATTTGAAGTGTTTCGACTTCTGCTTAAGGCTGGTGCTGACCCGAATGTGCCGGTTCTTGTACCCGATGAAGTCAATCCTCGAGACTTTGGCTTTCCATGCGATCGTGGCGATTCTGTCTTATATATGGCGATTAGAAATCAAATGTCGAAACAATGGATTGACGAATTGGTTCGCTGTGTGAAGCCAGATCGCTGGGTTCATCCGGTCTCTGGTGGGAGCATCCTCCATGCTTTTTTTGCGGATGCAACTCGGGGATCCTGCAGGACGTCAGAGGTTCTCAAGTCGATATGTGGTTTAGGGCCTGATTTGGACCATGCGGATGGTGCCGGGTATACACCATTGCGGCTAGCTGTATTGGATAATGAGTACGGTTTTGCGTGCGACTTGATCAGGGCTGGTGCAAGCGTTGCTTGTTACAGTGAGGGGGATCGTCAAATTATCCATTTTTTGGCGAGACAGTACAGAACGTTTGCGGAGATGTCTGGGTCAAGTGATGGCCCTTTGAGTGGTTTCACTCCTGTCATGCAGAAGGAATGGGACGAGCTGCTTGGAATTCTTCGCGAGAAGGGTTTTTCTCTGACTGAGGCTTTGAAAGATCTTGAGCGAGCGGAGGACTCGGGGAGCAAGCAGAGCTACATGCGGCAGCGGAGAATCAGGCGTGAGGATCGGTTTTCCTGCGAAAGCGGTCGAGAATTCCGGGAATCGCTGGAGGATGACCCTGACTTCGAAGATCCACTCGGGGAAATCACGCCGCGGGACTGCATGGCAGCACCGGTGAATTGAGCCGTCTCGGTGAGCCCTGTACGGCGGGAAGGTTCTCTGCGTTCAGATGCCGGGTCCGAAAACTGAATGGGTTCATTCCCGTCCGTTTACGCTGTCTGCAGTGCTACGGGCTTTTCCCATCGCGTTCATACACCACCCTGCCACCCACGATTGTTGTCAACACCTGAGCCCGCCAGAGCTGCTCGGCAGGGACCGAGAAGATATCCGTGGACAGAATCACCATGTCAGCCAGCATGCCTCGCTG
>CAIOKE010000084.1 GCA_903858815.1 uncultured Planctomycetaceae bacterium | reverse complement strand
TGCGCTTCCGTCATTGTCCACTCCCACCCAACGTCATCAGCTGAGGCAACCGGGCGTTCAGGCCACCCGACCGAAGACCGTGCAGATCCAGTGTGACTTCGCGAAACCCCAGCGCCCGCAGACGCTCGGCAATCTGCTGTCGCTGCGGATCACCGGCAGCGACTGCAATGTACTCAGTAGGCAACTCAATTCGTGCCAGATCATTCTGTTCCAGACGAACTCGCAGCTCGCGACACTGCAATATCTGACGCAGGAAGGTCTCGGCCAGATCAATTCGCTCCGTTCGCTCTGCAGTGACTTCCACGCCATAGGCGATTCTGCTGGAGAGACAGGGGGCCGCCGGTTTGTCGGCTGAATTCAGCGCCCACGAGGCGGCCAGACGTCGCACGTCGGCCTTCCGCAATCCGGCCTCAATTAACGGACTGCGCACTCCGTGCTGCCGAGCCGCCTGCATGCCGGGACGATGGTCGCCCACATCATCCAGATTGGCACCATTCACGACAGTCCGCCCAGCATGCTGCTGCACCAGCTGCTCGATTGCTGAATACAGCGTCTCTTTGCACCAGAAACAGCGATCCCCCTGATTCCTGCGATATTCGCCACGCTGAAATTCGGCCGTCAGCAGTTCCTGATGAGCAATTCCGATGCGAGTCGCCTCAGTCGCAGCAAACTGCCGATCGGCTGCCGCCAGACTGGGACTGACTGCAGTCACCGCCAGTGCCCGTGCCCCCCACACCAGCGCTGCTGCCCTCGCCACCACCGCACTGTCCACACCGCCGGAATAGGCCACGACACAGGGACCGCAGTCCCGCAGGACTGCCAATAACCGGTCTGCCAGCAATTCCAGCCCATCCATTGCGTCTGCAGTCATGAAATTCCAGCGGAAAACCGAGGGGTATTGTCAGTCGAATCCGGGCCCACGAGGTTTCCAGATTTCGCTGCGATCCGCAGTTAACCGGCGACAATCCGGAGTGTCAACCGAGGACACCACGACAGGGCGACAACAGAAACTGCCTTTTTTGCAGGCACCCGATTTGCAGAGTCAGAGAAATAAAGCTGCCGAAGAGGCATCTTCCTGCCGGTTTCGTTAGAAATGCCGGTTCAACGAGGTAAAGCAATGTCAAAACGCGATTATTACGACGTGTTGGGGGTCCCGCGAAGTGCATCGCAGGAGGATCTGCGGAAGGCTTACAAGAAGCTGGCGCGCAAGCATCACCCGGATTCCAATCAGCAGGATCCGGCGGCTGCGAAGAAATTTGCTGAGATCACCGAGGCGTGGGAAGTGCTGGGTGACGAGCAGAAGCGTCGGCAGTATGATCAGTTTGGCCATGCTTCCAGTGGCGGAGGCAATCCGTTTCAGGGGCGCAATCCGTTTCAGGGATTTGGCGGTGGTGCTGGCGGTGGCATGCAGTTTGACATGGAGGATCTGCTGGGGGGGATGTTTGGCGGTGGCGGAGGTCAGCGTCGTGGTGGGGGCCGGGCTCGTCGCGGTGATGATGTGCGGGCCGAGATTACGATTCCGTTTGCGGTTGCAGCGGAAGGCGGTGAGCATACTCTGACGCTGCAGAATGGTTCGCAGACCGAACGCATTGCAGTGAAGGTCCCGGCGGGAATTGACCACGGCCAGACGATCCGCCTTGCTGGTCAGGGGAATCCGGGGCCCGCGGGTGGAGCAGCGGGTGATCTGCTGGTGACGGTCTCGATTGCACCGCACCCGTGGTTTCGCCGCGAATCGTTCAATCTGGTCCTTGATGTTCCGTTAACGCCATCCGAGGCTGCACTGGGAACACGGATTGAAGTCCCCACATTATCAGAGGGCACTGGGGTATTGTCGGTACCTCCCGGAACCTCCAGCGGAGCTCGTCTGCGACTTCGCGGCAAGGGCATTCGCAACCCGAAAACGGGCGAGCGTGGTGATCAGTTTGTGGTGCTGAAAATTGTTGTGCCGAAGGACCTGTCTGAGGCCGCGCGAGCAGCCTACGAACGGCTGCAGGAAATCTGCCCGGAATCGCCCCGCCAGCAGCTTTGGCGTTAAGTGTTCCGGGCCCTTCAAACTGTATTGAAGATCCGATCACCGGCATCCCCAAGGCCCGGCAGAATGTAGCGTTGTGCATTCAATTGGCGGTCCACCGCCGCCGTGTAGACTCGCACATCCGCATGCTGATTGATCAACTGCTGCAAACCTTCTGGTGCGGCAATCAGACAGGCGAAACGAATCTGTGGCACTCCCCAGCGTTTGAGCAGTTGGATGGCGTGCAGCACCGAGCCTCCGGTTGCCAGCATGGGATCAAGAATCACAGCCACCTCGGGGGGATCCGCAGCCGGCAGCTTCTGGTAGTATTCCTGCGGGAGTGCTGTGGATTCATCCCGACAGATTCCCAGGTGCCGAACCTGTGCGTCCGGCAGCAGCCGTAGAAAGGCGTCGGTCATCCCAAGTCCAGCCCGCAGAATCGGAACAATTGCCAGCCGTCCCAGCAAACGGGATCCCGCAGTCGCTTCGAGGGGCGTTTGGACAGTCACGGCCTGCAGTGGCAGATCCCGAGTCACCTCGTACGCCAGCAGGGTGGCCAGACAGTCCACATGCTGTCGAAAACCGGCAGAAGAGACAGAAAAATCCCGCAATCCGGCCAGATGATGGCAGGCCAGTGCATGCTGCAGCGTGGTGACAAGAGAATGCTGAAAGTGCATGGGACGATACCTGTCATCGAAAAAACCTTTACGGCCTGCCCGCAGGAATCATACAGTTTACCCCAACGGAATTTCCAGCTTTCGACTTGGCTGCAGCGAATCAGCAGACGATCTAACGCATGACTCTGCCCACACCTGCCGCATGGCGGTGGCAGAGCAGACCGCAGATACAGGAGCACACCATGTCAGACGAACTGCAGTACAGACTGACAGAGACGGATGAGTACGAAGAAATCAGCAGTGATGAAGTGGATCGCGTCGTGGAAGCACTTGACCGACTGATCGCTGGCGTCCAGAGCGAAAACGTCAAGCATTACCTCGAAGAGGCCGCCAGCAACATCTACTTCCTCGTCTATGAAGAAGAGGACGTTCAGGAACTGGACGACACGACCGAGCAGGCCGCCTGAGCCTGCAGCTTTTCAGGTCCGCTGCAGCCACAGCCCGATCCAGCAAATGGATCGGGCTTTTTGCTGCGCGTGGACGGTTTTCAGTTTTCAGTTTTCAGTTTTCAGTGAAGTCCCCCCTTGGGAGGGCGAGGCTCCCGCCGAGCCGAAGTCCATCGTCCGTATTCCGCTGTCGTTGTTCGCCCACACCCGTAGCCCGGGCATTCCTGCCCGGCCGCCCTCTGCCCACACAAAAACCCCGCCGCACCCCACATTGACCCGTCGCTCAGCCATCCCGTGAGCTGACAACCACTCAACACTGCGAACCTCGACCCTGTCACC
>CAIOKE010000083.1 GCA_903858815.1 uncultured Planctomycetaceae bacterium | reverse complement strand
TCCCGCCGAGCCGAACGCCCACTCCCGCCCCATTTGGCGAGCCGTTAGCGCCAGCTGACGGGCACTACCGCGAGCACTATCCGCCCAGCTGACACTTTGTAGCCCCCGGGCGGAAACAGGCGAACGGGGCCTCTGTGACTTACACCCGCCGTGTTCAAACGAACAACTCGCCCAACGACAAACACACAGCACCGTCAACCTTTTTCACGCAACCATGTCCCGACACTGAACAGGCAGATTCCGACCACCAGAGATGCGGGCATCACAATCAGACGAAACCCGAAAAACAGCTGAAAAATGATGATCGATGGCAGCAGGGCCAGAGTTATCAATTGCAGAATTAATCCCAGAGTATGTCGCATTGGTCGTTCCCGTTCCCCCGTTCGTCACACCCCGAAATCACGTGGCCACAGGATCGTTCCCCGACAGCACTCTTCTGCCGGCCCCTCCAGTTCCAGCTGCAAGTCGCCTCCCATCAACACTTGCAGTAGACCACCTGCCATCTGCACCTGAACCGCATCGGTATGTCGCAGGTGCCCAACGGCCACCCCCGCAACTGCAACGGCACAGGCCCCGGATCCGCAGGCCTGAGTCTCCCCTGAACCGCGTTCCCACACTCGAACCGTTGCCTGATTGGCTGACACAACATCCGACAGCTGCACAAACTCAACATTCGTTCGATTCGGGAATGCTGAATGACGCTCAATCCGCCGCCCCAGCTGCTCAAATGGCAGATCGGCCAGTGATTTCACGAAGAATACGGTATGCGGATTCCCCAGGGATACATGCAGCGGTTGCCCGATCAACCCGGGAACCTGCACATCCGGCAACTCGGTCGGACGCACGCAGGCCTGCACACCCACCGCATCTTGCAGCACCTCCGGACGCCCCACACCAATCCTGACCACACCACGCCGCAAAGCCGGCTCGGAACCGATGATCTGCACCGCAATCAGACGATTGGCCATCACAATCTGAAAGCTGCCTGCAGCTTTACCCGTCTGCTGCAGCCACAGCGCCATACAACGCAGGGCATTCCCACACAACGATCCTTCGCTGCCATCCGCATTGAACATGCGCATTCGAGCAACAGCGGCAGGCACATCTGACGGCAGCATCAGCACCAGACCGTCAGACCCCGCCGAGCGATGACGGTCACTGATGAACCGAGCCAGTGCCGGTGGATCAGCGGGAATCGCATAATGGAAGCAGTCAAGGAACACGTAGTCGTTACCGCAACCGTGCATACGCACATACGATAACTCTGAGACGGCTTCACTGACTGCCTCACTCACAGCCTGGCCCCCATACTACTCCAGCTCATCCGCAGCCGGAGCAGTCTGTTCACTGAGCGTCCAGCGCAGATAGGCCTCAAGCAGACCGTCAATGTCTCCATCCAGCACGTTGGTCGGGTTACCCACCTTCATGCCACTGCGCACGTCCTTCACAAACTGGTCCGGATACAGCACATAGTTGCGCACGGTCAGGCCACCAAACCCAATCTTGCTTTTTTCGCCATGGCGAGCAGCCACAGCGGCTTCACGCTTGTCCAGTTCGATCTGGTACAGCTTGGCGGTCAGCATTTTCCTGGCCAACGCGCGATTCTGATGCTGGCTGCGTTCGTTCTGACAGGCCGCTACAACACCCGTCGGAATGTGCGTCAGCCGCACCGCTGACTCCGTCTTGTTCACCTTCTGACCACCAGCACCGCCCGAACGGTACTTGTCCTCGCGAACGTCCTTTTCCCAGTTGATGTCGATTTCAAAACTGTCGTCAACTTCGGGCACAACATCGACACCCGCGAATGACGTGTGTCGTCGCCCGGCCGAGTCGAACGGACTGATGCGAATCAATCGATGATTGCCCGTTTCCCCGTGCAGGTAACCGTAGACGTAGTCCCCTTTGATCAAAAGCGTTGCGTTACGAATGCCCGCCTCTTCAGCCGGAGAAACGTCCACTTCTTCCACCTGGAAGCCACGTCGCTCGGCCCACCGCGCGTACATCCGCACCAGCATCTGAGCCCAGTCGGCCGAGTCCGTGCCACCTTCACCCGCCTGAATTGTCACGTAAGCGTTGGACGCATCCTCAGGCCGCGACATCGTTGTCTGCAGCTCAACCTTATCCACCTCAAGTGCCAACCGATCCGCTGCAGCCTTCAACTCAGACAGACTGTCGCCACTGGCATCGTCTTCGGCAAACTCCATCAGGACCTGCAGGTCATCGCCGGATGACGCAAGATCCTTCAGAGGTGTCGTGACGGACTTCAACTTCCGCAGCTCATCCATCACCTGTCGAGCACGTTCCTGGTCGCCCCAGAAATCACTGCCACTCATCCGATCATTGATTTCCTGAATGCGAGCCGTCTTGCCGCGCAAGTCAAAGACAGTCCTTCAGGTGAACGACGCGGCGAATTAACTCGTTGCAATGGCTACGAAATTCCGGATCCATGATTGCGTGATATGCTTTCAATTAAGGACAAAGACGAGGAAGCAGTCCCCGCTGAGCCACCACTCTAAGCTGTCGGATCAGCTCAGACAATTGCGAATCACAGGAAGGGCCTGTTCCCCGGTGGAATTCCCGTCTCCAGAGACTTACGGCAGCTGTCGGTAGCGGATCTCTGAGATCAACTGCTGCTCCAAAGCCCGATCCCGCCCGACAGACACCCAGCGAGATGTTCCGGACTGGCCAACCACCTGACTGAGATCGCGACTCATGACCGTGGACTCAGGAAATGTGGCCCCGCCCTCGTAATTGGCCGCCAGCCCCGGAACGTCCTCCAGCTCCTTATCCACTCGCACAGTCAGCAGAGTTTTGCCGTTGTCACCCGGTTGCACACCAATGGTCACCTTGCGGCGAATCGACTGCAGACTGCTCTCCACCCGACTGGCCAGCCCCACGGAATCCGGATGCCACGGCTCCAGAACCCCCGAACCTGCCCGATATTGCGTCTCAATCACACCCTCCAGACGGCTTTCTCGAGCCACCTGGAAATGATTGCGGTTCAGCACCATCACAGATCGCTGCCAGTAAAAATCCGCACTGGCAGGAGAAAATAACAGGCCCGAAACCTCAGAATGCGGCAGGGCAGGGCGGAGACCAGACAAACAACCGGCTACCAACAACAGACCTAAACTCAACACTGCCGTGTTCAGCCTGCCTGCCAATCCTGCTGATATTCGCGGTCGACGCTGCACGAAAGAATGCCCGTTCAAGGCTCTGACAAAGGAAATCCGCCACAGCGACAGTCTGACAGGACCAGAAAAATCCCTCAAGAGCGACTTTGCTGGCAAGCCCCGGCGTCTTCTCTGGAATGTCGGAACGCCCCGCTCCCCCACCGCTTTACTCGTCCCCACTGCCGCAAATCCAGCCGAAATTTCCAAATCTCGCCCCCAACGGTGCCTAGAATTGGTGCCGGAATGCCCGCATTCCCTGGTAGGCTTACTACAGACACAAGCAGCCCAGTATTCGTTTCTCTGGCCCACCAAACCCACCAACTGGATCGGAAACTGCCATGCTGATCGGACTTCCCAGGGAGATCAAAAGCGACGAATACCGCGTAGCGATGCTGCCCAGCGGAGTTGAAGAACTGACTCGTGCCGGTCATCGCGTGCTCGTGGAACGCGGCGCCGGTGCCGGCAGCGGCATCGCTGATGAAGACTACGCGGGCTGCGGCGCGGAAATCGTCCAGTCGCACGCCGATGTGTTTGCCGCCGATGTCGTGATCAAAGTCAAGGAACCACTGGCAGCCGAGTGGCCGCTGCTCCGCCGTGGACAGGTCCTGTTCACTTACTTTCATTTCGCCGCTGACGAAGAACTGACTCGCAATGTGCTCGAATCAGGTGTCACCGCCGTCGCTTACGAAACGCTGAAAGGACGCAACGGAGATCTGCCGCTGCTGACCCCCATGAGCGAAGTGGCCGGGCGAATGAGCATTCAGCAGGGTGCCAAATTCCTCGAACGACCTCAGGAAGGACGCGGTATCCTGCTGGGTGGGGTTCCCGGAGTTGAACCTGCACACATTGCCATCCTTGGTGGCGGAGTTGTGGGAAAGAATGCAGCCCGCATTGCCGCCGGATTTCAGGCCGATGTTGTTCTGCTGGACGTCAACGTGGAACGACTCCGCTACCTCGACGACATCATGCCAGCGAACGTCAATACCCTGTTCAGCGATCGCCATAACATTCGCGAACAGTTGCGGAAGGCAGACCTGATCATCGGGGGAGTCCTGATTCCGGGCGCTCGCGCTCCCAGACTCGTGACCGCTGAAGATCTGCAAATCATGAAGCCCGGAGCCGTTGTGATCGATGTGTGCATCGATCAGGGTGGTTGCTTCGAAACCTCACGCCCCACGACGCACTCCGCACCCACCTATCTTGTCGATGGCATCCTGCACTACTGTGTTACCAACATGCCCGGAGCCGTCGGACGCACCAGTACCTATGCACTGTGCAACGTGACATTCCCGTACCTGAAACGCATCGTCAGCGAAGGACTGCCGGCGGCCTGCCAGCGAGATCCAGGACTTGCCGCAGCTGTCAATCTCCTCGACGGTCGCATCACCAATCAGGCCGTCGCCGAAACCTTCGGACTACCACTGAGCAGTCTCTTCCAGTGACCAACCAGCGGCAACACCAACTTCAGCGACAAAATTCGTAGCCTGGGCTTTAGCCCGGGAACGAATGTCTCGTCAACCTTGAAGTGCCCAGTGTTTTTCACGGGCCGGGGCCGAGCAGGAATGACGCCGAGGACAAAAGTCGTAGTCTGGGCTTCAGCCCGGGCACAAACCTCTCGTCACTCTTGAAATCCCCAGTGTTTTTTAAGGG
>CAIOKE010000082.1 GCA_903858815.1 uncultured Planctomycetaceae bacterium | reverse complement strand
CTTGAAATGCCCAGTGTTTTTTAAAGGACGGGGCCGAGCAGGAATGCTCGGGCTACATTTTGGCTGACCACTGATTACTGATTACTGACCACCGTGTCCTTCGGCGGTCAAGAATCACCAACACTCAGACGGCACAGCAACACCGCGCACAGGATTTTTCGTAGAGACTGTTTTTCCCGGATTCGCGGTCCAGAATGGGACTCGGGAATTTTGATTCACACACCTTGCGGAAATGCACTGGCGGGGGCGATTGGGTAGACTGCGGAGGTTGAGTTCAGGCTTCGTTCGATCGAAATGACAAATTTCAAAGGGGCTTTCTGATGACGATGCGACTGACACGCGTCACGTTCGGTTTCCTGCTTCTGCTCACTGTGCTGGCTGCTCCGGCTGTCGCTGACGGCCCTCAAGGCTGTGCTCCGTGGCGTCCCTGTGGACCGGGCAATTCCATGGGTGGCAATCGCCTGATTCCGCAGGCCGGGTTCGGCGCAGATTTTCGCCCGGCCTGTGCCAACCACGATGCCTGCCTGGCGGCTGGTATTTCACGGCGCGAATGTGACCGACAGTTCCTGCGTGAGATGCAGTGTGCCTGCGAACAGTCTCGGCACCCCGTGCTCTGTCGGATGCAGGCCCGCTGGTATTACGCGGCTGCCCGCATATTCGGTGGCCTGTACCACTGAACTGCCGAATTGCTCGAGTGACTTTTCATATCCGCAGCCACAGGTGATCTCCTGTGGCTGTCGGTCTTTTCAGACACTCTCAATTGACCTGCTGCAGTCGGGATTCAAGAATAACGGCAGTAGTCAGGAACATTGAATTCCCGCTCGCCTGTCCTGCTGATGATGACTGATCCATGAATTTGCCTGCATCGCCAGCACCGTCCTCGCAGCCCGTCGCCTCGGTACGTCGGCCGATCAGTCTGTTTCGGAAGCTTGTGTTCTCGCTGCTGACCTGCTGTCTGTTTTTCCTGCTGCTGGAAGCGCTGCTTTGGGGGGCTGGTGTTCGACAGCTGCGGGATGTCCGTGATCCATTCGTCGGATTTACTCCCGGCGCCCCCCTGTTTACTCGCGCTGGCGACCTTTACGAAACCACCGATGTGCGGCGGACCTATTTTAATCCACAGACCTTTCAGGCGGTGAAACCTGCGGGCAGCAAACGCATCTTCTGTCTTGGAGGTTCAACAACCTACGGGCATCCGTGGGATGATGCCACCAGTTATCCGCGCTGGCTGCGTGAGATGCTTAATCAGCAGAACGCAGGTGCCAGCTGGGAGGTGGTGAACTGTGGCGGGATTTCCTACGCCAGTTATCGGCTGGCCTGGCTGACGGATGAGTTGCTGCAGTATCAGCCAGACGTGCTGATTGTGCATACAGGGCATAACGAATTTCTGGAGGATCGATCGTGGAGCGGATTCCGGGATCTGTCACCGGCCGTTCGTGCCTTTGCTGGCTTCGCCGGACGTCTGCGTACGACCACACTGCTGGATCAGGCGCTGGGCGGTTCCCGACGGGAAAAGCCGGGCCAGCCGGTGCTGCGTGAAGAGGTTGATCCGCTGCTTGATCGGTCGGCCGGACCTGCTTCGTATCAGCGTGATGACGAGCGTGCGAAGATGGTGGTGCAGCATCTTGAGCACAGTCTGCAGAAGATCTGTCGAGTCGGGCGGGCTGCTGGTGTGCAGGTCATTCTGGTTCTGCCCGGCAGCAACCTGCGGGACTTTGCTCCGTTCCGCAGCGATTTTTCACAGCAGGGTTTTGCCGGTTCTCTGAAAGTCACGGAACTGCTGCGACAGGCCGAGCAACTGCAGCAGCAGAAGCAGCCAGAGCAGGCGTGGGCGCTGCTGCAGCAGGCGGTAGCCGCTGATCCGCGGTATGCCGAGTCGGCATGGCGTGCTGGTGTTGCAGCGGCCGAGCTGGGCCATTGTGAAAAGGCGCTGCAGCTGTTCAGGCAGGCTCGGGACGAAGACATCTGTCCCCTCCGTGCGACTCAGCCGATCCTTGATGCCATCACCCGCGTCAGTCAGCAGGAGCAGGTGCCGCTGGTGGACTTTGCGGCCATTCTCGATGCCAATGGATTGCAGAAACGAGGCTGTGCTGTGCCCGGGGACGAAGGGTTTCTGGATCATGTGCACCCGACGATTGACATGCATCGGGATCTTGCAGTTGCTCTGGGACAGCAGTTGCAGCAGCTGCAGCTGGTTGCTGCCGACGTGGATTTTCCGCAGCGGGCGCGACAGATTGAGCCGGCCATTCTGGCGACACTTGATGCACCGCGACAGGCGGTCGGACTGATTACGGTCGCTCAGGTACTTTCGTGGGCGGGTAAGAATACGGAGGCATTGAAGCTTGCCGAGCAGGCGGAGCAGCTGGATCCGCAGAACGTGGAAGTACTCAGTCAGCTGGGACGACTGTATGAGAAGGCTGGACGTCTGCCGGACGCTCGCCGCATCCTCGAGCAGGCTGTGGCTCTTGGACCTGACAACCCGTGGGCTTTGTACCGTCTGGCCCGACTGCATATGCGGGACAGCCAGTGGTCAACGGCACTGGAACTGCTGGAACGCAGCCGCCAGCATACCACGACAGCTCAGCCCAGTGCCTTTCGTGCCGTGCTGTTTCGCAGTCTCAGTCAGTGCTGCGAGCAGCTGGGAGATCTGGAAAAGGCGAGTGTTTACGCTGCGACTGCCGCCAGTCAGTGAGTTTGTCTGGTTGTTTACAGAGACGCGTTTGGGCGTGGTGGTCGTCAAAGCGATTGAGTGTCGGTGAACCTCGAGCGACGGTGTTTGCCTCGGGAGTTCGTCGCCCGGCAGTTATTTGCCTGGGACATTGTCTGCTGCAGGCGTTGTTTCCGTTGGGGCTGGTGCCAGAGCTGGGGGTGAAGTCTCCGTCGCTGCGGGGACAGGTGCGGGGGGCGTTGTTGGAGGCAGCGTCTCTGTGGTGTCGACTGATGGGCCTTCGGCGGTCTGCTCGTGAGACGCAGGTTCGACAGCTCCATCCAGTGTGGAGTGTCCGGATTTGGCCTCTGCCAGCTGCTTTTCAAGAATGGCAGGATAGACGAACTGCTGTCGATCCTTGATTGTCAGGGCCTTGGGTTTGGGGTTCCGATTTTTCTTTTCGAACGGTGGATTGATTTTGTTGCCGGCAACAAGTGTGCCGTCGTAGACGCTGCCTTGTGAGACGGGGCCGATGCCCAGCATCCATGAGTCGCGGGCGTCACTGCGAGCGACTGCGGCGCCGGACTGCCACACAGCGATGCCGGTTTCCTGATGGTAGGCATAGACCATCACTTTTGAGATCCCGACAACACCGTTACGTTTGCCGAACGACATTTCGGGGATCAGTGGCACAGCTGGAGCTCCGGACAGCGCACTGGTCGCTGTTCCGACTCCACTGCTGGACGGAATTCCGTAGGTGACTTCCATCGTATCGGTGCCCAGTGCACCAACTCGAGCTTCCAGCACGTAGTCCGCGTCCGTTCGGTTGGTTTCGATAATCAGTCCGCTGGTGATCATCTTCTGTCGCAGGGCACTGATGATGTAGTCCGAGTTCACATAGAGGTTACTGCCTTTGAAGGTCTTCATGTATTCGGTGTCGAGGTACACCTTACGATTGGCAAGTCCGGACAGGTCCAGTTGATCAATCGCTCGATCGATGGAATCTGACAGCAGTAACTGTTCGGTCCCCTGTCGCTGCACGGCCGTGCCACAGCCTGTCAGCGACAGCAGAGCTGTGCTGAAAGTGAGCAGCAGTGGCAGGGTGGCGAACAGATGTGGACGCATAAGCAGCACAGCGAACTGGTTTCGATCGCAGACCATCACCGCGAGCGATAATGACCCGAGGGACAAAATGTCGCCCGAGCATTCCTGACGCGAGGGACAAAATGCAGCCCGAGCATTCCTGCTCGGCCCCATCACTTCAAAAACACCGGGGATTTCACGGGTGACGACTAATTCGTGCCCGGGCTGAAGCCCAGACTACGACTTTTGTCTTCAGCGTCAGTAATGGTCAGACAGACCTATTCAGTCTAGTCGATTGGGGCCTGGGCTGGTGGGGGCGGTCAGCCGTTTTTCCGGATGACAGCGGGCGCGTCGCCGGAGCTTGGTAAGTCGTTCGGCGGAATCTGCGGAATTCGGGTGGCGACTGCAGCAAATTCCGGGAGCCCTTAGACCTGGAGGGAATGTTTGTGCAGGCCGTCGCCTGTCGAAATTGCAACAAAAATCCGGGTGGTTTCCGGGCCTTGCCGGGGTTTTCGGGGGAATCTGACGGTGTGTTGTCAAAAATCATCAGGGAATTCGTTCACGTGTCTTTTTCCTGTTGCTGACGTATAGTGCGGACGCCACCGGTTCCCGACACCTGCACGGAGACGATGTGACAATGGCAAAACGAGCGATACAAAGCGATTCTGAGCGACATCGTACGACGGGTTTTGCGAAGCCAGCGGAAACCGACAAAGGTCCCGGGACTCCGGCGCAGACCGTGCATGACGGCGACACGATCAATGTGCAGCTGGACGGGAATCTGGCTGTGCGTTTGCTGGGGATTGATACGCCTGAGATCAGTTTTTCGCTGCCGGACGGCAAATTTTCCGGTCTGGAAACTGAGCGTTGGGCTGAGTTTCTGGCCGATCCGTTTGCGGACCGCTGGGGCCCGATGCAGACGCCTGTGCCGCCGCGGCTGAAAGCCTTTCTGGGGGCCAAAGTCGGATCGGAAGCCGCAGCTCTGCACTATGAGCATGCTGTGGCCAGCCGTGAAGCGTTTCGTGCGCTGGTTGAGCAGGACATGCAGATCATGCAGCAGTCGGTCACCAGCTTCACATACTATATGAACTTCGGTTTTGAGGTGACAGACGGTTACGGGCGACTGTTATGCATGCTGAATCGCAATCAGCCGAATGCCAGCCAGCCCACACCCAGGCCACCGACCTACAATCTGCGATTGCTGGAACGCGGGCGTGCATTTCCGTACTTCATCTGGCCCAACATTAACCCGTGGGATCGGCCGGAGACGATTGAAGAGGCTGTGATTCCTCCCGGGCAGGCACGTCAACTGGCGGAAAATGATCGCGAGCTGAAAAGTGCTCGTACGGCGGTCCGGCAGGCTCGTCAGCAGCATCTGGGGATCTTTGATATGCTGCGTCCGTTGCTGCTTGAGCCGTTTGAGTTGCGGAATCTGGCTCGGCGAGTTGCTGCGTCTCGATATCTGATCGATCTGACATCTGACAGCGATACGCTGCTGCACCCGCTCAACTATGCAGAAGTGCCGTTTGCCGAGGATCGTCTCTGGATTCCCGGCGCATATGTACCGCTGTTTCAAAGAAGCGGCTGGAAGGTGCAGGCTGAACCCGCATGACCATGGAATTCCCGTCTGAAAGCTGCTTTGCTGACTGGCAGCTGGCTGCTCTGCAGACTCGCCAGCGGGCCGGTCTGCCGGATCACTGGCGGGCGGATGTGGGAATTGTGCTGGGCTCCGGGCTTGGTGCGGCGGCAGAGCGGATTGCCGAGGGTGTCGGCCACGAGCTGCGGATGGCTGACATTCCCGGGCTGGCCGCGCCGCATGTCGCCGGGCATCGGGGACGCTGGCTGTTTGGGCGCTGCGGGGATCAGCGAGTGATTGTGCAGCAGGGGCGGATTCATTCCTACGAAGGTCATTCAGCGACAGCCATCACGGCGCATGTGCGACTGATGGCAGCCTTCGGAGTGCGGACGCTGATACTGACCAATGCTGCCGGGGGCATTCGTCGGGGCTTTCAGCCGGGCGACTTCATGGCGATCATTGATCATCTGCGTATGCCGATGTATGCCGCGCCGGCATGGCATCAGCTGGCTTCACAAGCACCGCATCCGTGGAGTCAGTCTCTGGTGCAGTCGCTGCAGACAGTCCCTGCCAAACTGCGAATCCATGCGGGCGTCTATGCGATGATGCCAGGGCCTGCCTACGAAACACCGGCAGAAGTCCGCATGCTGCAGACACTGGGAGCCGATGCTGTGGGCATGAGCACGATCCCGGAAGCACTTGCGGCTGCCGAATGCGGAATGGCCGTACTGGGTTTGTCCTGCATTACCAACGTTGCCTCAGGGCTTAGCAGCAATGCCTTAAGCCACGCCGAGGTCACGGCCACGGCGCTGACTGTGGAAAACGAACTGGGTAAACTCCTGCGGAAGTTTCTGCAGCAAATGTAGTCACTCCTGTTCGAGCCTTGCACGCCTTTTGTGGTTCAAATCGTGTCATCCCGACTTTTCTTCAAATCGAGCCGTTCGGCGAAAAAGTCGAACGGCTTTCTCTTTGTGGTGACTAGAGTTACGTCGCTCACCTGCCGGTTCAAACAGATCGAATCCAGTATCTGGCGACGAACGGCAGTGTTTGAACCGCGCCAGATTTTGGCCGCTTTCTGGCTCCAGTCGTAGACCGTTAGCACGTCCGTTCCGCGAGCCGGGTCTACGTTTCCCTGGGCGTCGATCTCTTCGGTCACG
>CAIOKE010000081.1 GCA_903858815.1 uncultured Planctomycetaceae bacterium | reverse complement strand
TCACAAAATGAGGGGCTTCGGACCCAATTGAAACAATGCCAACTCGTACGAGGTCTTCATCAGTCTCGCGTGCGTTACAAAATGAGGGGCTTCGGCCCCGGTTGACAGCGTGCCAGCAGATCAAAAATCCCACAACGCTTTGGCGACCACCCGCATCGCTCAAAAACATGCCCCAAAGCAACTCGCAAACAACGATTGATTCGTGCCCATTCACACATAACACATCGACCTGACATAAGCCTTCCAACTCCGCATACAGAGGACGGATTCCCCTTTCGCACACTCGTCACCAAATCCACTCTGCGCCACAAATCAACACAGAACTCGTAATGCGACGAACCCGCCAACACCCGCACCAATGCACTCTCAAACCACACTCTGCAAAGCAAACCTCTGACAGTCACTGGGAAAAGACATCCCCCCGGCAACCTAAAGCCCCCTCCCCCGCAATTCCACACTCACCTGCTGGGCCCCACGCTTCTGCCCAGTTTCAACCTGCCAGGGACGCCGCAGCCAACATCCAGATCGCCGAGTACTACCGCGACGGGCAACACCCAAACACACTCGGCGGCGGGCTGAAGCCCACCCCACATCAACACCACGCACCGCTTTCGCTTTTCCATCGCCGGTCCGGTTGTCACACTACGCATCCGCCAAATCACTCCCGCCCACATCAGAAGGATTGATACGTGATGCTCGCCCGGATTCCTTTCCTGTTTCGTCAGGCCATCGCTGCCAGGATCGCAGGTCTGCTGACACTGGCACTTGCGTGGAGCCTTTCGCTGACTTCCGGGCAGGCTCAGTCGCCAGCCGATCAGACTTTTCTGAATTATGTGCGACAGACAGCGTTCGAACTGCGTCGACAGGATACACCGCCGGGAGATCTGACAACGTGGCAGACACAACGCGCACTGCTCAGACAACAACTGGAGCTGGCATGGGGTGGCTTTCCCAAAGAACACGCGCCGCTGGAACCGCGAATCCTTGAAACGCTGGAACGCCCCGCCTATCGGATCGAAAAAATTGTCTTCCAGACTCTGCCCGGCCTGACAATGACGGCCAATGCATGGGTCCCGAAGGTTCCCGGTCGGTTACCCGCTGTGCTCTGTGTTCACGGTCACTGGGCCGGGGCCAAACAGGATCCACACGTGCAGGCACGCTGCGCCGGACTCGCTACTCTCGGCTTCTTCGTGCTGGCAGTGGACGCCTGTGGAGCTGGTGAGCGGGCCATTGGACGCAAGCTGGGCGAATACCACGGGGAAATGACCGCTGCCACCCTGTTCCCCACCGGACGGCCACTCAGCGGTCTGCAGGTCTACGAAAATGGACGGGCTGTCGACTATCTGATCTCACGCCCCGAAGTGGACCCGCAACGGATCGGAATTACGGGAGCCAGTGGTGGTGGCAATCAATCCATGTACGCCGGTGCGTGGGACGAACGCTTGAAGGCCGTCGTCCCGGTCTGTTCTGTCGGCACCTATCAGTCCTACCTCGGCGCTGCCTGCTGCATGTGCGAAGTCGTCCCCGGAGCACTGGCGGTCACAGAAGAGGCCCGCATCCTCGCCCTCACCGCCCCTCGTGCCCTGATGATCGTCAGCGCCACGAAAGACGCGTTCCAGTTCTCTGTCGGGGAAGCCGCCAAATCCATCGCCGCTGCTCGCTCGGTGTTCGCCCTGCATGACCGACCCGAGTTTCCCCGACATGCCGTCTTCGAATCGCCGCACGATTACAACCAGACGATGCGAGAAGCCATGTATGGCTTTATGACGCTGCATCTGAAAGGGCAGGGTGACGGCCGACCGATTCCGGAACCGCAGCTGTCGCTGGAAGAACCGGAGGTCCTGCGTTGTTACCCGGGTGAGACGCGTCCGGACGACTGGATCACGCTGCCGCAGTTCGCGGCTCGCGAAGCACGTCAGTTGCTCAGCACACGTCAGCCTGTTCCACCCGCCCAACTGCGTGAACGGCTCAACACGGTGCTTGGCAATACGACTCCCGCCACCATGACCAGTCAGCTGCAGACTCAGGACGAAGGCCGCTTTCTGCTGCAGCTGCAGCCTGAACCGGGAATCACACTGGCGCTGGCTGGCCGCAAACCGCCGCAGCCGGACCATGCCCTGACGCTGATTGTCAGCGATGCCGGGATTGACAGTGAATGGGTCCGCACACAGCAGCAGGTGGCCGAGCAGCAGGGGCAGGGCTGGGCAGTCCTGGAACTGCGAGCCACCGGCAGGACAGCAGTCAGCGGCGACCGCATCGGAAAGGCGCCCGATCACAATTCGGCTGAATGGTCCCTGTGGCTGGGCCGTCCGCTGGCCGGGCAATGGGTCCGCGACATTCGCCTGTCGGCCCAGCACCTGCAGCAGCAGGTCCCGTGCGGTTCGGTGCAAGTCACGGCAGCCGGCGCCGGTTCCTTTGCCGCCCTCGCAGCCACCGCTCTTGATGAACGGCTGGTCGCTGCTGACATTACGGGGCTGCTGAGCACGTGGGTCAGCGATCAGCCCTACAGGGAACAGCGACTGGCAAATATCATCCCAGGCGTTCTGCGCGATGTCGGTGACATGCAGCATATCGCCGCACTTGTCAGCCCTCGTGAGCTGTCGCTGCGGGCCCCTGTCAGTCCACAAGGGGAGGTACTGAACGCCACAGCCGCGGCCGCAGCATTCAGCAACCTGCCGGCAGCGTGGCAAAGCCATCCACAGAACCTGACCATCACCGCTGATACCATTGGGAACTAGTGGTCTCCGGGCGAGCCGGGCACGGAAGTACTAGTCATTACCCACGAAACTCCCTCGGCTTGGAGGCCGTTGCGGCGTGTGTTTGGTGTGTGCCGTGCGTATGTTTGCAATTCAGGCCTGAAGGGCTGGTTTCCGGTAGACCAGGGCGCAGCCCTGTGAAGGGCTTGCTGCGGTAACGACCCACCACGCTTTCATTAGAAATGGGCTGCCGAACGTCAGCCCCCCAAACCCGCCGCTGCTCACCAATCCTCAATTTGGCCAACGGCCATACACAACATAGCCTCGGGCAACGCCCGAGGAAAAACCCAGCCGAAAACCATTGATTTACTCTTACATTGCAGCGAAGCGGCATCACAAACATCGCATTTTATGGATAACGATGAGCCCGTCAGTACCCGGGTGCCCCCACACCACCCACTCCCCACACCTGTCGGCTCACATGCGTAAAACCAGTTTTTTCCCTGAAAAATCAAGACCTGCGGACGCAGGTGACCACGCCTGAACGCCTCTTCCACCCAGTCCCCGCCAGCTTCATTCGGCCCCCACACAATCCCCTGCAGAACCTGAATGTCGCCGGAATGTTGACTGTGATCACGGGCATGTTGTTGCCGTTCAGCCGATTCCTGACTAGGATTCGCTGCACGCGAGCTTTGCGTGGCCAACCAATTCCAATCGGTGCCACCTCGGTGCCACCATCGTCAACTCACAGTTCAACCTGTTTCGCAGAAACTTCGCAGCAAGGGTGCAGTCATGAGCAGCTCAGACGAAACCGCCAGTCCGCAGGCTGAAAAGAAAACCGCCACAGCCACGTTTGCCGCCGGCTGCTTCTGGTGCACCGAAGCGGTTTTTCTGCGAGTCAAGGGTGTGACAAAAGTGGTCAGTGGCTACATCGGTGGCGCGAAGAAGAACCCCACCTACAAGGAAGTCTGTACGGGCCTGACCGGACACGCCGAAGCGATCCGCATTGAATTCGACCCCTCAAAGATTACCTACGAACAGCTGCTGGAAATTTTCTTTTACACGCATGACCCCACCACGCTGAATCGCCAGGGTGCCGACGTGGGAACTCAGTATCGTTCGGCCGTGTTCTATCACGATGACCAGCAGAAGAAGCAGGCCACCGACCTGATCGCTCAACTGAACAAGTCGGGCGACTTCGACAGTCCCATCGTCACCACGCTGGAACCCAACTCGACCTTCTATTCGGCCGAGGATTACCATCAGGACTACTTCGCCAACAACCCATCCAACCCCTACTGCATGGCGGTCGTTGGCCCGAAAGTTTCCAAGTTCCGCAAGAAATTCAAGGACTATCTGAAGAAGGACGGCGAATAAGCCACTTCTGACGGCAGACCCGCAGAACTCCGACCGCCCGCACCTGACACCGGCCACAACATCATTGTCCCCTCGTCAAAACCAACAACAATCGTTGGGAGAGGGAAAGGACGGGAAGAGTTCGGCGTGCCCGGGCTGAAGCCCGGACTACGGCATCTGCCACACCCGGTAGTGTCGCCAGTCCCCCAGCCAAACCGTAGCTTGGGCTTCAGCCCGCCCCCCCTCCGCCGTACCACCCGCCGGAACCCCAAGGTCACCCCAGCATTCCTGACGCCGAGGACAAAAATGCAGCCCGAGCATTCCTGCTCGGCCCCGTTCTGCAAAAACACTGGAGATTTCAACAGTGCCGAAAAGTTCGCCCCCGGGCTAAAGCCCGGCCTACGGCATCAGTCCTCGGCATTCCGCGTCAGCGGCCTTCGGCTGCAGCCTGAGCTTCCAGCAGACGAATCCACGGGCCGACGTACTGTCCGTTATCGTGAAACGTGCGACCACTGACCAGATTGCCGTCAATCACACAGGCTTCGTTCACAAAGTGACCACCGCAGACTTCCAGATCGAAGCGGCACTTCGGCACCGTTGCCATGCGGCGACCACGTACGCAGTCGGCATAGGCTGGAATTTCGACCCCGTGACAGACACTGGCAATCGGTTTACCAGCAGCAAAAAAGTACTTCGTAACTCGCACCAGATCCGCGTCGTACCGGATGTACTCAGGAGCTCGGCCACCGGAAAACAGAATCCCGGCATATTCCTGTTCGCGAATATCCCGAAACGCTACATCAGCCTGAATCGTGTAGCCCTCCCACTCCTTTGTGATTGTCCAGCCCGGCTTCACTTCGTGCAGGACCATCTGGTACCGCTGCTGTTCGGGCGCGGCAACAACCGGCTGAAAACCCGCCTCAATCAGCCGATAGTAGGGGTACATGGTATCCAGAGTCTCAGTGGCGTCACCGACCACGATCAGCACTTTTCCGCGCGCAGTCATCCGATCTTCCTTTTCGCAGGTTCTGTTGGCCTGCAGCAGTTCGCTTACAGGCGGTCTTCACCGGCCTTCAGCCGCTCATTGCGGTCAAACGCCAGCAGCTCGGTGATCAGGTCATTCAGTTCCCCCTGAATGATTCGATCCAGCTTGTACAGTGTCAGATTGCAGCGGTGGTCCGTCAATCGATTCTGGGGAAAGTTGTAGGTGCGGATGCGTTCCGAGCGATCCCCGGAGCCCACCAGAGTCCGACGGACGTGAGACCGCTCGCTCTGCAGCTTCTGCTGCTGCTGCTCAAGGATGCGACTGCGCAGCACTCGCATCGCCTTGGCCCGATTCTTGTGCTGGCTTTTCTCGTCCTGACACTTCACCACGATGCCTGTGGGCAGGTGAGTAATGCGGACGGCACTTTCCGTCTTGTTCACCTTCTGCCCACCCGGACCGCCGGCCCGCATGGTATCGATTTCCAGATCTTCCGGACGAATATCAATTTCCACTTCGTCGGCTTCCGGCAGCACAGCGACCGTTGCCGCACTGGTATGGACTCGCCCCTGCTGTTCCGTTTCAGGCACACGCTGCACGCGGTGTCCGCCGCTCTCAAACTGCAGAGCGTGGAAAGCCCCCTCGCCGGTGATCGAAAAGACAACTTCCTTCAGCCCACCCAGCTCGGTAGGGCTGAATTCCAGAAGCTCTGTCTTCCACCCCTTCTGTCCGCACCACGCAAGATACATCTCGTACAGATCACGAGCAAACAGGGCGGCTTCGTCACCACCTGTACCAGCACGGACTTCCATGATGCAGGCACCGCGAGTGATGGAGTCGCCGGCGGTTGCCATGTCCTCAAGTTCCACAGACAGTTCTTTGAACTGAGCCTGCAGCTGAGACAGTTCGGCGCGAGCGTATTCACGGGCTTCGTGATCCGTTTCCTCATCCACCATCATCTTTGCCGCCTCGATGTCCCCTTCCAGCGAATGGAAGCGACGAACGGCGGCGGAGATTTTCGCCAATGAACCCATCTCTTTGCGGATCTCAAGCATCCGCGGCACGTTGGACAGGACGTCCGGGTCCAGCAGCTGCTTTTCCAGCTCGTCATAGCGAGCCGCCTGGCGTTCAAGGGCGGGAAACATGCTCGATCACTCCGAAGCAAAAAAGAAAAGGACGTGCACGGCCAACCGCGCACGCCCCCATCAGATTTTCCGCATCGAAAGCTACTTCGCGTCGCGACCGGCCCAGTTGTACTTCTTCTGGAACTTCTCGACACGGCCGGCCGAGTCGACGAATTTCATCTTGCCCGTGTAGAACGGATGCGAAGCTGAGCTGATTTCGATCTTGAACAAAGGATATTCCTGACCGTCTTCCCACTTCGTCGTCTCTTTGGTGCGAATCGTGGAATTGATCAGAAAGCGAGTCCCGGTCGAGGTATCCATAAACACGACAGGACGGTATTCCGGATGAATGTTCTTCTTCATGACTGCATTTTCCCCGGCAGTGGCCTGAGCGGATGGCAAGTACACCCGCGGTTCCAGCTGCTGAACAGCCGCAGAATCGCTGCAGCACCGAGTTCCCCGATGAGCACCCGACCAGACAGTCAGGCACCAGCGAAGTACAAAGAATTGCCGCATCACCCGCGGCAGGCCAAACCGACAAAAATGTCGGAAAAGCGAAGTGAAACAGTGTAAACCCGCCGGGGCAGATCGGCAAGCAAAAAGCAGACCTTGACGCTTTTCCCCGCCTCGGCACCGCTTTTCGTCCGGAAAACAGCCGAAAACAGCCCAGTTTCACCCCACTTCCCATGATTCGGAAGCAACGCCGAAGTCCAGTCCCTGCGGAGGCTTGCGTCCCGCCGTTGCAGCCGAATATGCTGCCCCGTCAAGCCACTCATACCCAGCCACCTCGTTCCGTTTTCCCCCTGCAGCCACTGCTGCCCATCCTGCGAGCCCCATCCCATGCAGACTCACTCCGGTACTCTTGTCGTTCGCAACGGCCAGCTGATTGATGGCAACGGAGGTTCACCGGTTCCCGATGCCGTGGTGATTACTGAGAACGGTCGCATCACCTGGACCGGCCCGGCGACGCAGGCCCCTGCAGTCCCCCCGGACGCCACCATCATCGATGCACTCGGCGGTTCGATCCTGCCAGGACTGGTCGAAGCCCACTTTCACCCCACCTATTTCAACGTCGCCGCACTCGAAGACCTCGACATCAAATATCCGGTCGAATACGTCACGCTGCTGGCAGCAGCCAATGCTCGACTGGCACTGGAATGCGGGTACACGTCCGCCCGCAGTGGCGGCAGCCTGTTCAACATCGACGTGTGGCTGAAACGAGCGATTGAAAACGACATCACTCCGGGCCCGCGACTGGCTGCCAGCGGACGTGAAATCTGTGGCGTCGGTGGCCTGATGGACTGGAACCCCGACTTCCGCCGAATTGGGATGGAAGGATTGGTCCTGCTGATCAATGGTCCCACCGAAGCTCGCTCGGCCGTCCGCAAACTGGTGAAGGACGGTGTGGAATGGGTGAAAACCTATCCCACCGGTGATGCAGCAGCTCCAGACACCAATGACCACCACACACTGTGCATGACGTTTGAAGAAATGCATGCCGTGGTGGGCACTGCACACAATCACGGCCTGAAAGTCACGGGGCACTGCCGCGCAACGGAAGGAATCCGCAATGCTCTCAAAGCCGGCTATGACGCTGTCGAACATGGCACGTTTATGGACCAGGAGTGTCTTGATCTGCTGCTGGCCCGCGATGTGCCCTGTGTCCCGGCGCTGTATTTTGAATACGCCAGTATCCAACGGGGCCCGGAATTTGGTATGTCGCAGCGAGTGATTGACGGGCATCAGGAAACTCTGGACGGCGGTGCCGAAAGTGCCCGGATGATCCTGAAGGCCGGTGGTTGCCTCGGCATGGGCGGTGATTACGGATTCGCCTGGAATCCGCACGGTGACTACGCCCGGGAACTGACGTTCTTCGTGAAGTACGTTGGTTTCAGCCCACTGGAAGTCCTGACCTGTGCGACAAAGAACGGTGCAAAGCTGCTGGGACGCAGCCACGAAGTCGGCACCGTGGAACCCGGCAAACTGGCCGACCTGCTGGTGGTCCCCGGCGACCCACTTCAGGACATCACGATTCTGGAACGTCGCCACGACTTCATCGCCGTCCTGCAGGGTGGTCTGGTGCGAGCGGGCAGGGCGACGAAGCCCTGAGCAGGTAGTCGGCAGCTGACGATCGGCCGCTGAATACTGCGGCAACGGCATCGCTGAAAGTGCGAATCAGAGGAGGCACCGGGCAGGAATCTTACGAGGAACAAAACACGTAGACCGGTCATTCCTGCCCGGCCCCCCTTGAAAACCAAAGTGTTTTCATCAGCAATGCGGTGCTAAAGCCCGGGCTACCCATTTTTGCTCTCGGCGTCAGGGATGCTCGGGCTACGGTTGTGGGCGAACAACGACAACCGAACACTGACACTTGACTTCGGCTCGGCAGAAGCCTCGCCCTCCCAAAGGGGAATTCGCCGGGACCACCGAGCACCAGTTCGGGGACAGCAGCACCACAACCCCCGTGGGCTACCGCCACACGGCTCGCCAGATGGTACAACGCAGCTTCAGGCGGCTTCGCGAAACTTCAATGAAGGACGTTCAATCGTGACAATGGTATTCGGTGGCACACTGCGGTTCAGCGAAACACTGGAACCGATCTGCGATCCGGCCCCGACCACTGTTGTCCCGCCGAGAATTGTCGCGTTGCTGTACACCGTAACGCGGTCTTCCAAAGTCGGATGACGACGAGCACCACGAATCAACTGGCCGTCCTCATCGCGAGGAAAGGACCACGCTCCCAGTGTTACACCCTGATACAGCGTGACACCTTCACCAATACGGCAGGTTTCCCCGATGACGACCCCTGTGCCGTGATCGATGAAAAACGCCGCGCCGATTTCCGCCCCCGGATGAATGTCGATACCGGTTTCCCGATGAGCCCACTCCGTCATGATCCGCGGCAGATAGGGTGCTCCCAGCACCAGCAGCTCATGGGCGAGGCGATACACGCTGATCGCGTGAATCCCCGGATAACACAGCACGATTTCATCGCGAGTTTTCGCGGCCGGGTCCTTTTCGAAGGCAGCCTGCACATCGGACATCAGCAACGCGTGCAGCTCCGGCAGACGCAGGAGAAACCGCTGAACCAGTTGATCAGCTTCCTGCTGCAAGCCCGACGGCTCGGCATGCAGACGCAGGGTCGCGTGCCGCACGTGCTGCAGCGCAAGCACAACCTGCTGACTCAGTGTCCCTGCGATCGCATTCAGCCGTTCCACGCAGGACGGAGCACGACACGGATCTTCACTGGAAAGGCGACGTCGAATGCCGGGGAACAGCAGGTCCTGCAGATCCCGAGTCAATCCGATGACCGTTTCGGTACAGGGCAGGGGAGCAGCATTTGGGGCGCCCATGTCGGTAGTGCAGGCCAGCAATTGAGCGGCCAGCCCGTCCAGAAACGCATCCGCTGCAGCAATCCGTTGCATCTTCCGCCTCAACCACTCCTGAATACCCTGCCGGCAAGCAATCTCCTGTCACAATCGGTTCAAAACGCCGGGCAACTGCAGGAATGGACTGTGCCTGTCGTACGGATGCTGCGGACCTTAAAGCGATATGGCGACACAATCGACAGAGTAGCCAGACCATCCCCTGATTGCCCAATCGCTGCAACCGGACTGTTCCGCTGGTTGCAACACCGCAGAATCCCCGGCAGACCCGCGACTTGATCCATTTCGCCCAAACGCCGAAATTCCCCCAGAATATTTTTGACGGGGACTCCCCCTGACCTATGTTCTTGGAGTCGAGCGAATTCGCGAGCCAATAGCTCCGGATGCCGTCAGACAACTCCAACAAAACTGACAGCGCGGTGAGGAAAGCTAGGAGCTTTGAGGGGACCTTGCCGCGCTGTCTTTTATTGCGCGCTCTTGTCGGTTACGGCCGCTTACACAGCGTGTCAGCACCAGTCAGAAGCAACTGATCGCCAAAGCACTCGCCCAGGGACAAACGGCCTGCAACCAGCGGCCTGCTATCAGTGGCCAAACTACTGCACGTCGCCAAAAGTCTGCCCCACGTGAGGCTAAAGGCAGCCATCTACGCCAGGTATCGCACAGTTGCGGCAACGAACAGTACACAGTGGCCAGTTTGTCTGAGAACAAGACCTGCGCGGCGTCTGCAGGACGCTAAAGATCAGCTATGTCCGGCCACATAGCGCATTCGCCCGCTTTCAGTCCATACCGCCCGATTGACCAGCAATCATTTGGCGACGACGACGCAGCCACATCGCCAATCCAAGTCCCGGAAGCAGCACCCCGAGGGCTGAAGGCTCTGGGGCAGTCACGAATACAGTGAAGGACACTGTAGGATTAGAAAGAGTAGTCGTGGAACTTCCCGATGGGTCGTATGTAAAACTTGAATCCACCAGTGAAACCGTGAACTGATCACCAATCGCCAAAGATCCGCCCGTAGCGGAGTGGACTAACGAGATCCTTGCCAGCAGATACCTGTTATTGAAAACCAAAGTGGCATCGGAACCATCACCAGTGAAGTCAGTGAACGTGAGGTCCGGTGGATTAACACCCGGAATGATGGTCCCATACCCACCCGAATTTCCGGAAAAAACATACGGGACTGGTGATGCGATCCCGGAGATATCCTGCTGCGTCGAGTCAAAATCAAGGCTACCGTTTGTTACGGATCCGGTAATCTCGAAAGTCATGTCCCAGAACGCCAGCGAATCACCTGTCGCTGCATTCGAATACACGAGAACATCCACAAAGCCTGTGCCACCGTAGGGAATGGAGACATCGCTGACTTCCAACACCAAATCAGCGGAACAAGTCGCCTGCCAAAGACACCACACGCCGCAAAGCAATGCTTGCGAAATCCAGCTTTTTACATCTGTTGACATCCGCAGTCCCCGCCCCCAAAGCGCTGCAAAGTCCAGAATTCCTACCCAGAATTGTCAATCCTGCCCTGGATTTCCCGTTCGGCCAGTGCTTTTATCCCCTGGAAACACTGACAAACAGAACCCCGCTGACGTAACCGGCACAATCGGTCCGGTTGGAATGGCAGCAGCAAAACACTCCGCCACCCGGGTCAGCCGACAGAACTCACACGCAGCCTAGGGATCAGAATCAGGGTTTTCCAGCCAACCTGGCCAGAACCTGCGAAAAACGAGCCTCGTTCCGCAGTGGCAGCAGATCCGGCTCAGACTTCACTCGAAACCCATCCCCATAGCCTTCGCTGACAGCTCGCTCCAGGGCCGTCAGAGCCTGCTCAATCAACCCCGCACGATCCGCCTCCGCGGCTCGAACAGACAGCTGAGCCAACGCACGAGCCCGTTCAAGCTGCAGCTCACCATTCTTCGCAGGTAGTGCCCCCAGCTCATCAATCAGACGGCGAGCCGGCTCTACCAGACCACACCGAGCATTGATCAGCATCAGATTAATCTGATTCTTTTCGTCATTCGATGCATCAACCAGTTCCTGTCGCATTACCCGACAACGCTCCTGCAGACTGGTCGCTTCAGCAGATTCGCCCTGCAGGTCCCGCAGTGTTGCCATGCGGTACAAAGCCAATGACAGCTGCCGTTTGTAGTCAGCCTTCTGCGGATCTGCAGCATGGACTTCATCCAGCAACTGCAGCGACTCGCGAATCATCGGAGCAGCCTTATCAAGCTGCCCCAGCCACATCAGGGACTGACCATAATTCCCCAAGTGCCCGGCCAGCTCCAGCTTCAGCGGCAGCATCGCACTGCGACGCTCAAAAATCTCACGGCGACCGGCAATCGC
>CAIOKE010000080.1 GCA_903858815.1 uncultured Planctomycetaceae bacterium | reverse complement strand
TTGATGGCTCCGAGATTGATCACGCTGGCGGCAGCATTCCCGGAATCGATCGTGCTGTTTGCTGTCAGCGTGAAGGCTTTGATATCGATCTGAGTATTGGTGGTGGTCAGCAGACCGGCCAGTGTGATGGCATTCTGAGAGACCGCGCCGAAGCCACCGGCGAAGCTGAGGCTGTCCGTTGCGGCGTTCCCAAGTGCGAGATCTCCGGTGTTGAGCAGGTTGACATCGTTGGTGACGGTAAAGAGCGAGCTGCGGATATCAATATTGTATCCCTGAGCTGCGGCAGCGAAGCCTGCCAGTCGGACGCTGCGTCCGTCGGCAAACACGATGCTCTGAGAGTCTGCAGTATCTGTAATCGTCAGTGTGGAGGCGAAGACATCGCCTGCAAAGAGGACTCCGGCTTCCGCCTGAGTGATGGTGATGTTGCCCGGTGTTCCGGACCATCCCATGGTGCCGAGTGTGACAAGTCCGCCGGCATTGCGAATCGTCAGCCCGCCGGTCAGGTTTGTCATTTCATTGAGTGTGATGGTACCGGCCGCGAGGGAACCGGAATCGAGTGTCAGCGCACTTCCTCCAAAGACGCGATTGACACTGATGGCAGCGGAAGCTCCACCGGCCCCGGTGTCGATGATCGCATTGGCCAGTGGAGAAACGTCGTTCAGGGTGATGGGTGAACTGTTGGTGGTCAATGTGCCCCCAAGACTGAGCAGGCTGACATTTGATGAGTTCAACGCACCAGTGATTGATGTCACGTCATCTGCGGCATCACCAAACTGGGTTCTGAGATTCAGCAGCGTCGTGGCAGTACCGATGGTGGTGTCTTCAAGGAACGCGATACTGGTATCGTCAGCGAAGGTGGTGAGTGTGCCGAGGTTCACGTTTCCGGTCACGCGATAACTCATACTGCCATCGGTGTTTTCCCCGAGTCGGAGTGTGGCGGTCGGTCCGGTCAAAGTTCCGTTGATCAGTACGTCGCCACCGCCAGTGGAGATCAGAGACGCTGTATTGCTGACGACGACATTTCCGAAGCTGAGAGTCAGGTTCGCTTCGATGATCCCTGTGACAGTGGTTGTGGAGGCCGTGCTGGTCAGTCGTTCGCGGAACCAGATGTAGTCACCGGCATCGTTCCCCAGTGTTACTCCTGCGGTATTGTAGAAGACGGGGTGTGCAGAGTTTCCGTATTTGAAGTAAGGCCGTTTTCCGACGGTGTTGCTGGCACCGGTGATACTGACGGAATAGGGCTGCGGGTAGGTGTCGATCCAGTCGACGGTGATGCTGGCATCCAGCGAAACGGGGCCGGTGGATGCGGCAGTATTGTCCTGCAGTCCGAGTGTGGCGATTTCAATCATGGGGGCCGTGGACGTTGTGCTGATGGCTCCGCTACCTGAGATCAGCAGGAAGTTATTCCAGTCACCATCAATCGGCCCCTGCAGTGTGATCGTCCCGTTTGCGGCTTTGGTGTTGATAATGAAGTTGTTGTTGGCCGTCTGCGGGGGTGAGATGAAATTAATCGAGTTTTCGATCAGCACATCAGCGCCGGAAGTGGTTGTGGTGATGAAGTCGCGAGTCTGTGGCGTCATGTACATATCCGCGGCGGACGCTTCGTAGACCAGGATTGCCGGCGTTGTGTCGCGGTTTGCTCGCAGTGTGACGTCGTTTGCTGCCACGATGCGTCCCGGGTCCAGCATGGTGATGATGCCGGTGGATGCTGAGGAGGCTGTGGCAGTTGCAGACAGATTGACGATACCGGGTGCGGATGCCGGGACGGAGGCGTCTACGATGGTTGTGATCAGGGAATTGACGGTGATGTTTGTGGTGGTGATGTCAACTCCGGTGGCGGACGTGGTGTTGACTGTCCCGTTGAGCGTGGTGGTGCCGGTACCAGTCGTCTGCAGCAGTGTCCGAGCGGTGATGAGCTGTGCAGTGACATTGCGGGCACTGGTGATCTCGATCACGCCGGCTCGCGTGTTGAATCCGACGCTGCCGACGAACAGAACATCGCCCTGATTACCGGCCGTGAGTTGCAGATTTTCGCCGCCGGCGACTCCTTCGACCGGGCCACCGAACGTGATGGGTGCGCCGTTCGGCCAAACGTTCCCGGCCGTGGTGTCGAGTCTTGCAGAGCCGCTGCGGAGGAAGACGGTGGTGTCATTATCGCCCAGTGTGACTGGTGCTCCCTGGGTCCCGATCCGGGCGAACAGCTGGACCGAGGCAGCGTTGGTGATGTTAAGTCCGTTGCGGAACAGGAGGGTGTCAGTGCCACTGTTGCCAAGTGTGACAGTGCCGGTATTGAGGATTGCGGCTTTGGACAGGTCTGGTCCAAAGTTGTCCCCGAGATCTGTGCCGGTGCCGTTGAAGGTCAGGCTGTAGGGGCCGTTGTCCGCATTGAACTGTGGGGTGATCACGGGGCCGTTGAATACGACCGTGCTGCCGGACTGGGAAGTCTGAATGCGTACGCTGGTTCCTGTGATCAGGCTGTCAGTTTCGGCGGTGCCGAATGTCGCGCCGTTGCTGTTGACCAGCACCAGTGATCGGAGCGAGGTCGTTTTTCCGACAGATCCTGCGACGGCCACTGTCCCGGTGGTGCCGGCGTTCAGGGTGAGTCCGTGGGTATTTGCTGTGGAGCCGTCGATGGTGCTGCTGAAGGAGATGCTGGCGCCGGTGTTACCGGAATCCATGCGTACGTCAGCGGTCAGAACGGTTTCAGCCGTGAGTGTGATGGTGTCGTTTGTGGTGGTAATGTCTCCGCCGGTGGTCAACCGGGTGGTGGCGGTGATGGAGACTGGGCCATCGGCGTCAATCGCAGCGCCGCTGGCGAAGGTGGCCACGCCATTGGGGGAAGATCCCGAGATGTTTACCGTGACTGGGCCGTTCCCCGTTGTGGTGATCCCTGCAGAGACGACAAGGTTTGTGCTGGTGATACTGACGCCGGCACTGCCGTTGGTGTTTACGGCCCCGGTAAATGTTGTGGTGCCTGTGCCAGCGGACTGCAGCATTGAGGTCACCCGCAGTGTGCTGTGGAAGGTCAGATCTGCTGCACTGTTGATGGTCAGGACGCCCAGCCGAGCCGGGACGCCAACGGTTCCGTGGAAGCCGATGTTACCTGTACCGGCTGTAAGCTGCAGATTCTGACTGCCACTGACATTGCC
>CAIOKE010000079.1 GCA_903858815.1 uncultured Planctomycetaceae bacterium | reverse complement strand
GTGTTGCCTGCCGAAGCCTCATGGCTACTCCTCGCGGGCAGCGTTTGATATTATCCGAACATTCGGGTTGAACGACGGCCAGCGGCGGTTCTCAAAGAGTCCGGATATGTTGTCAGGAAATCATTGGCGATACCCTTCCCTGATCGCCGAACTTCAGCATATTTTCTTTTCATGCGTCCGGAAGATTTGAAACCGGTATGGATCAGACAAGGAATATCCGAGTCGGCTCGAAGGTGTTGGTTTGCGCCGTCGCGGTAATGACGCTGCAGGCTAACACAGTGCGTGGCGATGAGCATTCACAGTCACAGTATCCCAACATCCTGCTGATTCTGGCGGATGATCTGGGATATGGTGATGTGGGCTGCTACAACGACCAGTCAAAGGTCCCGACGCCACACCTCGATCGGCTGGCTCGCGAGGGTTTGCGGTTTACGGATGCCCACAGTCCGGCAACTGTCTGCACGCCGACTCGGTACAGCCTGCTCACGGGACAGATGGCGTTTCGTGTGAAGAATGGCGGTGCGGTGTTCACCGGGGTGGGCGGCCCTTCGCTGATTGCTCCAGGCCGACTCACGCTGCCGGGGATCCTGCGGGACAGAGGATATGCAACGGCCTGTGTGGGCAAGTGGCATGTGGGTCTGACGTTCTATGATCGTGATGGGCAGCCTGTAAAGGACAACGGCATTGCGGGTGTGCAAAGGGTCGACTTTTCGCGTCGGATCGACGGTGGGCCGCTGGATCACGGTTTTCAGTCATTCTTTGGTACTGCCTGCTGTCCAACAACTGACTGGCTTTATGCATTCCTTGAAAACGACCGTGTGCCTCGGCCACCGTCGAAGGTGATTGACAAAACGCTGCTTCCGGTTCATCCGTATTCCAACGATTGTCGAGCGGGGATGATCGCCGAAGATTTTCCCATGGAAGAAGTCGATCTGGTGTTTTTAAGGAAGAGTCAGGAGTTTCTTGATCAGCATGTGCGTAAGTCACCCCGGCAGCCGTTTTTTCTGTTTCATGCAGCACAGGCTGTGCACCTCCCATCCTTTGCTGCTCCGAAATTTCAGGGCAGTACTCAGGCTGGTCCGCACGGGGATTTTATTCATCAGTTCGACTGGATTGTCGGCCAGCTGCTCGATCGACTGGAAGTGCTCGGCGTGGCCGATAACACGCTGGTGATTGTAACCAGTGACAATGGTCCTGAAGTCACGAGTGTAGTCCATATGCGTCAGGACTATTCCCATAATGCTGCTCGACCGTGGCGAGGTATGAAACGCGATGCATGGGAAGGCGGTCATAGAGTGCCGTTTCTGGTTCGCTGGCCGGGAACAGGTGCAGCGGACGGAATGAAGGTTCCACCGGGGTCGACATGTTCGCAGCTGATCAGCCTGACGGACGTAATGGCAACCGCAGCAGATATCGTTGGCACGACTCTGCCGGACAACGCTGCCGAGGACAGCTTTAGTCTGTTGCCCTGCCTGCGTGAACCGTCAGCGACGCAAATCCGACCTTACCTGCTGCTGCAGGCCTTTGCAGGAGCCCGCACACTGTCGATTCGCCGGGACGAATGGAAATATATTGACCATCCCGGCTCCGGTGGCAACCGCTACGAGAAAGACCCGGCACTACAAGCCTTCCAGCAACCAGAATCGGTCCCGAACGCCCCCGCTCAGCTGTACAATCTCAACACCGATCCCGGCGAAACCCACAACCTGATTCAGGAACACCCGGAACTCGGGGCCGAACTTAAACAGCTGCTGGAAACATCAAAAACCACCGGCCGCAGTCGCCCGACCGCGATCGCAGGGAACCTGCCACAAAGCTGCACCGCGAATCAGGCCGCGTCTGAGCCCTGAACAGGGATGGGGCGCAGCAATGCGACCGAGTACGCAGATTTGGTGAGTTCCTGTGGGATCAGCAGGATCGAGAGGAAGAGTTCGAGCGGGCTGCAGATGGGAGCACAGAAGCCACAGACC
>CAIOKE010000078.1 GCA_903858815.1 uncultured Planctomycetaceae bacterium | reverse complement strand
TCAGCATCACAACAGTGTTCTTAATATTTCTCTCAATCGCGGCAGTTCACTGTCGCCATGCCCGGCGCTCAGGCAGACGGGGCAGGTCGTGCTGGCTGTGTGAGGAAAGTCGGTGGTGGTCAATTGCGGGGTACCGTCGGAAGTGAAGCGGAGCTGCAGGAGTCGATTTCGTTCGGGTGGCAGTCGGTTATCGAGCCAGTCTTCGAGCATCCGCAGTGCGAGGTGTACGGCAGTACCATTCAGGCTTCGCAGGCTGCCGCTGCGCTGACGGAACCATGGTCGTCGCGTTCCAGCCTGGTCGGTTCGATAGCTGTCAAGCAGCGATGCTGCGGTCGCGGCCGTATTGGGCAGTCCGCCGCTGCAAAGCAAACAGCGGTCCGGCAGACACAGCCGCATATCAGCACCCATCGTGCGATCACGGGGGTGACCTGCGTCGCCGAAATGATGCTGGATGCCGGTTCCCAGATCGAGCATTGGTATGAGGTAGAACTGGGCGAGGATGGCGGCCAGCAGTCGGCATTCCGGATTATCGACAGTGGTGATCAGCAGCGAACTGCTGCGGATGGTGGCCAGGGTATGCAGCGAATCCAGTTCAGTGGTGACACATTCCACAGGACTGCTTCCCGGAGAAGATTCGTTCAGCCGGTTAGCAATGGCCTGTGGTTTAGGAAGCCCAACGTCGTCGATATTCACGAGTGCCGATTCACCGACGTTGTGTGTTTCGAGCTTATCCATGTCGACAAGAGTAATCTGAGCACCTGTGCGGTGGAGCGCCTCGGCAATCAGGCTCCCGCTGCGACCTGCACCAATAATGGTGATGTGCAGTGAACACAGCTTCCGCCATGCCGCGTCCCCCATGGCGTGACGAGTCGGTGCCCAGAGACGAAAATGCTTAGGAATTGGTGCATTGCCGGAATTTGCAGGTATGGAAACGCCATCGATTCTGATTTCGAGAGGTTTCGGAGATTCGTTTGGACTGCGAATAACAGCCCCGAATGAACCTCGCATTTGTCCCGTACCCAGTCCCAGCACCACCTGTCGCCGCTGAATCTCCGCAGCTGCGACCTCGTGGAGCTGTTCAAAATCGGCGGGCTTGACGCATTCCACGATAGCCAGAGCAGCGGGGGCCTGAGCAGCGGCAGCTGGCTGATGAGGAAACGGGCTGAGCATCCACGATCGCTGGGTGGCTGCAGAGCTCAGAAACAGTGGATACGGCTGAGCGCGACGGCCTGTGGAGAAGTCTCGATCGAGATTCAGCAGCGTTGAAAGAGTGATTCGCAATTCCTCGGACATGTGCGTGTTCTTTCCACATCAATAAGCATGACAGGTTTCCCAAACCTCTCATCGTTCTATGCGCGGAAACGCATCCATGGATCAGGAACACGGCAATTTTGCAGGGAAACCTGATCCGTTGATGAGCCATTGCGCATAGATGTTTCGTGGACGACCGGCCGTGGTTCTGTGCAGGACCTCGGGATTTGCACCAGTCTTCAAATACAGGGGTGAACAAAATGTCAGCAGAAGATGGCACTGCCACATTAGTCTTTCACAACACAACGAACGTGACGTCGGTATCTGTCCAATACGTGGCTGGCGTTACGGGTGTGGCGGGAGAATACGACGAGCGAGGGGCTCGCACAGTCAGCGAGACGGCGACGGACGCGAAGCTGATGGGTGGGCGGCGTGGCTGGGTGCAGAGCGAGGGCGAGGCGCGGCTGTATGGCGAGTCGAGTGACGTCCGCGACAGGGCAGCGAACGACATGCTGGACTTCTGAGCTTCAAAAAAGCCGCGAATTTCCGTGATTTTCTGCCTGTCCGAAGAAAATTTCCAGATTTTTGATCCGCAGCGATGGAGCTGCGCATATCGGCAGGCAGCGGCCCCGTGTTGGTGCAACACGGGGCCAAACTCGCGAGCCACCCGGAACTCCTGTAGGATGCCACAGCATTCTCAGGACACCGGACAGGGCTGGCGGAGGGGTCAACACCAACATGTTTGCGGGAGAAAGAGGTATGACATCACGAATCCCCAGTCCACTCGAGCTGGCTTTTGTGCAAGGCAGGGAAAGTGCCTTCGAGGAATTGGTGGCGAAAAACGCGCCTCGTCTTCTGGACGTTTGCAGGCGTCTCGTGCAGACGACTGACGAGGGTCAGATTGATGAGTTCTTTCAGGACGTGCTCATCCGATTGTGGTCAGAATGTGCAAAGTTCAATCCGGAGGCGTGTGGTTTCTTTGGCCGTGCTGCAGATCAAAACGAGGCTGACGAGCAAGCAGAAATGCGTGAACG
>CAIOKE010000077.1 GCA_903858815.1 uncultured Planctomycetaceae bacterium | reverse complement strand
TTTCAGTGGGCAGTGGGCAGGGGGGTGGGTGGGGATGGTCGTTGATTCTGGTCTAGAACTCAAGATATCCGGGGGAAAATTGGGGTCTGTGTGGGACTCTGATTTTCGCGAAACTCCTGACAGAACAGAGGGTTGGATTTTTTCCTGGGGCGGTGGTCGGGTTAGACTGTCGCAGTTTTGCGCCGCAAAGCCGACAGTTGTTGATGAGTCTACGTCAGTTCAGGTGAGGAAGGGCAGGAAGGGATGGCTGGACGTCCGGGAAAGCTGGTTTTGGAAAATGGGCAGATCTTCACTGGTCAGGCGTTTGGTGCTGAGGGTGAGGTTGACGGAGAGGTCTGTTTCAACACCAGTATGACGGGCTATCAGGAGATCCTGACGGATCCTTCGTACACGGGTCAGATCGTGACCATGACGTATCCGTTGATTGGCAACTATGGAATCAATTCGGAGGACGTAGAGAGTCGCGGATTATTTTTGAAGGGCTTTGTGATTCGCGAGTTGTGTGACATTCCCAGCAACTATCGTTCGCAGGAAAGTCTGGATGCGTATCTGCGTCGGAACGGTGTGATTGGTCTGCAGGGTCTGGATACTCGCGCGCTGGTCCGTCTGCTCAGGACTCAGGGGGCCCTGCGAGGGGTGTTATCAACAGTCGATCTGGACGATGCATCCTTGTTGCGCAAGGTTGCGGCGGCGCGGGGGTTGGTGGGTCGGGATCTGGTTCAGGAGGTGATGCCTGCTGGAGTCAGTGGCTGGGACGAGGGTTTAACGGAGCTGGGTCGTCCGTCGGATTTTGTGTCGGGTCTGCAGCAGCCATCTGGTCCGCATGTGGTGGCGATTGATTACGGAATGAAGTGGAACATAGCTCGTTATCTTCGTGATCTGGGATGTCGTGTGACGGTGGTGCCTGGGAAGGCGACAGCGGCAGAGGTTCTGGCATTGCGACCGGACGGGGTATTTTTGTCGAACGGTCCAGGAGATCCCGAGCCATTGACGGGAGCGATTGAGACGATTCGGGGGTTATTCGGGAAGACGCCGATTTTTGGGATTTGTCTGGGCTTGCAGCTGCTGGGGCTGGCGTTTGGGGGTCGGACGTACAAGTTGCGATTTGGTCATCGGGGTGCGAATCAGCCGGTACTGAATCGTCGGACTGGGCGGGTGGAAATCACGTCTCAGAATCATGGTTTTGCTGTCGACGCGACCAGTCTGCCGGACGATATTGAGGTGACTCATATCAATCTCAACGATCAGACGGTGGAGGGGATTCGTCATCGGACTTTGCCGATTTTCGGGGTGCAGTATCATCCGGAAGCCGCCGCTGGTCCTCATGACAGCCATTATCTGTTCACTGAGTTTCTGCAGTTGATGAAGGGTGAGCTGGCTGGGGCGGCTGTCTAGTTGCCGAGGTGGCGTGGATTTTTGGGGTTCACTTCAGAGAGAGAGCGGGACGGGCGGACTTATGGGACTGGAACGAACATTGATTTTGATCAAGCCGGATGCGGTGCAGCGTCGGCTGATTGGTCGAGTGATTTCGCGGATCGAAGACAAGGGGCTCAGCATTATCGGGCTGAAGCTCCTGCAGGTGACTCCGGAGATAAGCCGGTTGCACTATGCTGAGCATGTATCGAAGTCATTTTATCCGGAGCTGGAGGCGTTTATTACGTCTGGTCCGTTGGTGGCCCTGGCGATTGAGGGGCCGGAAGCGATCACGGTCATGCGGACGTTGATGGGCAAAACGAATGCTCGCGAGGCGGCTCCGGGGACCATCCGTGGTGATCTGGGTGCCAGTCGTCAGATGAATCTGATTCATGGCAGTGACGGTCCAGAGAGTGCTGCTCGGGAGTTAGCGATTTACTTTGGGGCCGGCGAGCTTGTGGCTGCTCCGACGCTGCTTTCTACCGTGCTGTGGGCGAAGGAAGAGCAGTAAATTCTTGGTGTGTGTGGTGTGTTGGAACTGCAAAACCATCCTCGGGCCGCCCGGGGATGGTTTTTTTTTCGGGTGTCGGGTGTCGGGTGTCGGGTGTCGGGTGTCGGGTGTCGGGTGTCGGGTGTCGGGTGTCGGGTGTCGGGTGTCGGGTGGTGGGTGTCGGGTGGTGGGTGTCGGGTGGTGGGGGTGTTGTTTTTACCACGGACGGACACGGAAGGAAACGGAAAGACGCAAGGGGCGGTGGCGGGGGGATTTTTCATCGCGAAAGGCACGAATGACGCGAAAGAACGCATTGTCGTGGAGGGATTGGGCGAGGGTTTATCAGTTTTCAGTGATTCGTTGTCAGTTGTCAGTGAGCAGTGAAATTCCGCTTGGGAGGGCGAGGCACCCGCCGAGTCGCGGGTTGTTGGGTGAGTGTTCCCGAACTGGTGCTCGGTGGTCCCGGGGGTGGTGGCGGTGTTGTGTGTTTGGGGTTGGGCGGGTACAGTTTTGGGGGCTGTGGGTGTTTTTTGTCTGGTATGTTGGCAGGGATTGTCGGCATGTTGGGGCGTGTGGGGCGGATGCTGCGGACGGTGGCGGTGGCGGTGCTGCTGCTGTGTCTGCTGGCTGTGGCGGCTGAGTTCTGGCTGCGTGGCCAGGGTCTGCCAATTCGTACAGTCAGCAGTCAGGCGTGTGATGGCCTGCAGGGTTTTCTGATTCCGTCTGAGTTGTTTCATCATGGTTTGCGGCCCGGGATTCGCAGTTCGGTGCAGCTGGTGCCGGGGCGTGCAACCGAGCTGGTAACGGGGACGGGTGGACTGCGCGGGGCTCAGGCGTTGCCAGAGAAGTCCGACAACGACTATCGGGTGCTGATGCTGGGTGACGATCTGGTGCTGGGTGCCGCGGTGGCTGAGCCGTCGACATTACCGCAGCGTCTGCAGCAGTTTCTGTTGCGAGTGACGGACATGCGTCTGGAAGTTCTGAATGGGGGTGTTCCGGGAGACTGTCCGCAGCTGGCGCTGCTGCGTTATCGGCATCAGCTGCGTGAACTGCGTCCGGATCTGGTGATTCTGCACGTGGATATGTCGGATGTGGGTGATGACGGGGTGTATCGCAGTCTGCTGGCGCAGGGTGAGGGTGAGGGTGAGGGGCATGTGGGGGCGGGGGTTGTTTGTCGTCATCCGTCGCTGCGTGGTTCGTCGCCCGCTACTGCTCAGTCACTGCAGTGGTTGCGGGATTCGGCATTGGTTGGCTGGTTGCTGAGTCGTTTGCGTCAGGACGGTGCTGAATTTCTGGCGATTCGGGCTGAGTCCTGTGGTCAGCAGGATTATGGGTGGATCATGGATCATTCAGAGAATCTGGAGTTACAGATTCGGCATGCGTTAGCGCCGATCGCAGAGCTGCGGGCGTGTGTGGAGTCGGACGGTGGTCAGTTGCTGGTGACAACATGTCCGGTGGTCTGGCAGGTCGTGGATGGCAACCACTGTGCTCAGGCGACTCGACATTGTCGGATCCGTGGTGGGACACCATTTCGCAGTCGTCTGCCGTTTCAGTCCTTAGCAAGTGTGTGTACTGCTGCGGGGGTGCGATTTCTGGACACCAGCTCGCGGTTTCAGAAGGACGCGGAGCCCGGTCGTTTGTTTGACACTGAGCTACCGGGTTTGTCGGAGCGTGGACTGGCATTTTATGCGCGGCTGATAGCCGATTATCTGATTGCCGATCCACCGGCAACGTGGTGAGTGATCAGCGGGTGGCAGTCAGCAGTGCGCGGCGTGGCGCCGGGCAGCCTTCAATGGTGCGCGAGGGGTCGTGTGGATCAAGGAAATCCGGCAGGGATTCGAAGGTCATCCACGGCGTGCTGCGCTGTTCGGCGGTAGTGGTCACTGACAGGTCGAGCAGCCGGGGGTTGCGGAATCCGGTTCTGAGCAGCCAGCGGATCAGCAGTTCAACCGAGGGGATGAACCAGACATTGCGCATTTTGGCGTAGCGTCCGGGTGGTACCAGCACGGTGTCGGGGCCACCTTCAACGACCAGTGTTTCCAGCACCAGTTGTCCCGCGGGTTTCAGTGCATTCCAGAGCAGCTGCAGGTGTTCGATGGGGCTGCTGCGATGGTAGAGGACTCCCATGGAGACAGCCACATCGAAGCAGGCCGGTGCGGTCTGCAGCGCCTGATCGGAGAGTGGCAGCAGGAAGTGGGGAGTATTTTCGGGTGCGTAGCGGCGGAGGAATTCGAACTGCATCAGGTACAGCAGGAACGGGTCAAAGCCGACCACCAGGGAAGCCCCTGCGTCCAGCATGCGCCAGCCGTAGTAGCCATTTCCGCAGCCGACATCAACGACTTTGCGGCCGCGGAAATCGGCGGCTGGTGCCAGTCGATCCCATTTCAGGCAGGAACGCCATTCGGTGTCGATTTCGGTGTTGAAGAAGCGGAAGGGGCCTTTGCGCCACGGGTGCAGGACTTTGAGCAGTGAGTGCAGGCGTGATTCCTGATCTGCACTGAGGGTGCCGTCCACCGCAACAGCTCCGTCGTCGATCCTGATGACGGGGTCCGGGCAGTCTGGCAGTTGTAGCCAAGTGTCGGTCCAGAGTGGCAGGTGTCCGTCGCGTCCGGGGGCGATGGCTGCCTGTGTGAGCTGTCTGAGTTGCGTGGCCCAGTGATGGTGCTGCTGCTGTTCCAGCAGGTCGTAGAGCGGTTGAGTGTCAAAGAGTGAGCGTGGCATGCCCGATCAGACGCCTCCGAGTTCCGTAGCTCGGGCGACTCGACCGATGGCCAGCAGGTAGGCTGCAGTTCGGAGCGAGACTTTTTTCTCGGTGGCAATGGTCCAGATGCGATTGAAGCCGCGAGTCATGTATTTTTCCAGTTCTTCGCGAACGCGGCTGAGATCCCAGCGGAAGTATTGCTGGTTCTGGACCCATTCGAAGTAACTGACAGTGACTCCGCCGGCATTCGCGAGGATGTCGGGGAGTACGGGGATTTCGCGGCTGCGGAAGATGGCATCGGCTTCGGGAGTGATTGGTCCATTCGCGGCTTCGACGATATAGCGAGCCTGCACATCGGGTGCGTTTTCGGCTGTGAGGACATTTCCGAGTGCAGCGGGGATCAGGACATCCACGTCAAGCAGCAGGAGTGCCGGATTGGAGAGTGGTTCACCGCCGGGGAAGCCGGTGAGTGTTTTGTTGGTGGCGGAGTATTCGAGTGCAGCGGGGATATCGATACCGGTCGGGTTGAAGATGGCGGTGTTGACGTCCGAGATCGCCACAATACGAGCTCCGGCCTGATGCAGGCAGGAGGCGGTATAGGTGCCGACGTTGCCGAAGCCCTGAATGGCGAAGGTGCAGTTTTCGGCGGTGCGATTGAAGCGGCGAAGGAAGGCAAGGGTCAGGTTCGAGACGCCTCGACCGGTCGCTTCTTCACGACCTTCCGCGCCGTACAGGTCGACCGGTTTTCCGGTGACGCAGGCGGGTGCGAAGCCGTGGAATTTCTGGTACTGGTTCATGATCCAGGCCATGGTCTGGGCATTGGTGCCCATATCGGGTGCGGGGATATCCTTGTCGGGTCCGAACAGGTCATGGATCTCGTCGACGAAGCGGCGGGTCAGTCGTTCCAGTTCTTCGACGGACAGTTCACTGACATTGACGCTGATACCGCCTTTCGCGCCACCGTAGGGGATATCGACGACGGCTGTTTTCCAGGTCATGAGTGAGGCGAGTCCGAGGACTTCGTCGGCATTGACTTCGTGGTGGTAGCGGAGTCCGCCTTTCATGGGGCCGCGGGCACTGTTGTGCTGCATGCGGTAGCCGATGTAGGTGGCGATCTGTCCATTGTCGCGTCGGATGGGGACCTGAACTTTGATTTCGCGTTCGGGTGTGACGAGCAGATCTTTCATGCTGTCAGAGAGGCCCATGATGGAGGCGGCTTCTTCGAAATACTGCTGAGCGGCTTCGAAAGCGGACTTCATGGGAGGTGTTTTCTGGTTGCGACGAACGGCTGACATGATGTTGCTGGTGGTAAACCCGGCCGCTGGTGATTGTACGTTGATCGAATCAGTATGGGAATGTTCGTAGTTTTCGGTTTTCGGTTTTCGGTTGGGGGTTGGGGGTTGGGGGTGAACAGGTGTTTGACTTTGCTTTTTCCCCCGAAAACCCCTTGTTTTCCAATGGTGTATCGCTTTCGGGAACCGATCCGAATAGGATGGGGTGGTGTCGGCCGGGTTGTCTGGCTGTTTAGTTACGATTGCTGGTCTGTGGTGCTTTATGCATCGGAACCTGTCTGCCGTTGTTCTGCCTGTGGTGCTGATGTGCTGTATTGCGTCAGGTGGTGTGTTATTTGCCGCTGCTGGCTCGGCATTGGAATTGACGTGTGTGCCTGGTCAGGTGTTGTTGCAGGGTCCTGAATCTGCGGATCAGTTGGTGGTGCTGCGTGGCACCGGCTTGACGGCACTGGATGTGACTCGTGGGTGTCAGTTTCAGATTTCCGATGCGGGTGTGGCGTCGGTCAGTGCGACGGGTTTGATTTCTGCGGTGGGTGATGGTGTTGCGGTTCTGACGATTCGTGAGGGTGAGCAGCAGCTGCAGGTTGAGGTGCGTGTGCAGGGGGTTGCTCGGCCGTCTCCCGTCTTATTTCGTCAGGACATTCTCCCGATACTGACTCGAGCTGGCTGTAATTCGGGTGGTTGTCATGGCAAGGCGGAGGGTCAGAACGGATTTCGTTTAAGTGTGTTTGGTTATGACGCAGTGGCGGATCATGCGGCGATCGTCTATGAGGGTCGTGGTCGGCGTGTCTTCCCGGGGGCTCCTGAGCGCAGTCTGTTTCTGCAGAAGGCGACCGCCGGAATTCCTCATGGTGGTGGTCAGAAGATCGCGGTTGGTTCGCGCTGGCATCAGACGTTACTGCGGTGGTTATCAGAGGGGATGGTGCTTGAGCCTGACACGGGTGATGGGGTGGTGGGTATTGACGTCCAGCCTGCTCAGGTGTCGTTAACAGCGCGTGGTGTGCAGCAATTGCGAGTGACGGCTCGACTGGTGGATGGTCAAGTGCGTCCGGTGACATCTGAGTCTGAGTACCAGTCGAATCAGGACGGGATCGCGACGGTTGATCGGGACGGGTTTATCAGGGCGACGGAGGTGCCTGGTGAGGCGGCGATTCTGGTGCGTTATGCGGGTCATGTGACGATCTGTCGAGTGACTCGACCGCGTTCTGCGGGTAAGTTTCAGCGTCCGGGTGAGTCGAATTTCATTGATGGTCTGGTATGGGACAAGCTGCAGCAGCTGAACATTCAGCCGGGTGAGGCTGCAAGTGATGCGGTGTGGCTGCGGCGGGTTTATCTGGACACGATAGGAACATTGCCGACCGTCCAGGAGGCTCGTGAGTTTCTGGATGACGTTTCTGCGGACAAGCGTCAGCGGACGATAGATCGATTGCTGTTGCGACCGGAGTATTCCACCTATTGGGCTCAGCGGTGGTCTGATCTGTTGCAGGTGGACAAGGACACGGTGGCTCCTGAGGGCGCCGTCGCGATGACTCGCTGGATTCATTCGCGGATTGCGGCGAATGTGCCATTTGATCAGTTTGTGCGTGAGATCCTGACGGCTCAGGGGTCGACTTTGTCGGAATCTGCGGCGGGTTTCTATCAGGTCCAGGAGACTCCAGAGAAGCTGGCGCGATCGGTCAGTCAGTTATTTCTGGGGGTGCGTCTGGAGTGTGCGCAGTGTCATCATCATCCCTTTGAGAAGTGGGATCAGGCGGACTATTTTGGGTTTGCCGGATTATTTACGGGGGTGGACCGCAAGGCAGCTCCGGGAGGCGGTCAGAAGATCACGGGTCGTGCTGGTGTGGCGTTGAAGCATCCGCGGACGGGCGTCGACGTTCCGCCTCGCCCACCCGGTGCTGAGGGCTGGCAGGTTCCGGTATCGGGTGACTGGCGTCGTGGCATGGCGGAGTGGGTAACTGCGCGAGGCAATCCCTTCTTCGCAAGGACTCTGGCGAATCGTATCTGGGCGCATTATCTGGGTCGTGGTCTGGTGGAGCCGGTGGATGATCTGCGGGCGACGAATCCGGCTTCGAATGAGCCTTTGTTGGCGGCGCTGGCGACGCATCTGGAGGAGACGGGTTTTGATGTGCGTCGATTTACGGCGACGATTCTGAGTTCGCGGGTCTATCAGTTAAGTTCCCGGACAACTCCAGAGAATGCTCTTGATGACCAGAACTATTCGCATGCAGCGTGGAAGCCGTTACCGGCTGAGGTGTTACTGGACGGTGTTTCGCAGGCGACGGGAATTCCGGCGCGGTTTAACGGCTGGCCCGTGGGTTATCGTGCGATTGAGGTGTGGGACAACAAGTTGCCATCAGCTTTTCTGGAGGTTTTTGGTCGTCCGCCGCGACAGTCGGTGTGTGCGTGTGAGCGTGGTATGGAACCCAGTATTGCTCAGGCGCTGCATCTGATGAATTCGGCGGAGACGATGGAGCGGATTCACAGTCGCACCGGAACAGCAGCTCGTCTGGCTGCTTCGTCGCTGACGGACGACGAGGTGGTGGAGGAATTATTTCTGTTGACGTGCAGTCGGCGTCCCTTGCCGGCCGAGCTGGAATTGGCTCGACAGACATTTCAGGAAGCGGGTGATCGGCGAGTGGCGATTGAAGATCTGTTGTGGTCGCTCCTGAATTCTCGTGAATTCGTCTTCAATCATTAGGGGAGTTTTCGGTTTTCAGTTTTCGGTTTTCGGTTTTCGGTTTTCGGTTGGCAGTGGGCAGTGGGCAGTGGGCAGTGGGCCGTGGAGAGTAGAGAGTAGAGAGTAGAGAGTAGAGAGTGAGGGGCGTGATGTCGGATCGTTTGCGTGGTCGGGGCGTTTCAGTGGCTGCTGCGAGGGGCTATCTGGAGCGGCGGCGGATGTTGAAGGTGGGTGGTACGGGGCTATTGGGTGGTCTGAGTCTGCCATTATTTCTGCAGTTGCGTGCGGAGGCGGCGTTGCCGGTGGTGGCGAAGGCGAAGGCCTGTATTTTTTTCATGCTGGAGGGTGGTCCCAGTCATATTGACATGTGGGATCTGAAGCCTGAGGCGCCGGCGGAAATTCGTGGTCCGTTCAAGCCGATTTCGACCTGTGTCCCGGGGACTCAGATCAGTGAATTGCTGCCGTTATCAGCCGGGATTGTGGATAAGTTTACGATTCTGCGTTCGCACAGTCACAAGGACAACGCGCATCAGACGGGTCGTCATTGGGTACTGACGGGTTATCCGCCCAGTTTTGCGGATGGTCAGGCCAAGGGGATTCCGTTTAACGAGTTGTATCCCTCGATTGGTTCGATTGTATCGCGTGAGCTGGGACCGCGTGGCGCGGTGCCGCCTTATGTTGAGATTCCGAATGGTCTGGGTCCGGGTGGTCCTGGGTTTTATGGGGCGAAGTACGGTCCATTCACGATTGACAATGATCCGGTGCAGGCGGATTTCAAGGTGCGTGATCTGGACATCCCGGGTGGTGTCAGCGAGCAACGGTTTGCTCGCAGGCAGCGTTTGTTATCGGGTGTGGAGCGTTTGGGAGCCGGAGGTGAGGCGGCGGGTCGTGCTGAGATGCTGCGGTCGTATTATGAGCAGGCGGTGGATCTGGTGACATCGCCGGATGCGCGGCGGGCGTTTGATCTGCAGGCTGAGGAGCCGGGTGTTCGTGAACGGTATGGTTTGACGTCGATTGGTCAGTGTGCGTTGATGGCTCGGCGGCTGGTGCAGGCTGGCTGTCGTTTCATCGGAATTGATCATGGCAGCTGGGATACTCATTTTGACAACTTCACCAGTCATGAAAAGACCCTCGTGCCTCCGACGGACCGGGCTTTATGGGCATTGCTGTCGGATCTGGATGAGCGTGGGATGCTGGATGAGACGCTGGTGGTGATGATGGGTGAAATGGGGAGGACTCCGCGAATCAACAAGGATGCGGGGCGTGATCACTGGTCGCAGTGTCAGACGGTGATTCTGGCGGGTGGTGGTATTCGACGTGGTGCGGTGGTTGGTGCCAGTGATGAGACGGCCAGTTACCCGACGACTCAGCCGTACGGCATTCAGGATCTGCTGCGTACGATCTTTGGATTGCTGGGAGTGGATGCGGACCGCATTTATCAGACTCCTGTAGGGCGTCCGGTGCAGATCGTGAATGGCGGTCATCGGATTGAGGAGTTGCTGGCCTGAGAGGTGTGGGGGGATGAGAAGCCGGGGAGTGTTACGAATTGGGTTTGCGGGCCTGGATTCTTCTCACTGCACCGCGTTTGCTCGGATTCTGCGTGAGTCTGAGTGGTCGCGTGGTGAGTGTGGAGCGCAGATTACGGTGGGCTGGCCGGGCAGTAATCCGGATTTTGCGTTAAGTCGTGAGCGTGTGCAGGGGTTTACGGAGGAGCTGCGTGGTCTGGGGACCGTGATCGTGGATTCTCTGGAGGACCTGTTGGGGTGTTGTGACGCGGTGATTCTGGGAAGTGTGGACGGTCGTCAGCATCTGCGTCTGGCGGAGCGCATTTTTGCTGCAGGCAAGCCGGTGTTTGTGGATAAGCCGTTAGCGCATGATCTGCATGATGCAGCTGGCATCGCGGCGTTGGGCCGTCGCTGGGGGACTCGCTGGTTCAGCGCATCAGCCCTGCGATTTCAGCCGGAGCTGAGTTCGTGCGTGGCGGGGTTTGATGGGGAGCGAATTCTGGGTTGCGACGTGTTCGGGACAATGCGTGAGGGGGAGGGTCATCTGCAGCTGGCGTGGTATGGGATTCACGGGCTGGAGGTGTTGTATGCAGTGCTGGGTGGTGGATGTGTGGAGGTTCGTCGGACGCGGACGGCTTTGGGCGATGTGACGACGGGTGTGTGGTCCGACGGTCGAGTTGGTATGTTTCGTGGTCTGGCTTATGAGCAGCAGGCGGCGGGTTGGGGTCTGACGGTTTTTGGCAGTCAGTCGATCCAGCAGCTGCGTTTGCCGGCGGATTACGAGGAGCTGGTGCGGCAGATAGTGGCGTTTTTTCGTGGCGGTCCGGTTCCAGTTTCGGAGGCTGAGGTGTTGGAGTTATTTGGTTTTATGGAGGCGGCGGACCGGAGTGTTTGTGCTGGTGGTGCGGCGGTCCGGATAGCGGACTGTCTGGGTGCTGTTGTGTGAGCTGTTGGTGTGAATGCGGGCGGGTGAGGGTGGGGGTGGGGGTTAACCACGAATGCCACGAATGAACGCATTGTCGTGGAGTGGTCAGTGAAGTCTCGCCTGGGAGGGCGAGGCTCCCGCCGAGCCGCAGGTTGCCGGGTGAGTGTCCCGAGCAGGTGCTCAGTGGTTGCAGCATGGGCTTCAGCCCGAGTCATTCACCGCGCTCAAGCCCCTTCCAGAGGCGAGCCGTCAGCGTAAGCTGACGGGTGTTGTTGTGTTCGCGTGGTGGTTTTCGTTCACCACGGCAAGACACGGAACGACACGGAACGACACGGAAAACGGACCTGAGGTGTGTGCGTTCAGCGGCGGAGTTGCGGCCGGAAACAAGACCACGAAGTATCCTCAGTGAGCTGGTGGTCGTTGTTGGGCATTCAGCGTTCGGTGGCGGGGTGTTTTTCCTGCCGCGGAAGGTCGCAGAAGGACGCGGAAAAACGCAGTGGGGTTTTGGAACCACGAAAGACGCGAAAGACACGAAGAGCGGATGGTTTTTTTGGGGGGGGGGCACAGACTCAGGGCTGCGCCCTGGGCTATCGGAAAACGGTCCTTCAGGGCTGGATGGAAAACATCTGCACGGCATAAATCAGACAAACGCCACAACGGCTCCCTGGCCCGATGGGTTTCGTGGGTCATGACAGGGTTTTTGGTTGAGTGTCCCCGAGTTGGTGCTCGGTGGTCCCGGTGTGGGGGGTGTGTTGGTTGATTTATTCGAGTGGGATATCGATGGGGTGTTCGGCCGGGAGAGGCGATTTTCTGGAGGTTTGTTTTTTGGGTGTGTGTCGTGGTCCGAAATGCAGTTCCCCGGAGGATTCATGGTGGCTGGTCGTTGGTTCTTCACCGGTAGTTTCTTCGCTGGTGGTTTCCTCGTCGGGCAGTTTTGCGGGTGCGGGTTCTTCGGTGAGGTCCAGTCCGGGAGTTTTGTGTGCCGGGGTTTTGCTGCGTGTCGTGGGTTTCGTGGGGGTGTTAGTGTTTGTGGTTTGGGTGTGGTTGGCCGGGAGTGAGAGGTTTCCGCGGCGGCGTGTTGGTGGTGATGTGGTTTGTCCGACTGCATGTACGACTCCGTCAGTCTTCGAGTTGACCGATTCGCTTTGCCATGCGGCCTGTTGAATGCCATCGGCGGGTTTGTTGAGGAAGCGAGCGGCGATGTCTTCGCGGAGTGATTTGCGGATGTGCAGTACGGTGTTGTTTTTTGTTTTGCAGGTGATTTCGTCGATGACCCATTCACCGGCTTCGCGGACGAGTGTGACAGTGGTGGCGTTGTCCTGACCGATGCTGACGACGGCGGTTTGTGGTGTCTGCTGGACAGAGGCGACCGGTCTTTTCAGTCGTTGCGGCAGAGAGCTGAGGTGTTCCGGCAGTTGTTCCAGATTGCCCCAGACCAGTCGATTGAAGTCGCTGGACGTCATTTTGCGTACGGTATCGAGGTCCGAGTTCTGCCATGCGCGAGCGAAGTCGATGATGGGGACAGAGACGAACAGTTGAGTTTTGAGTGAGGAGATGGCGAGGTCAGCTCCGGGGTACTGGAGATCGGTGACGACGAGTGTTCCGTTTTCATCTTCCATTGTGACGCTGCAGAGCAGTCCTGTGCCGGACTGGAACTGCAGTTCGGTGGCAGCGCCGGTGGAGCTGGTTTCGACAAGTTCCAGCTGTCCTCCGGGTACGGATTCCAGTGGGAATTCGGACAGCCAATCCTGATCAATACGGCTCCAGACACCTTCATTCAGTTGAGTGGAGGAGATTTGTCGGAGTACCGGGAGGTCATGTTCGTGGAGTGCTGAGATGAACAGCATAGCGCGAGCCGGTGCAGTGAATGCGGCGCGGAGGCTGCGTTGTTTGCCATTCTGCTGGTCGTAGAGGGTGACATCAGAAACGACGAAAGCGGATTCGACGTTGGCGAGTTCCTGTTTTTCATCGGTTGTTGTGGCGGCTGTTTCTGAGGCCTGCAGATCGAGTCGGATGATATTGCTGGTGGCCGGCAGGATGACGGTCAGTTTCCCGGCGAACGACTGAATCTGTACGTTTTCGGGTGCGTGATCAGGTTGTGGCAGTGGGATGGTGGACAGGTCACCGATTCTGAGTGAGGAGTTGTAGAAGCGATTTTCGGTGACGAGCTGCAGTTGTTCGAGGTTTTGCTGGTTGTAGGCATCGAGGAAGGCGGTCACGGCAAGGATGGCGCGGGCCTGTCGCAGGATGGATCCGGGGTGATGATCAGCGGTTTTGCTGCGGAGGCTGTTGCGATGTTCGATATCAGAGACTTTCCAGCGTTCCTGTTCCTGGACGACTTTGACGACGAAGTAGCCATTTTTGGCGGGGATTTTTCCGACAGCATCCGTGTCATTCATCTGTACTTCGGGACGGCGTGCCATATCGGGGGAATATTCAGCGACGATCTGACTGGTGAGGTGCTGTCGCCATGGTTCGGGCAGTTGTTCGAGGGAGTCCGCGAGTTCGCTGGAGACAGCGTTGAGGACATCTTCACGGCTGCCTTTTTCCCAGGTGCTGAGGAATTCGCGGAGTGTGAGCAGGAGGTCCATCAGTTCGACGGCGGACTTAGTGGAGCGTGTGCCTTTTTTCTGCTGTCGGAGCATAACGTCATCGACGACCCAGCGTCCTTTGGCGGGGTCTTTGATGAGGATGAACTGGTATTTGACTGAGCCATCTTTTTCTTTGGCGACGGTTTCGCAGCGTCCCTGTTCATCGATTGAGGACTCGACGACTTCGAGAGTGCCTTTGGGGAGTTTGAGGATATCAAGATCCCTGAAGGCATCAGGTGCGCGGAGCGCTGCGTTTTCGAATCGTGTGGAGATGCTGCGTCGGAATTCGGCTTCTTTGTTTTCGTTGAGTGAGGCAGAGAACTTCGAGATGACTCGCTGTTCCGTGCCGTGTTCGATGAAGTCTGGTTTCTGGAGCAGTCCGGTCCACGTTTCGGCTTTGAAGAGTGCTGTGGCGCAACCGCAGTTGCCAGCCAGCAGGCTGGTGGCGACGAGGAGAGCGAGGAGTGAGCGGCGAACCTGCGTCATAAGAAGACTCCTGCAGCGCCGAGAGATGGGTCGTAGAGGCACTGCTGTGTCCGTGTTAAAGAGGGGTAGAGAGCGGGGTGTTGCAGGGAAGGGGAGGAGTGCCGGAACCGGCGTTTGAGAGGAAGTGCCGAGGAATATGGCGTATTTTCGGGCTTCGTTGTCGCAGTTCGCGGTCGGCCGGTCAACAGTCTGAATCTGTGAATTGCGGGTGGGGTGGAGTGATGGTTGTGTGAGTGTTGAGTGGATCGGCGGAAATGGCAGCAGGTGTGCGTTGGTCGGCGAAATCGGTGCTGTGGTGATGTTGTGGTGCTGGCAGAAACTGCCGAGTCAGGCGAGTGGGTGGGGGCGTCGACAGGGCGTCTTAATCGGACCAAAGCCACCGGCAGAGCGCCGGAAAACCGGCAATTTTTGCGGAAGAACTGGATTTTCGTGGCTGGAAACTTCATAGTACAGGGGTGATCGGGCCGTGGTCTGTCAGGCTGCGGTGCGGTTATGTGTGCCTGTTCTGGCGGGCAATTCGGGCAGTTGCGATGGACTTTGCAGCTGCATTTTCAGGTGTGCTTCCGGATGTTTCAGGGATTCGAATCATCTTCAGGAGCGGCTCAGATGCTGCATGTCGACCGCACTTTTGACGTGCTGATTACGGACGACAATCCGTCGTTTCGCCGTGTTTTGCGCGAGGTGCTTGAGGACCGTCCCTTCCTGCGTCTGCACGAAGCCGAATCCGGCGAGCAGGCATTGGAAGTGGTGACGGTGCAGCGGATTGATATTGTGCTGCTGGACATGCACATGCATGTGTTGACGGGTCTTGAGACGTTGAAGGTTCTGAAGCGTCTGGATCGTCTGCGACCGTGTATTCTGATTACGTCTGACACCAGCGATCAGTTGCACCGTGATGCCCAGGAGGCCGATGCATTTTCGGTACTGCGCAAACCTGTGCCTCCGCGGCAGCTGCTGCAGACGGTCTCCACAGCGCTGGCGACTGCCTATTCCGCGTGACGGGATGTGGTGTGTCGCAGGCGGTGGGCGTTGATTGCCGGTCAGTTCCGGTGCTGAGTGCAAATGTCGTAGCCTCGCTTTAGCCCTTGTCATTACCCACGAAACCAGGCGGTCCCCTTGAGCGACTGTTTCGATTTTGTGCTGCCCGCGTTTGCGATTCAGGCCTGCAGGGCCGATTTCATGGCGTCTGTTGTTTTCCCGATCGTGCAGCAACACCTTCTTTCGCAGCAGTGATGGTTCACCGGAGCATGCGGCACCCCGCCCTGAAATTGGCCAACGGCAAGGCACATTGAATTTGCAGGCCGAAAAGTCTGAATGCCCTCGGATGCAACGGCGGAAAGGCATCGCAGATACGCAATTTGTGGGTAATGACAAGGCTCTAGCCCTGGAGCGAGCTTTGGGTTGCGTTTGAAGCTGACGGTGTTTTTGGGGGTGTTGCCGAGGGCTACGTTGTGTCTGGCCGTTGGCTAATCTGTGCGTGGTGCGTGTGTTGAGGGCCATCCTGAAAAATCGGTTTGGCTGGGTGGGGTGCTGGCCAGGGTTCTGCTGGTATGAGAGACTACACTGTGGTGTCGGTCGGGATTAGTTGGGTGGGTATGTCTGAGTTGTGTTGAGTTGGGGTGATGTATGCGTTCTGGCTGCTGTTTCATTGTCATGCTGTTGTCGTTGGTTGTAGCGGGCTGTGGTGATCCAGAGCCGACGTCATCGGCGTCAGGTTCAGGGGGTGCTGTGGTGGCTGGATCCGGGGCCGTTGGGGGTGCTGCGGCGGGTGCGGGTTCAAGTGTGGCAGTGGAGTATGTGCGTCCGCCGTTGACAGACGAGGAGATCAGTGCGGGTTGGATCAGTCTGTTTGATCAGCGTTCGTTGTTTGGCTGGGATGTACCCGGTGTCAGCAACTGGCGGGTGGAGGACGGAGTGATTGTGGTGGATGCTGGCGAGAAGAGTCTGTTGATGACTCCTTTTCAGTTGGACGACTTTGAGTTGCGTTGTGATTTTCAGTTGTCTGCGGGTGGCAACAGTGGAATTTTTCTGCGGACTGCGGAGGGGGCGGTGGATCCGGCGAAGGACACGTATGAGTTGAATATCTGTGATTCGCATCCGACTCACAGGACGGGCAGTCTGGTGGGGCGTTTTGTGGCGGAGGGTGTGGGTTCGGTGGAGGGAGGCTGGCATAATTTCCGGGTGTTGTGTGAGGGATTGCGGATTCAGGTGTGGCTGGACGGGCGACAGATTGTGGATTTCACGGACGGTACGGAATCGGCGCGTCTGACTGGTCGTCTGGGGTTGCAGATGAATCAGGGGCGGGCCAGTTATCGGAACGTGTGTGTGCGACCGTTGCGTTATCGTGGTTTGTGGAATGGTGTGGATCTGTCGGGTTGGCGTGTTGTGCCGGGGGGTAAGGCGGAATTTGGTGTGCGTGAAGGTCTGTTGCATGTGGCTGGTGGTCCGGGATTTCTGGAGAGCGAAGGTGAGTACTCAGATTTTGTCCTGAAGGTGACATCGCGTCTGAACAAGCCGGAATTGAACAGTGGGGTATTTTTTCGGGCGTTGGCGGGTACAGAGTCAGCACCATCGCATGGATACGAGATGCAGTTGCAGAACGGGGTGAAGGGTGGTGATCGCAGTCAGCCGGCGGACGGGGGGACTGGTGCGATTTTTCGGCGAGCGCAAGCGCGGTATGTGGTGGGTGATGACGGTCAGTTTCTGACGGCGGTGCTGATAGCTGACGGGGATCGTTTTTGTTCGTGGGTTAATGGGTATCAGGTGGTGAACTGGCGTGATGAGCGTGCGGACCACGAGAATCCTCGTCAGGGCCGTCGTCTGGGTGCTGGTCATTTCAGTCTGCAGGGGCATGATCCGGGGACGGACGTGGATTTCAGGTCGGTGGAAGTGCACGAGTTGACTCGTTGAGCCCCTTTAATGGGTGGTCTGTCGGCCAGTATTTGGAATCGCAGTTGCGGGGTAGTGTGTGGAACTGCAACGTGGCGGGGCTGGCGATAATCTGCGTCAGCCTTTGTTTATCCCGTTCTGATGGAAAGCTGCCATGTCGAATCAGGTTGAAGCCAGTATCTATGACTATCCGGTTTATTATGATCTGCTGTTTGGTTCGGATGTGGCGGCGGAGTATCGATTTCTGAAGGCCTGTTTTCAGAAGCATGCGGGCAGTGAGGTGCGATCTGTTTTTGAGCCGGCGTGTGGTACGGGTCGGTTATTGATTCGGATGGGTCGTGAGGGGTATGAGGTTTCGGGGAATGATCTGAATCCGAAGGCGGTTGAGTTCTGCAACAAGCGAATGGCGAAGTACGGGTTGCCGGAAACTGTTGTGGTGGGTGATATGTCGAAGTTTCGTGTGAAGACGAAGTTCGACGCGGCGTTCAACATGATCAACACGTTTCGGCATCTGGCGACCGAGGAGCAGGCGCTGGGTCATCTGCAGTGTATGGCGCGGGGTTTGAACAAGGGTGGTTTGTACGTTCTGGGGATTCATCTGGAGCCGACGTTGTGTCAGCCGATGCAGGAGGAGGCGTGGTCAGCTCGGCGGGGCAATCTGGTGGTGAATTCGTACATGTGGTCGAAGGGTATTGACCGGAAGACTCGGCTTGAGCATCTGGGACTGCACGTCGACGTGTTTACTCCGACGAAGCGTCTGCGAATTGTGGACCATATGGAGTATCGGACGTATAAGCATGCGGAGTTTGTGGCATTGGTGAAGCAGGTGCGAGGGTTGGAGATCGCGGAGACGTATGATTTTGGCTATGACATTCGCAAGCCGTGTGTAGTGAACGGGCGATCAGAGGACGTGGTGTTTGTTTTGCGACGGAAGTAACCCGGGATTGAGGCAAACGTGTTGTTTCGTTAGACATAGGGTCTGTCGTTCCGCGGCGCGGTCGGCTGTGAGTGAGCATTTTTGGCCCGAGGGGTTGGTCTATGTCGGCGATATTTCGCGGGATTGGCGTGTTTTTTGGGGTCGTGGTCTTCCTGACGGGTCTCGCGGGGGTGCGTGGTCAGGAGCAGCGTATTCCGGCGCATTCAGCATTGCTGGAGGTTGTGCGTCGCGTGCCGATATCGACGGAGGTTGCGGGTCGTATCATCAGTGTGACGCCGTCTGACGAGGGTGTTCTGGTGAAGGCAGGTGACGAGATGATTCGTCTGGACGACGCTGTGATTCAGGCGGAGGTGAAGCGAGCGAAGGTGGAGCTGGATCTGCAGACAGAGATTGAGTTTGCGAAGGTTTCGCTGGAGGTTGCGAAGGCCGAGGAGTTGCAGAAGAAGGAGGCGAATCAGCGTCGTCCTGGGGCATTTAATCCCAGTGAGATTCGTCAGGTTGAGTTGGAGGTGAAGAAGGGTGATGCATCGTTGCGTAAGGCGGTGGACGACAAGTTGATACAGGAGGCTGATCTGCAGATCAAGCAGGCGCAGTTGGCTCAATACACCGTGAAGGCTCCTTTTGACGGTCTGGTGACTCTGGTGAAGGTGTTTCCGGGTCAGAACGTGCGTCCTGGCGAGCAGGTTCTGGAGTTAACGGACATGTCAATCCTGCGAGCGCAGGTGAAGGTCCCAGCGAGTCTGCGACGGAATTTGTTTGTGGGTGATCAGGTCGAGATTCGAGTGGGTGAGGCGAAGCCGGTGGAGGGAGTTCGACCGGCGACTGCGGGTCGTCGTCCGGGTGGTTCATTATTTGACGGCGAGTCATCAGGTGTTGGAGCTGGTGGCGAGTCGGCGGCTGGTGTGGCGGCTGATCCGGCGGAATTTTCTGCGGCTGAGGTGCAGGTTGAGGATTCGGCGGACAGTGTGTTTCTGGGCGAGATTCGATTTATTGATCCGGTGCTGGACAATATTTCGGGGACTCCGATGACGAAGCTGAGTGTGTTCGTGCCGAATCGTCGTGACAAGTTTGGTCGTTATCTGCTGTATCAGGGCATGCCGGTCACAGCGACGGTCCTTGCGAAGTCTCGTGACTGAAATTCCGTGGATGGAACGCAGTATTCTGGTGATGCGGGAGCGTTGCAGACATGAGTATTGGTGGCATGATGGCTTCCAGCCAGCGTCCTGTACCGCTGGAGAAGCGTCGGGACCTGGTAGTAGCCCGGATTGATTATCTGGGTGTGGGTTATGAGGTGATCAAGGATCCGCTGGCGTTGAAGTATCATCGTCTGCAGCTGGAGCAGTATCGAATTCTTGAGTTGCTGGATGGTAAGCGCAGTCTGGAGCAGGTGCGTGACGAGTTGAAGCGTGAGTTTCCTGCGCTGCAGATTACGTTGAGTGACATTCAGCAGTTGATCACGGATCTGCACAAGAAGGGTCTGGTGATCAGCAATCGTGCGGGTCAGGGTGCATCGGTCATTCGAGAGCGCCGCAGGACTCGCCGTGAAAAGATCCAGCAGACGCTGATGAGTCTGTTGTCGCTGCGACTGCCGGGCTGGGATCCGGAGCGGACATTGCGGGCGATGCAGCCGTGGCTGGCGTGGTTATTTCATCCGGCCTGTGTGAGTTTGTGTCTGTTGTTTGTGGTGTCATCGTGGCTGGTTCTGGGTGCGAATCTGGAGGAGTTTCGGAGTCGATTACCGGAGTTTCAGAGCTTTTTTGGCTGGCCCAATCTGATTTATCTGTGGGTGACCCTGGGTCTGGCGAAGGTGATTCACGAGTTTGGTCATGGACTGAGTTGTGTGCATTATGGTGGTGAGTGTCACGAGATGGGCGTGATGCTGCTGGTTTTCAGTCCGTGTCTGTATTGCGACGTGACTGATTCGTGGATGATGAAGAACAAGTGGCATCGAATCATCATTGGTGCTGCCGGGATGTATATTGAGGTGATTCTGAGTGCGATAGCGATTTACGTGTGGTGGCTGACGAAGCCGGGGATGCTGCATCATCTGTCGCTGAATATTTTCTTTGTGACGACGATTACGACGGTGATTTTCAACGCCAATCCTCTGATGAGGTTTGACGGTTACTACATGATGAGTGACTTTCTGGAGATACCGAATCTGCGGCAGAAGTCAGAGAAGCTGCTGCGTGAGGCATTTTCGTGGTATTGTCTGGGAATTGAGTCTCGTCCTGACCCCTTTATGCCGGAGACGGGTCGGGCGTGGTTCGTGACGTATGCGATTGCGGCGTGGTGTTATCGCTGGGTGGTTCTGGTATCGATCAGTCTGTTTTTGTATACGGTGTTGAAGCCGTATGATCTGCAGAGTGTGGGTGTGACGGTGCTGACGTTTTCGATGGCGGGCATCTTTTTTGCATTGTTTCGCAGCATCTGGCAGATCGTTTCTGCTCCAAGGACGGAACCGATGAGTAAACCGAAGATTGCGGTATCGCTGGCGGCACTGGGTGTGGTTTGCTGGATGGCGGCTACGGTGCGGATTCCGTGGTATCATGAAGCGGCGTGTGTGCTGGAGCCGCAGGGAGTGGTGATGGTTCCGGCGCCGATCGGTGGTCGGATCGTGCGTCCATCTGAGTATGCGATCTGGTTTCGTTCGATGCGTCAGCTGGAGCAGCGTGTTCGAGAGAGCATGGTGCCGATCAGCGAGCCGGGAGAATCGGGTCGTCTGGCTGTGGATCCGCAGCAGTTGAGTCTGCTGGCGGGGATGCCTGAGGAGTCGGAGTACGCAGTGATTCCTCGGAACGGAAGTCCGGTGGAGTCTCGCGCGGTCCTGGCGGTGATGGAGAGTCCGGACGATCTGAAGCGTGAGGACGAGCTGCGTCGGCGGGTCAGTGAGCTGGTTTTGCGGACGGAGAATTACGAGCGATACCGGAATCTGGGAGACGACAGTTCGGCCAGTGATTCTCTGGCGGAGATACTGGAGCTGGAGCAGGTGATCCGTGAGCTTGTGAAGCTGAATCCGCATCGCGTAGTGAGGGCTCCGACGGGTGGCGTGCTGGTTGCGGCGCGGCGAATTCCGGAACAGCCGAAGAGCGAGCTGGATCAGATGAAACTATCCTCGTGGAACGGGACTCCGCTGGATCCGCGGAATGCGGGTTGCAGTCTGGAGGCTGGTCAGGAAATCACCAGTATTGCTCCTTCTGACAAGCTGCAGGCGGTGTTGTATATTGACCAGACGGATCGTGGTGCGCTGCCGGAGACGGGTGATGTGCAGATCAAGCTGGAGCATCTGCCGCAGATCACCTGGTTGACTCGCGTGACGCTGTTATCACCCAAAGGGGAAGTGATTGCCCCGGAGAGTCTGACGACGCGTTTTGGCGGCTCCATGGCGACTCGACCCGGTCAGAGTGGTCAGGAGCAGCTGGCAAGTACTGCATATCGTGCGATTGCGGAGCTGCATTTTGCGGATGCTGCCACAGTTGCTGATGCGGCTTTGATGAAACCGGGGATGCGTGGTCACGCGCGGTTTATGGTGCAGGACAGAACGCTGGTGGACTGGGCCAGCCTGTACTTCTTTGAAACCTTCCGGTTCCGACTGTGAGTCATGAACAAAGCGTTTGTGCGTGAGCCTGACAGTGATTCGCGTGTGCCCTGTCCGGGCTGTGGTGGTCATGCGGTGGAGGTCGGTGCTGGTCCCCTGAATACTCATATTCGACCGGAGTTTCGCAGTCGTCTGGGTGATTCCGCGTGGTGTTGTATCAGTGATCGCTGTCGGGTGGTGTATTTTGATCTGTTTGAGCAGACAGTGCGAGTGGATGAGCTGCAGCGTGCCGTGTATCCGTATGACAGCGGTGCTGCGGTGTGTGCGTGTTTTGGGATGACGCTGTCGGAGATTGAATCTGAGGCGGAGTCTGCTGAGCCTCTGCGGATTCGAGAGTTACTGAAGAAGTCGCGTTCGGCCGAGGCGCGCTGCAGTATTCTTGCGGTGGATGGGCAGTGTTGTCTGAAGGAAGTGCAGCGACTGTATCTGCGACTGCGTTCGGGCTGAGTGCTGTTCAGCGTCGTCCGGCGGGGATGGGCAGCAGGACGGGCGGTTTATTCTGGCCATTCCCGGCTGCGGTGGGAGGTGGTGGCAGTTCGCCGTCAGCTCCGAACAGGGCGGTGTTCCAGTCGGCGCTGATGAGCAGGTCGAAGCCTGGATTCTGTTCCTTGACCTGGCATGAGCAGGCTCCGCAGAGGAACTGTGTCAGATCGTGAACGAGTTCGGCGGACAGTTTTGATGCGGGAATCACTTCGAGTGCTCGACCGCGTCCGAAGACTGGAATGACGAGCGGCTCACCGCTGTCGAAGGCCTGCTGCTGAAACCCGGCCAGCTGTTTGACGAGGTACTGTTCGGCGGGGTTTTCGGCAGCCAGCTGCAGTACCGAAAACTGCAGCAGCAATGGGACTTCAGAGTACAATTCAGATCCAGGCAGTCCGACTCCATCGGGCAGTTCCAGTTGTGTGGGCAGCTGCTGGCACTGTTTTTTGAGCAATTGCAGGCAGTTGGTCAGTGCGGGATTGTTGGTTGCGGTCTGTTTCGGCGGTGCCAGTACGAGCCAGACGACGGCATCACCATTCTGGAGTCGTTTGGCCAATTCCTGTCGCAGCGGGGAATCTGCGAGAGATCCTTTTGTGGCATCCTGCAGGCTGCTGGACCAGTGATTGACAATTTTGCCGCGTCCGTGTCGGGAGCGAACGACGACCCAGGGGGTTTGAGCCTGTGCACCTGAGCGCAGTTGCTGCCAGAGCCCCTGCAGATTGGGGTCTGTCAATTTCGTGATATCGGCTGGAATGACTGTGGTGTTGGCGAGTCCCTGCTGAGTGACGGACAGTTTCTGCAGGCTGTCAAGGAAGGCAGCCGCTGCGGCATCCGGTGGGCCATCGGTGAACAGTACGATTTCGCTGGAATCAGGAGTCCAGCGTTCCAGTGCGTAACGGAAGACCGGGATATTGCAGGCCACAGTGAGTGCTGTGGAGAGAATGACAGCGAGGGCGGCAGCGAGACGAGTGCTGCCGATCAGTCGAGTGCTGCTGGGCATCAGCGTGTCCTTTCAGCGAACCGGAGTTTCAGGGTTGTCCGAAGCAGAGGACCTGCCCATCGAGAGTTGAGAGGAACAGTCGTCCGCGAGCGGCAGCAAGTCCATCCCATGCGGGCAGAGCGGGCAGATCAAGGACCTGCTGGATTTCACCGGTTTCGGAATTGACGGTCACCAGTTTTCCACCGTGGCTGCCTTCGAGTGCGGCGTCCTGAGCTGCCAGTTGCTGCTGTACGGCCGCATCTTTCTGAGCGAGCTGCTGGAAGGTGGCTTCTTCATCGATCAGGTCGGGTGGTCCGGCGATGAACAGGTTGAATCCGGACAGTGCCATCGCGCGGACATAGATGGGCACATCCACATTCCATTTTGGTTCGATGAGGCTGTTTTTGGAGTTGTCGGTGGCTGTTTTATTCTGAGCGTTGCCGGCTTGTTTTTTGCCGCCACCCTTAGCGCCAGCGGTGCGACCACTGAACTGCATGGCCTCACCGAATTTTCCGGCGGCAGGTCGACCGCCGCTGAGTGTGCCGTTATTTCGATTGAGCGACAGATCGCGTGCGGTGCCATCATCGAAGCCCACGACGAGTGCGGGTTCCGGGTGCATTTCCGAACCATCCGTATAGCGGGCTTTCACAGCGGCCGCATTGACGGGAACGAAGTACAGGCGGACTTCGTCGATAATCCCGACGAACTGATTGGGGACCTGATAGGTGCCGACGGCAGATCCTGCGTCGCCACCGATTTCGAGTCCCTGAGCGGGATCTTTGGTAAGCATACTTGTCGCGCGGCCTTCGGCGGCCAGTTCGCCATCGACATACAGCTGCATACCGAGGCTGCCATCGAGGACACCGACAAGGTGATGCCAGCCTCCGACGATACGTTTTGGTCCGACGACTGAAGCCAGTTGGCTCTGAGCGCGGATCAGGAAGGCCGGTTTACCGTTTTCCAGTGTGAGTGCAAAGCCCTCTGCCGGACCTCCGCGGGCAAGGACAACGCCGTTCGGGTTGGTTGCGGTGATCCATGCTTCAACAGTGATGGGGCGGCTGGTGGGGTCAAGTGCCGGGACGCTGGCGAACTGCGCGAATTGTCCGGCAACCTGAGCTGCTTTGCCACCGGCTGGTGCGGCTTTGCGGGCAAAGTCCCCGGGGATTTCGGGGGGTTCCGGAGCTGCTGCGTAGAGTTGCCGTTCCATGGTGGTTGTCCAGCGAAAGTATTCGGGTTTGCGACCGTAGCCGAACACATATCCGCCACCATTGACCATGATGTCACCGGAGGGTGCGAAGCGTCCGGCCTGGTAGTAGCCACCATGTCCACCGGCGAAGTTGCGACCATAGACCCAGTATGAGCGGTGGAACCAGCTGTCATCGAGGAAGCCCATGGGTGCGAACAGGTGGACGCCTTCACCGCGCTGGGCGGATCCCTGTTCGACGAAGTCACCGGAGACGGGTCCGATCTCAACTCGATTTCCGTCAAAGTCAAACTTCTGTGATTTCATGTAGACGAAGCGATCGTCGGCTGTGAGGATATCGGGCAGACCGACCGGCATCTGCAGGATCTGCAGTTTTTCCTGCATGTTGTTTCCGGTTTCGGGGTTGGTTTCGTCCATGATGGTTTCTGACAGCTGAGTTCCGTCAGCAAGATTCAGTCGCACCAGTCGCAGTCCGCCATCGAGGAAGTTTGAGCGTCCTGCGACGGCCCAGACGATCTCATTTTTCACAAGTACGCTGCCGTGTACGGGCCACAGTGATTCCAGTTGTTCAAAGGCCATGACTCGTCGATCAAGCGGAGCGACTCGATATTTCCATGCCAGTTGTCCGTTATCAGCGCGGAGGCAGTAGACCCAGCCATCGGTGCAGCCGAAGACGGCTCGGTTGCGGGAGATGGTGGGTGGGGAATCGATGCGGGCACCGGCGGTGAAGGACCAGCGAATCTGTCCCTGCTGGTGATCGATGGCGTAGAGCGTGTGAGCATCGGAGCGGGCGACGAAGGTGAGACCGGCGGCGATCACCGGGGGCGTCAGCCGACCTCCAAGTGACAGTTTCCAGAGTGGCTGAACGCGGGCGGGCACATCCTGTCGTGAGGTGCCGGTGCGTTTTTCATCATGGCGGAAGGTGGGCCAGTCATCGTTCCCGTCGAATTCGGTGATCTCGGCGAGTGGTTCCTGCCATGCGGGTCCGGTTGTCAGACGTCCGGCCGCGGGGACCTGATCGGGAACGGGGCGAGTGGGTGCGGATGGTGCGAGCGCATTGAATCCGTACAGTTTGGCTTCGGGATAGCAGGCGCAGTTGTGCGGGGGTGTATAGGTCAGTCCGTTGCAGGGCAGGACGCCGTACAGACAACCGCCTCGAACCCAGTGATGAATATCCCAGTGTTCCTTTTCGAAGTCGACAAATTCGACTCCGGTGCGGGATGGGATGAGGAAGTTATCGGTGGCTTTGGCGATGTAGCAGCGGTGGTGAAACCAGTAAGTATCGACATCCGGAGCGAATTCTTTTTTCACTTCCCCGCTGCGCGGATCTCGTCCGGTGAAGACACCGGTATCGCGTCCAGAGGTGGTGGGTGCGCACCAGACGAGTCCATCAACAACCATCAGGTCCTGTGGTGACTGGTATCCTGAGTTCGGGTGATCTGATTCCCACAGTTGTTTTCCGGTAGCCGAGTCGCAGCTGATCATTTTTCCATCGCCACCGGCGTAGAGTACGACATCTTTCCAGACGACCAGTCGGGGTCCGAAGTTGAAGGTGAACTGTCGTCGTCGCGAGACGGGAGTACCGATCCAGACGGGGTTTCCGGTTTGTGGATCGAGTGCTGTGAGTGATTCACCGTCGTGGAAGTACAGTCGCTGCTGATCGGCTGCCAGAGTGAGTGGTGAGATGCGGGTCTGTCTGGCCCACAACTGTTTTCCGGTAGTGGCTTCGAAGGCCATGACGACTCGCGGTTCTTCATTCCAGAAGAATTCCTGTCCGACTTTTGCCTGGTCGCCGACGCGACCATTGGCGGGGGCGTAGTTTTCGCGTTCACCAGGTCCTTTACGGGAGACTGTGAACAGGATCCCGTTTGAGAGGATGACTTCTTCAACGGCATCTGAGCCTTCATAGGTGCGCAGTGTTTTTCCGGTGGCTGCATCGAGAGCTTCGAGTGGGCCGTCATTGCTGAGTACGGAGTAGACTTCGTTTTCTGCGGAGATGAGTCTTCTGGCGAGGTGAGTGGGGCCGCTTTTGAGTGGCCACAGCTGATTCTGCCAGTCGGTGATATCGCGTTTCCAGAGGACGACACCGTTGAAGGCATCGCGAGCGATCAATTTCCAGCGGGAGGGCAGCTGGATGGAGATGCGGCTGCCTTCATCCATGATGTAGAACAGTCGTCCGTTGGTGGACACGAGGGCGCTCATGCTGGCCATGCGGTCATGGTGTCGTGACCAGCGGGGGCTGCCGACCCACTGCAGGTGTCGTGGCGAATTGACAACGGTGTCATGAGCAACGGCGTTGCCGGAGGCATCGTGCAGGTAGTGGGACCATTCATCGATGGAATCGGGGCGTGGTTTGACGACCTGTTCCCATTGACCATCCGGTTGTCTCAGGAGTGCGCGACCATTGGGCACGAGGACGCGCAGGATTTCTTCGCGATCGGCTGTGCTGCCGGTGTCAGCGATGAGCAGATTGACCATGTTGTCGACGTAGGGCAGTTGTGGGCCTTCGTGGTGGATCACGGAGACTTCGCCGTAGAGTCCGGCAGCCTGAATGGTGGTGCGGGCCTGTTCGACCAGAGCCGGATCAGCTTCAAGTCCGTGAATCTGGAAGGCGGGTGATTGTCTGAGGGCTGCGGTGAGGCTGCCGTTTCCGCAACCGGAGTGCACGATGAGGCCTCCGTGGACACCGGCGGTTTCGAGCAGAGCGGCGGCCGCGGTCTGCTGGTCCGGTGGAGCGGGTGTCCGGGGAGCCGGTATCTGGGGAGCCGGTATCTGGGGAGCAGCGGGGGCAGTGGCAATGGTCAGCAGCAGGGGCAGCAGTGGGATGAGCGAGCGAAGAAACATGCAGGTGCTCCGGGAGCTTTCAGTATGGGCGCGGGTGTGGGGCAGACGTGCAGCAGATGGGTTTTCTGATGTAGTGAGGACACCGAGAACAGCAGTGGTAGTCTGGGCTTCAGCCTGGGCGACAGTTCTGCACCACCTTTGAAAAACCGATGTTTTTCACAATGGGGTTGAGCAGGAACGCGAGGGCTGACTTTGAGTTTTTCAGGTTTGTACTGTATCGGCGGAGGCGTGGAAGTTCGAGCAGTTGGGGGTGCCTGGTGGATGGTTTTGGGTGAAAACGGGTGGTGGATTCGGGCCGGGGGCTCGACAGTAACGGTTTGTGCCGTGAGAATTCCGGGGCCGTGGGACGTGGTCCCAGGGTGTGCTCAGGGAATGTACAGCAGCTGAGGGGCCGATGATGCTGGTGGAAAGTTGTCCGCAGAAGACGTGGCAGCACGTGAACAGTGCTCGTCAGCGTGGTCTGTTGACGGGTTGTGTACCAACGATGGGTGCGTTGCATCAGGGGCATTTCAGTCTGATGCAGCGTGCGCGGCTGGACTGTGGATTTGTGACGGCGACAATTTTTGTCAATCCGACGCAGTTTGGTCCGCAGGAAGATTTTTCGAAGTATCCGCGGACACTGGAGGCGGATCTTGAGTTATGTCGGCAGGCTGGTGTGGATCTGGTGTTTACTCCGCAGACGGATCGGATGTATGCGTCAGATGCTGAGACGACGGTTCGTGTGGGGCGGTTATCGACTGTGCTTGAGGGGGCTCACAGGCCCGGCCATTTTGATGGTGTAACGACGGTGGTGACGAAGCTGCTGTTGATTACTCAGCCAGAGCGAGCGTATTTTGGCCAGAAGGATTTTCAGCAGCAGTTGATTGTGAAGCGCATGGTGCGGGATCTGAATATTCCGACCGAGATCGTGACATGTCCGATTATTCGTGAGTCTGATGGTCTGGCGATGAGCAGTCGGAATCGGTATTTGTCATCTGTTGAGCGTCAGACGGCGACATCGTTGTGGGGTGCGCTGCAGCTGGCTCAGCACTTATGCGGGCAGTCGCAGGCAGTGCCGGCCGCGGTAGAGCAGCAGATGCAGCAGAAACTGCTGCAGACAGCCGGAGTTGAGCTGCAGTATGCTGTGCTGGCGGATCCAGAGACCTTGTTGCCGTTACCGGAACGAGTGTCCGCAGGAACGAAGGCGGTCGCCTTGATTGCAGCCCGAGTCGGATCGACGCGGCTGATTGATAACCAGCTGCTGACATTTGGCTGAAGTCAGGGAGTGGGGGGGGAGAGAGTGCGATGCGGACGAATCTGCTGCGATTTATGTTTGATTCGGCGTGGCGATTTGAGGCTGCGGGGAATGAGTTGTATGTGGGTGCCGGTTGGCTGATTCTGATCTGGACGCTGGTGGTGAGTGTGTTGTGTGTGCGTTTGCGTCAGAGTGAAGGGGCGTGGTCTGAGGCGTTGCTGGCGGCAGGCTTCTGGATGCTGGTACCGGTGGGTTTTCTGGGTTTGTTGTTGTGGCAGCCGGACGTGGGTGTGGTGCGGACCGGCATTCCGGTGTTTGGTTATGGGTTTATGATGTTTGTGGGCTTTTCGGCGGCAAGTTGGCTGGCTGGGCAGCGGATTCGTCAGATCGGTGTGGAGTCTGACGTGATCTGGGACATGCTGATGTGGGCATTGATTCCTGGTCTGGTGGGTGCGCGGATTTATTTTCTGGTACGGCACGGCAGTCCGGAATTTTCGTCGGCTGTGGGTCTGCAGAAGTTGATTGCAGCGGTGGCGTTATGGGATGGTGGGATTGTGTTTTACGGCAGTGTGGTGGGTGGGATGGCCGGGATCGCGACGTTTTGTCGTCTGCGTGGTCTGCCGTTGGTACCGGTGCTGGACGTGCTGACTCCATCGCTGCTGGTGGGTGAGGGATTTGGTCGGATCGGGTGTTTTCTGTATGGTTGCTGTTATGGTCGGGCCTGCAGTCTGCCGTGGGCTGTGCAGTTTCCTCCGGACAGTCTGACATTCGGGCAGTTGGTGCGTCGAGGTTTGCTGGATGCGCAGGCTACTGCGACGATGCCATTGCATCCGACGCAGCTGTACAGTTCTGGAGCGGCGTTTGTGCTGGCGGTGATACTGTCGTGGTATTTTCGACGTCGTCCGTATGATGGGGCGGTGCTGTGTCTGGCAGCGATTCTGTATCCGATTTCGCGAACTGGTCTTGAATCGTTGCGGGCTGATGTGGCGGCTTTCAGTGTGGGGCTGAAGGACGCTGAGATTTTCAGTTTGCTGCTGGTGGCAGCGGGCGTGGGCGGGATGTACTATTTTTCGCGGCATCGTCGGCTGACTGTGGTCAGAGCGACAGCTCAGTCGCAGTCGGTTTAGGGCGATGGTGTTGGTGAATTCTTGCTGCCGGATCAAATGACGTGATTGAGCAGTCGGATCAACAGCTGATAGCGGCGGCCCTTGGGGGTGCTGTAGAGGCATTTGACGATCTGGTGCGGCGGTACCAGGACCGGCTGGTGCACAGTCTTGAGCACAGCGTATGTTCGCGTGAGGATGCTCTGGATGCCGCGCAGCGGGCATTTCTGCAGGCGTGGCGTCAGTTGTCGAAGTTTCGCGGCGAGTCTGGTTTTTATTCGTGGCTGTACCGGATTGCTCGCAATGAAGTGATCAGTGAAGTGCGTCGTCATCGTCCGGCGGTATCGCTTGAGCAGTTGGCTGAGTCCGGTGTGAGCGAGCTGATCGATGGAAGTCGATCGGCGGTTCCGGGTGCTGGTCTTGAGTTGAGTGAGGAGCTGGCGAATCTGCGTCAGGCGATGGCTCAGATAGCGCAGGATTTTCGTGAAGTACTGGTGCTGCGTGAGATTGACGAGTTGTCGTACGAGGAGATTGGGGAGGTGCTGGGGATTCCGACGGGCACGGTTCGCAGTCGTCTGTCAAGGGCTCGTCAGGAGCTGCTGGAGCGGATGCAGCGTCTGTCAGCGGGCGAATAGAGGTGGGGGTTGGGTGGGGGCGTTGACGGGGACGTTGACGGCTCACTTCGGGGTGTATGTAAAATGAAACTGGCGGTGTGATTGAGGCGTTTGAGTGATCAGTGATCTGTTGTCGTTGTTCGCCGACAACCGTCGCCCGGGCATTCCTGCCCGGCCGCCTTTTGCCCACAAAAAGCCACAATGTGGCACACGTTCGCCCGTTGCTCTGGCATTTCGTGGGCTGATAACCACCAGGCACAGGAGAGACTCGGCATCTTTACCGAGCTGGTGCTCGGTGGTCCCACGCAGGGGGCTGGCAGGTGGTGTTGTTTTCACCACGGAAGGACACGGAAAGACACGGAAAAACGCAAGGGTGGTGGCGGGTGGATTCTTACCCACGAATGAACGCATTGTCGTGAAGGGATTGGGCGAGGGGTTTGTCAGTTGATCAGTGAAGTTCCGCCTGGAAGGGCGAGGCCACCGCTGAGCCGCGGGTTGTTGGGTGAGTGTTACCGAGCTGGTGCTGTCAGGGCGGGAGAATCAGTGGGGCGTGCTGATGCCGTTGCGGTGAGGGTGGAACACGACTACGCAACTGGCGAACTGCAGTTTTTCGCCAACAGTGTTTCGTGACCCGTGTCAAACGGCAATGTGCATGTGTGCACATGATTTGTGTGTTGATCCGAAGTTATTGGGCAGGCTGCAGCAGTGGCAGTGGGTTCCACGAGGCGAAGTACATGGCCTGAGGGACGGTGGATGCGGCGAATTGTTCGCTGAGTGAGGGCTGACGTGCGGTGGCCCCCAGCAGCACGTCAACAAGTCCGGGGGTGGAGCGGTATTCGAAGACTTCATACTGTGTCAGCTGCAGTTGTTCGGCCAGTGCTTTGACGACGTCTTCCTGATAGCCGAGGGCATCGACGAGGTGGTTATCAAGGGCCTGCTTTGCGGTGTAGATCTGGCCTGTGGCCAGTGCGCGGACGGCGTCGTCGTCCAGTTGTGAACGACCGTTATCGATGACGCTGACAAAGCGATCGAAGGAATCTTTGAGGATGGCATCCCAGACGGCTGTTTCCTGCGGTGTCATGTCGCGGAAGGGGTTGAGGGTGTCTTTCAGTGGGCCGGTGGTGAGCGGTTCCACTCGAACGCCGATGGTTTCGGCCAGCTGTCTGGCGTTGTAGCGTGCAATAATGACTCCGATGGATCCGGTCCATGTGGTGGGTTCGGCGAAGATACGGGCTGACGGGCCGGCTGCAACGGCGATGTAGTAGCCACCGGATGCGGCCAGTCGTTTCATGGAGACGAAGACTGTTTTCTTTGCGGCCAGCAGTTCGATTTCGTGATGCAGCTGATGGCTGTCGGCAACGAAACCTCCGGGACTGTCGATGGCGAGGATGACTCCGCGAACTGAATCATCCGCGGCGGCTGCGCGAATCTGTTTGATCCAGCGTTCTGTGAAGGGCGGGCTGATCATACCTGAGACTGAGATGACGGCGAGTCGCGCTGCGGCGCCCTGAGTTCCTTCAAGGAAGGCTTCGGGAATTGCAGAGCTGGTGGACATCCCTGAGCCCAGCAGCAGCCAGAAGTTCAGCAGCAGTGAGAGAGACAGCAGGATCCGTGCTGTGCGACCGGGTGGACGGGACGTGAGTTCAGGGGCCGTCACATGGATGGTGATTTGCTGCTGACCAACCGCGACGGATTCTCCTGAGCGGACGGTGTTCTGATGGCTGGCCGGATTTTCGCTGCTCATAGGGATGCCGGGTTGCAGATTCTGCTGTGGGTGGTGGGTGCGGTGATTTGTCAGGCTGGAGTATTGATTGCGTTGAGCGATGAGTCAAAGGTGGGGAACGGGGCTGTGTGGAACAGCGGAAATCGGCAATTCCAGCCGGAGGGCTGAAAATCCGGATCGATTCAAGGGGTTTCGGGGGGAATGGGGGGGATCTTTCGGTCGTTCGGGTTATGCGTGATTCGAGGGTCCTGTCTGTCGGAGGGACAGAAAAACCCCAACAAGTGCAACAACCGTCCTTTTCGGAACCGTCGATACAGACAGCAGGACAGGAGCCATTGCGCGTGGATCGCGGTATGGCCTGATGAGGGATGTGAGTTCCGGAAGAGGATGGATGTCATGAAGACAGAGAAGTGGTTCCGCCGCAGTCTGGTATTGGCGGCGATGTCAGCCTCAGTGGGCGTCTCGTGGTCCGGAGCGATTCAGGGGATGCAGGATGCTGGTGTATCCCGCAGCACTGGCAAGACGCCGGTGCAGTCTGCATCTCAGGGAACGACGGTGAACGGCGAGCTGCAGAAGTTGTTTCAGCAGAGTGGTCAGGAGATGCCTTCGATGCGATCGCAGGACCTGCCGAACGCTCAGAATATGCAGTCGCAGCTGGTGCGTCGGAAACCGGCGGAGCCAGTGAAGAAGGAGAATATGTTCAAGCGTTTCTGGGGCAAGGTGACGGGTCGTGGACCGGAAACAGTCGAGGCTCCCACGGCGGCTCCTGTGCCGCCCAGTTATCTGGAACCTGTTCCGGCTCCTTCGGTGGCGGGTCCGGCGGGCGGTTTGCGTCGGACTGTTCCGTCGACTGCTTCCGGAGTAGCTCCGGGCGCTGCGGGTAAGGCGACGGCAGCTCGTCCGGCATTTCCGAGTATCATGCGACCTTCAGCGACGGCTTCGGCAGCGAGTGCGTCTGCAGCAGTTCCAGCGGCAGCGGGTCACAGTGTGCGTCCGCGTGCAGCGGCAGCAGGGGCGGGAGTTACGGGGCCGACGGCTTCGCCGGTGGTTTCGGACAAGCCTGCTCGTTTAGTTCAGCCCGGCGCGGCTCCAGCGTTTATGCCTCAGGCAGAAGCGGCAGCTGCTGCGACAGCCGAGCGGGCAACGGCGGCTGCAAAGCAGGTGTCTGCGGCTGCCAGTTCGGCTGTAAATGCGGCGAAGAAGCCGACGGATTTTCTGGATCCGTTTGGTGGTGCTGACGTTGATGAGGCGTCAGATCCGCTGGATCTGGATTCGATTGCCGAAGCCATGAAGACTCAGGAAAGTGCTGCGAAGCAGCAGGCCACTGCGGCTGCCCAGTCATTTACTGAGGGAGCACAGGAGCAGGCGGCAGCGGCAGGTGCAGCAGCGGGACGGGCAGCTGACAGTGTGCAGCAGCAGGCCGCCGCAGCTGCTGAGACATTTGCAGAGGCCCTGCAGGAGCAGGCGGCAGATGCTGGAACGGCAGTGCAGGAAGCGGAGCAGGCGTTGAAGTCAGCGGCTGAAGAGAATCCATTTACGGGTGTTGGTCTGGACGAGAGTCTGGATGAGTTTTCGAAGAGTCTTGAGCAGCCTGCGGCAGCAGCTGTGAAGGCGGCTGAGCCGGAAGCGATTCGGTTTGAGGAGTCAGCAGCGGCGGACGACGGCGGAGTGCCGACATTGCCTGCTGCGGCCCCGGCTGCTGCGGCATCTGTGGCAGTTCCTTCTGAGCAGTTGCGAAGTCTTCCGGATGAGAAGTTGCGAGTATCGATGGAGAACGACGAGCGTCAGCGTCAGTTGATGCGGATTCGTGAGCGTGGTGTGCAGCCGGGGTTCAAGGGTTTTTGTCCGGTTGCCCTGCGTGATCATCGGGAGCTGGTGGATGCAGATCCGACGATTACGGCTCAGTTTGGTCTGCAGACGTATGCATTTTCCTCGACGCAGGCCCGTGAGTTGTTTGAATCGGATCCGACGCGATATGCCCCGGCTGCTGGAGGCAGTGACGTCGTGGTATCAGCGCGAGAGGGAGTGGAGCGACCGGGCCGGCTGGACTTTGCGTTATGGTTTCGGGGGCGACTGTATATGTTTGAGTCGCGAGATTCGATGAGTGAATTTCATGCGTCCCCACGATCATTCGCGGTAGAGCAGTGAAAGTCCAGTAGAAAATGGCCGTGAGCGGCCGGATGTTGGCCGAGTGGAAGCCGGATCAGAGGATCCGGCTTCTTTTTTTTGCCGTTGGTAAGTCGGGCTTCGGCAGAAAATGCCGTCTGTGGTGGCTTTTGGTGGCTGGGTTTTGGTGCAAACGAAGAATTCTTAAAAATCGACCAAGGTTTTGCCTGGATTCGCTGTGAAGACGTGTTGACACTCGCGACCGATCACCGCTATCAATCGGCCTCTCAAACCGGACCTGACTCACTGGTCCAGAAATCCTTTCCAGTTCTCCTCTCTTCCTTTCCGGACTTGCTCCGGAACCTTCCTGGGACATTGTTCATTCTTTGTTGCAGGCTTTCTCGGCCTGTTCCATGGAACTGTTGCCTCAGGAAATTCTCGTCTCTCTCTCCCTCCGTCTCTCCCTCAGCTCTCAGATCGAGGACATCATGAACGAGTTCCCGCACGGCGCTCATCATGAGCCGCACATTCTGCGGTTCCCGCATTCCGCGCCGACTGCCCCCCCGGAACCCCGCAACACGGCTCCGGAACCGGAACCAGTCAATCGGACAGTTCTGGTATTTTCTCCACGCCCGGGAGCACGTCAGCTGCTGGCTGACGATGTTCGCAAGCGTGGTATGCAGGTGTGCGAGACGGACAGTCCGGACGCCATGCTGTTTCATCTGAGTCGGCAGGAGTTCTGCTGCTGTATCATTGATGATGCCGATTCGGTGTCACGGATTCAGGAAGTGAATGCGGCGATTCGGGCGCATTCACGAGCGGCTCAGGTGCTGTGCATCGTCAGCGAAGATTCCCGCTGGGGTCGCGAGACGGTGCCATCATTCGACTGTGATGTGATTGAGCGACCGTATTCCGCCTCACGATTCGGAGCAGCTCTGCTGAATGCTCTGCGTCGCGGTGAGCTGGTGCGAGAGAATGAGAAGCTGCGACGTCAGCTGCTGAATCGGAACCTGATGGATCTGGTTGGCAGCACTCCGGCAATGCAGTCTCTGCGGGAATCGATTCGGATTGCCGCGGATGATGATCGCACTGTTCTGGTGCGAGGCGAGCCGGGCAGTGGTACGACGCTGGTGGCTGAGGGGCTGCATCGCTGCAGTCGTCGAGCCGGGCGTCCGTTCCTGCGAATCGACTGCAGTCTGCATTCCGTGGAAACTCTGGAGCATCAGCTGTTCGGCGATGCGGCTCCGGATGGATTTCCGGGTTATCTGAAGATGGGTGAAGGTGGCTCGATTCTGCTGGACAATGTGGACACGGTGGCATTGCCGTTTCAGAAGCGTCTGGCCCAGCTGCTGGAGCAGCGAGCGGCGGCCGTCCTGAACGGAACTCAGGATGGTCCAAACATTCGCTTTATCGCTGCCACGCATGGTGATCTGAATCGTCTGGCGATGGAGTCGCGATTCCGGGATGATCTGCTGCAGCATCTGAGCGGAATTACTCTGCAGTCGCCGCCGTTGCGAGTGCGGACGAACGATATTCCGCTGCTGGTGGAGCATTTCATCAGTCAGATTTCGCTGAAGGAAGGGCGTCCACCGCGGCAGATCAGTTCAGAGTCACTGCAGTTGCTGGAGTCACATGCGTGGCCGGGCAATGTTCGTGAGCTGCAGAACGTGATTGAACGCTGCTGCACGGTAGATGCAGACGAGTGCATCAACCCGGAAGACCTGCGTCCGTGGCTGTCGCATGATGCGATTGAAGACGGTGCTGAGTGTGTGGGTATGACACTGGCGGAAATGGAACGCAAGCTGATTGAATCTACCTTTGCTCGCTGCAACGGCAATCGTGAAAAGACGGCTCAGATTCTGCAGATCGGACTGCGAACCCTGTCGGGCAAGCTGAGGGAGTACGGTTATCCTCCGCGAGGCGGTCCGGGTTCGAATGTTCGTCGTCCGCAGATTGTGGCATTCGGCGGCGAACGCAAGGCGGCCTGATCTGAGCGACAGCGACTGCTAAGAAATCTCTCCTTCCTGAAAAGGCTGGCTTTCCCCCCGGAAGTCGGCCTTTTCGGTTTTCGGTGGTCGGTTTTCGGTTTTCGGTTTTCGGTTTTCGGTTTTCAGTTTTCAGTGGGAAGTGGGAAGTGGGGAGTGGGGAGTGGGGAGTGGGGAGGGCGTGATGATGTGTGTGGATGTTCTGCGAGTGACGTGGGTGTGGATGTGGGTGTGGATGTGGGGAACGGTGGCGATGGGTCAGGGTGTGGTGCAGCGATTCGGGATGGGGTTGAGTGGTTTTCCTGAGTCGGTTGTGGTGACGGGAGATACGTTGTGGACGGCGCAGGTTGGGCCGGTCGGTTCTGAATCCGGGTCAGTGGGTGAGCAGTTGCGGGCTTGCTTGCGGGAGCTGGAGCGAATTGTGGTGCCGCAGGGGGGGACTCTGGCTGCCGTTGCGAGGCTGCATCTGTATGGTGAGTCAGAGGAGGTGCTGGCGGCAGCGCGAGAGGCGCTGCGTTTGCAGTGGCCTGAGGCGGAGCATCGTCCGGCGCTGACGCAGGTCGTTTCGGAAGTTGCCGGAGCAGGAACGCTGACGCTGGATGCGGTGCTGGCGGTGGGTGTTGAGGATGCGGCGAAGCGATTTGTGTCTGCGGACGTGGGGCGATTGCCGGCGGGTCGTCAGATTTATGTGTCGGGTCAGGCGGAATCTGCGGAGTCAGTGTCTGAGGCAACGCTGGCGACGCTGCAGAGTCTGCAGCGGACACTGGAATTTCTCGGTCGGGGATCAGCGGACATTGTGCAGCTGAAGGCTTTTGTGCAGCCGGCGTCCGGGGGTGAGGACGTGCGGCGTGCGGTGCAGCAGTTTTTTGGTCCGGACCGTCCGCAGCCTCCGCTGGTGATTGTGGATTGGAAATCCAGTGTTCGCGTGCCAGTGGAGATTGAGCTGGTGGCAGCGGGCGGGCCGGGAATTGCGGGGCAGCCACCCATCGCCTGGGTGACTCCGCCGGGAATGACGAAATCACCGGTTTACAGCCGCGTGTGCGTGATCGAGGGCAGGTCGTTGATTCTGACGAGTGGAGTGACTGTGGCGAGTGCAGTCGGTTCGGAATCGGCAGAGACTGCGGCGGCAGAATCCACGGGTGTACTGGAGAATCTGCAAAGAATAGTGAAACAGGCGGGCGGGGACTTTCAGCATCTTGTCAAGGCTACGTATTATGTGTCGACGGATGCAGCCAGTGTCAGTCTGAATGCCGTCCGTCCGCGGTACTACGACCCGGACCGTCCGCCGGCTGCTTCGAAGGCTGTGGTGACATCGGTTGGTGTGCGTGGTGCAGCTTTGGCAATGGATCTGATCGCCGTACCGGCAGCATCAGGGCCCCCTAACCACTGAAAACTGAAAACTGAAAACTGAAAACTGAAAACCATGCTGCATCTGAAATCTGTATCGTCACAGCGCTGGTTGGGTCAGGTGGATCAGTTTCTGCCCGAGATTCTGCTGGATCATGCGCATTGTGAGCAGAAGGCTGCGGCGACGGCGATGGATCTGATGTTTGATTATGTGCAGTCGGAGGATTTGTGTGACTGCATGAGTGAGATTGTGCGCGAGGAGCTGGAGCATTTCGCGTTGGTGCGTGGTTTATTGAAGCGGCGTGGCATTCGATTTCAGGGTTTGCGTCCGGGGACATATGGTCGGCGACTGAAAGAGCTGGTCCGTCGTGGAGAGCCGATGCGGGCAGTGGATCGGCTGCTGGTAGCCGCCCTGATTGAGGCTCGCAGTTGTGAGCGATTTGTGTTGTTGCGGGATCATCTGCAGGATTCCGAGCTGAAGTCCTTTTACGGCAGTCTGTTTGAATCTGAAGCGCGTCATCATGCGACTTACGTGCGTCTGGCGCGGTTGTTTGCAGATGATGTGTCAGTGGATCAGCGGCTGCAGGAGCTGGCAGAGCAGGAATCCGTGATCATAGCGGAGGGCTGTTCATTGCCGAGGGTACACAGTTAAGTCAGGTAGAGCAGCCGAGGAACATGCAGTGGCGATTGCAGAGACAGAAAACCGGGGATCGGAGGATGCTTTTTCTCTGGTGTATGCTGAATTGCGGCGGATAGCGGCCGCCTGCATGGGTCAGGAGAGTGCGGCACACACTCTGTCGCCGACGGCATTGGTTCACGAGGCGTGGCTGCGTCTGCAGCGGAGTGGTCCGGAGCGGTTTGCGGGGATTCGCAGTATGAAGGCGCTGGCTGCGGTGGCCATGCGACAGATTCTGATTGAGTATGGCCGTCGTAAGCGTCGTCGTCTGAGGCTGCTGCAGACTGAGTTCTGGAATCTGCAGAGTGGTGAGGCTGTGGCGGAAGACCAGTCGAGTGTGGATCTGCTGGATCTGGACGAGGCCATTACAGCTTTGGGTGTGGATTTTCCCGAGAAGGCTCGGCTTGTGGAATTGCGGTACTTCGGGGGTCTGAGTCTGGAGGAGTGTGCTGAAGAGCTGGGCGTGTGTGAGCGTACAGCAGAGCGTCACTGGCAATTTGCGCGAGCGTGGCTGAATCGGCGTCTGCAGAGTGACGTTTGACGTGACGTTATGGCGGGGTGTTGTGTGAGGCCAGCAGCGGCAGCATGCGGACGGCAAAGACGGTCCACGCGTGGGCCAGCAGCAATCCGCAGAGCAGGGCTGTGGTGGTGATTCGCAGCAGGATCTGACGTCGCCTGTTATGGGGAATGAAGCGCGGTGGAAAAGGCAGTGCTGTCAGCAGCGGGATAGTGGCAAAGCAGGCGCACTGGATGGGTGTCAGTCTGCCGAAAAATCCACCGATCAGCAGCAGGCTGATCAGGCTGCCCCAGCCGAGTGTGATTGGCAGATCCGAGTGAGCCGGGGAGTTGCCGAGGGCTTTGCGGAGTGCGGTCGGCAGCAGGCTGCCGGCCAATGGCAACGCCAGCAGTCCTCCCTTGAGATAGCCTCCCAGCGTGATTGCAAGGCCAGTGCAGAGCAGGCAGCAGAGGAGGCAGAGAGTCAGGCTGGCAGCGACATCCGTGTATCCGGCGGGTGTGGCCAGTCGCTGCAGGAGGAGGGCGATGGCGACAGTGAGGGGAGTGAGGCCGAGCAGCAGCAGCCAGCCGGTTGGCGTGATTCCGAGGATCGTTTGGTCAGCGGGTTGTATCAGCCAGACTGAGCGGAACAGGACTGTGGGTACGACGGCCGTCAGGACCAGCATGTTTGGCAGTGTGGTGGATCTGCGAGTGTTTGTGGTGCGGCAGCAATCTGCGAGAGCCAGCAAGGGCAGCAGGCACAGAAATCGATCGGCTGCGGACGCAGGCGGGAGTGCGGGCAGGATGTTCAGGATGGCCAATCCTGCCAGTATGGAGCCGAGCATCAGCACGGGTTGCAGCCGGGTTGTCACCTGGGGGGTGGCAACCGCGGCTGCGATCAGAAATGCCAGCAGACAGAGCAGTCCATCCGGCATGGATTACTTGCTCATCCCTTCACAGTCGATGATGACAACGGCTTCGTCGCCGATGGGTCCGATGGCACTGGCATCGAAGTTATAGTCGCTGCGTTTCAGTCGCAGTTCGGTGGCGAAACCGACGCGTTTGACGCCGCGGGATTCGATCTGTTTTCCGCCCATCAGTTTGATGGTGATGGAGCGAGTGGTGCCGTGCATGGTGAAATCACCGGTGACTTCATATCCGCCATCAATGGCTTTGACTTTTGTGCTGCGAAATTCGATGGTAGGGAACTGTTTGGTGTCGAAGTAATCGGGCTGTCGCAGATGTTCGTCACGGGCGGCATTGGCGGTATCGACACTGTCGGCTTTGATGGTGAGCTGGAAGCTGGATTTCGCAGGATCCTGTCGATCGATGGAGAATCTCCCATCCACTTCATTGAACCGTCCGTGGATCCAGCTGATGTCGAGGTGGCGAGCTTTGAAGCTGACCGAGGAGTGAACGGCATCGTAGACGTATTCTTCGGCGGCTGTGGCAGCTGCGGGCAGCAGGCTGATGGTGAACAGCAGGAGTGCAGAGAAGAGACGCACGGGTGACATGGTGGAGCCTTTCAGGGTAAACAGTCAGTAAATGATTGAACTGTGTCCGGATGTTAGGCAGCGGCAGTGCCGTGGTAAAGCAAGCGGGCATGTTTGAGTCAGGCGAGCAGATCCTGCAGGACGTGCCCGTGCACGTCTGTCAGTCGGCGATCGATGCCATCCTGTCTGACGGTCAGACGGGTGTGATCGATTCCCAGCAGATGCAGGATGGTGGCGTGGACATCGTAGACCTGAGTGGGGTGATTGCGATCGAGGGGTTTGTAGCCCCATTCGTCGGAGTGTCCGCAGGTGATGCCACCACGGATTCCACCGCCACAGAGCCAGTTGGTAAAGACATACGGGTTATGGTCACGTCCAGTGGAACCCTGGGTGGAGGGCATGCGTCCGAATTCTGTTGTCCAGAGGATGATGGTGTCATCGAGGAGTCCGCGTTGTCTGAGGTCTTCGATGAGCGCGGCGGTGCCGATGGCCATACCCATGGCCAGTGGTCCGTGGTCGCGTTGAATATCTTCGTGGCTGTCCCAGTTACGACGTGGGAAGCTGTTATCGTTTCCGCTCCAGATCTGAATAAATCGGACGCCTCGTTCCAGAAGTCTGCGAGCGATGAGGCATTTGCGACCGAAGCAATCCGCTTCTTCCGGGACATTGATTTCCGTGGGCCATGTACCGCCGGATTCTGCCAGCCCGTAGGCTTTGAGGGTGGCGGCGGTTTCCTGGGACAGGTCGAAGGCTTCGGGGGCACTGAGCTGCATGCGAGCGGCGAGTTCGTAGGAGCGGAGCCGGGATTCGAGTCGGGAATCGCCGGGGTGCCGCTGGTTGTATCGCTGGTTGAGTGACTGCAGCAATCGGCGTCCGTCGGCTTCGCTGCCGGGGGTGATGAAGTCTGCAGTGGCATGCAGATCTTCGACGGGGGATTCGCGCTGGGGAAAGATGGTGGTGCCCTGATTGCTGGCTGGCAGGAATGCGGAGCTCCAGTTGCGCGGGCCGTTGCTGGCATAGCCGCGATGATCCGGCAGCACGACGAATGCAGGCAGGTTTTCATTGAGGCTGCCGAGAGCATAGGTGACCCATGCCCCCATGCCGGGGAAACCGGGCCGGTCGAAACCAGTGGTCTGCAGATAGGTGGCCTGGCTATGAACACCAGTACGACCCACCATGTTGTGAATGAAGGCGATGTCATCGACAACGCGTCCGAGTGGTGCGACGACGTCGCTGAGGAATTTTCCGCTGCTGCCGCAGGGTTGAAACCTGAAGGGGGACTTCATCCATGGTCCCAGTCCATTCTGAAAGGCTTCGACATGTTCGCCGAAGCTGGATGGCTGTCCGTGATGTTTTTCGAGTTGTGGTTTGTGATCCCAGAGATCGAGGTGGCTGGCGGCACCACCCATGAACAGTTGAATGACGCGTTTAGCGCGGGCGGGGTGGTGCAGTTGCTGAAGTTTTGCGCCGCTGCCTGGGGGGTTGTCAGCCTGCGCGGCGGATTCGGCCAGCAGGACAGCAGCAGCGAGAGCCCCGAATCCCTGAGCGGATTGCAGGCAGCCACGGCGTGAGGTACGAGCGGCTGCTGGAGTGATTGAGGGGGCGGGTGAGGAGGCAGGTGTCATGAGAAGTTTCCAGCGAGTCTGGTGGTGACTGTGCTGCGTTGCGCGATCGCCGCATATACTACCGGTGTTTGTCGGGACCTGACAGGGTGGGGTTCAGAATTCGAAGGCCTGCAGCAGGAATGATTGAAGATGGGCATTGTGCGGGCGTTCAGTCGCGGTGGGATTTCGGGTTTGCTGTGGGTTTGGTGTCTGCTGGCGTTTGTCGGTACGACCTCTGGTCAGCAGCCGGCGGAAGTGCAGCCGGCGGGAGTGCAGCCGGCGGGAGTGCAGATTGTGGATCGGGAGACGGGTCGTGGGATTCCGCTGGTGGAGCTGACGACGGTGGATGGTGTGGTGTGGATCTCGGATAGTGGTGGCTGGGTGGCGCTGAATGAGCCGCAGTTATTCGGGCAGACGGTGTATTTTGGTGTGCGTTCGGCTGGGTATCAGGTGGAGCGGGATGGGTTTGGGATGGAGGGAGTGCGATTGCAGCCGGGTTCCGGCAGTCGTCATCGGATTGAGTTACGGCGTGTTCAGCCTGCGAGTCGGTTGTATCGAGTGACTGGTCGGGATTTGTGGCTGGACACGGTGCGTTTGGGGGAGGAGGCGGGTCTCCGAGCGGGAGTGGAGCAGGGGCAGGTGGTGGGTCAGGATTCGGTTCAGACGGCGGTTTATGGGGGTCGGATGTATTGGTTCTGGGGGGATACCAGTCGTTTGTCGTATCCGCTGGGTTTATTCCGGACAGCGGGTGCGGTGAGTGAGTTGCCTGAGAGCATCGCTGATGCTCGGGGTCTGGGTATCAATCTGCGTTATTTCACGGGTGCTGATGGATTTGCGCGGGCGATGGTTGATGTTCCTGACGCGACGGGTGTGGTGTGGATTCAGGGTGTGAGTGTGGTGCGAGACGCGGCGGGTGGCGAGCGGATGGTTTGCAGTTTTTCGCGGCGACGTGGTCTGGAGGAGCCGCTGCAGCAGGGTCATATGTTGTGGAATGACGAGCGAGAGCTGTTTGAGGTGCTGGCTGAGGTTGGTCTGGAGGAGGACTGGCGGCTGCTGCGTGAGCATCCGGTGAAGCGAACATTTGGCGGTGTGGAGTATTTGTGTTTTGGTCGGCCATTCCCGGTGACTCGTGTCCCTGCGCGACTGGAGTCACTGCTGGATGAATCAGCGTGGGAGGGTTGGACCTGCAGTGCGGGGGAGGTGGATGGGGAGGGTCGGTCGAAGCCGTCGAGAAGGGCTGATGGACAGCTGGACTGGGGCTGGAGGAAGGCGGCCCCGACGACTCAGCAGGACGAGCAGCGCTGGTTGCGGTCCGGGTTAGTGAAACCGGCGGAGTTGTGTTTTCTGCCGTTGGATGCGGAGCGGCCTGAGCGGAGGGTATTGCTGCATGCGGGGAGTGTGTATTTCAATGCGTGGCGTCAGCGCTGGGTGATGATCGGGAATGAGCAATCGTGGGAGGCGGGGAGTCCGTCGTTTCTGGGTGAGGTGTTTTATTCTGAGTCGGACGCCGCGGAGGGGCCGTATGGTCGAGCGTTGAAAGTGGCGACTCATCCTGGTCAGAGTTTTTACAATCCGTGTCAGCATCCGGAGTTTGATGGTAGTGACGGGCGGCAGATTTTTTTCGAGGGTACGTACACGAATATGTTTACGAAGTCGGCAGCGACGCCGCGGTACAACTACAATCAGCTGATGTATGGTCTGGATTTGCAGGATGAGCGGTTATTGGGAGTCTTTGGGGAGCGTGGCGTGGGGGGGATTTCCGCAGCGGGGCGATGAGTTTGGGGGCGATTCTGGCTGGGGGGCGGTTGCAGATTTGCAATCTGTCGAAAAAACCGTCATTTCCGTCAGGAAATGCGTGATTTTTCGACTTGTTCATGGTGGAATGAGTGGTTGTTGGCGGTGGAAATGGCCTGTGCTTTCGGGTGTGGGTCTGCGGGATAAAGTGAGGGTGACAGCGATGGCGGGATCGGACGACTGGTCTGAATACACGGCGGAGGACGAGGCCACGGACCGCTCTCTGGTTGCGCGTTTGCGTGGTGGTGACGAGTCTGCGGCGAGTGAGTTGTATCGTCGTTATGCGGGTCGTCTGCATGGTTTGGCGGACCGTCAGATGTCTGCGGGAATCCGGCGGACTCACGAGCCGGACGACATTGTTCAGAGTGCATTTCGCAGTTTATTTCGTGGTGTGTCTTCTGGCTCGTATGATGCTCCTGAGGGCAATTCCCTGTGGAGTCTGCTGGCGGTCATTGCGATACACAAGGTGCGTCGGAAGGCATCGCGGGATCGCAGTGTGGCGGCGACGTCATTTGTGCAGCCGGACGGCGAGCCATCGTCATCGCAGGAGATAGCGGGAGAGATTTCCGAGCAGCAGTTTGAGTGTTCGCTGAACGAGGCGATTGAGTTTCTGCAGCCGCAGGAGCGTGAGATTGTGGCGATGCGTGTGCAGGGATTTACGGTGGAAGAGATCAGCGCGAAGGTGGATCGCAGTTGTCGCACGATCGAACGGACGTTGCAGCGGATTCGAGAGAAGCTGTCTGAGAAGCTGGAAGCGGACTGGGTATCGGAGGAGTAGTGCTGCGAGGTGCAGTTTGCGGTGATTCCGGGAATTCGGCTTGAGGCACCTGTCCGGCTGATGACGGCTGTGACGGGGTGTTTGTCGTTCCTGCGGGTACTGCAGGTGTGTTTTTTTCCCGTGAGATCCCGATGAAAAGGGTGTTTTCGTGGCGGGAATCCGGTCAAGTCCGGCCTTTTGCTGCGGTGAAGAGGGTAAGAGACAGGCGTGCAGTCGCAGGGATTTTTGCGGTCTGCCGTTTGGGGGGACTCGCACTCAACAGGTGATTTTCGGAAGGAATTACCGTTTTTTCTGGAATCTGGCAGCCTGCAGGGGCTGAACGGGCGGTGTGGGTATGAATCTTGAATCCTCAAGGGCCGCGGTAATTGACGAGGCGATTGAGCTGTTTGAGCGCAGCTGGAAGCTGGATCATCGCAGTCTGATCGAAGAGATTGTTTCTGAGTCGCAGTTAGCGGGTGATCCGGAGTTGCTGGCGGAGTTGATTCGGGTGGACATTGACCGGCGATATGCGGTTGGTGCCGAGCTTTCCGTGGGCGAGTATTTCGAGCGATTTCCTGCGATTCGCAAGCATGAGCAGCATGTTGCGGCAATTTGTTTTGAGGATTACCGCGAGCGTAAATCGCGTCGCCGCTCGTGTCCTCCCAGTCGCTGGTCGGGTTTTTCGGGGGTGGAATCGCAGGGTTGGTACAAGGACCTGCTGTCACAGACTCAGATGGCGCACAGCAGTGCGGAGCAGGGTGAGTTTCCATCGACGGCGTCGTTTTTGAGTGTGCAGGTTGAGCAGCCGGGGAATGAGGCGACTGGTTTTCAGGAGTCAGCGACGGGCGAGTCGCAGGGCGACCGGATTGGTGATTTTGAGCTGATGTCGTTGCTGGGTGAGGGGGCCTTCAGTCGGGTTTATCTGGCGCGTCAGTTGTCATTAGGTCGTCGGTATGTGGCGGTGAAGGTGGTCGACCGTCCGATGCAGGAGCAGTTTCATCTGGCGCGACTGCAGCACACCGGGATTGTGCCATTGTATTCGTGTCATGAGGTGCAGGGGCGTTGGGTGCTGTGCATGCCGTACAGCGGTGCTACGACTGTGGCGCGTTGGCTGCGTGAGATTCGGGACCCGGCGGAGCGCACTGGTGGCAGTCTGACAGGCGTTGTACAGCGGGCTCAGGACAAACTGACTCGTCTGCCTGAGCATATGGCAGCGCGTGGGCGGGATACTCAGTCGGTGGCGGACATCACGGTTCCGGCGGGGATTGATGTGCTGCAGTCTTTGCGGCGCTGGCATGAGGCAGCATCGGGACCGCTGCAGCAGTTATCGAAGATGGATGCTGGTCAGCTGGCGTTGTGGATTTTTCGGCGTCTGGCCAGTGCCTTGACTCATGCGCATCAGCGAGGGATGGTGCATGGTGATCTGAAGCCGGCCAACATTCTGATTCGGAACGATGGCGAGCCGGCGTTGATTGACTTCAATCTTTCGCAGCACACAGAGAATCGGGAGCGGATGTGGGTTGGGGGGACTCTGCCCTACCTGGCCTGTGAGCAGTTGCGTCAACTGCGATCGAAGACGACGGGGAAGGCGCGACCAGAGTACGACGTGCATTCACTGGGTGTGATTATTTACGAGATTCTGGAGGGTCGATTACCGTTTCGAGCGGCGTCCAGCACGGCAGCTGAGGAGTTGGACGCAGCGATTGCCAGTCATGCTGTGGCTCCGGTGTTCAGCAGTGGTTCGGGCAGTCCGGGATTACGGACGATTGTGGCGGCCTGTTTGTCTCAGCAAGTTGCTGAGATTTATCCATCGGCGGCTGAGTTGCTGGTGGATCTGGAGCGTGAGGCGGGCAGTCTTCCGTTGAAGCATGCGCGGGAGTCTTTCTGGACGGGCACAGTTCCGAAATTTGTGCGGCGTTATCCTCGAGCGATTTCCAGCGGGATTGCGTGTACGATTTCAGCGTTGATCATCGGTGGATTGCTGATGGGGTTGTTGAGTTCGCGAGAGAAGACTGAACGCTTGAAAGCACTGGATTCTCTGCGGGAAATCCGTTTACTCTCAGACTATGCGCTCAGTTCAGTGGCTGTCCCGGATCTGGCGATTGATGTGTTTCACACGATGACATCTGAAAGTATTGCTCAACAGTGCATGAAGGCATTGGGTGCAGCGACTCCTGATGAGATTCCTGAGACATGGGACTGGATGACAGGTCGTCTGGATGCTGACAGCAAAAGAGAAGCTGAGGACCGGTTGCGGGCGCTTGGATTTGTCGTGGAGCAGCTGGAACGGAACTCCAGTAATACCGCTGTTGAAGAGAATACTCTGTTGCAGAGTTTCAGAAAAACAGTGGGCAATCTTAAGCAGCGGGCTGCAACCGACCTCGCAAGTGGTGACTCAAGGGGTGTGCAGAGTCGGCTGTCACTGGACACTGCTGGGAGTTCGCAGATTCTGGAGGCACTGGAGGCTTACGGCCCGGTTGATCGTCTGTTCGCAGCGTCTTTGATGCTGCAGAGGGGGCGTCCAGACGCCGCGATGGCGATTCTGGATGCAACGACTGTCCCAGGGGCCTTCTGGACGGTGTATTGGGTCGTGCGCGGTCGCAGCCACTTTGACATGCAGCAGTATCGAGAGGCAATTGCAGCGTTTTCCGCAGCAATCAGTTCCTCGGAACGCAGCATCGCCGCAAGATACTGTCGTGGTCTGGCACTGATGTACGATGGTCAGATGGTAGGTGCTGAGGAGGATTTTTCGAAGCTCATTGAGTACTATCCGGAGATTCCTGAGGCGTGGGCGCAGCGTGCAATGGTTCGGGAGTCTTTGAAGAATTATGAAGCAGCCGTAGCAGATCTGGATCAGGCTGTATTGTTGCGACCTGAGGGCAGTCGAGTGAGGTTGATGCGTGGGCGTCTGCTGGGGATCCTGAAGCGTTCAGCAGATGCGGAAGCTGACATCGCATATGCTCAGCAGCACCAACCGGTAGCCGCGCTTGACTGGGTGTCTCGAGCAATTTCGAAATTTGATCGAGAGCCGGAAGGCGGATTGAAAGACCTGCAGCGTGCTGAAGAGTTATTTGGTCCGAATCCGCTGATTCTGCAGCCGATGGCTCACGTCCTTTCTGAGAGGCTGAACCGTCCAGATGAGTCAGTGACGGTACTAGATCGGTTATTGAAGAGTAAACCGCGGTACCAGAAGGCACTTTCGGGTCGGGCCGTACTGCATGCTCGAGCTGGTCGTTGGGAGTTGGCGAAGCGGGATGTTGACACATTGCTGGCGATGCCGGAGCGGCGTGGGCACGAGATCAACTATCAGATTGCCTGTACCTATGCGTTGATGTCACCGGCGCATCCCGAGTTATCTCAGGATGCAATCAGCTGGCTGGCCCGGGCGGTGGCGGGTGGTTATGGGCAGGACATTATTGATACGGACACTGATCTGCAGCCGATTCGGGACCTGCAGGATTTTCAGATGATCCGCCGGACGGCTCGGATTCTGAGCCAGCAGAAGGAACAAAGATAAACGGGGCTTCAGAATTCGTCCTGCGGGCAGGATCAGCCTTTCTGACGGCTGTTTTTGCTTAAACAGATTTTTTTTGGATTTTCATGGCGGGCCAGTGATAGCGGCTGGCCTTCCCCTTCCAGCACTCGGGTTTTCCCGAGGGTCAGTACGTTGCTGAATTTCCAGCTGCACGTACTATGCCAGCCTGCACTGAAGGGGGTTCCATGTTTTTTTCAGCCCGTCCCGCGAAATCCCGACGCAAAGGAGCTGCGTCATCAATCAGAGTGGAATCGCTCGAAGTTCGCAGTCTGTTGACGACATACGGCCTGCCGTGGGCTGACCCGCGAAGTCTGAGTATCAGTTTCCCGGGTGACGGCACCCCGATTGGCGGGACGGGTAACAACATCCGCCAGACTCTGGACACTGTGGCGACTCGTGGTGCCTGGCAGCAGGCTGCCCTGAAGGCATTTCAGACGTGGGCTGAGGTTGCCAATATCAATGTGGGGTTGGTTGGTGATCGCAGCGATGCCTTTGGAGCTGCGGGCCTCGCTTCCAATGATCCTCGCTTTGGTGAATTCCGAATTGGCTCGTTCAGTCAGACGAACGTGCTTGCCAATGCTGTCCCGTGGCAGCCGGTAGCGGGTACATGGTCAGGCGATATTCTGCTGAACAGTGATGCGCGGTGGTATCTGGGACATTCTGAAAGCCAGCAGCCACCGGGTGGCAGTGGCTACGAGTTGCGGACGGTGCTGTTGCACGAGGCCGGGAACGCGCTGGGCTTGTCGGATGTGCAGCAGTCCGGACAGGTGATGTCTGCCAATTACACGAATCCTCGCTGGACGCTGCAGTCTGCTGATATCACTGCGATTCAGGCGATTTATGGGGCGCGGGTCGACATTTTTGAAACGAGCGTGAACGACAGTCGTGCAACTGCGACTCCGATCATTTTCAGTGCGGCGGAAACAACTGCTGGTCGTGCGGTTCGCAGCGGTTCACTGAATACGGCAGCGGACTCAGATTTCTATTCCTTCACAGTTCCTGCGAATCAGACATCAGCTACGGTGACGGTGTGGGCCTCGGGGATCAGTCTGCTGGAGTCTCGCCTGACCGTCCGGAAAGCTCAGGGGGGCGTCCTCGCCAGTGATGCTGTCCAGAGTGTGTTTCGGAACAACGGTCGAGTCAGTCTGCAGGGGTTGATTCCCGGTGAGACTTATTTTATCGGGGTGGAATCGCAGGCAGGTTCTGATTTCCGTGTGGGCGACTATAAGGTTGACGTGGATTATCGTGCCGGTGGGCAACTGTCTTCGACTAATCCGCAGAACCACGATGCTGCGAAGTATGACGGGAAGCAGCGTTTGCAGAATGCTGACAGCATTTCAACTGCTCAACTGTTTGGCAGTATCCTCGTGGATTCTGAATCCGGTCAGAATGACCGTCCGGCAACAGCGCAGGCGTTGACTTCCGTTCCGGGATTTATTGCTCAGAGCCGTTATGAGGCGATGGGTGCGATCGCGACGGCGGTTGATCGGGATTTGTATACAATCGTGGCACCGGCAGGTGCGATCGGATCGCTCAACATTACCCTGTCAGCGTTGGGGACGATTCGTCCTGATCTGACGGTGGTGGTGATGAATCAGGCGGGTGACAGGCTGCCATCTCAGTTGCGAGCAGGCAGTAATGGTCAGCAGACGCTGGTGGTGCCGAACGCTGTAGCTGGGCAGACGTATGTTGTGGGTGTGTGGCAGCGGGCGGGCGCGGTGCAGTCGACGGGGAATTATCTGCTGACGGCGGATTTTTCAACGGATGCAGTGCAGATGCAGACTCTGACCCAACAAACGCTGGCGGTTGGCACGGTTGACTATGCATTGCTCAGTTCCAACAAGTCTCAGTTGTTCCGTTTTGATCTTTCGACACTTTCACCATCGTCCGGGACGGCGACCGTCGTCAGTATTATTGATGTGCGTACTGAGCAGCAGGTTGGTACGGTTTCGGCAACAGGTGGCGTGACAGGTTCTGTTTTTGTCTGGCTACCGGCGGGTGATTACATCATCGCAACACGAGTGTACGTTAAGAGCAGTATCGTGCCAGGGCCTGTGACCTATCGTCTGATGGCTGATGTCGTGAGTGACGACGATGGTCCTGGTTACACAGATCCAACGTTGCCGCCACCGCCTTCAGAGCAACCGCCGTATACGTACAATGAAGACCCGCAGGGGGATCCAGTAGTTCCCACTTTGCCCGGGCCGGATGATGACCCATTTTACGAGATTCCATGGTGGGAGATCGTAGAACGATATTTTGAAACGCTGTTCAATCAGTAACAGCTTTGTGTGGAGTAACCAGATCAGCAGCAGGCATTCATTGTCTGCTGCTTTTTTGTTGGCATTTCGGGGTTGCTATCAAGTATTGTGAGTTCCTGATCTGCGGCCATGTTGACGGTTGGCAACATGGTGCTGTTGTGTCCCTGCAACGTTGCAAAAATGCATCGTTTACGGCTTATGGACGTTGAGGGTTTACGTTTCGTGAGCATCGACGAATGGCCTGTGGTGGAATTGTTCTGGACTGGGGCTCGTTGTTCGAAAAATGTGGTGTTTTTCAGGGTGAAAATCTGATCTGCCGTTTTTTGTTGATCATGGGCATTCGTTTTGCTCCTTGATTTCATTGTTCAGTGACGCTGTTGCCGTAACGCAACCTTCTGACTTCTGAATCAAGGGGCCCCCCGTTGAAACTCTCTACACTTCCTGAAATAGCCGCCCTGCTGGCTGCGTATGGGCAGAACTTTGTTGATCAGGCAAGTTCTGTATCGGTTCAGGTCATCGGTGACTATTACGTCCACAGTCGCAACCGATTCAATCGCTGGATGCGGATTCTGGATCGGCTTGAGGCCAGCGGTGATCCCATGGGTACTGTTGTTGATGACGTGACTGGTCAGTCTGGAATTGACAGTGGCATTTCGGTTCTGCGTGAACTTGCGGAACAGATTCTGGTCAATGAACTGCCCGTACGTGTCTGGACTCTGCTGCTGGTTGCTCAGGATCGTCAGCGTGGCAGCAGTGAATCTGAGGCTTTGGCGACGAACGTGTTGCGGGGCCATCTGACTGTGCGTCGTCGATTGCTGCAGTTATGTCGTAATCTGGAGTTTTCGGGATCTGAGTTGGCATTGCGTGTCGAGCATCTGCGACGTGAGACCGAGGTGTGGTTCGACATTCTGTGTTGTCCGTTTATGAAGCGTTATGATCTGTGGTCGCTGGCCTGCGATGAGGAGGACGCGCGGGATTATTTTCGGCAGCGGCAGGAGCGTTGTGCGCTTGATCACTGCAGTGCCGCGTGGGTGGCCATGCTCAGTGGGCTGCGTGACAGCTTTATTGACGTCGACTCGCCGCCGGTTCTGGTTGCTGAAGACGACATCCGTCTGGTGCGTCTGATGGCCTCGTGTTTCCCTGAAAACTGCACAGAAATCAACTGGCTGTCAGCCGGGTATCCTTTGGGTGTCTGAATGTGCTGAATTCGGGCGGGTGTTCGGGCAGGACCGGCAGCGGGGACATCTGCGTAAGTGTCTTCGGAAAATATTGCGGTTGCGCGGATGCAGGGCATTCCTGTTTGTGCTGAACTGTCCCGGTGAGCTGGAAAATCCGTTGCCACAGACGTGATTTCCAGATAACAGGTTTGCCAGACGAAACCGGGGTGGGGCGGGTTCCATTGAGGGGCCGCCTGGTTGGTTATGCAATTTCGCTGCTCAGATGACTCATTCGGCTGATTTTCTGCACCGGCGACGAGCTCTTCGCCGCAATTTGAAGGCCATCAATGCCGATGGTTTTTCCTTCAGCATCATGGTTGGGATTGCAGAAACCTATCTGCCGGCCTTTATGCTGGCTCGAGGTTTTGGCGAGTTATCTGCTGCGCTGATTGCGACGCTGCCGGTTTTGCTGGGAAGTCTGCTGCAGCTGTGTGCTCCGCTGCTGCTGGTTTGGCTGGGTGCGTATCGGCGATTTGTGGTCAGCGTGGCTGCGTTGCAGGCTGGCAGTGTCCTTGTACTGTCGGGTCTGGCGCTGGCCGGTGATGTGCGTCCGTGGATGGTGTTTATTCCGGCGACGATTTACTGGGCAGCGGGTCTTGCGGCGGGTCCGGCGTGGAACATCTGGGTTGAGCAGCTGGTACCGGCCCGGATTCGTGGTGGTTTTTTTGCTCGTCGCAGTCGCCTGTGTCAGGTGGGAGTATTGATTGGTCTGATCAGCGGCGGGCTGATGCTCAGACTGTCCGGCGAGCTGACCTTATTGGCGTTTGCAGCGATGTTTGCGATCGGAGCAGTGGGCAGGTTTGTCTCGGCTCTGATGCTGGCTCGCCAGACGGAAGTGCGTCTTGGGCAGTGGGGGAGTTCTGGTCGGTCAGCAGCATCGCCAGACCTTTCGGTGCGGGCGGGTTTGAAGCTTCTGGTGCAACTGGTCAGGAAGCCTGGTGCTGATGGGCGACTGGTGTTGTTTTTTGCGGCGGTACAGACGGCTGTGTATGTTTCCGGTCCGTATTTCAACCCATTTATGCTGAAGGTGCTGCAGCTTTCGTGGGTGGACTACATGAGTCTGCTGTCCCTGGGTTTTCTGGGCAAGGTGCTGTCGCTGCCGTGGGCCGGTCGTTTTGCCAGTCGGTCTGGTGCCGATCGACTGATGTGGGTGGGGACTCTGGGTATCGTGCCGGTCAGTATGCTGTGGTATTTCAGCCAGAATTTCTGGTATCTCGCCTGTCTGCAGATTTTCAGTGGCCTTGTCTGGGGTTGTTATGAGCTGGCGCTGCTGTTGCAGTTCTTTCGCCAGATTCCGGCTCAGCGGCGGGTGGCATTGCTGACGGCCTACAATGTGGCCAATTCTGCGGCCATGGTACTGGGAACTCTGCTGGGGGCCTGCATGCTGTATGGTCTTGGGCGGACGACGTCCGGATATCTGTCTGTCTTCGTAATGTCAGGTTGTCTGCGACTGACGGCGTCTCTGGCGATGCCTGGGCGTCGCACAGCGCTGCGTCAGACTTATTCTGTGGTGCGTGGTTACCAGAGGCGTCCTGAGGAACAGGCATTACTGGAGAATGCGGCCTGATTGTGCTGTCGGCGCCGCCCCATCAGTTGCTCCACAGGCCAAATCCATGGTCTGTCTGCTGGAAGCCGCACTTGCGGTACAGCTGAACTGCTGCCGTGTTGTGCAGGTCGACGCAGGCAGAGAGGGAGCCATGCTTAAAGCCTGCTGGCAGCCGGTTTGTGGTTTGCAGGGCTGTCTGCAGCAGGAAGGTGGCAATTCCGCGACGTCGATATTCGGGACGAATGGCCAGCCACATCAGTTGTTGTTCCCAGTCGGCTGCAGCGGGCTGATCAGCAGTTTGCGCCAGGACGCACAAGCCGAGGAACAGTCCCTGTTGGTCCACAGCGATCAGCAGTTCGGCATCGGCCTGCTGCCATTCCTGCAGCAGCTGACGGGCGGCGGGTGGTGGCAGTTTGACGAGGTCTGCAGACTGGGTTGCGGCCATGGTGATCAGATGAGTCAGGGCTGTGGCGTTCTGCTGGACGCGTGGAGTTTCGTTCATCCGCAGTCGTACAATCCCGGGGGGAGGCTCTGTGGCAGCGTAGTGGTCCGTTTTTGCGGGGCAGTCTAAGGTGGCAGAGGTCTGTTGGAATCGGGCGATTTGTGCCAGTTCCTGAAATCCGGCCGTGATCAGGCTGCGTTGCAGGGGGGCTGCACACGGGTAGGGCTCTGCCAGCAGCATCACCCGTTTTGAGCGTGCTGGTGCCAGCAGGTCCAGCAGGTGCTGAAGCAGAAAGGTCAGCAGAGGTTCCTGTGGTTCAGAGAGTACCACGGGTGTCGTGATCCAGAAGTCGGCAGCTTTCTGACTGACGGCAGCGGAGCAGAGCATGTTTGTGTGGCTGCAGACGGCGGCGATTGCCGGGAATTCATCCGGGAATTCTGTGGGCAGCCAGTCAGGTTCTGCCGGCGTAATGGCCTGTAAGTGCGTGTTTTGCCGCAGCCATTTCAGCGTCCATGGTTTGTGCACGACTATTTTTCCAGTTCACGTCGCAGTTGTTCCAGTTCTGTTTCGACAGAGGGCGGGCTGGGGGTGGACTGAAATTCCGAAAGGAGCAGTGCTCCGGTATCTGGTGCGAAGCGTTCGGCTTCGCGCTGGGCTTCAGCGAATCTGGCATCGAGAGCGCGACGGATGCGCTGCATGTTGTTCCAGTTGCTGGTAGCTGCTTCCAGTTCGGGACGGAGTCCGGCCATCAGGTCTTCGAGTTCTGCCTTTCGCTGCAGTGCGGTGCGGGCCATGTCTTCGTCGTTGGCAGTCAGGTGTCTGCGGGCTTCATCGCGCCAGCGGGTGGCCTGAGTCTGGTGGCTGGCGATTTCTGCCTCCAGACGATCACGACTGGCGGCGTAGGTGCGCAGGTTGCGGTCGCAGGCTTCCAGACCTTCGCGCATTTCGGTGAGGATTTCCGTGAGGGCGTGTTGAGGATCGGGGGCTGCTGCAAGCAGGTCACCGATACGGCAGGTAATGATATCAGTCAGGCGGCTGAAGTAAGGCATAGCAGTTACCGGATCAATCAGTTATCGGACAGAAAGTGTGAATCGTTGTGTTCGGAATCGGCGGGGATACCGCCGTAACCGCGACTGGACAGTTGTTGTCTGAGTTTTTCGCGCGCCAGTCGCAGACGTCCTTTGACAGCCGGCAGTGAGCAGGCCATGGCGTCGGCGACTTCGGGCAGGGTTAGTGAATCGAAGTAGTGGAGTGTGAACGACAGACGCTGTTCTTCGGGCAGAGACTGCAGCAGTTGTTCAAGGACTTCGCGAAATTCGCAGGCTTCGCTGGCTGCTGCGGGTGCAGGCAGGGAATCCGGCAGTTGCTGAATGATGTCCAGTTCATTGTCCGGGACAGCGGCCGAGCGCAGTGCGTGCAGCAGAACGTCGCTCCGCAGGCGACGTGAATGATCGATCAGCAGGTTGCGGGCGATGCGAAAAAGGAATCCGCGAAACAAGCCACGTGGCAGATAGTCCCAGCTCGTTCGCAGGAGGCGCAGCATGGTTTCCTGAACAAGGTCTTCCGAGGTCTCGGTGCAGCGTGTATTGCGGTGAAAGAAAACAAACAGGGGACGCTGCCAGCTAGTGGCAATTTCGGCGAAGGCGGAATGATCCCCTGACTGCAGACGAATCATGCGTGAATCGTCCGGAGAAAGTTCCGCGGGTGTGAGTGTGAGTTCAGTGCCCATAGGGACGGGGTGCGAGTGCTGGATCTGTCCGATTGTCACATGGCGGCAGCGGGTGCTGACCGGAATGCTTGAGTGAGGATCCTACATGGAATGTCTGACGGCTGCACGGAATCAGGCAGATGAAACTGCTGGCGAGTGCAGGATGCCTGAAAAAACGTTTTTTTCTTTTTTTGGAAGATGGACGCCTGAGCAATCGTTACGACCTGTACTCACATCGCTGGAAAATGTGCTGTGATCCCGGAATTCTGTGTGTTTTCACCACTTTCACCCTAGGGTATGTGGTTGAGTGCCTGATTGGGTATGCAGCATGGCCGGGTGTCACTTGTGATCGTTTACTTCCTGATGTGTTCGTATTCTGGTGGTTTCTGAATCATGGCAGATCGCGTAGCAAAAGGGTTGAATGTACTGGCGGACGGGTTGCGACATTACGTCGTAGCCCGTGTTCCCGCGCAGTTGCTCAACACCCAGTCTGCTACACATGGCAATGTCCAGAACTGGGACGCGCTGGCATTGCTGATCTTTATGTGGGATCACTGGAACGATTTGTTTCGCCATGATCTGACGTTTGTTGAGCGTAGTCTGGTCAGTGAACTTCGTGAGTATCGTAACCGGTGGGCTCATCAGCAGAAGTTTTCTGAGGGTGAAGTGTATCGGATTATGGACAACATCGAGCGTCTGCTGATAGCGCTTGACAGTGGTCATGTGGCGGCGATTCGTCGTTTGCGTCTGGAATCTTTGAAGTTGTTATTCAATGAAGAGCTGGGCAATCGGGACGCTGGGGGCTTTTTTTATAAAGCGTGGCCCTGGGTCATGTGTGGTGCCAGCGCGATTGCAATGGATTCGGCCATTCTGGCATTTGGTCGATTTCCGTGGTCATGGATAATGGCGTTTCTGGTGTTTCTGGCGATGATGCGGGTTGCTTGGTGGCAGACGATCCGAGAGACGCTGCACCGTCGTGGTCCTCATGAGTGCGGTATCTGCGGCTGCATCATATACACCGAGCGTTGTCCGTACTGTCAGCCGGCAGCCGTCGGTGCAGTACCCGCTGGTGGTGTTGAAAAGCGCGCATCCGGCGGGCGATCTTATGCCGGTACCGAATCAGAGCGTGTAACAGCTCGGACTTAGCCGGCCCCGTGGTCAGACTCGGGATCTTCGACCGTTGACAGTGCCAGATGCTGGACGGGCAGCCCATTCAGGCGTAGAAGGCAGGCTGGTGGGGGCTGATTCCGGCTTCTGCAGTCAGGTCTGTCAGCCTCGTGCTTCGAGATTCCTCATGTCCTTTCCTCCCGGTCTGCTCAGACACTGTCTGATACTTGCCGGACCGACGGCTTCCGGAAAATCTGCAGTGGCGATGCTGCTGGCTCAGCACCTGCGTGCAGAGATTGTTTCACTGGATTCCATGACTGTTTATCGCGGCATGGATATTGGCACTGCCAAACCTGTGCTGGAGGATCGCCAGCGGGTGCCACATCATCTGCTGGATATTGCGGAACCGTGGGAGGAGTTTTCTGTCGCGGAGTATCTGCGTCTGGTGCAGGACGCGGCAGAGCGGATTGTTGCGAGTGGCGGGATACCGTTGTTTGTGGGTGGAACCGGTTTATATCTGCGGGCCTTGTTGCGGGGTTTTTCCGCTGGTCCGCAGGCTGACTGGTCGCTGCGTCAGCACTGGCAGCAGGCGGCTTTGCAGCATGGTCCGGAATGGCTGCATGCTGAGCTGCAGAAGCGTGACCCGGTGGCTGCCGGACGACTGCACCCGAATGACCTGCGTCGGCAGATTCGAGCGATTGAGGTCTTTGAGCTTACGGGGCGTCCGATCTCTGAGGATCAGCAGCAGCAGCCATTACCAGTGGACCAGCGACCGCGTCTGGCGGTCTGGTTGCAGCCGGAACGTGAGTGGCTGCAGGGGCGAATTGACAGTCGAGTGGAGGAGATGCTGCGAGCGGGTTGGCTGGAAGAGGCTGGTCGGCTGCTGAACCTGCCTCGACCGCTCAGCCGTACAGCGGCTCAGGCATTGGGATATCGTGAGTTATTTCATTGGCTGCAGGCGGGGGGAGATTTTTCGGAGGTGACGGCGGGCATCTGTACGGCGACCTGGCAGTTTGCCAGGCGTCAGCACACGTGGTTTCGCAGTCTGGAGGAGTGCCTGCCAGTTCCTGTGGGTGTGGGCAGTACGGCTGAGGGGGTTTCGCGGCAGCTGCTGGGACTGATCGCTCGCTGACGAGGTTGCGGTTGACCGCCTTTACGTAGCAGTAAGGAACATGCAGTGGTCAGTGGTCAGTGGTCAGTTGTCGTTGTTCGCCGACAACCGTAGGCCGAGCATTCCTGCTCGGCCTCAGCCATTAAAAACACCGGGGATTTCAAGGGTGATGAGAAGTTCGTGCCCGGGCTGAAGCCCAGACAACGATTTTTGTCCCTCGCATCATACTTGCGAGGCAGCCTTTTGCTCATGCAAAGCCACGAGGCGGCGCGCCGTTGCCGGTCGCTCAGCCAGTCCGTGGGCTGATCACCACTCAGCAAACGGTTCCTCGGCATCATCCCCGAGCTGGTGCTCGGTGGTCCGAGGGAAGTTCCCCTTTGGGAGGGCGAGGCTTGTGCCGCGCCGAACGGCCCTTTGCCGTACAGGCGAGCCGTTAGCGTAAGCTGACGGTTGTTGTCGTTTGCGCCTGAGCGATTGTGCTCTGCCTGGCACGAAAGCAGTGTCCAGTACGTTGTTCGCCAATTCCATCAAACGGCAACCTGCCGGTGCGCGCATGATTTTTCGTTGATCCCTTTTTGCGGGCGTTTGTTCAGGCTGCATTGATGGAGTAGCATATCGGGCATGGCAGCCATCGAAGTGCAGAATCTGTGTCGAGAGTATCGTGTCTATCGCAAGCGCGAGGGGCTGCTGGCTTCCGTGCGCGGGCTGTTTCATCGTGAGTATGAGACAGTGCGGGCAGTTCAGGATGTCAGTTTTCGGATTGAAGAGGGTGAGATGGTGGCGTTTCTGGGTCCGAACGGGGCCGGGAAGACGACTACTCTGAAACTGCTGTCTGGCCTGGTGGTGCCGGGATCCGGTACAGCGACTGTGCTGGGTCATGTCCCGTGGCTGCGAGAGGATGCTTATCGGCGGCGTTTTTCTCTGGTCACTGGTCAGAAGGAGCAGCTTTGGTGGGATTTGCCGGCTCAGGAATCGTTTGCCCTGCATCGGGAGATTTACCGGATCAGTGAGCCGGATTATCGGCGTCGACTGGATGAGCTGACGGAAATGCTGGAGGTTCGTCGCCTGATGGCTCGCCCGGTTCGTGAGCTGTCGCTGGGTGAACGTATGCGGATGGAGTTGATTGCTGCGCTGCTGCATCGTCCGGATGTGCTGTTTCTGGACGAGCCCACCATTGGTCTGGATGTTGTCAGTCAGCGGCGTGTGCAGGAATTTCTGCGGCGATACCAGCGTGAGCAGCAGATTACGGTGCTGCTGACCAGCCATTACATGAAGGATGTGGAGGCTTTGTGCAGTCGCGCGATTGTGATCAATCGTGGCCGCGTGATCCATGATGGACCACTGGCTGCGATTGTGGATCGTTTCAGTCGTCACAAGATTATTGAACTGCAGTTTGCGGCGAATCGGGTTCCCGAGCACCTTGATCGTCATGGAACGCTGCTGGAGAATCGGGGACCGCGTGTGCGACTGCAGGTGGAACGGCAGCGGGTTTCTGAGTGTCTGGCGGCAATTCTGGCGGAATCCGAGGTTGAAGACCTGAGCGTTCTTGAGCGTCCGCTGGAGGATGTGATAGCTGAGTTGTTTGTGACGGATACTGGCCAGTCCGGAGTGGGTGAATGAAGCGGCAGTCCGGAATGAGCTGGAGTCCTGCTGCAGCTGTGCGCCTGAAGTGGCTGGTGCTGCGGACTGCCATTGAAGAGCGTCTGGTGTATCGCGGTGACTTTGCGTTTTCGACTCTGGTACGTTTCCTGCCGATCGTGACTCAGATCTTTCTCTGGAGCGCCATCTACCAGGATGATCCGGATCGTGCTCTGCGGGGCTATCGGTTTGGTGATATGGTCTCGTATTACCTGCTGGTGATGCTGGCGCGGGCGTTTTCCAGCATGCCGGGTCTGTCAACGGGGATTGCCACGTCGATTGCTGATGGTTCCGTCCGCAAGTATCTGATTCAACCTGTGGATCTGCTGGATCACCTGTTCTGGCATCGAGTCGCTCACAAGCTGGTGTATTACGCCGTGGCCTGTGGTCCTTTTGCTCTGGTTTTCTGGCTGTGTCGTGACTGGCTGCCGGGCTGGCCAGCGTGGCCTGTGCTGGTAGCGTTTGTGGCTTCGCTGCTGATGGGTTTTGTGATTGGTTTTCTGATTGAGGCATGGATCGGGCTGGTGGCCTTCTGGTTTCTTGAAGTCAGCTCGCTGATCTTCATTTACATGATGCTCAGTTATTTTCTGTCGGGGCATATGATTCCTCTGGAGTATCTGACTTCGTGGCTGCCATTTGCCGAGTTTCTGCCGTTTCGGTTTCTGGCTTATACTCCAGCGGCAATTCTGCTGGGCAGGATTCCTGAGGTGGCACTGTGGGGCGAGCTGCAGCTGCAGTTTGCGTGGATCGTATTCCTGCTGGTGCTGAATCGAGTGACATTCACGCTGGGCGTGCGGCGATACAGTTCGTGGGGTGGCTGACGGCACTTATTCCGGCCGCAGATGGTTTCAGGGTGTCGCATCCTGAAATGTGAGGCTGACGGGTGTCAGCGGCTGGTCTGCGGGAAGTGGGTGCAGTTTTGTTGCCAGCCTTCCAGCCAGTCCTGCAGTGGATTCAAACCACTGGTTGATCAGCAGTTCACAGTCGGCAGGCAACAGATTGCCGGGTGGTGCTGCCAGGTGACGTGAGATGACCAGCAGGGCGGCGGGTGTTTGAGTGTCATAGTGCAGACTGAAGCTGCCATCGTCTGCTGCCTGATCGAAATGGGCGTGCAGCTGTGAGAGTGCTGCGATTGTGGCGAGCCGTGCGGGGTTATCTTTTTCTGTATGCAGGGCACTGCCATCAAACCTGAGTCGAGTGGGGTTCTGCAGTGGGAGCAGAATGACAAGTGCGCCTGAGTCCGGCTGTTGTTTTCCATTCCGCTGAATCTGAATTCTGCCAGTCAGTGATTGCGGCTGGTGTGTAGCCTGCGGTGGGAGTGGTTTTTCCGACGGCTGCTGTTGTTTCACCACGTCGCTGTTTACAGAGGGTCCAGAGGCTTGTGTGGCTGCGGGTTGCTGCAGGCTGCGTCCGAGGAAGAATCCGCAGCTGAAGACAACTGCTGTGGCGGTGGCGAGCAGCAGTCCCGTGTACCTGGTGGTGCGAATTTCGGGACGCAGGCCGTCGATCAGCAGGATCGGTTGGGGCGGGGTGGCATTCTGCGGGGTTGCTGATGCGTGTGTCGGCAATGCGGACACAGCGGCATTCAGGTCGGACAGAGCTGACAGGGCGTGACGGAGTTGCAGATCGGGAACTGGGGTACCGCTGTCAGTTCGGGGCGATTTTCCGGGGACCCGCTGCGTGCGTCCGCAGCGGGGACAATCGACGGTGCAGCCGGCCTGGGATTCTGCAATTCCCAGCAGACTTCGGCAGTAGTTGCAGCGGAATTGAATGGCCATGAATGGGTTTCCGACTTCGGTAGTGGCAGCAGGCCTGCCACATGATCCGTGCGATGCCGCCATGCTACCGTGCCAGTGGCCTGATTTGCCTCGATTTCTGTTGAATTTTTGCTGTAGGTTGTCAAAGTCGGGGGCAGATACCCATGAATTGACCGAGGGAGTTCCAGTGCTGAGTGATTCACCGGATCTGCAGATCTGCGGACAATTCGGCCTTCAACCGACGGCCGTGGCACGAGTGGCGGCCGGATTCAGTGAGGCGAATGTCTGGCGGGTCAGTGATGTTTCGGGTGGTGTGTTTGCTGTGAAGTGCTGGCGAGTGCCTTCTGTGGCCGTTTTGCGGCATCGTCGCGTGGTGCGTCGCTGGATGCAGTTTGCTGCGCAGCAGTCTGCGGGCTGGATACCGACACCGCGCTGGGCAGGCCTGAATTCGACGGATGGGACAGGTCTGATTGTCGAGCGTTTGCAGTATGCCTGGCAGGTTGAAACGTGGTGTCGAGGTTTCTGTCTGGCAACGGCGCCGACAGCGAGCGAGTTACAGTCAGCAGCAGTGACTCTGCTGCGATTGTATGCGAGTGGTCGGGAATTCGGTGCGTGTTGTGCCGACACAACGCTGGCGAATACGGTGGCGCCTTCGCCGGCTGTCCTGCGTCGCGCGGGTCTCGTTGAGGAACTGTGTCAGGGAGGATGGCAGCAGTTGCAGAATGTGGTTAGTCGCTGGCCGGAAGCACAGGCCGCAGCAGCTCGCCGATATCTGGCTGTGCTGCAGCACTGGCTGCCATGGTTGCGGCACCAGCTGCAGAACTGGTGTCGGAATGCTGTGCCGCTGCAGCCGGTTCTGCGTGATCTGCGGGCAGAGAATCTGCTGTTTGATGCCGGAGACGTTTCCGGTGTGATTGACTGGGATGCAGCTGCGGTGGATCACCCGTGTCTGGATGCAGCACGATTGCTGCGAACATGGCATCTGAACCATACCGGGCAGATGGCGGCTGCGGCGCTTGCGTGGGCCAATCACTGGCAGTTGTCGAATGAGCAGCGACTGTTGCTGATCGTGCTGGATGCTTCCGGAGTGCTGCTGAATCCGGTGGTTTGGTTTCGGCGACTGTCTGAGGCGAGTTCGGTTCCAGACGCTGTCCCCGAGGTGGGGCAGCGACTGCGGTTACTGATGTCTGCTGCGGAGGTCTGGCAACCTCTGCAGTTATGACGTCGAGGCGATTTCCGGGTGATGTGGAAAAAAAGAATCCGCCACGACTGCATCGTGGCGGATTGAGCAGGGCTGTTCCCGGCAGAGCTCAGAAGGGTTCGACCAATGATACCGTGGAAGCGGTTGTTGTGGCCCCGGGGGTGACTGCGCTGAAGGCCGGGTCCGGCGTTGGTGAAGCAGTGGCGGGGGCTGGCTGTGTTGTTCCGGGAACCATCGGGATGGGGGCAGTGCCCGGCATGCTCATGCCGGCGTCGCCTTCCATGATGATCTGTCCGGCCTGAGGAATCATGGCCGACGCACCGGCAGGAGCTGGTCCGGATGTGACGACCCACGGAGTTGGAGTGGGCTGCCATCCGGAACCCGGGGTGCCAGTGCCTGGACCAGCGGCGACATTCCAGCCACCGGCATGCTGCGGAAATGGACTCATTGCTGTTCGCATACCGGGCTGTCCACCTGGTGCACCAGAGGGAACCTGTCCATTGGGCATGCCGAAGGCCATCTGCTGTCTGGGCATTTCGCCTGGGTGCATACCACGCCCCATGGCGGTGGCTCCCATTGCTGTTGAGGCTCCAGCAGTCTGCGAAGCATTCGCGAGTCGTGCATGAATATCGGGCTGATTCCAGTCAGATCGCAGCGACTGCTGATACATCGTGACTGCCATTTCGGGTTGCCCGATGTCCTGATAGTGCTGACCGAGGTGTGCGAGTGCAGTGGAATTCCCCGGGTTGATCTGCAGTGCCTTCTGGAGGGCCTGACCGCTTTCCTGGTGGTTACCAAGTTCGCGATGGAGCCATGCCAGTTCAATCTGAGGTTCAGGGTTCGAGGGCTGCGAACTGGACCAGGTGTTCAGCATCGCGGTGGCTTCCTGGCCACGATTCTGGGTCACCATCAGTTCGGCAAGGCCGTGGTAGGCGGGCTGATGTGAGGGCGCGACGGTCAGAGCCTGGCGATAGAGCTGTTCGGCTCCCATGGCATCCCCGGCAGTCATTCGCACGCGAGCGAGGTTGGCCATGTAATCCGGGTTGTCCGGATCACTGGCAAGTGCGCGCTGAAACTGTTCCCCGGCTGCCAGATAGTTGCCGCGTTCAAAATAGCTCATGCCACTGGAATTGGCCATGTTGCCACTCATCGAAGAACAGCCGGCGAGCAGTGCTGAGACTGTCAGCAGCGAAAGTCCGCGAATCATCTGCGGCAGCGGTAGTCTGACCATAACTGTAGGTCCTGAGTAACAGGAGATGAGAGACAGGAGAGAAGAGTGAGTCACAGCAACAGAACTTGAGGAGAAGATCGAAAGATATTGTGGATTCCGGAAATTCAGCAACGGCGATTCGGCGGAATTCAATTGGCGAGGCATTCGGTTGTGGCTGTCAACCGGCAAAAACTGCCGGCTGCTGATCGTGCGGTGGTTGCTGAGAGGCAGAATTCGCCGTTTTCCGGGGCAGGGGGTGTCGCGGATCAGACGGTGAGGCAGGATTTCCTGATTGAGGCTCAAGGCCTTCAGCGTGGGTTGCAACTGGGGTCTGAGTATTTCGTGGCCGGGCAAACTCCTGCTGGGGACCGGAGATCAGGGTGATCAGAAAAGGTGGTCTGGTGATTCCTGGTGGAATGGGTTGTTTTGGTGTTATTTGGCGGTGTTTGGGATCCTGCCGGGTGCCGGAGCCGGTCTGTATGTGCCGTCCGGGACGGTCGATACAGTCGACATGCGACTCACAGACGGACAATCCACGGAATTTGAGCAGCAGTGCCTGACAGTACTGTCCTGTTACCAGGTGCGTGAGCTGGCGGCGAAGAGTGCGGATCCGGAGTATGCGGGCTGGGTTGACCGGATCATGGAAGCGGGCGAGTTGGCGGCGGGAGTGCTGACGACCGTGCACGGGCATTTGATCGCCCTCGGGCTGATTCGAATTGAGTTTTCCGGGCGGGCGCGGGGTTTGCAGTATCAGCTCAGTCCCGCCGGTCGCGAGGCGATTACTCGAAACAGCCTGCAGCCACCTGAGGAATCGCGGGGTTCTGAGTCCGGGGACCGTGAAACGGCATCAGCGGCCTGAGCGGTGTGGCGGGTTTGGCGTGGGATTGCGATTGTGCAGATTCTGTCGCTATCACCGCTGATAGGGATTGTGGCAGCAGGTTGAATCGCGTTGTGTTTTCGCGGGTTTGCCGATCGATATGAGGGTTTAGCTGTGCGCTGCTGCGCGCGGACTGCGGGTAAGCATCTGAAGACTGGCGACGTGCTGACAACCTGAGGGCTGGCCATGGTGACTGTTGCGGACGGATCGAGTGCCGGGAATACGGACCTGACCCGACTGAAAACCGAACTGCATCGTCAGATCATTGATCTGGTGGACTTCAGCAGAGCGGAAGCTTTGACTGAGGCCGAGCTGCGGGCACAGCTGAAGGCTTTGGCAGAGTATTTGTGTGCGCGTCAGCCGGTCACACTGTCTGAGCTGCAGCGGGAGCGTCTGGTTCTGGAACTGATGGACGAAATCTATGGATTTGGTCCGATTGAATCTTTGATGGTGGATCCTGCGGTATCAGATATTCTGATCAACGGGCCGGATCGAGTGCTTGTGGAGCGTCGTGGTGTGCTGGAGGAGACTGGTATCAGGTTTGCGGATTCGCAGCATCTGATGCAGTTCATTCATCGGCTGGTAGGTCGTGCGGGTCGTCGCATTGACGAATCGAGTCCGATGGTGGACGCTCGACTGCCGGATGGATCGCGATTCAATGCGATTATCCCGCCATTGTCACTGGGTGGAGCGACGGTCTCGATTCGACGATTCGGGAACCAGCGCATTCAGATGGAGAACCTTGTGCAGTTTGGCACGATGGCTCCAACGATGGCCGATTTTCTGGTGCTGGCAGTTCAGGGGCGGATGAATGTGATTGTGAGCGGGGGCACGGGTGCCGGCAAGACGACTCTGTTGAACTGCATGAGTCGTTACATTTCGGATTCACAGCGTGTGGTTACGATTGAGGAGACTGCGGAACTGAATCTCCAGCAGCGGGACGTGGTGTCTCTGGAGACACGTCTGCCGAATCTGGAGGGGCGTGGTGCCGTGACTCAGCGTGACCTGCTGAGAAACGCACTGCGAATGCGACCTGACCGAATCATCGTGGGCGAAGCGCGAGGTTCGGAAGTGCTGGAGATGCTGCAGGCGATGAATACCGGGCACGACGGATCGATGAGCACCGTGCACGCCAACGATGCTCGAGAAACCCTGGACCGACTGGAACTGATGATTGCTCTGGCCGGGGTGGAGCTGCCATCGCGAATTGCTCGGCAGTATATCTGCAACGCGGTGGACATTGTGATTCATGTGACGCGTCTGCATACCGGGGAACGTCGAGTGACTCGTATTTCCGAGGTGTCGGGGCTGAAGGATGGCGAATGGCGGATGGACGATATTTTTGTGTATCGTCTGAGTGGAGAGAGTCGAGGCGGTCGTCCTGTGGGTGCTTTCTATGCGACCGGTTATCAGCCGGTGGCGCTGCGTCGTCTGGCGCTGGCTGGAACGAATGTGGAGCAGTATCGGCCATTGTTTGAGGCGCGTGAACTGACGGCACCAAAAGTCTGAGTCGCGGTGCGGGGGATACGGAGGGCACACCATGATTGCTCCAAATACGAAACTGCGATCGATTCCGCGGGACGCGGCGTTTGCCGGACTGCTGAAGGAAGACGTGGGTTTTACTGAGGGGACGGGCGGAACCGCAGATGTTGTCAATGGCTGGTTTGACACTCTGATGCTGCAGTCGGGAATTCAGACGATTCCATCGGTCTGGCTCAGTCTGTGTGTTTTCAGCGGGGTGTCCTTTGGTGGGATATTTTTTGTGCTGACCGAGCGAGTGCTGATGAGTTCGGTGATGGGGGCCCTCGGCTTACTGTTTCCGATTCTTGTGGCGATGGTGCAGCGTTCACGGCGTCAGTTACAGATCATGCAGCAGCTGCCCCTGATGGCGGAGGAAATGGCCCGTTTTGCCCGCACCGGACGAAATGTGGAGAATGCTTTTATGATGCTGGCTGCAGATACTCCCAGCCCGCTGGGAAATGAGCTGCGAGTCAGTGCGCGGCGGATTGAGATGGGGATGGATGTGGGGACAGCCTGTCGTGACCTCGTGCAGAGGACCGGTGTGAATACTCTGACCATGTTCACTGCGGCATTGTCGGTCAATCAGGAGACGGGTGGCGACCTGATCCAGGTTCTGGAGCGTCTTTCAACGGCGATTCGAGACAGGCTGCACTTTGTGGCTCGTCAGCGAGCAGCGACGATTTCCAGTCGTCTTGGATCTGTGATGATGATCACGGTTCCTTTGATTGTAGTGGGTTTTTATGTGGCGCGTGATCCCAACTATCTGAATAAGCTGTTTGCTTCGGGGTGGGGGCGATTTTCCTTCTGGACAGCGATTGGTCTGCAGCTGATGGGAAGTCTGATTGTCCTGCGTATTCTGGGACGTACTTCCCGCTTCTGAAGGTCTGTCGGAGAGATGACAGTGGATTCTGATCAGGGAAAACAGCGTCAGACGACGTGGGAAAATCGGCGATTATTCCATGAGTTTCGTGGAATTATCACGGAGGAAAAGCTGTCGACCGGCAATCCGGAGCCGGAGGATCTGCCGATTCCCGAGGGTGATTATCTTTTTGGTGCGGCGACTCCGGCCTTTGCTCAGATGCTGCCGGAGTCTGAATCGCGGCGTCTGGTTCAGCGTAAGAATCTGACGGCGGCCGGTTATCAGTCGCGTGCGGCGTGGCAGAATCTGAGTGCGCTGCGATTTGCATTGTCGTTTGCGGCGCTGGTTCTGCTGGGTGTGCTGCTGATTATGGCGCCGGTGCAGGCCGAGGCGACGATCGTCGGAGCGATTGTGATTGTGCCTCTGCTGATGTGGGCGTTGCCTCCGCTGGTCGTAGCCTCGCGAGCTGCGGAACGTGTGCGGGATATCGAGATGGGTCTGCCCGACGTGCTTGACATGCTGAATATGTGTGTCAGTCAGGGCTTGACTGTGATGCAGTCGTTGCGGCGGATCTGCCGCGAGATCAACGGCGTTCATCCGGCACTGGGGACGGAACTGGCGATTGTTACTCGACAGGCGGAGGTCAGCGATCTGCCTTATGCGCTGAAGGCCTTTGCTGCTCGTATTGAATCGCCGGAGGTGACCAGCTTTACGTCCCTGCTGGTGCAGTCGGACGTGACTGGTACAGCGCTGTCGAAGGCATTGACGGAGTACAGCGACAGTATTCGAGCAACGCTGAAGGAGCGTGCTGATACGCGAGCCAATTCGGCGTCATTTCAGCTGCTGTTTCCGGTTTCCCTGCTGCTGATGCCAGCCGTGTTTCTGTTTCTGCTGGGTCCTGCAATCGTGCAGATATCAGAATTTTACGGCAGCCAGACGAATCCCGTTGAGGAGACTCGTCAGCAGTCACTGGAAAGCCTGAATCGGCAGGGGCCGAATGCTGGTGGCGGGGCAAATCCCTGATGGCGGATGACGCTACCGCTGCTGACTGGCTGTGTTGCGATTTGGCATCATCGTTCGTGATGAACTGATAACTGCTGCTGGCGCCGGATGTGCAGTCCCCTGATCATGCGGGGGGATTGGTTCTGATGCGTCTGAGGGGCCTGCTGGAGTTTTCAGGCGGGCTGGCGACGAATTTCGGCCTACTCATGCTGGCTGTCCTGTTGATTGCGGCTGGCTGGGCCGTTTCTGCAGACTGACGCACACCGTTTGCAGTGGTGTGTCTGCGACCATGTCGAGTCAGTGGTGTTGCTTTTTCGCAACAGGTGGTGGCAGAATGAATACGACAGAGCAGGGCAGCGCGGGTAATCAGGAATGCGCGGTGCTGATGGAGAACGCAGAAAAGCGTTTTGGCCAGCGTACGGCGGTATCCGGCATCAGCCTCAGTATTCCCTGCGGATCGCTGTGTGGATTTATAGGTCCGAACGGATCGGGAAAAACGACGACGCTGAGGATGATTCTGCGTATTGTCCGACCGGATCAGGGTCGGGTTGTGGTTCTGGGTGCAGAGTCCGGCGACTGTGCTGACAACCGCGTGGGCTATCTGCCTGAGGAGCGGGGAATGTATCGTCGGATGCGGGTGCGTGAGTTGTTGCGGTATTATGCGGCTCTGAAGGGCGTTCGAAATCCGGATCCTGAGATCAGTCGCTGGCTGCTGCGGCTGCAGGCGGATGGCTGGGATCAGCGACGGATCGACGGGCTTTCCAAGGGCATGTGTCAGAAGATTCAGTTTATTGCCGCCGTGATTGCGCGCCCTCGGCTGTTGATTCTGGATGAGCCATTCAGCGGTCTTGATCCGGTGAATCTTGAGCTGTTGCGGGGGGCGATTGAGGAACTGCAGCGAGAGGGGACAAGCATCATCCTGTCGACTCACGAGATGGAAACCGCGCAGCGGATGTGTGAACGGGTGGTAATGATTTATCGGGGGCAGAAGGTTCTTGACGGGGCGGTCAGTGAGATTCTTGCGCGGGCAGCAAAACCATTTCTGAAGATTCGCACGGCGTCAGGGCAGATCCTTCCTGATGGGTTGCCTGGTGTTGTATCGGTACGGCAGCAGGGACTATATCAGCAACTGCAGCTTTCCGGTGAGCTTGGTGTTTCGGAGCTGGTTCGCAGGCTGTCGGCTATGGCTGAACTTGAGCATTTTGAGATGGTGCAGCCTTCTCTGCATGAGGTGTTTCTCAGTCTGGTCAGCAGGGAAGGTTCCGACCCTGTCGCTTTGCCAGCAGCCAAAGCAGCGGGGGCTGGTGATTTTCGACCATCGTCGAGGGCAGGCGTGGCATGGCAGTCAGTCTGCAGATTGCTCAGCCCTTTGGGCAGTGCCGGTCACTGAGCGTATTCAATAGTCATCGTTGTGGTGCATATTCATGCGGAAGATTCTGATAATTGCATGGCGTGAATACCGGGCCATGGTTGGGACTCGGGCCTTTCTGATCAGCATGGCAGTCATGCCGCTGCTGATGCTGGGAGTGATCGGTATTCCGGCGATGTTGCAGGGTCTGCAGGTGCCGACCGTGCGAAGAATCGCGGTGATTGATCAGACGGGTGGTCTGCTTCCGGTACTGCAGTTGGCGGCTGACCGACGCAATCAGCAGTTGACTGCTGCAAGGGACGGGCAGTCGGCGGAAAATCATGATGGTCTGACAGCAATGCTGGGGCTGCAGGATCAGAGTCTGTATGAATTCAGGGCGCATCCTGCCAGTGATTTCGGGGATGACGATCGACTGCTGCTTTCCCAGCAGATTCGAGCGGGGAGGCTGCATGCCTTCGTGGAGATCCCGATCGATGCGTCTTTGACGTGGGTGTCTGAGGACCCGGGTATGTCGGACGTGCGACGCTGGTGTGAACAGACAATTGATTCGGTGCAGCGTCAGCAGCGTCTGGCTGACTGTGTACCAGCGGGTTTGCTGCCGGTGGTGACTGTTGCTTTGTCCCAGTCGACCGAAGTGCAGTCGCAGGGGCTGAGTTTTCTTGACGACAGAGGGCAGATTCAGCGGGAACCTGTGCAGAGTTCGCTGTCGTCAATTGCAGTGCCGATCGGGATTGCCGGGATGATGTTCGTGGCTGTGCTGCTCTCGGTACAGCCGATGCTGGAGAGTGTGCTGGAGGAGAAACAGCTGCGAATCTCGGAAGTGCTGCTGGGGTCGGCCAGTGCGACGCAGCTGATGACGGGGAAGCTGGCGGGCAATGCTGCGGGTGCGATGACAATTTTCGGGCTGTATAGCGTGGGTACGATCTGTGTGGCGTGGCAGCAGGGTTTTGCGAACAGCGTTCCGTGGTCGCTGCTGCCGTGGCTGCTGTTCCTGCAGCTGCTGGCGGTGCTGCTGTTCAGTTCCGTCTTTATGTCGGTCGCAGCCTGTGTCAATCAGATGCGTGAGGCTCAGTGTCTGCTGATGCCTGTCTGGCTGGTTCTGATGCTGCCACTTCTGATCTGCATGCATGTGATTCGCGAGCCGAACGGCCACCTTGCAACGGCAGCCAGTTTCTTTCCCCCGGCGACACCGTTGCTGATGGCCGTGCGAATGTCAACAGGGGTGATGATACCGGTCTGGCAGTCGCTGTTGAGTCTGGCAATTATGCTGGCGGGCACGGCGGTTGGGATCGTGGTAGCCAGTCGGTTGTATCGCGCGGGGATACTGCGTCAGGGGCGCAGTCCGGGGTTTGCAGACCTGCTGCAACTGGTGCTGCGGGGTGAAAGCGGGGGTTGAGTCTGTGGGTGATCAGGTGATACTCTGTTTCAGTCGTCGGCGTGCAGCCGCTCGGCGAACCAGTTCATCACCGAGGACTCCCAGCAGAATCACGGCACCAATAATGGTGTATTCCAGTGACTGCGGGATTCTGAGCAGCATGATCATGTTGTTCAGTACCTGCATGACAGCGGTCCCGATGACGACTCCGGGAATCGAGCCTTCTCCGCCACGCAGACTGCAGCCTCCCAGAACAGCGGCAGCGATCGCATACAGCTCAAACGAATTTCCGAAGCTTGATGGAGAAATGGAGCTGTACTCGAGGGCGAACAACATGCCTCCGACCGCTGCCATCACGGCACAGATCACGTAGGCCATGACGGTTACGCGACCGGTATTGATACCGCTGAAGCGAGCAGCTTCTTCGTTGCGTCCGAGTGCCAGCAGATAGCGGCCCCAGACCGTCCTTGTCAGAACGACTGCGGCGATCAGTGCAAGGCCGGTCATGAGGAAGAATGGAATCGGGATGCCGAACAGGACTTTGTCTCCTTTGAGCAGCAGGCCGACTCGGCCGGATGCTACTGGTCCAAGAATGCTCTGCAATTCGCCGAAGCCGGCTGGATTGTCGTTGGTGAGCCAGCGGGAGGCCCCGCGATAGATCAGCAGTCCGCACAGTGTGACGACAAAGGGCTGGAGACGCAGTCTGGTGATCAGCAGCCCATGAACGAGTCCAAGTCCGGCTGCTGTTATCAGGACGATCAGGACTGCCAGAGGAATTGAGCAGCGCTGGGAACGACGGAGCACAACGGCGAAGGAATCTGAGTGGTATTTCTGTCCGGGGTCCCGAGCCAGTGTCAGCTGCAGCTGTGTTCCGCGTTCTGCGACTGCTGTAATTTTCTGTCCGGTCACGCTACCGTCGCGTCGGAACAGCTGCAGCTGGTCGTTTGCCTCGGCTGTTGTGGCTGGCAGAGTGGCCGTCAGGGAAGTGGCATCGAAGCTTTCCAGTGGCAGGATCCTGACGATGCGTCCGTCACGTTCGTCGCGGGTCAGGGTTTCTCGAACGACGAGGCGATCTGCGGTGGCGGATTCCACAGTCAGGACCAGTCCTGACCCGACACCTCCGGTGAATCGCACCGTATCTCCCGGTTTCAGGGACTCGGTGCTGCCGGCGACAAGTATGGTTCGGTCAGCGGCGGTCATGCGAGTCACAGACAGAGGCTGCTGAGGCTGATAATCAACTTTGAGGAGGATCGTCAGGAGTACGCCACACAGGCAGACCATGGAGCCGATGGACAGGTCGATACCACTGGTGATGATAACAAAGGCGACGCCGATGCCGAGAATGCCATAGAGGGCAGTCCGGCTGAGGAGGTTCATGATGTTGTCGAGGTCAAGGAACTGTGACTGCGCGGGATTCCACCACGGGTTCGCGGTTGCCAGCGTGAGGCAGAGACAGAGGGCTGCCAGCACAGAAAAAATACCGAGAACTTTGCCCTTCATTGAACAACCTGTTCTGCAAAATGTCCGGTGGCCAGATGCATGATGGCCTGTTCGGAAAGCGCGTCACGTTGAAGTTGTCCGGTGATGCGACCTTCGTGCATGACCAGCACTCGATCACTCAACCCCAGAATTTCTTCCAGCTCACTGCTGACAAACAGTACGGCCAGTCCCTGCTGTGCAAGTTCGTCCATCAGTTGGTAGATTTCCTGTTTGGCACCGACATCGATGCCGCGAGTGGGTTCGTCCAGCAGCAGCAGGGATGGTCTGAGGGCCAGCCATTTTCCAAGCACAACTTTCTGCTGGTTGCCACCTGACAGATTGCCGACTCGTACCTGATCATCTGGTGATTTGACTCGCAGACGCCCGCACATTTCGGCCGACTGCGCCTGTTCGGTGGCAAAGCTGAGGAACCCTGCGTGGGAATGTCTGTGTGCGGAGGCGAGTCCGATATTCTGTCGGATAGCCATATCGAGCACGACACCCTGCTGTTTTCGATCTTCGGGAACAAGTGCGATTCCGGCGGCAATTGCGTCCTGAGGTGATCTGAGCTGCAGCTGGCGACCGGCGGCGGTGATTGAGCCGCTGAGTGGTGTGTCAATACCGAAGAGAGTGCGCAGCAGTTCTGTTCGTCCGGCGCCGACCAGTCCGGCGATTCCGACCACTTCACCGGCTTTGATACTGAAGCTGACTTCATGTGCGGGCCAGGTGGCTGTTCTGAGTTTGTGAACTTCGAGGACAGTTTGACCCGGGGGGCACGGGCTGCGTGAGAAGATGCGGGAGACATCCCGACCGACCATCAGTCGTACGAGGTTGTCGTGCGTAATCTGCCCGCGCTGCAGACTGCCAGCGGTGGAACCATCCCGCAGTACGACGGCGCGATCGGAAAGATCCTGTACTTCTGCAAGGCGGTGTGAGATGTAGACGATGCTGACGCCCTGCTGTCGGAGGTCACGAATCACTTCGAACAGTCGGGCGGATTCAGCGGCAGAGAGACTGGAGGTTGGTTCGTCCATGATCAGGACGCGTGCATTGATTGAGAGTGCCTTGGCGATCTCTACCATCTGTTGCTGACCGACCGTGAGGTCGCGAACGAGAGTGTCTGGTGAGAACTTCAGGCCGATCCGCTGCAGGAGACTTTCGGCCTGGCGACGAATGGTCTGATCGTCAATCAGCCCGAACTTTCGCGGTTCACGTCCCAGAAACAGATTGGCCCCGATATTCAGGTTGTCTGCGAGGTTGAGTTCCTGATGGATCAGGGCAATACCGTGCTGCATGGCGTCTGCCACGCGGGCGAACTGCTGCTGCTGGCCATCCACCAGCAGCAGTCCTGCATCGGGCGAGTGAACTCCTGCAAGGATCTTCATCAGTGTACTTTTGCCGGCGCCGTTTTCTCCGACGACTGACAGCACTTCACCGGGGAATACCTGCAAGCTGACTTTCCTGAGCGCACGAACTCCTGGGAACGATTTTTCGATGTCCCGAACTTCGAGGCGCGGAGTGACAGCAGAATTCATGACGACTACTGGCCCTTCAGGCGCTTCAGTTCTTCCCAGTAGGTATCGACATTTGCGGCAGTGATGGAACGTGGCGCGATGTCGATATAGCGGGATTCCGGAATGACCTGCTGGTTGCCGTTGAGCAGCTCGCGGAGGACTTTCACGGACTGGTAACCGTATTCGTAGGGGTTCTGGACAACGGTGCCGGCACATTCGCCGTCCTTGATGGCCTGCAGTGTGATGTCGTTTTCGTCGAAACCGGCGAGTGCCACCTGCTTGAGTTTTCCGGCTTTTTTCAGAGCCTGGTAGCAGGCTGGCGGGTTGTATTCAAACAGTCCGGCCATGCCTTTGAGTTCGGGGTATTTGACAAGAGCATCTTCCGCTTTCTGCAGGGCGACCTCGGGTTTGCCCTGGTCCGTCACAGTGGCGACGATGGTGAATTTGTCACCTTTGATTTCTTCTTCGACCGGGTCAAAACCAGTGGGTTGATCCTTGTAGAACTGGATGGTGCGATCGCGTCCCATCAGAACGTCAATAACACCCTGGCGGCGGTACCGGCTGTTGTCCTGTTCAAGGCGTCCGATGCACAGCAGAACCTGTCCGCCGTCGGGGAGAGCCTGTTTGAGGATTTCGCCGCAGGCTCGACCGGCAGCGTAGTTGTCCATGCCGATGTACACGAGCCGTTTTGAGCCTGGGGCATCGGAATCGTGGGTGATCAGGGGCATTTTGTCGGCGAGGCTGTTCAGCCATTCGACCTGATTATCGGCATCGAGCGGGCTGATGGCGATGGCCTGGATTCCGCTGGCGATGGCGTCTTCGACCTTTTGCTTCTGCACAACTGCGGTGGCTTCCGGGGGCATAATGACCTGCACGTCCATATCGAATTCTTTCGATGCGGTGATGCAGCCTGCTTCGGAGATTTTCCAGAAGTCAGCGATCTGGTTGGTGACGAATGCCACGGAGAGCCGTTTTCCGGCGGTCGGAGTTTCGGGTGTGGTGCCGGGTGTGGTGCCGGGTGTGGTGGCCGCCGGAGTTCCTTCGGAGGTTCCGGTTGCGGGAGTTGACTGGGAGTCCTGAACCTGGCAGCCGACGAGGGCCAGCGCCAGCAGCAGTAGGCCGCGTTTCATGTTCTGGTGATCCTGAGGTGGGAGTGGACGTGCCCGAAGGGCAGAAAGACGCCCACGATAGAGCCGGCGTGGTTCAGGGTCAAATCTGCCGGCGGAATTGGTGGCTCGAAAGTGCGAACAGGGCCGGATTTTTGTGGAATTGGGTGTGATTCCCGTCCGGCAGTCTCGATCCGGTTGAATTGCCTGTTCGCTCGGAATACATTGCACGGTGCAGGAGTTCAGATCCTGCACAGTGGGTGGGGCATGGATTCCGGGGTGGACCTGCAAGGGGCCATCGCGGGGGTTCTGGGCTCTTTTCGCTGTGGATTTCTGGTGACGTGGATTGTGTGCGAACGTCGTAGTTGCTGAGCGCCACTGGCTGAGATGACAGGAAATCTCTGGTGGTTTGCTGCAGGTCTCGATATGTCGTCGGTCCCACCCGAGGTCTGTGTGCCTGGCCTGTTCCGGTGGATGAGCACCGGGCGGGTGCAGCAAATCTCCGAGACTAAGAATCTCCGAGACAAACTCACGAAGTGTCTTCGACGTCCCTGGCTGACAGGTTTCAGCAGTTTCGTATTTTATGCTGCATTTCATTCCCATGCTGATGTGGATCATGTTTCGTCGACTGCGACAGGTGTTGCAGTGGCCGGAATGCTGGTCTGCGATCTGCGGGGGCAACCGTGAGATGTGCATAGGACTCAGTTGTGAATCGGCGACACTGGTCTCCGATACCGCTGTGTGTAAGCTGCCGGTTGCTGTCGAATTCGCTCGGCGTAATGATCCGTTGGCGGCTCTGTGTGTGCTGCCGTGGGGGTCTGCGTCCTGCGTCCGATTGCTGTCTGATTCCGTGTTATTCTGCAGCGGTGGCATCCTGCCCGGTCTGCAGTCGCGGGCCGGTTTGATACCGGATTCGGGGCGGGTGGGTTTGTCTGGTCTGGCTGTCCGGAATTCCGGTGCGACCAGCGGTGGAGTTGTTGGTGTTGGAGTAATTTGCGAGTAGTCCGGGAGCAGATTTTGTCCGCAGGCGGACGGGTTGGGGGCCGTTTTCAATAAGGACGGTTCCATGAGTGAGTTGATTGTCGGAATCCTGGCCGCGGCAGGCGGTCTGGCGGCTGGTTTATTTGCCGAGCGAGCGGTTCGTGGTCGGGCCTTCAGGACTCGCGATGACATCATCGAGGCGGCTCGTCGCGAAGCCGAGACTCTGCAGCGGGATCAGGAGCTGCGGCTGAAGGAAGAGTTGTTGCAGCGCCGTGAGTCTCTGGAGGCGAAGCTGGAGGAGAGTCGTGCGAAGCTGCGTGATTACGAGCGTGATCTGGATCGTCGCTCGGCGCAGGTGGATGAGCAGCAGGACGCTTTCCGCAAGAAGGAAAAGATGCTGCAGACAACGCAGCAGAAGCTGGCTGACAGGACTCGCAGTATTGATGCTCGCGAGGCCGAGCTGAACCGGATGATTCGTGAGGAGCAGGATCAGTTATATCGGATCAGTGAGCTTTCGAAGGAGCAGGCGACGGAGCAGTTATTGAAGCGACTGGATCGTGATCTGGCGGATCAGACTGGTGCATTGATTATGAAGCACGAGACTGAGTTGCGTACGGAGTGTGAGCGGAGGGCGCGTGAGATCATCGGGATGGCGGTGCAGCGATATGCTTCGGCACACACATCAGAAACCACGGTCTCGACCGTGGACATTCCGAATGACGACGTGAAGGGTCGGATTATCGGTCGTGAGGGGCGTAACATCCGGGCTTTTGAGAAGGCTACGGGTGTGGATGTGATTGTCGATGATACTCCGGGTGTTGTTATTGTTTCTGCGTTTGACAATGTGCGTCGTGAGATTGGCAAGCGAACTCTGGTCAAGCTGATTCAGGATGGTCGGATTCATCCCTCTCGCATTGAGGAGATCGTGGCAGAGACGACGAAGGAGATGGACGAGCACATCCGTCGACTGGGCTTACAGGCCAGTGAGGAGGCAGGGATTCGTGGTCTGCATCCGAAGGTTCTGGATCTGATGGGTCGGCTGCATTTCCGGGTCAGTTACAGTCAGAACGTGCGTCAGCATTCGATTGAGGTAGCTCATCTGACGGGTCTGATGGCTGAGCAGCTGGGTCTGGACGGCAATCTGGCTCGTCGCTGCGGATTTCTGCATGACATCGGCAAGGCGGCGGACCATGAGATGGAGGGTGGTCATCCGGCGGTGGGAGCAGAGTTGTTGAAGCGTTATGGTGAGGGAGCTGAGGTCGTGCATGCGGCTGCCGGTCATCATGACGATATTCGTCCTGAGTTCATCTATACGGTGCTTGTTGCGGCTGCGGATGCCGTATCTGCGGCGCGGCCAGGAGCGCGGCGTGAGACTCTGGAGAAGTACGTGCGTCGTCTGGAGGAGCTGGAGGCCCTGGTCTGTGGGTTTCCGGGGGTTGAGCAGGCGTTTGCGATTCAGGCTGGCCGTGAAGTCCGAGTGATCGTGGATTCATCGCGAGTCAACGATCGACAGGCAGCGCGGATGAGTCGGGACATTGCAACGGCGATCGAGCAGACGCTGACGTATCCCGGCGAGATCAAGGTGACTGTCCTGCGGGAAACTCGGAACGTTGAGTATGCTCGATAGTTTGGGCGGTCGGTGGTTGTAATGGCAGTCTCGGGTGGCAGTCTGCTGCTCGGGGACCGTGTTTGACAGGTCAGTAAGCAGATGGGGCGGGCGTGAACAGCGGGTCTCGAAAACAGTCAGAACTTTTTTCTTCGGTCCCAGATCCGACAGAGGACGAGTGTTTGCGTGATCTGCTGGGTTATCTGAATTTGTCTGATGGCACTGCGAGTGCTCGCTTTCGGATCTGCATAAATGAGTTGTTTGTCAGCGGACGGGCTGGCAGTGGTCCGTCAGACCTGCAGAGGCTTCTGGAGGGCAGTCTGGTTGTGCTGCAGAAGTCTGGCGCTGGTGCGTTTGCAGTGACAGAGCAGGCGACACTGATGATTGGCCGGACTTTGAGTGAGGTGTTACCGTGTTACAGGCAGTTTCATTCGGATCTGCTGGCACACTGTTCGGATGGGGATTTTTTCAGTCCGCTGCTGCTGGCTCGTATGTTTGAAACGACTCTGGCAGTGCGTGCTGAGCGACCGGCGCTGTCATCCGGAGATGCGGTGCAGGAGGTTGTTCGGCGGCTCAATCAATTTGTCGGTTATCGACCTGTAGCGGTGCTGGAGAACGGGCGGAAAGCTCAGACGTACCTGCACGAGCGATTCTGTCCGGTGCCGTTGTATATGGCGGAGGTGGGTGTCGCTGCTGGTCCTTATCAGGTACTGATCAGCGAGGCGATCAGCTTCATTCGGACATTGCCGGAGTCGCTGCTGGAGGGCACGCATTTTTCGTTTGGCAGACTGAGTGAGCTGGTGCTGGATGTGCGATCACATGACCACCTGCATCCGGTGACGAAGCGAACGAACTACATTTTTGGCGAGTGGGATCCGGATGAGATTGATACGAAGGGGTTTTACCGTCGGTTTGTTGTGCGACGCCTGATTCTGGATGCGTTGGTCGCCTGGATTCATTCGCCCGTTGCCGGCGGTCGTCGGGGCACGATTGAAAGTGAGCGAGTGTACGATGCTGCGGTGGTGCTGACGGGCACGATTCTGATGGGGGCATCGATCAGTGGATCGGGTCCGCAGACGTGGGATTCATCGGTTTCCCTGACGACATTGCTGCCGATGGTGGCTCGCCAGCGAGATGGGTTTTATGAGATGTTGCTGGGGCTGGCGACGGGCGAGCGTGGTGCGCGTCTGCGGAGGCTGGCTGAGCAGACTCGGCAGCCGTTCGGGCATGTGCGGCACGAACTGAATATGTATCTGGCGAAATACGGAGCGGATCAGGTTCAGCATCGTCATCTGTCGTGGGTGTTTGCTCGAATGGGGTATGAGCAGGCCAGTCGGGAGGAGGCGGCGGTCATCCCGTGTCTGGCGGCGCGTTTTGAGTCCGAGATTTCGGCGCGACTGGTGGCAATTCCGCGGCAGTTGAAGGCGGGGCTGCCGGACGAGGCTGCCCGTCTGATGATGGAGTCGATTGAGCTGCTGCATCGTGGAATTGACTGCGGTGGCATTGTTGATCCGTGGAACATTCTGGGGTTTCAGGGGCTATTCCCGTTGTTTTCTGCGCGTGAGGATTCGATCCCGGATTCGCGTGTGGACGTGCTGCTGGAGTTGATGGGGCGATTGTTTGACAGTTGTTCTCTGATTATGAGTGAAGCGGCGGCATCGGGCAGAGCGGATATCCATGACGAAGTGCTGGGCCGTTTTCGCGTACTGGCGGAGCAGTGGGACGCATATGCCACGACGACGGTGCATGATCTGCTGAAGGTTGAGGGGCAGCGTTCGGTAGAGGGTGCGATTCTGGTCGCGCGGGCGCTGGCGCGGTGGCGTGAGGCGGGTGAAGCGGCCGGAGACATTTCGTTCTGGCGTCAGCATGTTGATGAGTTCAGGTCACCCTCGGGTTTTGCGCAGGTGGTGAATTCGCTGCTGGACAGGCAGGACCATGTCGCTGCGATGGGGCTGCTGATGCAGTGGCTTGGCATGGCGGATTCAGTGCCGCTGGAGACCGGTCCGCATTCGATCCACAATCTGCTGCATCGTCTGTTGACCTGTGTCTGTCAGCAGGCGGAACCGGAGTTGCGCTGGAAGGGTGTCAGGCGATTGTTTGCCTTTATGGAGGCGAATGCGGGTGAGTTCTGGGAAGTTCCGCAGCTGAGTACGTATGTTGAGCAGCGGAAGACGGACCGGCGTGGTGCGAAGCAGGAAGAGCTGGATCTGGAGCATTTGTTTGACGCGGACGATGAAGAGCAGAATACGCTGGCGGCGGCGTGGGATGACGTCACCTATCGAGATTCGACGGACGATGGGAACGTGGGTGACACCATGGATTCGTCGACCGGGGCTCCGGGTACGACGGAGTTTGAGATTCTGTATCGGCAGATTGAACCGCGACTGAAGTTTCTGCACACCGTTGGTTCTCTCTGGAGTATTGCTGCGGTCTGGGTGTCCCGGCAGGGGACCGATGTAACTCCGGAACGCAGGGAGCTGATGCGGGACTGGCTGGTGGCCATTCGTGGACGGCTGCAGGGTCTGCAGGTGTTGATCAATGAAGTGCGTGAATACGAGGTGAAGGCTCAGAGTGGTGGTGTTGAGAGCAATGTGGAATATGACATTCAGATGCAGGGTCGATTTCTGCTGATGCAGAATGCCCTGTCGACGACTGTGGAATTCCTGATGGCGGAGCGACTGATTGAAGCGGTCGTCGGGGCGACAGAGAAAAACCGTGAATCAGAACGCCTCGATCAGCTGATTTCGCAGACATTTTCAGCGATGTTTGGTAATCGTGCGGAGGATATTCAGCAGGTATTCCCGGCATTTATCCAGGAGCTGAGTCGTCGCCCATTGTTGTATGTACCATTTGAGAATGGTGGTCATCCGGCAGCCATCCTGAAGGCTCGGACCCTGCAGGCGGTGCTGCGAGTGCTGCTGGGTCAGTTGCCGCGTCTGGGTCTGCTGACAGAGACCTTTCTGTTGCTGGACACAGCGATGAGGATGGAGCGCAATTCGCGTCCATCCGGGCAGGCGGTGACGGAATTTGATCGCCTGTTTCGACTGGGTCTGCTGAGTTCCACGGAAGCTGTGCTGAAGTCGTGCAGTCGCATGCGAGTCACGGGAAGCATGCGTACGAAATCTGTCTTCAAACGCATTCTGGAACTGGCCACAGCATACTGTCGAATGTGGAGCAGGCACAGCAAATCGATGCGATTATCGATTGTCGAGGATCTGTTTGACGATAAGTTTGCCGCTGCTGTGCGTGAGTTCATCACGCGTTATGGCGAGGAGTTGTTTCATACTCGGTTCCTGACGCTGGGGAATCTGCGAACGATTCTGCATCAGGGTGTGGGGACGATGTTTGAGGAGCTTGAGGAGACTCTTGGGCAGACTCAAAGTGTCCCTGTGCTGGATGATCTTGAGAGCGGTGAGCTTGATATGGAAGAAGCCGCTGAGATTACTGAGTTTGTCGTGGAGTGTCTGATCGATAATTTTGATCGATTCATGGAATACAACACGACGACCACCTACAGCGATTACGGCAGTCGTCTGTACTGTCTGCTGGATTTTCTGCAGATGGAGGCGATGTATGATCGCTTTGAGTGGGAGTATGTCCCGTGGCAACTGATGCATGAAGTTCTGGTCAGGCAGTCAGAAACGGATGTTGCAGAAGCGGTGGTGGCCGAAGTTTCAAAGCAGACTGCCGAGACGGCAGCAGGGATGTGTGAGACGCTGCGCGAGCTGGAGGTTGAATACGGTGTCAAGCTTCCATCGCTGCACGATCATGTGAATGAGCAGATTGTGGGTCTGCTGGAGCAGAATGCGATTGCGGCTCTTGTTCCCAAAGCGATACCGGGTGCCGCAGGGCGTGCTGTCGCAGAGACAGACGGTATTTTCCAGACGCTTCGTGCGCGAATCTCCGCCTTTATGAAGACTCGACATGGATCCGGTATCGAGCCTCCTGAGTGGATGCAGCGGCTGGTCGTGGAGCTGGATCAGGTTCAGGAGGTCCATCCGGGCAATCTGAATTCGACGCTTTCCTATGGCGAGGGGAAAGCCATTCCGATGAAAGAGCTGGATGCTCAGCTGACAGCCATCAGACGCCATCAGCGTGCTCGCTGACGGCGTCAGCGATGTCAGCCGGTGGAAGTCGGGGAATTATCCAGCAGGTGTCTGACGACAGCAGCTGCGGTGGCCGGGTTGGTTGCCAGTGGAACGTTGTGCACGTCACAGACTCGCATCAGGGCTGAGACGTCCGGTTCATGGGGCTGAGCGGTCAACGGATCTCGAAAGAACAGCACGGCCCGCATGCGACCCTCGGCAACTCGCCCACCAATAATCAGGTCACCACCACTGGGCCCGTGAGCCACTCGTTCCACCTGCAGCCCAAGTTGTTCCTGGAGCAGGCGTCCCGTGTTTCCGGTTGCGACAAGAGTCTGTCCGGAGAAGAAGGTCAGTCGTTCGGACACGAACTGCAGCATCGTATTTTTCAGTGCATCGTGGGCGATCAGTGCGATCATGGCGGACTTCCCCGGGAACAGACAGGTGACGATTACTTCCGGAACATGATGAACCCGAACAGGTCAAGGACTTCCTGTTCCGTCAATTTATCCAGCAGGCCGTCCGGCATAAGCGACTGCCCGGTATTACGACGTTCGGAAACTTCCGACACCGCCAGTGTGATCTGTTCGCGATCGGTCTGTACAACCAGCGTCTGCTCTGTTTCAGAGACCACGACACCTGTGACGATGCGTCCGTCCTGCAGTACGAGAACGGAGGTGGTGAATTGCTTTGGTACGACGGCATGTGGATCGAGAATATTGATCAGCAGGTATTCAACGCTGCTGCGATTGGCTCCGGTCAGATCCGGTCCGATGGTTTTTCCTTCACCGTACAGTTTATGGCAGGAGGCACAGTTTTTCCGGAACAGTTCAGCCCCGTTTTCGAGGCTGGTTTTGGCGAGTGAATCCGGAGTGATGGTTTTCTGCCATTTTTCAATGGCGATTCGGCGTGCTTCGGGTGTTTCCTGAATAACGCCCCAGCGGGATTCGAGGACGCTGCGGATGTGTTCGTCGTTGAAGGCCAGCAGTTGTCGAACCTGGGCTGCAGACAGTTCTTTGGCGTCGAATCGTCCGGCTTCCACCGCGGCAACCAGCTGATCGGCCCATGCTCGGCGACTGGTCAGTGTATCCACGGCGAGTCCGCGGTTGCCGTCCCTGAAGCCGGCCATGCGATTAAGCAGTTCTTTTGCAGTATCGGGATGATCAAAGCCGGCCAGAGCTTTAATGACTGTTGAGTAAACGGCGCGGTCTCCCAGCAGGTTGAACAGCATCGGAATCGACTCAGTGTCCTTTGCCTGAGCGAGTGCGAGGATGGCCTGATCGCGGGCCGTGTAGTCTGCGGCGGAGTTTGCCGCCAGTTGTCTGAGATCCGCCAGTGCGGCACCATCACCGAAGACGGCGGCAAGGCGATCAGCGGCGCGGCGAAGTTCGGCTGAATCCGACTTCTGAAAAGCGGTATAAACTGTCGTCCAGTCGGCTGGCGGACTGACCTTTGCCCGGCCTGCCAGTCCCGTATGGAATGCTTCCAGAAGTCCGATTGCAGCGGTGCGTCGGTTGGTGTCCGGGCTTGCGGCGATTTCAGCGATGATTCTGAGCACTGAGTTGGCGGCGGCAGGGCGTGTCTGAGTGCTGGTCGCGATGCGACGAACTGCGAACTGCTGCAGCTTTGTGTTGTTCTGGAGTGGTGAGATGCCCAGCACTTCCACAAACGGCTCAATGGCATACCACGCCATCAGAGTCAGATTTTTGTCTGCTGCGATGGCTGCCTGGTTTTCCGGGCAGCTGAAGATGGCACTGGACAGCCGCACCTGGGGAGCATCCTCGGTGTGTTCTGAGTCCATGCGCTGCAATGAGCTGAGCAGTGCGAGCAGAGTCGTGGGAGCCTGCGGTCTGGCGGCGATCGTCAGCAGTGCCGGCAGATGCTGCTGCCGGCGCTGAGGTGTCGATGCAGCCAGCCGTACCGCCTCGGCCTGGACCAGAGGATCTGTGGATTCAAGGGCGGCACCAAGTTCTGTTTTTGAGTTTCCGCCGAAGGCTTCATTGAACAGCAGTCGCAGTGCAGAATCGTGGCTGACCATTGACGCAAGCGAACGGCCGGAGAGTTCCCCGGCAGCAACCAGTTCCTGACGGATTCGCCGGGCGTGTCTGCCGAACCAGTCCGGCTTGTTGATCCAGTCCGGATTCAGGTAGGCAAGTCGATTGTTTCCTTTCAGCGTCTGCTGCTGAGCGGCAGTAAGTTCGGGTTTGCCCCAGGCGATTCGATAGATTCGTCCGCTGGTACGATGGATACCGTCGTGATCGTGGCATTCGCCATTGTCTGACCAGTCGGCCACGTACATGGCACCTTCCGGCCCCATTTTGATATCCACGCCACGGAACCAGGGATTTTTCACGAGCATAAAGTCCGGTTCACGCCGGCCAGCATATCCACTGCCTGCCTGCTCCAGACGATTCACGTTGATGCGTCGTCCGTGAGTATTGCACATAAAGATTTTCCCGAAGTATTCCTTCGGGAAATTATCGCCCTGGTAAATCAGAGCTCCGACGTGTGAGTGTCCGCCACCGAGATCGTTTGCTTTGCCATCCCGACTGTCGGTCCATTTGAGGCTGGTATCCCAGTGATAATGATCGGCTGTCATGTCCATCAGTTCAAAACTGAACGGATTGAAATCCTGACCGTACATGCGCTGGTAGCGAGCACCGGGGATGACGTGCCAGAGGTGTCCCTGCACGTTGTTGGTCATAAAGAACTGCCCGTCTGCGTTGTAATCCAGTCCCCATGGATTGGTTGTGCCATGGCAGACGACTTCAACGAGGTGCTGTACCGGGTGGTAACGCCAGACTCCGCAGTTCATGAATGGTCGTTCTTCCTTTGGTGTCCCGGGGACTCCGGGCCACGATGTATCCACGATGCCGTGGCGTCCGTAGAGCCAGCCATCCGGGCCCCAGACGAGGCCACTGACAAAGTTATGACCACAGTCTTTGCTCCAGCCATCCAGCATGACCACGGGTTCGCTGTCCGGAATATCGTCACCGTTGCGGTCCGGGATAAACGACAGTGTGCCGTCATGCAGTACCCACAGGCCACCGAAACCCCATGTCAGGCTGGTCAGCATAAAGCCCCGGTCCCAGAAGACCTTTCGCAGGTCATGTTTTCCATCACCGTCTGTGTCTTCGAGGATGATGACGCGATCGCGAAGTTTCTTCTCGTAAGGGCCACCACTGTAGGTGTAGTTCTCGGCCACCCACATACGACCGCGATCATCGAAGTCCATGCAGATGGGCTGCTGAACGTCCGGTTCGCCTGCGAACAGCGTCGCCTGAAATCCTTCGGGCAACTGGATCAACTGCACCATTTCTTCGGGGGCAGGAGGGTTGGAATCGGGGGGATCTGTATTGAATGCAGCAGGAAACTGATCAGTTTGCGGCACTGCGGCCACCAGATCAGAACCGCACAGCAGAGACAGAACAACCGGAATCGCACAGATGATGAATTTTTGCATGGGTCTGCATCCTGTTGTCAGGGCAGTGGAAGGCAGAGAAGGCAGGTACAGACAGTCTGACGTTGGCTCGGTCGTTTGGCAACCAGAACTGATGCATCATTCGTACAGCAGGAACTGCTGGCGACGCTCCATGAATTTCGCCAGCTCCGTCTGCCACAGCCGCTGAATCTCATGACGATCGCGTCCCGCCAGAACGGCATCGCGCACCGGGACACTGCTGAGCAGCCGGTTCAGATTCTTTGTCTGCCAGTCGGTTGGGTGCAGGGCCTGCAGACTGCACATCAGCTGAATGCCCGTGGCCAGTGGATCCACCATACGGCGATCGGTAATAATCAGCTGCACACCGCCGCAGACTTCATTTGGAAATCTCGCTGACAGGGGCGTGAATCGCACGGGAATGAAACGGATTCCCGGCAGTCCTGCGGCATTCAGGTGCTCGGCGAAGCGCTGCTCTTTGAGCCACGGTGCTCCGATGATTTCAAATGGAGTGTCTGTACCACGTCCCACAGACAGGTTGGTCATCTCCAGCAGTCCGACACCGGGGTAAAGCAGTGCCTGATTCAGGTTTCGCATATTGGGCGAGGGATTTGTCCAGGTGAGTCCTGTTTCGTCGAACCATTGACTGCGCTGCCAGCCAGCCACTGGAATGATCTGCAGGTCGACCTTGATGTTCTTTTCACTGCTGAACATCCGCGCCAGTTCTCCGGCTGTCATGCCATGTCGTACGGGAATTGTGTGATAGCCGACAAAGGACTGCTCTCCGTCCTCAAGAACTGGTCCATCCACTGCTGTGCCACCCACCGGGTTGACACGGTCAAGGACCACAAACTGCAGATTGTGATCGGCAGCAGCCTGCATGGCATTCCCCATCGTTGAAAGATAGGTATAGAAACGGCAGCCGATATCCTGAATATCGAAGACAAGCGTATCGAGATCCTGCAGACTTTCCCGGGTCGGTGTGCGAGTTTCGCCATACAGACTGAACACTTTCAGGCCTGTGGTGGTATCCTGCTGGTCGCCGATTTTCGGGATATCAAGGCGTCCCTCCAGCCCATGTTCGGGGCTGAACAGTGCGTTCAGCCGGACCCCCTTTGCCGAGTGCAGCAGTCGTACTGTGCTGACCCCCTCACGGCTGAGCCCGGTCTGATTGGTGATCAGTCCCACTTTGCGTCCCTGCAGGGCAGCGAAGCCATCGCGCTGCAGCACATCAATACCATTCAGGACCTGGGCAGTCGGTGTCTTCGGCGGGGTACGTCGAGCACCTGCGGCGATTGTTCCGATACGACCAATCAGAGGGTTCACCAGCCCTTTGCCATCCGGATGAACACGGTTGCTGAGGAAGATGACAAAAAGATCGGCCAGTGGATCGATCCAGATGCCTGTTCCGGTGAAACCACCGTGTCCAAAGGCGGCTGCGGTCATGAGATCGCCGCGATTTGAGGAGTAGCCGGTGCGGGAATCCCACCCAGGAGTTCGACGGCCACGTGGCACGTCCACCGCTGTGGTCATCAGTTTCCATGTGTCGGGCTGCAGAATCTGTACCGATCCAAGGCTGCCGTGATTGAGCATCATGACGGCATAGCGTGCCAGATCACTGGCCGTGGAAAACAGGCCCGCATGCCCAGCGATTCCCTGCAGTGCATAGGCACGCGGATCATGGACTTCACCCTGCATCCAGCGGTCCTCACGCTGCTCGGTCACAACGGCACGAGCACGCAGTTCAGGACCGGGCAGATAACCGGTTTCCGTCATCCCAAGCGGCTGAAAAACGGACTCGCGCGAAAACTCGTGAACATTCTTTCCGCTGACGAGTTGTACGATTCGACCAAGAACGAGGAACCCAACGTCACTGTAAATGAACTGTTCGCCTGGTGCTGCAACCGGCTTCAAGGCCGCAATTTTCGCCATCGACTCGTCTGGTGTACCCGTGTAGTCATTGATGGAATTGTCGGCAATCAGCCCCGCGGTATGCGTGAGCAGGTGTCGAATCAGGATGCCATCTTTCCCCTGCTGAGCAAATTCAGGCCAGTAAGTGGCAGCTGGAGCATCCACACGGATTTTCCCCTGCTGGATCAGCAGCATGATGCTGGTGGCTGTGGCAATCGGCTTGGTCAGCGAGGCGAGGTCGAAGACAGTGGTCAGCTCCATTGGCTGCTGCTGAGGAACCGTCTGGCGATACCCCCACGCACCCTGGTAAACCACACCGGTCCGGCAGCCAACGACGACCACGCAGCCTGGCATCTTAGACTGCGACAGGCCTTCCTGCACCACTTCTTCTATGACCTTCAGGCGCGTTTCATCGAAGCCGGCGGACTGTGGAGAAATGACGGGAATTTCCGGAGGTATCTGAGCGCTGGTGGCAGCGACGCAGACTGTATTCAGCAGCAATGCCAGCACGCAGGCCGGCAAAACACTTGAGAATTGACGCATGCACAGTTTTCCTGCAGGAAGCTTCAGCCGAATTGAACGAGCGCGTCAGTATATCTGCCGCAGTGCAGTCAGAACAGCACCGCGGGCCCGCTGAGGTGCTCGGTTGCATGGATGGCCGTTTTTCCGGACACTGTTTGCAGTTCAAAGGGGCGAGTTTGCTGATTTCTGATGTCGTGACATGTGCCGGAGATTCCTTCATGCTGTTTCAGAAACATGTGCAGTCAGTTTTTTCGGCCTGTCTGAGTGTGCTGGTGATCTCGTCTGCCGGTCTGGCTGGCGAGCCGCGGTCTTTGCAGTGGAAGCAGCACATCATCAACGAACAGTCGCCATACGAGGCGTGTGGAACGGCGGATTTCAACGGTGATGGTCGGATCGACATTTTCTGTGGTGATTCCTGGTACGAGGCTCCATTGTGGACTCGACACAAAGTTCGCGAGGTGCCGGCCAGCGGACCGAACCCGCACTATCACGAAGACTTCGCGGACTCGCCACTGGATGTCAACGGTGATGGACGTCCTGACATCGTGACGTGCAATTATTTTGGCAAGCGAGTGGGCTGGGTGCAGAATCCTGGTGGCCCTGCCACTGCGGCGTGGCAGGAACATGAAATTGATCTACCCGGGAATATAGAAACGGGTGAGATGGTGAATCTGGTCGGGGATGCTCAGCCGGAATTCCTGCCCAATGTTGGCAGCACAGTGGTGTTTTATGAACTGACATCCCGCAATCCGGTGCAGTGGACTCGTCGCGATCTGGGGGCAGAGGGTGCTGGTCATGGTGTGGGGGCGGGTGATCTGAACAGTGACGGGCGGAACGATGTGATTACTCCAAAGGGCTGGTACGAACAGTTGGCTGATGGTGGCTGGAGTTTCCATGCAGAATTCGCGCTGGGTGCAGCCGGGATCATGATTCTGGGATATGATGTGGACGGCGATCAGCTGCAGGACGTGCTGTATGGCAACGGTCATGGATTCGGGTTGTACTGGCTGCGGCAGACGAAGCAGCCGGATGGCAGTCGTCAGTGGCAGAAGCAGACCATTGACGACACATTTTCGCAGGTGCATACGCTGTTGCTGGCGCAGCTGGATGGTGAGGGTGAACCGGAACTGGTGACGGGCAAGCGGGTTTACGCGCATGAATCTGAGGCTGGGGCAACTGACGGGTCTGTGGTGTTTTATTTTCAGTATGATCGCAAGGCGGGGACATGGCAGAAGCACACCGTATTTCAGGGCGACCCCGCCGTGAATGCTCCGGAAAATGCCAAGGATCGCTGGGCTCTGAAGGATTTCCCGAAGGGTTCAGCCGGTACGGGTCTGCAGATGTCTGTTGTGGACATAGATGCTGATGGTGATCTGGATCTGGTGTGTCCCGGCAAGTCGGGACTGTATCTGTTTGAGAATCTGCGGCAGCAGAAGCGTTAGTATCCGGCATTTGTGGGCTCAGGAAACATTCGCGAATGGCGGGTTTGAATTTCAACTGGTTTCTGGGCCCGGATGACGGCAGTAATCGTCAGTTGCTGCAGCAGGTGCATCCCTCCGACTGGACAACTCCGCAGCCGCCAGCTGTTTACGATCTGGTGGTGATCGGCGGTGGTACGGCGGGGCTGGTCTCAGCGGCAGGTGCAGCCGGTCTGGGGGCTCGTGTCGCTCTGATCGAGCGTTTTCTGCTGGGGGGGGACTGCCTGAATTTCGGCTGTGTTCCATCGAAGGCCCTGTTGAGTGTTTCGCGTCGGATGGCCGCCATTCGCGATGCTCATACGCTGGGAATCAGGGGCGCAGCGGGGCATGTGGATTTTGCTGCAGTGATGGAGCGAATGCGACAATTGCGGGCGGGGCTTAGTCCGCATGATTCGGCCGAGCGTTTTCGTGGTCTGGGAGTGGATGTCTGGTTTGGTGAGGCGCAGTTTGCGGCAAAAAATGTGATTACCTGTGCTGGTCACCGACTGAACTTTCGGCGGGCCATCATAGCGACGGGCAGTGAGCCGGTAATTCCTGATGTGAACGGACTGACGGCTGACAGTGTCCTGACCAATCGTAATCTGTTTTCACTGACCGAATTACCCCGTCGGCTGGCGGTGATTGGTGGTGGGCCTGTTGGCGTTGAGATGGCGCAGGCTTTTGCTCGCTTTGGTTCTCAGGTGACGCTGATTCAGCGGGCTGCCCAGCTGCTGCCTCGGGAGGCTCCTGCGGCAGCAGAGATGCTGCTGCGGCAGCTGACTGATCGAGACGGTGTCACAGTGCTGCTGAACGCCAGTCCGCTGGCAGTGACTGAGCAGGGTAGTGTGCGAAGAATTCAGGTGCAGACGGGCGGACAGACCCTGCAGGTGGAATGTGATCAGATTCTGGTGGCCGCCGGTCGTCGGTCGACGGTGCATGAGCTGCAGCCGGGGTCAGCGGGGATTCGCCTGACAGCGGACGGGCAGCTGCTGCTGAATGATCGGTTGCAGACGACGAATACTGCGGTGTATGCGGCGGGTGATGTGAGCAGTGCGGAACGGCTGACGCATGCCGCTGATTTTCTTGCCCGGACAGCTTTGCAGAACAGCCTGTTTGCCGGTGGTGCGCGAGCCAGTCGTCTGCTGATTCCTCGCTGCACCTATTGCTCACCGGAAATCGCCGCAGTGGGGCTCAGCGATCAGGAGGCCCGGCAGCGATCCGCTGACGTGCTGACTCTGACTGGAGATCTGTCGGCGAATGATCGTTCGGTTCTGGATGGCAGCACGAGCGGATTTGTGCGACTGTATGTGGCCCGTCGCAACGGTCGAATTCTGGGCGCGACGATTGTGGGAGACCACGCCGGGGAGCTGATTTCGGAAGTCAGTGTGGCGATAGCCGGTGGCGTTACTGTGGGCCGACTGGCTTCGGTCATTCATCCCTATCCGACAGTGGCTGACGCGCTGCGGCGGCTGGGAGATCAGTACAATCGTCAGCGGCTGACACCGTTTGTGAAACGGATACTGCAGCTGTGGTTGCGCTGGCGGATCTGGTAGTGTGGTGTGTGGCAACCACGGATTGGCGAGTGTGGGAAGCCGGGGGGTGTTGGTTTAAGTTTTGGCGATTTCGTTTCCGTGATCAGTGGCGACTGTGGGTGTCGGGTGTCGGGTGTCGGGTGTCGGGTATCGGGTATCGGGTGTGAAACCACGAAACACACGAAAGGGTGGATTGTGATTTTGGTGGAGGCCGGGGATGCAGAGGAAGGGGGCCCCGGACAGTTGGTTTTTGAAGCACGAATGACGCGAGTAGCGCGAATGACAGTGGGGGACATTGAAGCCACGGAAGAACACGGAATTTCACGGAAGAATCGCAGTGGTGGTGTTTTGAGTTTTGGTGATTGCGTTTCCCTGAGCAATGGCGACTGTGGG
>CAIOKE010000076.1 GCA_903858815.1 uncultured Planctomycetaceae bacterium | reverse complement strand
GTCTTTGTGGGCGCAGGTGGGGTGGGTTTTGCCGTGGTGACGCTGGTGACTGGCATCGGGACCGATGTTGTGCTGGCAGGTGTCGTGGGCTTGGTTGTAGATCCCGAGGTTGCTGTTGTGGTTGTGGGCGCAGGTGGGGTGGGTTTTGCCGTGGTGACGCTGGTGACTGGCTTCGGGACCGATGTTGTGCTGGCAGGCGTCGCCGGCTTCGTTGCGGAGCCCGCCGTTGCTGTTGCCTTTGCGGGCGATGGAGGTGTTGACTTAACAACGATTTTCGGTGTCACAACGGGGGTACTCGCCGGGGAAGCCGGTGCGGACGGTTTGGCCAGACTGCCGCTTCCCGAATTTACCGAACCTTTTCCCGAGTTGATTGATGAGCCACCGGGACTGACTTTAGGGCGAGAACTGACCTTGATCGGCTTCAGCCGAATGGTGCCGCTGGATCCACTTTGAGTTCCTTCCTGGGCAGAAACAACAGCCCCCTGAAGCAGAATAGCAGAAGCAATTGCGGCAACGAACAACTGGCGAAGATGAAAGGACATGACGACATCCTGATGACAGCACTGATGTATGTTGGAACCGGAACAGCCGAGATAACAGACGGTGGTGTGAAACCGACGTGAGGAGCAGAGATTGCGAGTTGGACCTGAATGAATGGGAGATGCAGCAGAGGGTCTGGAGCGAAATCACAACGCAAAGGCAGCAGATGTTGCTGACGATGCTTCCGATCAACAGAAGTTCCCGTGGCCGTTTTCAGGACGCCACAGGTGTCGCCGGAATAAAACGACTGTCTGACTTAAATAACCGGATTTATGCAAACGTCCCAAATATCCAGAACCCCCTTGATAGGGTTGGGAGGTGGGGCGAATCCAGATCAGTCAAACGAATTTCAATGAAAACGAGCAGTGGGTGCGGAGAGGATTCGGCCTGTAGCTTTCCTGCTGAATGTGAGCTCTGTAGCGGTTGTAACGATTATGCTGAGCGTGCTGTTTGTGCGGCCGAGGTTGCGCGGTGGCGTATTGACAGCGGGTGCGCACATCGAATGGTGAGTCGTCGCAACGTTCTGACTGCGGTCACTCGTCAGACATGTTGTCATGCGGCGACATGCGCAGGGAGAAGCCCATCTGACCGAAACACGACTGGCTGGTACCTTTTAAGTGAACAGTCTTTCCGGGTTGGGTGGAGATTTCCTCAGGACGTTGTTGGCAACCGGTGAGAGGGGCAGTACTTCCTCGTGTGGCTCGGTTTGATGATGCGAGCCGATCAACTGCGGCGTTTTACGCACGGGGCTGGCGAGTGGGGGTACCGCGACAAAGTCCGATGACCATAGTGGCGATTTGCAGGGTAGATAGCGATTTGGGGACGTGCCAATGAACATCGCGTATTGTCTGTCGTGGTTGTAGTCCCGCCTCGCTGCGACTTCGCAGGTGTGCGCATGTTCTGTCCTGCTGGCGGTTGGAACCGGTGTGTCCCCGCAGTGGGTGGCGAGCCCCTCAGGTTTTGTGGTGAGAACCAGAAATCGGGGACACACCACGTGGCGGCCCGTCGGGGACACACCACGTTTCAGCCCGGCGGTGCAGGCTCAGCGGGGACAAGGCTCAGCGGGGACACACCGTGTGCATGGGTTGTGAATTTGCGTCAGTGAATCAAAACCGCTACGTCAGTGAAAACCGGATTCAACTCGTCGTTCGTGGTGTGTCCCCTCGGTTTGTGGTGTGTCCCCTCGGTTCGTGGTGTGTCCCCTCGGTTCGTGGTGTGTCCCCTCGGTTGTGGTGTGTCCCCTCGGTTGTGGTGTGTCCCCGCGGCTGCGGCCCGCGGCTGTGTGTGGCATGTTGCGTTTTGGCGACACGGTCAGAGGGGCGTAAGGTGGGGCGGTGGGGCGGGGCTCAAAGCACAAGGGCCACCCACTTGGTAGTGGGTGGCCCCTGAGGGTTTCAGGATGTTGTTATCTGATCATGGCAGGAAGGGCAGGAAGCCCGGGTTCGGCCAGACCGGATCAGCAGCACCGCGAATGTTGTAGTTGCCTGTGTTGAAGGCGTTCTGGATGTTCTGAGTAATCCCGAAGTTGTTGAAGATGTTGTTCGGGCTGTTCAGGTTGGGTCCGTTGTCTACCTGGAAGAACGATGCGTCGCGGTTCAGCACTCCGATCGTGCCGTAGAACTGTGCTTTGAGCGTATCGTTGTTCGTGTAGAAGGCTCCGACATCCGTCACGTCGATCTGATTGCCGGTGTTGGTCTGGAACCGCAGATCCATCTGGGCCACGTCATCGAGGTAGATGTAGTCGAACGTGTTCGCTCCGGCAGTATCGGCCGAGTCGAATGTGTTGCCTGCTGACAGGAAGGAGGCCGTTGCGAAGTCTGCTTCCAGGTTTCCACCGAAGACGTTGTTCTGGACATCCGCCGCCACATAGGCACCGGTACCGACATCGATCCGCAGGCCTTCACCCGTAACTCCACCGCGACCGTTGTTGCGGATGGTGTTGCCACGCACCTCGAACAGCGTGTTCTGTACGGAGTTCAGGTTCAGGTATGGCTCCATGTATCCGGTGTTGCCGTTATAGGTGCCAAGGTTGTAGAAGTCGAATTCCGGTCGGAACGGCGAGAAGTTCTGGTTGTCGTCGTTCGGTGCCCCGGTGTTTGCGAGGTAAGTGAAACGACTCTGGTTCATGTTGGTATCACCCCGGAAGAACACACCTTCCTCGCCGTTGGCCTGGATGGTGTTGTCGAGCAGAGAGATACGGACTGGGTCGAAGTTGAATCCGGCAACTCCGAGATCGCGATCTCGCACCCCGGCGGCTCCGTTGAGCAGCAGGCTGACACCGCGACCGACGTTGTTGCTGATCACGTTGTTGGCGATGGTCAGCTGTGGCAGCGGTCCCGTTTCGGTGACTCCACCGTTGAAGGACAAGCCTGGCAGCGTGAAGTCGACGGAGGCCGTCGGAATACCCACTGCGGTTCCGCCGATGTTATTCAGGCTGATACCATTGCCAAGGTTTCCGGCATCGATGCCATTATCCGTCCCACCGATGATGTTATGGGTGATGTTGATAATGGGTCGAGGTGTTCCGGTGAGCAGATCCCCGATTGTGGTCAGGGCGATACCATCGTCACCGTTCTTCTGGATAACGTTGCCTTCACCAACTCCACCGACGATCAGGTTGGAGGTTGTATCCTGCGAGAAGTTGGCCTGGATACCATCACCATCTGCGAAGTCAATTTCACCGTTCTGGTTCAGGTCTTCAGCAGCGGTCAGCACGCCGTCACCGTTGGTGTCTTCGCTGGGGCCCCGGACACTGGAGGCGATTGTCGTGTTGACAACTCGTACGGTGCCTTCGGAGTTTCCGGAGGCATTCCAGCGGATCCCGTTACCACCACCGTTGATCCCGTTACCGGAGATTGTGGTTTTGGCACCGGGCGTGGAAGTGACAAGGATATCAGACCGGCCACCCGGAGTGTTGATATCAATACCATTTTCGCCGTTATTGGAGATCGAGGTACTGCCGAGGCTGGAGGCAGCGGCATGTGGCGTGGAGGTTGGCAGTGACGGAGCACTGGTCACTTCCAGCAGGGCGCGGGAATCCTCAATCGCGCTGATACTGATCCCGTTATCGCGGTTATTGCTGATGACATTACCTTCAAGGCGTGACCGTCGTCCTGGTGGCAGGCCGTCAGCCGGGTCACCGATGGATGAGTTTTCAGCGGTTTCGATCAGCAGACCGTTGCTCTGACCAGCCGGTGAGACATCGGTCGGAGCGACAGGTGCGTTGTTGGAGAAGGTGCTGTTGGAGATGTCGGCAATCAGGGTTGAATCACCGCGAGTTCTGAGGACAGCTCCGTTCCTCACGTTGCTGCTGAAGCTGCTGTCGTGAACAGTGACCGTATTGGCGGTTCCGGAATTCGGCTGATTCGGGTCGGTTTTGTCGTTGCCCTGTGTTTCGACGAGCAGACCGTTCCCCTTGTTGCCGGTCGTGAAGACTCGATCAAGGTCAGCTGTTATCAACGCAGAGCTGTCTCGGCGAAGTCGGATACCGTCACCGTCAAGGCTGGCTGCAGATCCGTCGATCGTACCACTGACTGTAACGTCCTGCAGGTCGACCATGGCATTGCCGTTACCGGTCGCATAGACCTCGATACCGACATCTGTATTTCCACTGATCGTGTTGGCATCAGCAGCAGCAATTCCGCCGACGACAAGGTCCAGTCGATTGTTGTCGATGAGTGCTGGTGGAACCGGCGGTGCATTGTTGACACCATAGAGGCGGGAGACGATCCCACCGCCGCCGTTGCCGGAAATCTCGTTTCCAAGGACGTCTGCCTTGATTTCAGACAGTGAGCCGGGGACAGACAGCTGATTGGTCAACAGGCCGGCACCGCCGTTGTTGTTCAGCTTGTTGCCGCGGATCACTCGATTCAATCCAGGTGTTCCGAAGTCAATCTGGCCACCCTGATCAACCAGCAGTGCGGCCCCGTTTCCGGTGTTACCGGAGATATCGTTTCCGAGGAGATTGCCGCGGATCAGGCCACCGTTGGTCGCGAGTGCCTGGAAGCCGTCGAGTTCATTTCCGGAGATCTGGTTTGCCTGAGTATAGCTGGTGCCACCATAGACGTTTGTTCCAGGCCCTCCGATGGTGTGGTCAGCATGAATCCGGGCACCTGCACCGTTGGCTTCAAGCCGGACACCGTTGCCACCACCTCCCGTGATCTGGTTCCCCTGAATTGTCACGGACTCAGCCACCGCACTGTCGTTCATGACAATCTCGATGCCGTTCTGTCGAGTTCCGGCGATCGTGTTGTTGTTGAACGTGGATCCCAGCAGGCGAGCGTTGTCGGATGCTTCAATTCGAATTCCGTTTGCGGAGTCATCCACTTTGGGGCGGGTACCGATGGCCGTGACCAGCTGTGCGGTATCAAACTGAGTGAATGGAGCTTCGCCCGGGATTTCGCCGGGGTTCTGACCCTGCAGCGACAGTCCGGCGTCCTCGACCAGTGCCTGAATCGGCAGGTCGATGGCCGGTGTACCCATGATCGGGTTCAGGCCGTTGGGAGTGACATCGTTGTTGTCCTGGATATGTCGCAGTGAGAGTGCGTGTCCGAGCTCATGCGAGCTGACGAGGCCGATGGCTCGGCGGGTGAACGTCAGGTCTCCGGATGTCAGAGCATTGACTGCGTAGTCCGCTGAGTTTTCGCGATCCACATAGATATGGTCATCCAGCTTCATGGCGTTCGGTGGATTCAGGAACGGACTGAAGGAGTTGATCTGGTTCGTGTAGACAGCGACCGCTGACGCTCCATTCTGCTGAGCGTATCCTGAGAGTCCCTGGCCCGGTCCCTGTCCAGCGGCATTTCGGATGTTGCCAATGTCCGCCGACTGTCCAGCGAGCCCGCCAAGTGGCTGGACACTGTCACCGATGGTGATCACGTAGTACTCAGTAGCACCGTTTGAGGGGGCTGTGCCGGTATCACCGATCACGAAGTCCATATTCAGCTCGCGGCCCGGAGCCAGTGTGCTGAGCGGACTGTCAGCCGATGTTGCAAGGTTACGATAATGCCCCTCAACGGTCGCGAGGATGGCTTTGGTAACGATATCATACTGGGACTGATTGAAACCGTAGGCTGTCAGGCCGAATGGTCCCACCTGTCGGCCGATAGCGTCGGTCACCACGCCCTGAGCCGGATCGATGAAGTCCAGCATAATGGTCAGGCCGGGGTCTGCATTGCCACCCTCAATACTGTTTCCAAGCACATCCATCTGGGCTGTGGCTGTATCGCGGAGGTCTGCGAGGATGCCGCCGTCGGTGTTGCCGAGGATGTCGTTGGCGAGCGCAGGCGTCGGGCCACCGATGTCAAAGCGACCTGTGCTGGCATCTTCACCGAAGATACAGATGCCGGCCGTCTTGTTGTTTGTGATCGCATTGGAAACGATCCCGTAGTCAACTCGCCCGTTGCCATTCAGGTCTTCACCGGCGTCGAGGCTGCCGTTTCCGTTCAGGTCTTCCGAAACAGCATTGAACACTCCGCCGTTCAGATAGTGGATGAAGACGCCATTTCCAATGTTGCGATTGATTGTGTTGCCGGAAAGGCTGGCCAGATTGAAGGTGCTGTTGTCAGCAGTCATCTGCAGGCCATTGAAGGTGTTGTCTTCCAGCGTATTGCCCTCGACGGCGGCATTCACCACGGACCCCGGAGTGGCAGTCACACTGATTCCGAACCCGTTGCCAGTGACTGTATTGCCCAGAATCCCGGTGGGGCTGGAGCCGGTTGGGTCATCGGCATTGAGTGTTGAACCGGCACCTGCGGTGAGTGAGATAGCGGTGCCGCTGTTGTCGGTTGCTGTGTTGTCAGCCACCAGCACATCGGCTGTGCTGCCACCGGCAACGGACAATCGCAGCCCGTCATTCGAGGCGCCCAGCAGGCCCTGAAACAGGTTGTCCTGAACCTGCAGCCGACCCGAGACATCCTGCAGGACGACAGCATTACCGTAGTTCGTGAACTCGTTGCCCACGATCGTGGCATCAGTGATTGGCAGCGGATTGGAAAGTGCTGTTCCAAAGACCGTCTGAGCGGCATTGGAAGCATCAAACCGCAGACCCAGTACTGAGTTGTTGTTGGCGAGGCGAATCACGCTGCCACCAGCACCCATGACCGGATCAGACAGCAGTGGTGCCTGAGTTGACCCGACCGGAGCTTCAACCGGCAGTGTGAACCCACCGGAAACCGGCAATGGAACCAGTGAAGACATCAGGATCTGGTTATCAAACAGCCCCATGCCGCCATTGATGGTCAGGTCACTGCCTGAATCATCCGCATTCGGCTGGATCCGAATGATATCGTATGCGGCATTGTTGGCTGCTTTGGCCAGCTGCATCGTCGCGAACGGGTGTTCGTAGGTTCCATCCCCCGGCACTGTGGCATTGGGATTCACATGCATCAGGTTGTAGGCACCACCGGTGGTCGGGTTGACCAGTGCCAGATAGTTATTGGTGGTGTCGATGTTCGTGTGAATACGACTGGCTCGAACGACCGGATCCAGCAGACGCTCGCGCACACCGCGGTCACGCAGCAGACGCTTCTTCCGGTAGTTTGGAATCTCGTACTGCAGGCTGACCCAGGCATTTGTATCGAAGGTACCGTCATGAGACAGCCATGTGTTGACGGTCAGGTTCTGGGTGATCAGGGCTTCCCAGCGAACCTGGAAGCCGACCGAGTCGCCTCCATACGGATTCGACAGATAGTAGGCCCCGGGGTACATGTTCATGCCGTACCGGCCGAGCAGTGGCAGGGGGCCGCCGATTTCGAAGTCACCGCCTGAGTAGGCGTTGTCGCGGACGTCCACTCGCGTCTGGTAGACCGAATTGGCCATCAGCTGAATGCCGGGCAGCAGATCGCTGCTGAGCAGCTGGGAATTGTCGCCGGCAATCATGTACACATTCATGCGGGCATCAAGATACTTGCCCAGCGATTCTGTCCCGACCGTCGCTCGGGTCCATTCGCCGTTGCCGTAGCCCTTGTCATAGTCGAAGAATCCGTTGAAACCGTAGATCCGGTTTCGATCGGAGTCGTAGGTACGGAAGATACCGCCGGCGCTGAAGATCGGCAGGCCGTCCCAGGTGACCGATGCCGAGACATCGCCCATCAGCACCGTCTTATTGACGTCAATGTGCTTCGGGACGCGAGCATTGGCTCGCTGATAGCCTTCCTTGTATCCGAGTCCGCTGCCGAAGTTCGATTCGAACATCAGGATCGGGCCGAACGGGGCTTCAGGACCGTAGGCGCCTCGCGGTATCACCTCGGTTGCACCCAGAGAACGCTCGAAGTAGGGAGCGTACGACTGGGGCTGGGGATACGGCATGGGTGCCGCGGCAGCCGGGCCGGCAGTCGAGGGGACGCGAACGGTACCCTCAGCCTCAGGCGTCGGAGTGGGCGTCGTGCCATCCTGTGGCTTGAGCGACGACATCCGGACGACACCTTCATCTCCGGTCGAGACGTTTGCGGCCGTGATCAGCGCGACGCCGCTGAACAACAGGGAGGCCGAAGCTAACATTCTGTTCGGTTTCATCGATTCTTCCGATCGAGCCGTATTAACGGATTGTGCCGGGTATACCGGCAATGACGGTTACTCTTTTCGATCGGACAGTGCGTGAGTGGATGTTGAGTTAAAATGTGACAGATATGCGGATCGTTCTGAATTTTGCGGTCAGTCCGATTGTTGCGGTTGTCTCGATCATGGCGGTTTTGAGCCGATTTGAGTGGTCGAACTGGCTGGTGCTGACTGTGGTTCTGCGGAATCTGCCGCTGCATCGGGGATGGGGGGCGGGTGGATGGGGTGGCGGAAGGCCTTTCCTGGAATCAAAAGGCCAACACAGCAGGTGATTGGCGGTCGTGGGGGACTGGCGTGTTTCGCCGATCGGGTCTGGTGAGGTCTGCCGTTTTGTTCAGTGCTCCGAGCTGCACGGGATGTCGCAGTGGCGGGCGACGCAAGGTCGCTGGGCTGACGAGGTGATGGCTGGTTGCGAGGGGCAGTTCTGTTTTGATACTGCTGGCAGGGGTTACAGGGGTTTAGCGGGTTGTGCGGAGTTTGGCGAGGTCGGTAAGAGATTGGCGGGATTCTGGACAGTCATTGCGGTGTTTCAGCAGGAAAAGCCGCGATTTATCGTGGGATTGGGGTAGATTCAGAGTGTATGACGAGGGTTTTGAATCAGTGGGAGTGATGATCAATGCGGGTGCGCAAAGCGGTAATAACGGCGGCAGGTGACCGGCACGGCAGTCTGCCTCTGCAAAGTGTTGTGGATCGCAGCGGCGAGGTGCGGACTGCGTTGCGTCTGACGCTGGATGAGATTGTCAGTTCGGGCGTGGACGATATTGCCATTGTGGTTCGTCCTGGTCAGCAGGATTCTTATCTCAGCGCTGCTGGTCCGCATGCTTCGCGACTGATTTTTTTTGAGCAGCACAATCCGCGAGGGTATGGCGACGCGATCCTGCGGACGGCTGATTTTGTGCAGCAGCAGCCATTTCTGCATCTGGTTTCAGATCATTTGTATCTGAGCAGGACGGAGCAGCCGTGTGCCCGGCAGCTGCTGGAGGTGGCGGCTCGGCATGAATGCAGTGTTTCGGCCATTCAGCCGACTCGTGAAAATGAGATTGTGCATTTCGGGACAGTTGGTGGCAGTCCGGTGTCTCGCGAGCAGGGTCTGTATGAGGTGTCGACGGTGATAGAGAAGCCGACACCGACAGTGGCTGAGCAGCGTTTGATTGTGGCGGGTCAGCGTGCTGGTTATTACCTGTGTCTGTTCGGGATGCATGTGCTGACGCCGGCGATTCTGGGAATACTCAGCAGCAATCTGCAGGCTGCGCCTGCTGGGACGGGCATTGATCTGAGCAGTGCCCTGTCACAGCTGGCTGCGACCGAGCGTTATCTGGCGTTTGCAGTTGAGGGGACGCGGTACAACATCAGTGAGAAGTATGGCCTGCTGCTGGCGCAGCTGGCATTCAGTCTGAGCGGTCAGGATCGGGATCTGATTCTGACGGAGCTGGTGCATCTGCTGGCTTCGCGCTGAGCGGGTGAGAGAGAGAAGTTTCGTTTCGTCCCTGTTTCCATGAATTCACCTGCAGAACGCTCATGAATCCGTCTTCATCACTGCTGTTGCCGATTATTACTGCAGAAGAACGGTCTGTGCGTGACCGTGCTCTGGACGCGGTCTGCCAGTCGCTGTCGATTGAGCAGTTGCTGTTTGAGTGTGAGGTTCTGGATCAGTTTCGGCGACATTCAGAGAATCTGTATCAGCGTGTGCGGGCGTTGTTTTTTCTGTATGCGATTCATCGTTTTCACCTGCCGACTCGATTGTCGGCCAGTGGTCGTGAGAGTGGTCGGATTTCGCCGGCAGCGTATTCGCAGATGCTGAATCGCCGTTATCCTGAGGCGATTGATCTGTTTCTGGCTCAGCAGGCGACAGACGGACCGTCTGTGACACTCAGCAGCGCTCTTGGTGAAGCCTGTCATCGTCTGGCCTTTCAGACACTGGCGGATCAGGTGCGTCGCAGTGTGCGTACGGTGCGTGGGAATCAATGGATGTTTCGCACGGGGCATCCGGCGGATGTGCCTTTGACGCTGCGTCGCGAGCTGTTGCAGATCAGTTCGGTGACGGACACGTATCCCGTGCTGCGTGAACGAACATCAGTGCGAATGGATTTTTCGCACAGTGGCTGGAGCGACATTTTTTTCCTTGGGATGGATTTTCCTGAGGGTGCGCGGGTGATCAATGCGTCGATTGATCTGGCGGTGCGGGGTCGTCACGCGACGCCGGAACCTCCGATTGAGTGCAGTCTGCGAGTGATAGATGAGCCGGTGCTGCGGCTGGCCAGTCTTGATCTGGATGCTCGAGCCGAGATCACGGATCTGAGTGAAGTCTTTGACTTTGCTCGTGACTATCTGGGTTTGCTGAAGGCGGCGGTGATTGCGGCCGGTCTGATTCCTCCGGGTATGGAGGGTTGTGGTGGTTCTGTAGCGGATGTGTTTTCGCGAATGATTGGTCCGGGTCTGGGTCTGGAGATCACGAGTCGAGTGAATGACATCCCGAAGGGGTCTCGTCTGGCGGTATCGACCAACCTGCTGGGGTCACTGATATCGCTTTGCATGCGTGCGACTGGTCAGGTTTCGACTCTGACAGGTCAGCTGGAGGAGGCCGATCGTCGGATTGTGGCAGCGCGTGCGATTCTGGGTGAGTGGCTGGGTGGTTCCGGCGGAGGCTGGCAGGATTCGGGCGGGATCTGGCCGGGTATCAAGCTGATCACGGGTGCTGCAGCGTCGGCCGAGGATCCGGAATACGGGATCAGTCGTGGGCGGCTGATGCCTCGGCATCACGTATTCACCCGCGCTGAAGTTTCCGCGGAGACTCGTCAGAAACTGCAGAACAGTCTTGTGCTGGCCCATGGCGGGATGGCGCAGAATGTGGGGCCGATTCTGGAGATGGTGACTGAGAAGTATCTGCTGCGGTGTGAGTCGGAGTGGCAGGCGCGGGGCCGCGCGATTCAGTTGCTGGAGCAGATGACAGCCGCACTGCGCAGTGGCGATATTCCGGCGGTGGGGCGTGCCACGCATCAGAATTTTCATGAGCCATTGCAGCAGATCATACCGTGGTGCAGCAACGCATATACGGAATCAATCATTGCCGCCTGCCAGCAGCGGTATGGCAGCAGCTTCCACGGCTTCTGGATGCTGGGTGGCATGGCGGGTGGTGGCATGGGTTTCATTTTTGATCCGCTGGTGCGGAATGAAGCCAGTGAGTGGCTGCAGGGTGCGATGGTGGAGATTAAGCGGAGCATGGAGGATGCGGTTCCATTTGCGATGGATCCGGTGGTTTATGATTTTGCAATCAACGACAACGGGACCTTTGCTGAGCTGCGTCAGGACTGTGAGTTGCCGCGGGGCTATCATGCTCAGATTGTACCGGACTGGTTGCGGAAGGGACTGCATCAGCTGAGCCCGATGACTCGCCGAGAGCTTGAGCGGGTGGGGAATGCGTGTCGAACAACGGACGGCCTGAATCTGGCATCCAGCCTGATTCGACGTCTGCTTCCGGCGACATCAGCGGAGGCTCGACAGTCTGCTCGACTGGAAGATCTGCTGCGGGACAATGGCTTTGACGGGACGGCGCATGAGCAGTTGCGGGAGGATCTGCGATCCGGGCGTCTGGGCATGTCGCAGAATCGCCTGAATCAGTCGGTGGTGATTACAGACGTGCGTGCTGGTGACGTGCTGGAGGCGCGGCGGGACATTCCCGCTGCAGCGGTGGAAGCGGGGCGTGCGGCGCTGGCACGCGGCGAAGCGGCCGTGGTGACTCTGGCTGCCGGCGTGGGCAGTCGCTGGACACAGGGTGCCGGAGTCGTCAAGGCCCTGAACCCATTCTGCCGAATGGGAGGTCGCTGGCGATCCTTTCTTGAGATTCACTGGGCCAAATCACGGCGGGTGGCTGCGGAGTATGGAGTGCAGCCGCTGCATGTGGTGACATCCGGGTATCTGACAGACCGCCCGTTGCGGCGGGCTGTCAGTGTGCTGGATCCGCAGGGTTTGCTGCGTGTTTCACGAGGAGTTTCGGTGGGGCTGCGGATGATTCCAACGCTGCGCGATCTGCAGTTCACATGGGAAGAAATGGCTCAGCAGGTACTGGATCCGCAGAAGGAGAAGGTGCGAGCCAGTCTGCGGGCCGCATTGATGAACTGGGCGAGGACCGCAGGTGAAGCGGCAGACTACACGGATAATCTGCCGCTGCAGTGTCTGCATCCTGTCGGGCACTGGTATGAAGTGCCGAACATGCTGCGAAACGGTACGCTGCTGCGGATGCTGAACGAGCGTCCTCAGTTGCGCTGGTTGATGCTGCATAACATCGATACGCTGGGGGCGGCACTGGATCCGGGGTGTCTGGGTCTGCATATCCAGTCCGGGGCGGATCTGAGTTTTGAGGTGATCTGTCGGCGTCTGGAGGATCGGGGTGGCGGGCTGGCGAGAGTGGATGGTCGCGTGCGACTGGTGGAAGGGCTGGCCATGCCACGTGAAGACGATGAATTCCAGCTGACGTGGTATAACTCGCTGACAACGTGGATCGACATTGATCGGCTGTTGAATATTTTCGGGCTGAACCGTGAGACGCTGGGGGATCAGTTACGAGTGGACGCGGCAATCCGTGATCTCGCGCGGCGACTGCCCACCTATATCACGCTGAAGGACGTCAAGAAACGCTGGGGGAATGGTCAGGAAGACGTGTTTCCGGTCTCGCAGTTTGAAAAGCTGTGGGGCGACATGACAGCACTCAGTGATGTCCGCTGCAGTTTCCTTGGCGTGACGACAGAACGAGGGCGTCAGTTGAAAGACCCGGCTCAGTTGGACGGCTGGTTGCGTGATGGTTCAGCAGCATATGTGGAATCATTGTGTCGTTTCTGAGAGTTTCGGACGGGATGGAGACCGTGATGGTCAGAAACGACTGGGAGGACTCTGAGTGGGACGCCGAAGTCGACACCGAAGATGACGGGGATGAGACCTGTGTGACGACCTGTCAGCATTGCGGACGCGAGATGTATGAAGACGGGCTGCAGTGTCCGGCCTGTGGTCTGTACGCCACGCGGGAGGGGCGTCCGGAGGCAGCAAGGCCAATGTGGCAGACGCTGGGGGCAGTGGCGGCGATATTGGCTGTGCTGACGTGGTTTTTGTGCTGGTGAAATGAGTGATACCAGAACGCCGGTTGAGATCTGCTGCAGCAGAATGATCTGGCCGATCAATACGCCTTGTGAGATACGAGGATCGATTCCCTCGGCCCTGCCCTGCCGCTGGGCGTACAGGATACGGGCTTCCTCGTCACGCTGAACTTTCAGCCGTGCCACCAGGTCAGATGTCAGTTCATCGGCGTGGCGAAGGAACCACGCCCACCGTTCGACGGGGCTGGCATCAAACACGTGATCTGCCGTCAACTCATGATGATTTCACTGCAAAAGGTGAATTTGCAGATCGATCGGTCAGCGTCAGGGAGTGCAAAGCTCCCTTTGGGAGGGCGAGGCTCCTGTCGAGCCGAAGTCTATTGTCAGTGTTCACTTGTCGTTGTTCGCCGACAACTGTAGACCGGTTATTCCTGCCCGGCCGCCTTGTGCCCACACAAAGCCGCGACGCCGCGCACGTTGCCCCATCAGTTTTCGGCTGTGGATTTCCCTGGGCGCTGCCGAGGGCTATGTTGACTATGGCCGTTGGCCAAATGTGGTGTGGGGGCGCCCCAGACTCAGGGATGCGCGCTGGGCTATCGGCAAACCACCCTTCAGGTCTGAATTGGAAAATACGGACGGCACAAACCAAATACACGCCGCAGCGGACTTGTGACCGGACGGGTTTTGTGGGGAATGACAAGGCTTCAGCCCTTGTCGTCCACCGCGTTCAGGCCCCCCAGAGGCGAGCCGTCAGCGTCAGCTGACGGGTGTTGTCGTTTGCATCTGAGCGGTTGTGTTTTTCCTGGCACGGAAACGGTAACGAGTGCGTCTTTCGACAACCCCATTAAACTGGTCAACTGAGTTATGCGGATGTCAGAAAGTGCAGTTTCTACATGAACTGATCTGCGATAGGATTCACTTCCCGCCGCCTTGATCATCGCCATGTTTGCGTCCAGCAAAGCGACGGTACGCTCTCTCTCCCACGCCCACGGATACCAAAAGTGAGATTACCGCCAGCAACGCAGATAGTGCCCAGGATTCAT
>CAIOKE010000075.1 GCA_903858815.1 uncultured Planctomycetaceae bacterium | reverse complement strand
TCTCGCCCTCCCGAGGGAGTGTTCCCTGGACCATCAAGCACCATCGCGGTGAGGATGCCGAGGCTTGTCTTTGCTGAGTGGTGATCAGTGCACGGAATGGGTGAGTGGCGGGCAAACGTGCGTTGCGTTGTGGCTTTGTGTGGGTAAAGGGTGGCCGGGCAGGAATGCCCGGGCTACGGTTGTGGGTCTTGCGTTTACTGACGACGGGTGTTTCGGCTCGGCCGGAGCCTCGCCCTCCCAGGGATGACCATTGCCCACTGACAGCTGATCACTGCCCCTCCTGCGGCTTGTAAACCCCCAGATCATACCGCTTCCAGAAATCGGCTGCCGACATCGGCTCGCTGATGCTTGTCTGAATCTGCTTCAGTGACGACATCCCTCGCAGTATCTCCATCCCCGCCGTGATCCGCTCGGGCGTCAGTGTGACGCGCTGCAACCGCAAACCCTGCAGCGGAGTCAGATCGGTGACCTTCGATTCCGCTATGTTCAGACGCAGCAGCTGCGGACAACCCGCCAGAGCTGCCAGACTGCTGACTGCAGTCCGCTCAATATCCAGACTCTGCAGCTTCGCCAGCGGAAGCGACGCAATATCGGTGACCTCAGTCCCGGCCAGCCAGACCGTCTCCAGAGGCGACTGACTCAGATACTGCAGATCCTCGTCACCAAAAGGCAGATCCAGTACGTTCAACTGCTGCAGCCGCAGCTGCTGCAACACCGCAAAATCCACAACCTTCGTCTTCTGCAGCTTCAACACCGTCAGCGGCATTCCCCGCAGCACACTGAGATCCGTCACCGGGGCGTTTTCCAGATCCAGTCGCTCCAGCTGCATCCCCTGCAGCGGGCTGAGATCCGTGACCTGCGTCATACCCAGATCCAGAGCCCTTAACGGCAGCCCCCGCAGTGCTGAAATATCACGAATTCCGGTTTGAAACAGAGTCGCCTCAACAATCTCTGTCCCCTGCATCTGAAATTCCGCCTGATAACAATTCAGACGACGACGCAGTTCCTGCGGAGTCACAGCAATGGCACCAGCTTCCGGTTCTGCCTGCTTCGCTGCTGTGGTCGCCGCAGTCCCGGTCGACACTCCCGATCGCTCAGCCATATCACCACCACCACAGCCCACCAGTGGCAGCGCCAGACAGCTCCACTGCAGCATCACCACAACAGCACCTCGCCGGACAACCTTCTTTTCACTCATTCTGCAGCACTCCATTCCCGCGCCATCCGCTCAAAATCTTCACCACGCTGCCGAAAATCACGAAACCAGTCATAGCTGGCACAACCTGGTGACAGCAGCACCACAGACCCACAATCCCGCAATGCCACTGCATTGTCAAAGGCCTCACGAAAACTGCCCGCCATCACTAACGGAATTCTCCGCTCATTCCGCCCCTCAATCTGCCTTTTCAGAAGACCGGCCGTCTGCCCCAGCAGCACCACACCCACTGCATGCTCCGCGATCACCGCCGACAACTCACTCAGATCCTGACCCTTATCATATCCACCAGCCAGCACAATAGCCCGACCGGAAAAATGCCGGATCGCCGCCGCTGCGGATTCCGGAGTCGTTGCAATCGAATCATTCCAGAACTGCAGACCATGCCCCTGAGCCACACACTGAAGCCGATGCGGCAACGGACGAAAATCTTTCAACACCTCCGCAAAACATTCCGGATCTGCACCGGCCAGCCACGCCGCACAGGACGCCATGGCCACGTTCCGCTGATTATGCTGACCCGGCAGCCGCGACGAAGGCTCCAGCCGCACACAATCCTCTCGCCGACCATGATCCGTCCGCAGAATCAGCTGCGACTCAAAGAAAAATGCCCCGTCACCACCACCGTCCACACAGCCCGCCACATGCTGACGACCTCGCACACGCCACTGGGCATCACACTCCAGCTCCTCCGGCAGAATACTGATGTCATCCGTGCGCTGCGCCGCAAACAACTGCTGCTTCGCACGCCGATAACTCTCAAGCGTACCGTGCCAGTCCAGATGATTCGGACTGAAATTCGTCAACACAGCAATCTCCGGGCGAAAACGACGCTCCCGCAGCAGCTCCAGCTGAAAACTACTCAGCTCAAGAACCACCCAGTCGCCACGTTCAATCTGATCCACCTGCTCCAGCAGACTGATCCCTATATTGCCACCCAGCCAGACTCGACCACCACTCCAGCCCGCCTGCAGAAAGCGGTACAGCAGAGCCGTCGTTGTGGACTTTCCATTACTGCCCGTCACCGCCGCTGTGCGACCCCGCTGATGCTGCAGAAACAAATCGATTTCCGTCGTGATTTCCACACCCAGCGACCGCGCCTGCAAAACCATCGGATGGCTGGGATTGACAGCCGGATTGACGACCAGCAACCGACATTCGTCCAGCACCTCCATCGGATTGGAACCCAGAACCAGACGTTCAACAGGTATCCCCTCCAGTTGCTGCAGAGACGGGCTTAATTCCGGCGCTGACTTCAGATCGGTCACGGTGACCCGAGCACCCCGAGTGGCCAGAAACCGCGTTGCAGCAACGCCTCCGCCAAAACCTCCCAACCCCAGCACCGTCGCTCGCACACCCCGAAAATCCCGCAACCCCATACCACACCGCTTACCGAATCTCACAATTCAGTTCTTAAAAACAAGGAATCCTTCCACCTCTCCAGCAGGGAATTCTTCCCCACCACCCCACAGGAATCCTCTTTCCCCGACACTCCCGACACCCAAACGCCAGTTTGAGCGAATCCCGTGGCTTCTGCCATTCTCTCCTTGAAACTCACCCCGTTTTTTTCGATATTCATGACCGCCCATAAACACTGCGATCCGCCCCCTGCATCGAAGGTCAGCACCGTGCCAACTCCGGACTGGAACGCACTCAGTTCCCTCATCCAGCAACATTCCTCGTTCATCATCACCAGCCACGTCCGACCGGATGCCGATGCACTGGGCTCAGAACTGGGGCTGCGCGCGATCCTGCTGGCACTGGGCAAATCCGTCACCATCATCAACGCCTCGGCCCCGCCCGCTAACCTCGAATTCATGACACCACCCGGCGTCATACTGAAACTGAATTCCGACATTCCCAGGCAGTCAGTCCCGGCCGCCGACGCCATCATCGTCGTTGACACCTGCGCATGGCAGCAGCTGGGGGCCATGACCGATGTCATCCGCAGTCTGCCAGCCACCCGTATCGTGATTGACCACCACGTCAGCTCGGATCAACTGGATGCCCAAGAATTCAAGGACGTCACCGCCGCTGCCACCGGTGAACTGATTTTCGAGCTGGCCGCATCGCTGGGCATCACCTTCGACAGCACCACCGCCAACTGGCTGTACGCCGCAATTGCCACAGACACCGGCTGGTTCCGCTTCCCCTCCACCATGTCCCGCACCATGAAAATTGCCGCCGCCCTGATGGATATGGGTGCCATGCCGCACATGGTGTACGGTCTCGTTCACGAACAACTGTCGCTGTCGCGGCTGCGACTGGCCGGTCGCGCACTTTCACGCACGGTCTCTGACGCCGATGGTCGACTGATCTGGCTGCAGGTGGATGCCCGGGATCTGGCCGAAACCGGTGCCGTCGCCGCCGATACCGAGGGCCTCGTCAATCAATGCCTCACTGTCGCCAACTCAGAAGCCGCCTTCATCGCTGTGGAACTGCCATCCAGCCAGATCAAATTCAGCCTGCGTTGTCGCAATCCTCACGACGTCGCTGCACTCGCCGAAAAATTCGCCGGTGGCGGACACCGACTGGCCTCCGGCTGCACACTCCCAGGACCCCTCGCCGACGCCGTACCAAAAGTCCGCGAAGCCTTCCTCAACATGCTCCGCAACGACACCGAAAACTGACAGCCCCGGCAGTTGCCCCTTCGCAGTGCTCACCATTTACAAATGAGCCCACGCTGTGGCTCGCAAGACCTGACCCTTCAGTCCCGCAGTGGCAGCTCAACGAAACGATGCTCTGATTCCCGGTGGCCCAGCCACTGCAGTCCACGCCAGCACGCCAGACCCGTGATCGCAATCAGCAGCATGGACCACAGAATTCCAGAGACCAGCCTGCGATACGGCTCAACCGCCAGATCATAACTCCGCTGCACCAGAACACTGATTTCCGTCTCTCGGATACGAGCTGACGCAACGCCCCAGTGTCCTGCCTGCAGCGGATCCCGATAGTCGGTCGCTGATGCAAATGGACGCCCGCCCGCTGCAGACACAGCCAGCGACAACGGAACGGCGGCCTCACCAGCCTGCAGCCGCGGATGCACAAAGATCACATGCTCGGCCGCTGATCCGACAGCCACAGTGCCGTCACTGCTCTTACGCCCGCTCGACGCTCGCGATGACGGATCCGTTGCCGCCACCAGACACACCACATGCTCCGCGTCACCCAGCTCACCCGCAATCAGATCCAGCCTCGCATCCGTCAGCATATTGGCCGCCAGAACATACGCATCCGCCTCCACTTGCGAATCGACCGCCGGCAAACGAATCGAAAATGCAATTTTGTCCAGACCATCCACTGTCGACTGATAAGCCCGCGAAATATACACCCCGTCACTGACCGCATGCTGAAAATAATCCCGGTCCTGATAACGACCGTCTTCCGGTGGCTGGAAACCGGCCGAAGCCCACACAATCCGGCCAGCAGCATCCAGTACAAATGCATTCTGAAAACACTGACTGTCCAGCACCTCAGCACCCGCCAGCTCATCCAGCAGACGCTGAATCTCTGACGCACGCCCCGCACTCACTGACAATCCGTCAGTCCCCGGAACTGCCAACGAATCGGCACTCAGAACTGCAGCAATCCGGCCCGCTGTGTCCTGCACGCGCCCTTCCATCAGCTCAAAACGCCCATACACGTTTTCTGCCACATGGTCTGCCGTCCACTCGCAGTCGCGAACCATCGATGACAACAGATTACTCTGAAACTCGCGAGCCAGGATGGGCACACCCAGAATCAGTACCAGCACCAGAGCTGCGATGGCCCCAATCAGTCCCGCAAAGCCCGGCTCCCGCCGCGCCAATTGCAGAACCCATTCATGCACGCGCCGCGGACCAACAGACAACGGCCGGTCAGCCTGCCACCGCTGCAGATCCAGCGCCAGCGCAGCAGCACTCTCATAGCGACCAGACAACGGCCGCCGCAGACATCGCAGACAAATCAGCTCCAGCTCTCGCGGGATCTCCGCACGAATCTCCCTCAATGGTCGTGGACGAGCCGCAAGAATTTCAGCCGCCAACTCCTCAGCTGTGGCACCCTTGAATGGACGCTCACCCGTCAGCAGCTCATACAGAATCACTCCCAGAGACCACACGTCCACTGCGGTCGTCAGCACATCCCGCGAACGCTCCTGCCGCTCAGATCGAGTCAAGCGACTCAACTCCACAATCTCCGGGGCCAGCCATGGCAGCGAGCCTCCCGTCGGATGCGTCGTCGCGCCACCCCCATCCTCACGAATTCGCACCGCCAGCCCAAAGTCCGCCACATGCGGCTCACACTGATCGTCCAGCAGAATATTGGCCGGCTTCAGATCCCGATGCAGTACTCGACGCTGATGCGCAAAATAGACAGCGCGAGTCACCCGGATCATGATCGCCACAATCACAGGCACCGATCCACCAAATAACTCACGGTGCTGATTCAGACTGCCACCGGAAATCAGAGCCATCGTATACCACAAGGCCCCGTCCGTCTCACCAGCGTGATACACCGGCACAATATTCGGATGCCGCAGACCCGCCGCCGCCTCTATCTCCGCCAGAAATAATCGCCGCTCCTCCGCATCCGTACGACGCAGCTGCTTCAAAGCCACCTGCACACCCGTCCCCAGCAGCCGCGCTCGGTACACAACACCCATCCCACCACTGCCCAACGGTGCACCCAACAACTCGTATCTGTCAAAAAATCGACCGCTGACCAGAACAGCATCAGCCACTAACTCAGTCCGCCCTGCAGCTCCAGGCTGCAGGTCACTGAATTCCGCTACACCCGCCGGACCAATCAGTGTCTCATCCCAGTCCAGTAATCCCTCAGGCCGACCGTTCACCAGACACAGATCATCCACGAATTGCTGCAGTTCCCGCGCTTCCTGCGGATGTCGCGCCAGAAAATCAACAAGCGAAACATCGTCACCACGCTCCAGACGCAGCAGCAGTTCCGCAATCAGCTCGTCCACTCTGTCAGCCTGATCGCTCATGGCAGTTCTTCCCCCAACTGCTCCCGCAGGACCGCCAGACCACGACGCAGCAGTCCAGCCACGGAAGCAGTGGTCCGCCCCGTCTCCTCCGCAATCTCCTGCAGACCCAACCCGCGACAGTGACGCGCCAGAATCACATTCCGCTGATCCTCCGGCAAACGCTCAAGAGCCGCCGTCAGTAACTCCGCCCGCTCAACTCGCTGCATCCGCTGACTGACCGATGTCTGATCCGCCCGCAGCATCTGATCCAGACGCTGACCACTGGCATCCAGCTCTCGCTCCAGTGACTGCTCCGCACTCACACTCCGCCGCGCCTGACCCCAGTGACGCAGCTCATTCGCCAGCAGACGATTCAGAATCTGTCGCAACCAGGCCGCCAGCTCACCTTCACTCGCCCCCCGATACTGCTCGGCATGTTCATACGCTCGCAACAGAGTCTTCTGCACCAGATCACTGGCATCCAGTTTTCCCGATAGCCACGGACGCGCAGATAACTGCAGGCGAGCCACAGCCTGCAGGTAGCCACGAAACTCCTCAATCTGCCGCCGTCCATCCGCAGTTGACATCGATATCGCCCCCCACCACCTCAAACACACAAGGGATCTTCCAGCCACTCAACCTGCACCACAGATCCGATTCAGCAGATTGGCCGTAATCCGCTGCACTCGTAAATCCACTCCACGAGGCTCCGTGTAGACCTTCGGGCGCAGATAGCCGGGTGGCGCCGACAAGCCGTCACACCACCAGCAGGTCGCTGCATTAAAAACAAAATTGCCACGCGGACCCGGATAAATCGTCGACGTGTAAAAGCCTTCCATGCCCGGGCGATCCCGACCATGACTGGTGCGCCCGCTGGCCAGAACCTGCAGCCCGTCAATCTCGGCCGGCATCCCCATCCATTCCCACCCCACCAGACCCGGTATGCCCTCGCCCTCACGCATCCCCGTTCCCGCAAAAACCCAGTGCTCAGGCAAACGACAGATCCAGTCCGCACCTCCCGTCACCGGTGGCACATTCCTTGCCCCGATCAGCAACGACTCACTCGGTGTCTGCCAGGGAAAACGATCAACACCCGACCACTTCTCCGCTCCCGCAGGACACGGACCAAAAGCATCCACGCGACTGAAAATCCGGTCACTCTGGCCCAGCCTGCCAGGTCGCGGATCAATCCGCCCCCAGCACGTGTCACCCGAAAAGAAACACAGACTGACTCCCGCATCACGCGCTGCCAGTAAATGCTCATACATCCGCAGCGAATAATACTCGTCATGACCAATACTCAGAAATCCCTTCCCACGCAGCAATCCGGCAGGATCCGCATGAGTATCCAGGCAGGAGATATAACTCACATCATAACCCTGCTGCTCCAGCCAGTACGCAAACGGATACTCCCACAGAAACCATGACCCGGAACCCGTCGACAACGGCGCATCCACAATCTGACAGTAACGCCCATACGGACGATCAAAACTGACATCAACGTCCGGACCACAATACCACTTCTCTCGCCCATCATCATACAGCGCAAACTGATCAGGCCACCGATTATAGGCCTGCCACGTCGTGTCCGCACACTGAAACAGCAGATCCGCAGGTCGCTCATCACGCACAATGAAAATCAGATAACTCTGCCAGCCCTCACGCTCAGCCGTCAGACGCCCAACGTACACTCCACTCACCCAGTCATCCGGAATCACCAGCTCCGCACAGGCCTCCCAGCCACATTCCCGCAGTCGCCGCGGACCAATTTCCGGCTCCGGTTGCACCACGCCCGCAAATGGACCCAGAGTCTGCATCAGCCGACCACCCGCCCCCCCATAATAACCCATCCGAAAAATCTCAATCCGAAACGCTGACGCAGGATTGGTACTGACAAAAAAACGAATCGACTGACCAGCTGCCACACTGGTCCGCGAGGCAAAGCCCTCAATCCACGGACAACGATATTTCGTCGCCGGATCCACAGCCGTCTTCGTCAGCATCCAGTCCGTTGTGCCCGGCCGAGCATTCTCGGCAGCAATGATGGCTGACCGCCCGGCACCAAGACCCGCACCTGCACGCATCACTGCAGCCCCACCAGCTACGCCACCCGGGACTGCAGCCAGCGAACCGGCCAGCGTCCACGCACCGGTACCCGCCAGAAACCCCCGTCGCCGAAAGCCACGATCCACCGACAGATCACCCATGTCGCTGCCCATCGCTGCACCTGTCTTCCACGGACTGCTCAGCCCACACCCAACACCACGTTCCCACCGCCACACCACAATTCTCCCACCCACACATCCCGATTACAAATGCCACACTCCCCGGAAATTCCCACCTGAGTTTCCAGCGAACTGCCCCCGACTGCCGATTTTCTCTGCTGCAATCCCTGCCCACAATCTGTATGCTCTGCGTTCCAGCCCCCCCAAACACTCCTCCCTCACCGGCCCCGGAACTCCCCGTCTCCGCAATCACGGCCCTGTTCCCAACTTCGCAGGAAAGCCCTCCGTCATGCTGCAACTGCTCGGACCTGCCAATTCCGGTTCCTCCTTCTGCGACGGCATCTCACGTCGCGGACTGCTCAATATCGGCACCCTCACAGCCCTCGGTACCGCAACCGGCTGGTCTCTGCCATCACTGCTGCAGGCCGAACAGTCCGCAGGGCAGGGCAGGTCAGCCAAATCCGTCATCATGATCTACCTCGTTGGCGGTCCGCCCCATCAGGACATGTTTGACCTGAAACCCGAAGCACCAAAGGAGTTCGCCGGGCCGTGGAAACCCATCCACACCAATGTTCCTGGCCTGGAAATCTGTGAAGCATTTCCGCAGCTGGCACAGATGGCTGACAAATTCACCGTGATCCGCTCCCTCATCGGAAACCAGGCTGATCACGATGCCATTCAGGTGTTCAATGGTCGGCACCCCAAACAACCCAAACCACTGGGGGGCTGGCCACAATTCGGTTCTCTCGTTTCACGAGTACTCGGTCCCATCACCCCCACATCTCCGCCGTTTGTCAGCCTGTGCTATCAATGCAGCCACGGCCCCTACAATGAACCTGGCCCGGGATTCCTCGGTACTGCCCACGCTCCGTTCCGCCCGATGGGCTCAACCCGCGAAGATATGGTGCTCAATGGCATCACCCTGGATCGTCTGCAGGACCGCCGCGCACTGCTCCGCAGAGTCGATCAGCTGCGCCGCGATATCGATTCCTCTATGACCATGGCCGGCATGGATGTGTTCACCGAGCAGGCCATGGGACTGCTCACCTCATCCCGCCTCGCTGAAGCTCTCGATCTGTCCCGCGAAGATCCCGCCGTCGTCGCACGCTACGGCACCGGCAACCCCAATGTGTTCATCGATGACAACGGCGCTCCGCGCGTGCCGCAAAGCATGCTGGCCGCTCGCCGACTGATCGAAGCCGGAGTTCGCGTGGTCACGCTGAACTACAGCAAATGGGACTGGCACGGTGGCTCATACAACACCATCTTCAATCGCGAAAAGGAAGACTTCCCGATCTTCGATCGCTGCCTCAGTGCACTGATCAGCGATCTCCACGAACGCGGCCTTGCCGAAGACTGCGCCGTCATCGTCTGGGGAGAATTCGGACGAACTCCCAAAATCAGCGACATCGTCGGACGCGACCACTGGCCGCAGGTCAACTGCGCACTCATGGCCGGTGGTGGCATGCGCCACGGACAGGTCATCGGTGCCACCGACCGCATCGCCGGAGAAGCCATCGCGCGACCAGTCACATGGGGCGAAGTCTACGCCACACTGTTCCAGCATCTCGGCATCCCAGTCAGTTCCACCACCATCATGGATAACACCGGACGACCGCAGTACCTCGTGGAAGATGGAGGTCGACCGCTTCCCGAACTGACCTGAATTCCCACCACACCGCACCACACCACACCACACCATCAGAACACACCACCACCAGAGCCCTCGCGGACCCCCACGCTTTGACCACTTCAGATTCCTCTCTTCCTGTTACTGACAACACCTCCGTCCAGCCCGTCGCCACGCCCGTCGCCATAGTCACCGGCGGCGGTACCGGCGTGGGTCGTGCGACCGCACTGCAGCTGGCAGCACGCGGCTATCGCCTCGTTATCAACTACTCCCGCTCACAATCAGAGGCGGAAGCCACCGCTGCTGAAATTCAGTCGCTGGGTGGCCACGTCCAGTGCCTGCAGGCAGACGTCTCCAGTGATGCCGACTGCCGCAGACTGGCAGACGCCGCTCTGCAGGCCTTCCAGCGGATCGACGTGCTGGTCAACTGTGCCGGTACCACCGACTTCATCCCGTTCCACGAACTCGAACAGGTCTCCACCGACACGTGGCTGCGACTGTATCAGGTCAACGTCATCGGCGCCTTCCAGTGCGCTCGCGCCGTTGTTGAACCCATGCAGCAATCCGGCGGTGGCTGCATCATCAATGTGTCCAGTGTCGCCGCCCGCCTCGCTCAGGGCAGCTCCATTCCCTACTGCTGCTCAAAAGCCGCCCTCGACAGCCTCACCGTTTCACTCGCACGCACTCTGGCACCACACATCCGAGTCAATGGAATTGCCCCCGGTTTTATCGCCGGTCGCTGGACTCAGAATGGACTGGGAGAACGCTACGACGCCATCGTGCACGCCTGGGAACGCTCACTGCCACTGCAGCAGGTCTGTCAGCCCAGCGACATCGCCGATGGAATCCTCAGCCTGATCACCGGCAGCCGACTGGTCACCGGCCAGACGCTGGTCGTGGATGGTGGAATGCTGGTCGCCGGCTATCAGGTGAAATTCGACTGACAGTTGTCAGTTGTCTTCAAAGATCAAAGGAGTTGCCGAGCCTTCCGGAGCAACCCGGAAATGCATGCGTCCGTCCAGCACCTTGCGCAACAGGTCCCCGAACAGTTCGCCACGCCAGCCCCGCAGCAGCAACGGCAGCTCACCACTTTCGCCACATCGCACATGCCGCACCAGCTCCGTCAGATCTCGATTAGTGCCTGCCAGAGCCTGTGCCACGTCATGCTCTGCACAGACATTGCTGAGCGCCAGCCCCAGCAGCCGCGAAATGATCTGATCGTCCGATGACGCATCATCCCGCTGCTTCTGACGCGATGGCAGACGGTCCTCAGGGATCCGGCCGGCTTCCGCTATCACCTGAACGATCTCGGACAGTCCCTTCTTGAACTCCGGACGATTCAGATCCCGCACCGCCAGTGCCTGCTGCACAGTCGTCGGCCGACGCTTAGCCAGATCCAGCAGCAGATCGTCCCGCATAACCCGCCGAGCCGGACGATTGCGAGCCGCAGCCTCTTCCTCACGCCACGCAGCCAGTTTCTGCAGCGTCGCCAACTCGCGTCGCGACAGACGGTGCACGCCCGAAAGCCGCTCCCACGGCTCCAGCTGCTCGTCCTCCCACACGTCCCGACACATCCGATCAAACTCGGCACACGCCCAGCTGAGACGCTGGCGGGATTTCAACCAGCCACTCTGAGTCTGCCAGATGTCCAGTACATGCGACACATCATCCAGAGCATACGTGAGCTGCTCACGAGTCAGCGGACGTCGCAGCCAGTCAGACCGCGTCTGATTACTCTGAATCGATATCCCCAGCACACGCTCCACAATCGAATTATACGATAACGGGTAACTGCGACACCGCAGACCCTCAGCTATCTGAATATCCACCAGCCGCTGCGGAATTTGACCGCTGCGCTGAATACAGAATCGCACCTCCGCCTGACCACCATGCACCACCACCGTGGTCCGATCGTCAATCATCAGTTCCCACCACGCACCCAGCGAGGGAATCGCCAGTGGATCCACCGCCGCACAGCGTTCCCGAGTCGCAAACTGCAGCAGACCCAGCTCAGAACGGTAACCCGCGTCCGAGACAAATTCGGTGTCAAACGCCACCAGACCGACATCCCGAATATGCTCGCACAACTCCAGAAAATCGTATTGATGAGCAATCAGTTCCGGCTGCATGACAGTTCGCCACCAGGTCGAATGATTCATTGCGGGGCACCGGGTCCGCCCGGCTGCAGGATTGCCGCTGTTTCCGATGCAGGATCATAGTCAAAACAGCCCGTGAGTGAAAAGGACGAGCGGTCCCCAGGGAAAACAGACCATTGAGATCCCTGACTGACGGCTGTATGCTGTACGGCCCTGCCACCATCTGCCACTCCCACCCATGACTGCCCGCCATCATGCTCCGCATGCCCTTCGTCCATCTGCTGCTCACCAGCCTGCTGCTGACCGGACTGCACCGGACAGTCACCGCAGATGACGAAAAAACCGCGTTTTTTCGCAGTCAGGTGGAACCCATCCTGCAGCACCGCTGCTACAGCTGCCACTCCCACAATGCCGGAACCATGGAATCCGGACTCACGCTGGACTGGGCCAGCGGCTGGCAAACCGGTGGCACCCGCGGACCCGCCATCATTCCCGGACAACCCGACAACAGCCTGCTCATTCAGGCCATCAGACACTCGTCCGCCGACCTGAAAATGCCGGATGACAGGCTGCCTGCGGAAGAAATCCGAATCCTCGAAGACTGGGTTCGCTCCGGAGCACCTGATCCGCGATCCGTCGCCCCGGAAAAACAGACGATCACGGCCGACTGGTGGTCCTGGCGCCCGCTGCACCGGCCCCCCGTACCCCGGATCTCCACCGCCACTGATCACACCAGCGACGCGCCACCGATCAACCCCATCGATGCCTTCGTCCTTGCCGAACTCGCACAACGCGGGCTGCAGCCCGCCCCCGTCGCTGATCGCCGCACACTGCTCCGCAGACTCACCATGGATCTGCACGGACTACTGCCCGACAGCGAACAACTGACCGCGTTCTCTGCCGATCAACAGCCGGATGCCCTGCAGAAACTGATCACCAGCCTGCTGCAGTCGCCCCGCTACGGCGAACGCTGGGCCCGACACTGGATGGATACTGTCCACTTCGCCGATAGCCACGGTTTCGAACACGATGTCTTCCGACCCAATGCATGGCCCTATCGCGACTACCTCATCGAACGCTTCAACAGCGATGTACCGTGGGATCGCATGATTCATGAACAGCTGGCGGCTGACGTCTTCTTTCCCGACGAAACCAGCCTGATACCCGCACTCGGATTTCTGGGCGCAGGCACCTACGATCACAGTGCTGCATCCACAGCGCCCAAAAACTTCGAAAACCTTGATCGCGATGATCTGGTCAACCAGACCATGTCTGCATTCACCAGTACCACAGTCGGCTGTGCCCGCTGTCATGATCACAAGTTTGACCCCGTCAGCCAGGCCGATTACTACAGCCTGCAGGCTGTGTTCGCCGGTATCGGCAAAGGGGAAATCAGCTACGACGCAGACTCACAGGTCGCAGCCGACCGCAGACACTGGCAGCACCTGCTGACAGCCGCCGAAAATCGTGATCCGGCTGTCCTGATGCAGCCCGCTCAGCAGCAGCTTGCAGGCACATGGGAACAACAGCTGGGACAGCCAGCCACCTGGACCCCACTCAGACTGCAGTCCTTCCTCTCCGTCAATGCCGCAGAACTCAGCCTCCTTGAAGATGGCTCCATCCTCTCCGCAGGTCCCTGCCCGGATCGCGATACCACCGTGATCAACGGAACCACCGCACTGCAGCAGCTCTCCGCCATCCGGCTGGATGTCCTGACACACGAATCTCTGCCAGCCGAGGGGCCGGGCCGCGCAGAAAATGGCAACCTGCACCTCAACGAAGTCGAACTGCTGCTGTTTCGCCCCGCCGCCACAACACCCCAGCGACTCACCATCCGCCGTGCGTCGGCCGACTTCAACCAGACCGACTGGACCATTCAGCAGGCCATCGACGGAAATCCCGAATCCGCCTGGGGCATTCACCCTCAGGTCGGACAGCCCCACTTCGCCACCTTCGAACTGGATCAGCCCGTCAGCCTCACCCCCGAATGCTCCCTGCAGATCGTCCTGCGACAGACGCACGGACGCAGCCATCTCATCGGACGCCTGAAACTCAGCGTGACCGATGCCAACGGTGATCTGACTGTCGCAATCCCGGCCGATATCGCCGCCATCCGCCAGCTGCCCGCCACAGAACGCAGCCCCGAACAACAACTCACACTCACCGCTTTCGCTGTCCGACAACTGGCCACCGAACGCCTCGCTGCTCTCCCCGCACCACGAAAACTCTATACCGCCGCTACGGTGGCTCAGAATGAACGAGGCACCATTCGTTATGATAAACCGCGCGAGATTCATATTCTGACCCGCGGTGATGTGGAACGACCGGGCGAACTGGTGCCACCCGGAGCTCTCATGGCCGTGCCCGAACTCAACGGACGCTTTGAAATCGCTCCTGATCAGCCCGAATCCGCTCGCCGCGCTGCACTCGCACGCTGGCTCGCAGACCCCCGCAATCCACTGACATGGCGCAGCATCGCCAATCGAGTCTGGCAGCACCACTTCGGACGAGGACTCTGCGAAACGTCCGGAGATTTCGGTCGCATGGGCAGCACGCCCGATCACCCACTCCTCCTCGACTGGCTGGCCTGCGAACTGCGCGACACCCGCTCACTCAAACATCTGCATCTGCTGATCTGCAGCAGCCAGACCTGGGCCCGCGCTGACAGCAACACACCCAGCCTGCATGAACTCGACCCCCAGAATCGACTGCTCGCTGCTCGCTCACCACGACGCATGGATGCTGACAGCTGGCGCGACTGCATCCTGCAGGCCAGCGGACAACTTGACCTCACAATGGGTGGCCCCGGTATCTCGCACTTCTCAACACGCCCCGGAGCCCAGCTGACACCCATCCTCAACTACTCAGATTACGACTGGGACAGCCCCGGAGCTGGACGACGCAGCATCTATCGAGTCGTCTGGCGCGGCATCGCAGATCCACTGCTGGAACCACTCGACTTCCCGGACCTCGGACTGCTCGCACCCGTCCGCGGTGAATCCGTGTCGCCGCTGCAGGCACTGACCATGTTCAATAATCGCTTCGTCCTGCACCACGCCGAAAAAATGGCAGCCCGCGCCGTACAGCAGGGCACAACCCCCGAAGACCATGTCAAAGCCGCCGTCGGATGGACTTGGCAACGCCAACCGGATGATATTGAACTGCACACCCTCAGCTCACTCGCCCGCGATCACGGACTCGCCGCCGTCTGCCGACTTCTGCTCAACAGCGCCGAATTCCTGTACGTCGACTGATCACACACCCGCCCACCCCGGGACCACCGAGCACCAGCTCGGTAACACAAACTCAACACCCACCCCGGGACCACCGAGCACCAGCTC
>CAIOKE010000074.1 GCA_903858815.1 uncultured Planctomycetaceae bacterium | reverse complement strand
CTCGTTCTCCGTAGCATGAGCTTCAGCCCGTGCCATCCCCTGCATCCAAGCCCCGCATCAATGATCACCGGATGGCTATTTGCCTGAATTGCGTTTCTGCGCGAACATCCACTCCATAAAGGCCGGGTCGGAGTAGGTGGCGGTCCAGGAGTCGTGGCCGACGCCCGGGTATTCGGTGTATTTGGGCGAACCGCCCGCCTTTTTCAGGGCATCAACCATTGCTCGGGACAGTTCCGGTCGAACGACAGTGTCCTTGTCACCGTGGAAGACCCAGATGGGCACACTGGCATAGCCGGCGGCTTTGCTGGGGTCACCGCCACCACAGATGGGAGCAGCAGCGGCAAACAGCTGCGGTTTCTGAGCCAGCAGCTCCCACGTACCAAAGCCACCCATCGACAGTCCCGTCACATAAATGCGGTCAGGATCGATGCGGTGGTGTTTCTGCAGATCGGCGATCAGTTCCACGAGGACGTCAGCCTGTGTGTTCCACCATTTTCCAGTGCCGCATTGAGGAGCCGCCACGTAGCAGGGAAATTTCTCGCGAACATCGGCTTTGGCGAAATTGCTGGTGCCGTGCTTCAACTGGGCCTGATTGTCAGCACCTCGTTCACCCGCCCCGTGCAGGAACAGGACAAGAGGAAACTTCTGCTCGCCCGGTTCGGCAGCAGCCGCAGGTGACAACAACTGGTATTTCAGCTCGGCATCGGTACTGCTGCGGAACGTGTGCGGTTGATAGAGCGACGATTCCTGAGCAGACAGCCCGGAGCCAACCAGCAGGAATCCAAACATCAACAGTGTGGAACAAAGTCGCAGCATGACAGCAGTTTTCCGTGACAGAGCCGGTAAAAGTCACCACAACAGACAGTTTCGGAGGACCGGGCATTCGTGACGCGAGCGACAAAAACCGCAGGGTGGGCATCAGTCTGGGTCAGTGAGCAGGCCCAGTCCCGGGAGAACACGAGGTAACTGCACCTGATTCAGACCAGTACTTCGCGGGCCACGCGTTCCATGATCCAGTGGTCCATGCGACGTGCTTCGCTGCTGCCGGGATCGACCGGCAGTTCCGTGAAGTCCACGTCCACAAGGGCACCGGCAGAGCGCAGCCGACGGACGGAACGAACAGAGCGTCCCAGCACATCAAGGCCACAGTTGCCTGACAGTGACATCAGGATGGGTTTCAGCTGCAGTGCAGCGGGCAGATCTTCCGGCAAAGCGCTGGTTTCGCAGAAGGGATCCAGCAGAATCGCACCGGCGAACCAATCCGGCTGATAAGCCAGCATCTGCATCGCCACATCAGCCCCGTGTCCGGAACCGGCAAGGAAGATGCGTTCGCTGTGGATGTGCACAGTACGTCGCAGGCGACACACAGTCAGGTGCAGCAGCTGCTGCAAAGGAACGCGGCCGGCAGCCAGACCTGTGGTTGAGGGATCCCAGCGGAACCCTCCGGTCGTCGTCAGTTCGTGATTGCCGCGCAGCGCCAGCCCGACGTAGTTGCGAGGACTGATGGCATTCATCACAGATTCCAGCTGTTCCTCGTCGTTCGCATCGCTGTGGAACCACGTGACCAGCGGGTAGGCAT
>CAIOKE010000073.1 GCA_903858815.1 uncultured Planctomycetaceae bacterium | reverse complement strand
CTCGGCAGGAGCCTCGCCCTCCCAGGGGGAGCTTCCCCGGGACCACCGAGCACCAGCTCGGTGACAGCGCGGCGGCGCGGGGTTGGGTGGGTAAGAGACGGCCGGGCAGGAATGCCCGGGCTACATTTGGGCACACCACCAACGCCAACCGTGCAATTACTCCGCATCGCGCTGCAGACGCTCGGCCATCGTCGATTCAAATCCCTCTCTGAATTGCGGCAGATGCCTTGCCAGTGTCTGAAACTGGCCCTGTGGCAGCGCCACAACGTTCATAGCCGTGCAACAGCGGACTGAGGCGGTCCGATTGCGCTGCTGCAGCATCGCAATCTCACCAAAAAACTGGCCAGCCTGCAGCACTGTCAGCACACGCTCCGCCCCGTTCTCTCCGGTGGTCACCACCTCCGCTGATCCACTGATCAGCACGTACAAAGAATCGCCGCGATCGCCTTCTCGGAACACATATTCACCGGGCTCAAAATGCAGCTCCTGCACGCCGCCATGGGATTCCAGACGCAGTTGGACCGTTTCCGGAGGAACCAGCAGATCCAGCAACCATGAAAAGGCAACTCGCAGCTTTCGATCAAATCCGGGCAACTTCCACCAGTACACAAACCGCCACATCACCCATGCCGGAAAGCCGGATAACCGAATTCGACCAAACAGTTCGGCGACCGCGGAGCGATGTCCGAGCGAGCCCATTTTTCCAAGTCCGGGGAAGGCAAACTTCTGCAGCCGACCACCACGAATACGGGCTGCAATATTCGCAGCGAGGACTGCCGCTTCACGAGTGGCATGCTGAGCCGTTGGGGGAGCAAATTCGCCGTCAGCACCATTCGGAATGCGGGCCGCATCGCCGACCGCCCAGAGATTCGCATGACCGACCACCTCCATGTGTCCGTCCACCAGAATCCGTCCGCCCTCCTGCGGCAACGGCAGCGCAGCCAGCAGCGGATTGGCAAACGCCGGCACAGTCGAAACAACCGTTCGCGCGGCGATCCGTTCGCCGTTGGCCAGCACCGCCGCATCACCCGTGGCCGTCAGCAATCTCTGACCCAGACGAATTTCCACACCGCGACGCTGCAGAATCTTCTGGGCATATAACCCAAGCGATGGACTTAATTCCCGTTCCAGAATTCGCTGCCCGGAATGCACGAGGACCACTCGAATTTCCCGAGATCGATCCGTGTGCAGTCGAGCCGCGGCAGCCCGCAGAAAATCGTTCATTTCCGCCGCCACCTCAACCCCCGAAAACCCACCACCCGCCACAACAAAGGATAACAGCTGCTGTCGACGGGCATCATCCGCCTCGATGTCCGCCTCATGCAGCACAGTGATCAGATGGTTTCTGAGTCGAACAGCGTCAGCCAGAGTTTTGAACGGCATGGCATGCTGCTGTAACCCCGTCATGCCCCTGAAATCGGTGACCGTTCCCGTTGCCAGCACCAGATGATCGTATGACAGCACCAGCGGCTGCGGACGAGACCCCGGAGCCAGTGTCACCGTCCGCGCCTCCAGATCCACAGACTCGACCTGACGCACATACAGTCGACAGCGAGGAATCAGACGACTGATGGGACTGACGGTATCCAACAGCCCGATGTTCCCCGACACAACCTCAGCCAGTAACGGCTGAAAGACAAAATAGTTTTCGCGGTTGACCAGCGCAATCTCGACACGCGAATCACGGCCCAGCAGGCGTTCCAGATGCATGGCTGTGTAAACGCCACCAAACCCACCTCCCAGAATCACGATCCGTATTCGATCGCTCATACCGTTCTTCCTGCTGCAGTCAGGCCAGGTCGAGGCCGGTCACTCAACGACCGGCACCAAACACGTCGTCGTCCTTCCGGCCACCCGACTGGATCCACGCCAGCAGGTCAAGAATCTCATCCTGCGTATACGTAATCAACAGATTGGCCGGCATTGTGGAAATCAACGAAGCCCCCAGCTCTTCAATGTCGGCGCGGGGCAACACCAGTTTTGTCTCAGGCTTCAGCGGATTTGGCAGCAGCGTGACTGACTCAGCCGAATCCTCCAGCTTCAGACCAGACACCGCTCGCCCATCCGTCAGCACGGCCACCCACGTCTGATACTGCTTGTTGATCTCATGCGACGGTTCAAGAATCTGCTGCAGCAGCCGGGCTCCTTTGTAGCGATCGGAAATCTTCGTCAGTTCAGGCCCCAGAATCGAACCGGTTTCTCCCAGTCGATGGCATTTGATACAGCCTGCGGACGCGAACACAGCTTCCCCCTGTGCAGCCGAACGTCCCTGCAGCCGGTCAGCCACGTGCGACAGCTCAGCCGTTGACCACATCCGCACAAAACTG
>CAIOKE010000072.1 GCA_903858815.1 uncultured Planctomycetaceae bacterium | reverse complement strand
TTGTTGCCGATCCAGATGATGGGGCGGAGGCACGCGGACCCGAACAGCGGGATCTTGATGTACTGGCACGGGTTGGCGGGCGTGTCCCCCGACACGAGCCGGAAGTCGCGGCGGTACCCGTCCAGCGTCGTCGTCATCCGGTTGACGACCTTGACCGGCTGGTTCGTCCCGTGGACGTCGATGGTGATGGAGTTCCCGCCCGGCGTGAAGGTCGAAAGGTCGATCAGAATGCAACCGGAAAGGCCATCCTGCCCTCCAGCAAATCCCCCGAAGCCGACACTCCCCTCAGTTCCAGCCTCTCACTACTCGACGACCTGTTCTCAGACCTAAGCCTGCTTCCATAGATTCCATCAACGATCCAATAAAAGCGGGACGGCGCGAGCCGTCCGGTATCGCCATTTTTCGTCAATTTCAGCCGAAACGCGTTAGCGTCCGGTTGTCGCCATTCCAATAAAACCGGCACGGCGCGAGCCGTCCGGTCCCACCATTTCGTGATCATCAGCCGGAACGCATTAGCGTCCGGTTGTCGCCATTTAAATAAAAGCGGCACGGCGCAAGCCGTCCGGTCCCGCCATTTTTCGTCATTATCAGAAAAGTAGGTGCCCAGCCTGCGGGTCGGGCTCCCGTCGGACGGGCCGCAGTTCCTGGGGCTCCGCCCTTGTCATTACCCACGAAACCAGTCGGGCCGAACCAGTTTTATGCCCTCGATTCTGGCATGGAGTTTTTCATATCCGCTCCAGATTGATTGCCATCCGGGTTCGCCGTCGTGCTTTCGTGCGAGGAATCCGCCGAGTTTCGCAAGGCCGCGGAAAAATTCGTAAACCGTCAGGTCCTGTTTTGCGAGTTTCGGTCTCATCAGCAGCAACACCGTCAACCAAAGGGCGGGAACTCGATCTTTTGCCTTCGCCTCCGGTTCATGATGGCAAATCGTTTTCAGGGAAAGCAGACGAACGCCGATCACACTAATCAAGGCGATCAGTGCTTCGAGCCGCGCTGCCGTCCGTAACGCGTGAATCTCGATGGCGCAACCCGTTTTCAAGACCTTGTGATATTCTTCGATCAGCCATCTTTTCTCGTAATACGAGATCACGGTCCACGCTTCGTTGAGTGAACTCACCGGAAGACTTGTCATCAGGATCCACCGAATCGGAGCGATCCCTTCGGGGGCGTTGACTTCCTCGACTACCAGCAGATTCGTTTCGATACTTTCGATTCCGCAGGATTTGACAAAGGGACTCCTCATTTTCGGCTGCGGAAGCGTGACTCGGGTTGAGCGAACCTCGAGTGATGCAACTCTCGCGGAAACCCCAGGCCGTGCTCGCAAATGCAGCTCATAACTGCCGAGCAATTTGGCCTGCGAGATAGCGACCTCCATTTTCATATCCTCGGAATCCTGTTGTACGGTGCGATTGAGCTTCGAAGCTCGAATCAGCCAGTCGCAACTATTCTGGACAACGTGACACATGGCATCAAAATTGTCACCACCGCGATCCCAGACGTGAATCCATTGGCTGCCTTCAGGAGGCCGCCCAAGCTTTTCGGTGACCTCTCCCCATAAATCACTCTCACGCCTCCGCGCCAGTCGCTGAATTCGCGTTTCATTCTTCGGAACGTTTTTTCTGTAGAAGACCGTGGCGGCTGCTGTACCCTGAACCACCCCAGTGGCCGCGTTAACCACCAGACAGCTGTGCAACTGCATCCCACGCCCTGTTCCATCGCCCAGCATCCCTAATCCCTTGGTTGCTTTATGCGTGAAATGATTGACATCAGTCGTGTCGCTGATCATGAGATGAACACCCGGCGGAGTCCGACGTGTCGACTCTTCGTGACACTTTCGGATTGCATCGAATGTCACCTCTTTGCGATCAAAAAATCGGTAAGCAGCTTTGATGTCCGACCATTCTCCATTTTGCTCTGGTAGTGATCTGTCAGGCGAAGCCAGCATATTTCGGGCCATAATCACCAGCCTTTTCGTCCGGAGCACGTGCCCAAAATCACACTCAGAAAAATTCTGTTGGACCCACTGTTCGTTGTCAACGACCACAGATGCATCTCGTACGTCAGGATTCGGAAAGCTGGTTTTGTCATGCAGTTCGAGGATCCGACCTGGAAGGATGGATTGTTGTTTCGCGGCTTTCTTCAATCGATTCGTGGGCTGTAATTGCCTTTTGGCAGACCTTGAAACAAGCATGACTGTGCCTTCCGTGACCAGCGTTTTACTCCTGCTGATCCTCCTGGATCAGCGGAGGGGCGTACCCGAATCCATCCCTGGAGTCGGGACCGAAGCACTTGCGAATGGTCGCCAGTGGGTGACTTCGGTCTCAGCCCACGAAACAAAACCCGGGATTTTCCGAGTTATCGCCGCAGAGATCCAGACCAAAGAGGCCAATTTCGTGGGTAATGACAAGGCCTGTCGGCCCAGGCTTGTTGAAAGCGGCCTTACAGGCCTTGCAGGGGTGGTTGGGCGGGGTTTGGCGGGAACTTTTTGTCCTTACCGGACGGCTTGCGCCGTACCGCTTTCATTGGTTGCGGATGGGAATGAAAGCGGCAGTGGTCCGCAGGATGCCTGCCTCGCTCGCGGACACGGTCGTTACGTTATCTCAGGTGATGGCAACGCCGAATAAATTGATTCAGGCAGATTCTTCCTGGACGTAAAGTCTCCGGGGAAAGGCGTGCATGCCTCCCGGCTCTGCGGGCAGACCCTCGATTTGTCGATAACCCGTCCACGGAGCTGTGTTATTACCGATGAGCATGAACTTCGGATGCTTTGCTGATTCCGCGGACAAGTCCTCGAGCAGGCCTCCAGCGCCGAATTCGTCTGGACAACCCCCAAAGCCATGGTCCTGCAGCAGAATGGCGTAGGGACGATAATCGGGAGATTGATTGAAGAGGGCGTCAAATGTGGCGAAGCCACATGCGGCAATAAACAGAACTGCGAGTCGGTTTGGGCCGTGGTCATCGCCGAAGTCGGAATTGCGTTCGAGGATTTCGAGGAGGGCGAATGGGTTCGCCATGGCTCTCCTCGCAAAATTCCCATAGTTCAGCTGCCTGCGTGGGTGCCATGGTGTTTCACGGAGCTCGGTTGCGGCGACATTCACTCGGGCGATGCTATGGTATCCTCGAAATCCGTTTCGTTCCGAATTCAGTTCGGCATGCAGCTCGGGAAGGGTATAGTCGAAGTCGACGTAAACGAAACAATGGGCTGCCCTGCCGGAGCCAAAGATCTGAACGGCCTGTCCGTCAAATCTGGCTCCGGGGTAGTAGACCACCCGCGAGCTAAAAAAATCGGCCCGGGGAAACGTCATTCCGGGCTCTGCGTTGGCCAGCCACTGTGGCATCGATTCGCTGTGGCCTTGTCTAAGGAATTCAGAGATGGTCATGTCAGGCTTTCGCACTTGCAAATCATTGGGAAAATAGTCTCTTCGGGCATACCTACCGGACCTGTGAATCCCGCCTTCCTCATTCGCGACTCGAAGGCTGAGTTCTTCCGGGATGACTCCCGGTTGTGCATTGGCCAGCAACTGCGGCATTTGTTCACGGTCGGACTGTCTAAGTTGTTCAGAGGTGGTCATGTCAGGCTCTCGCACAAGCACATCATCGGGAAAATGCTTCCTTTGGGCAGACTTGCTGGACCAGAGTATCCAGCCTTCCTCATGGGCGATGCGGAGGCTGAGTTCTGTCGGGATGTTTTCCGGCTGCGCGAAGAAGTCTGTCAGTTCACCAAGCTGATCGAGTCTGCGGGCTTCATGGCAACACGCCAGCATTTGAGCACTGTCCCTGCACCGCTCGTTAGGATTTCCGTGTTCGAGGTACTGATGGTGTGGTATGAGGCTGGGAAATATTTCCGCGACAACCACTGAATGTTCAGGCGGCAGTCC
>CAIOKE010000071.1 GCA_903858815.1 uncultured Planctomycetaceae bacterium | reverse complement strand
TGCAGTTACAGCAGCTGCTGAAACTGCCAACCTGCTCTGATGAACAATTTGCCGCCTGTGATATCGACCAACTCACTCAGATGCTCACACAACTGCAGCAACAGTTCAAAAAGCAATACGGTTGAAATACACCGGTTCGTTCCTTCGCACATCACCGACAGTCGGCAGGGGCACACTGCAGACTCTCTGATCACTGCACAGTGGTGGCGCAGGACTGCGGCGACGGACACGTTCCACCCCGAACAGTTCCAGAACTCACACCTGATGGCTTACGCCAGCGACTCACCCAAGCCCTCCTCGTCCACCGAGCACCTGCTCGGGCACGTGAATACAACGACCAACGGCTCGGCGGGAGCCTCGCCCTCCCAAAGGCGCCGGTACTCGCGCGTTTCGGGAGGGGGCACCGGCAAAGCCTTACCCATCCAGAGGAAAAACTGCGGGACCGCTGACCGCTTTCAAAGTCGATTTTCGGCTTTGCGTGACGCCACTTTGGCAAGGGCCTCGTGATAGACCGCAACGTAGCGGTCGGCCGACTGCTGCCATGACCAATCACGATGCATGCCATTACGCACAAGACGGTTCCAGACGGCGGCGTCCTGCCAGGCTGACAAAGCCTGTTCCACGGCCGTGGAAAAGCCGGCCATGGAATAGTCGGCGAAGACAAAACCCGTGGCAGTTTCCAATCCGGCAGGAGTCCCATCGTAGTGGCTGACAGAATCCGCAAGGCCACCGACCTGCCGCACGATCGGAATGGTTCCGTACCGCTGGCTGTACATCTGGTTCAGCCCACAGGGTTCGAACTGACTGGGCATCAAAAACAGGTCTGCTCCGGCTTCAATCTGATGCGCCAGAGATTCATCAAAACCGATCACAGCACTGACCTGTTCCGGGTGGCGTTTGGCCAGATCGCGCAGCAGCGATTCATAGCGAGCGTCACCCGTCCCCAGAAAGGCCAGCTGCACTCGCCGATGCAACAGGGCACTGGCGCAGCCGGCAATCAGATCCAGTCCCTTCTGATCGACCAGACGAGAGACCATGCCGATCAGCGGAGTTCGCGGGCTGCTGGCCAGCCCCAGTCGCTGCTGCAGATGAGCCTTACAGCGGGCTTTCCCGGTCTGCCAGTTGTCTGCCGAAAACGGTGCCGGCAGCAACGGATCAGTGGCCGGATTCCACACATCAATATCGATACCATTCAGAATACCGGTGAGTGCTGACTGGCGCCAGCGGAGCAATCCATCAAGCCCGCAGCCACCTTCCGGCGTACAGATCTCACGCGCATACGTCGGACTGACCGTCGTCAACTGATCCGCAAAAGCCAGTCCGGTCTTCAGCAGATTCAACGAGCCCCACGCTTCCATATGACTGGGGTTGTAAAAGCCCCAGTGCATCCCGGTCAGCAGCATGTCCATCTTCCAGAACGCGCCCTGATAGGCCATGTTGTGAATGGTCATCACGGAGGCCGTCTGTTCGAACCCGGCGATCTGCGCATATCGGGAATTCAGCAATGCCGGGATCAGTCCGGTCTGCCAGTCATTGCAGTGCAGTACATCCGGACGCAGGACCATCAGACGGCAGATTTCAGGAACTGCACGACTGAAGAAACAAAAGCGTTCACTGTTATCCGCATAGCCACCACCCGCATCGCCATACGGCTGTCCACGGTCAAAGTAGGCGGCCTGTCGCACCAGCAGCACAGTGGCTGTGGACTGCGGGTACCGAGCCCAGTTGACCTCGCCGGTCACACTACGACCGTTCATATCGATCGTGAACTGCAGACCCGTATCATGCACCGCAGGCAACCCCGCTTTGTTCTGCCGCAGCGGAGTATAATCGGGGATGATCAGAGTCACTTCGTGACCGCAGTCCGCCAGCGCTTTGGTCAGAGCACCTGCCACATCGGCGAGGCCCCCCGTCTTGAAAAACGGCACGGCCTCAGAAGCAGCCAGAACAATACGCAGGGGTTTGACAGCGACTGACGACATACGTTTGACAGATTCTGCAGAGACCAGTTATTTGACGGAAATCAGTTCCACCACAAAGTGCAGCGCAGCATCAGGAGGAATGGAACCCGGTGATCCGCGACTGCCATAACCCAGTTCAGACGGAATCCACAATTCAATCATGCCACCTTCACCAACCAACTGCAGCCCTTCAGTCCAGCCCGGCACCACAGAACCCAGCGGGAATGACGTCGTTTCACCGCGTCCATACGAACTGTCAAACTCACGACCACTGTCCAGCCAGCCTCGGTAATGCACTTCCACCGTGTTGCTGGCCGTGGGCTTGAGCCCGGTGGTGTTGCGCAGAATCCGATACTTCAGACCGGAAGGGGTTTCGGAAAACTGAGTCGACGCGTCCTTGTCCACAGGGCCAACACCCGCACGCAGGGATTCGCGATCCAGAAAAGTGACCGGCCCGCTGCCCTCACGCACAGAGTCCTGACTGGCCGCTTCACCCACACCACGTCCGCCGGATTCGCAGCCAGCAACCGCCAGCAGCAGCCCGGCCATCAGTACAGACTGCAGTAGAAATCGATCCGTCAGCATGGGGTGGTCTCCTGCCAGAGCAGAACGCCGAGGTGAAGAAAGGGACAACAGCAGGTCTGATTGAAGGATGATGGCTGGCTTGACGTTCAGGACTGCAGATAGACATCAGTGGCGGCTGCGATACCAGCCCCCGGCTGCGGCCGTCTGGACTGTCGAGCCAGACATTGTTCCAGTGCTGCCAGAATCAGCAGCACATTGGACTTCTTAGCCGTTTCACCCATCAGACCGATACGCCAGACCTTGCCCTTCATGGGACCCAGCCCGCCGCCAACTTCAATACCAAAATCGTTCAGCAGTTGGGACCGCACGGTCATGTCATCAATTCCGTCCGGAATCAAAACGGAATTGAGCATGGGCAGACAATGCTGGGGATCACCGGAATACTGAATGCCCATCGCCTGCAGCCCGGCCTTCAGAGCCCGATGATGCAGCAGATGTCGAGCAAATCGAGCGGGCAGTCCTTCCTGCAGGACCAGTCGCAGAGCCTGGTGCAGGGCGTAGTTCATATTGATGGGGGCGGTGTGGTGATAGGCGCGATTACTGCCCCAGTAATTGCGGAGCAGACCGACGTCCAGATACCAGCTGGAGACGCGATGTTTGCGTCGATCCATTGCCTCCAGGGCGCGGGGGCCAAATGTGACCGGAGCCAGCCCAGGCGGACAACTGAGACATTTCTGGGAACCGCTGTAAGCCGCATCAATACCCAGACGGTCGATTTCCACTGGCGCACCAGCCAGTGACGTGACGCAGTCAACGATCAGCAGAGCACCAGCGGCATGCACGATCTGTGCGACTTCGTCCAGAGGCTGCCATGCGCCAGTGCTGGTTTCGGCATGCACAATCCCCACCGCTTTGGGCTGCACTCGATTGACGACCTCGCGGATTTCTTCCGGAGTAAACACCTGGCCGAACGGGCGTTCTATCCGAGTCACCTCGGCCCCCAGTCGTTCGGCCACTTCCGCCATGCGGCCGCCGAAGACTCCGTTGATGCAGGCGACCATGCGATCCCCAGGTTCAATCAGGTTGACAACGCAGGTTTCCATACCGGCACTGCCCGTGCCGCTGATGGCCATCGTCATCGGGTTGGTGGTCTGAAAAACCTGTCGCAGCATCGACTGCAGCTCGTCCATGATTTTCAGGAAGTACGGGTCCAGGTGCCCGACCGTGGGGGCAGCCAGTGCGGCCAGCACACTGGGATGAATTTCACTGGGGCCCGGCCCCATCAGGGTGCGCTGTGGTGGAACAATCTGGTCAGCGATCATGGCAGTGGAATTTCCGTCAGAAGTTCAGCCGGACATGCAGGCGTCAGGAAAGCACGGAGTGATATGTTTGAGCCTGACAGTGGCAGCAAGGCCACCGCGAAGCATGGAACCACATCGTACAGATCTGCCGTCAGCAGGGCAAAGGCAGGTGACGTGGTGCGGCAGAGAAATGCAGACAGCCGCAGGGTCCAGAGCAGGACCCGGCGGCTGTGAGTGCATGATGGGCAGGAAGCAGTCAAAGCAGCGTGAGTGCTGTCAGGCTGAGAAGCTGCTGCCGCAACCGCAGGACTTCACGGCATTGGGATTCTTGAAGGTGAACCCGCGACGTGACAGGTCGGTGTAAAAGTCGATTTCTGTCCCGTCAAGGTACAGATCGCTTTTCTTGTCGACCACGACACCCACGCCGTGATGTTCTTCGAACACGTCCTGAGCGGCATCGTAGGAGTTTGTGAAGTCGAATGAGTACTGGAAGCCACTGCAGCCACCGCCGACAACCCCGACGCGTACGTACTTCAATTCAGGACGATTCTGCTCAGAGATGACTCGCTTGATTTCGTTGGCTGCATTTTCCGTCAGAATGACCGACATAAGGATTCTCCTGGACACTGAAAACAGGGCCGATGGAACAAACTGCACGCAACAGGCAAACCATGCCTGCCGTCCAGCAGGAAAGCTTTGGCGGTAGTCTACGCACAGGGGAGAATTTCGTGCGAGGTTCTCGGGGAAAAAAACGGGATTTCACAGAATCAGAAGCGTCAGAATCCCGAACTTTCACCGGAAATGGCCAGAAGGAACCGGATGAAATTGTCTGCAAATCCGTTCTCCGGTGAACGAATTCGGCATTCCCGCGGCACCTGCCGGGGCCATGCGGGGACTGCAGAGGTCAACCAAAACCCTCGCGGATTGGCGGATTTCACCCTAAATCACGCGGACTTTGACACTTTGTGGCGTAAAAGCGACAGGAAATCCGGGTGAATTACGCAGGGGGTGCAGGTGGCGACTGCCTTTTCGAGGTGCGGCATTGCGGCGGGGTGACAGCAGTTTGATGGGACCCATAGGACTTATGGGACCCATAGGACCTATGAATAGGACCCATGGGACCTATAGGACCTATGAATAGGACTTATGGGACCTATAGGACCTATGGGTGCCGGGAAACACGGATTTCCGGAATTTGCCCCTGTTCCGCCGGAGTCACCTGTGCGAGAATCCCGTGTGTTGGAACTGTCCGCTGAAGGCCCGTTACGAAGGCTTGTGTAATGCGTTGTTTGCTGCCGCTGAACCGTTTGTGTCAGGTTGTTTTGTCGCTGGTGCTGCTGCCGCTGGTGGCCGGGTGTTCGGGCGGGCCGACGTCCGGGATGGCTCTGGACGAAAAAGCTCCGGATGGCGATGTTGAGATTCTGACCATCGATAAAGACGGCGGGATTGCTCATCAGCCCGGTCGCTTCCTGCAAAGCGTAAAGCGGACCGATTCCAAACTGGTGCTGGTGGACTGCTGGGCGTCGTGGTGTGGTCCCTGCAAAGCACTGGCCCCGATTCTGGAAGACATCAAGCGTGAACGGGGTGATGAAATCGAAGTGGTGAAGGTGGATGTCGATGCCAACCCTGAGATTGCGCGATTTCTGAACGCCGAAGCAATTCCTGATGTGCGGATCTATCAGGGTGGTGTGCAGGTGTATGATTTTGTCGGTCTGATGCCGAAAGCCGAAATTGATTCCATTCTGAAGTCGCTGAAGTAGGCAGATTGACAGCCGTGGTGCGGGCGGTTGGATGGCGACGCTGGGTCCTTCTGCGGCTGCTGGCAGTGCTGGTGGGCTGTCTGCCATTGCTGCTGGCGGAGCTGGGCTGTCGACTGCTGTGGTCTGCGGACTCTGCGGCTGATGCCGATCCGTTTGTGGGCTTTGTTGGCAGTCGTCCGCTGTTTCAACTGTCGCCTGACGGGCAACGATTTCAGGTCTCGTCGTCCAGGTTGCAGTTTTTTCAGCCGGCCGATTTTCCGGCCGTCAAACCGGCCAACACGTCGCGGATTTTTGTGCTGGGTGGGTCCACAGTTCAGGGGCATCCGTTTTCGACTCAGACGGCATTTCCACGACTGCTGGAACTCACGCTGCAGCGTCTGGCCCCCGCCCGTCGCTGGGAAGTGATTAACTGTGGCGGCGTCTCCTATGCGTCTTATCGACTGCTGCCGGTGCTGCAGGAATGTCTGCGATATCAGCCGGACATTGTGATCTTCTGTGAGGGTCAGAACGAATTCCTTGAGGACGTGACGTATGGGACGCGGCGGCAGCTGACGGAATCCGCCGGCCCGCTGCTGCAGGTGCTGACTCGACTGCATTGCGTCCGTGCGTTGCTGCAACTGACGGCTGCCGCTGCAGCGGAAGGGTCGACAGCGATCGGTGTACTGCAGGGGCCGGGGCAGGGCAGTGACGATCGACCGTTGCTGCCGACGGAAGTGCTGACGCGTCTGGATCAGCCGGATGGGCTGCAGCGTTTTGTGCGGGATGATCAGCATGGGGGTGTGGTCGTGCAGCACTTTCAATCGACGCTGCGGCGCATGGTGCAGCTCTGTCGTGAGCATGGCGTGCCATTTGTGCTGGTGCAGCCGCCGGTGAATCTGGCGGACTGTCCGCCGTTCAAGTCGCAGTTCTCGGTGGATGTGGCGGATCAGCAGCGGATGCTGGATATCCTGCAGCAGGCACGCAGCGTGGCGAGTACGGATCGTCAGCACGCGGTGCGGCTGGCAGAGCAGGCGGTGCAACTGGATCCTCGCTGGGCACTCGGCTGGTATGAACTGGGTCAGTTGCAGCTGACCAGCGGCGACTTTGCAGCGGCGAAACAGTCCTTGCAGCGGGCGGTGGATGAGGATGTCTGTCCGCTGCGGATGACGACAGCGCTGCAGCGAACCATGCAGCAGGCAGCGACCGAAACCGGGGTCCCATTTCTGAATGCGGATGCGTTGCTGGCGGCGAAATGTCGGGGCGAAATCGTGAGCGAGCAGGTGTTGGTGGATCATGTGCATCCATCGTTCGGCGGACATACGGATATCGCAATAGCGCTGGCCGAGCTGTTGCTGTCGGAGGGATTGACGGGGACGGCCGAGGTCGGGTGGCAGCAGTCATCGCGGGAGGCCTGTCTGGCGATTGTGCAGCAGCTGGATGATGCGTATTTTCTGCAGGGTCGGCGTCGTTTGGCGGTGTTGCGCAAGTGGGCCGCCGGTCGGGCACTGGAGTTGGAGGAATAGGGCCGGCTGGCGCTGCGCGGGCTGGTCAGCAGGTGTCAGGGAGCAACAGATCGGTGTGGTCATCCACTTGCCTGCGGCTCAGCGGGAGCCTCGCCCTCCCGAGAGGCAGTTGCGGAGGCAGAAAATCTCACAGCTCGGTGGGAGCCTCGCCCTCCCGAGGGGCGGCACTCGGGGCGGTTTGATGGCACACCTTACTGAGTTCGTGTCACAAGTCCAGTAAGTGTTCCTGTGCTGGTTCCGAAGGTGTCGGCAGGAATGCCAAGGCTTTGCATCATATTCACGAACAGATTGCAGAGTGGCGGTGGGTTTTCGGGATCGAAGGCAAGGTGCTGGCCGTGCTGAAAGTTGCCGCCGGCCAGCAGGACGGGCAGGTTTTTGGTGGAGTGGCTGCTGCCATCACCAAGGTTACTGCCGAGGAAAACGGTGGTGTGGTCGAGCAGACTGCCATCAGCTTCCTCGGATTGTTTCAGTTTCCCCAGCAGGTCTCGCACCGTTTTCATCGTTTCTTCTTCAACGATTTTCAGTTGGGCCAGTTTACCGGGATCACGACCGTGGTGTGACAGATCATGATGTCCCAATGAGACTCCTTCGATTGGTGGAGCGAAGCTGGAACCGGCCAGCATGATGGTGATCAATCGAGTTGAGTCGGTTTGCAGAGCGAGGTGACTGAGGTCAAAGAGCAGTCTGGTGCGGCCGATCAGATCGGCGACATTGGGAATATCCCGTGGGGCTTCGACGGCCACGCGTGGTTTGGGTTTTGTGGCCCAGCTTTGATCCTTGATCATGCGTTGTTCAAGTTCGCGAACGCTGGTGAGGTATTCATCCAGTTTGCTGCGATCTTCGGTGCCGAGTTCTGTGAGGATGGAGTGTGCCTGATCGTGGACATCGTCGAGGATGCTGCGTCCATCTTCGAGGCTGCGGATACGGGACTGAACCTGTCCAGGATCGCCTTCCAGGAACAGCCGTGCAAAGACTCGCGACGGCGAGTTATCGGCGGCAATCAGGGCTCCGGTCCGCGTCCATGACAGTCCTCCGGCCCCTTCACCGGACAAGGACAGGCTGGGAAAGCGAGTTTCGGTACCGATATGCTGGGCACAGAGCTGATCAAGCGAGATGGTGTTACGAAAACCGGGGCGACCGGCCCCGGGTGCTCCGGTAAGAAAACTGGCGGAGGCCTGGTGAGCAAAGCTGGACCCCATTCCGGCGTGAGCGAGTCCGGAGATCACGGTGAAATCACTGCGGTGATCGCGCAGAATTTCAAGGTAGGGCGAGAGCTGGTAATCCTTACCAGTCTGGCTGGGGAAGAAGTAATCCGGGTGCAGTCCCAGTGGTGCACAGATACAGAGCATGCGACGTGGCGATGCGGTGCGGTCGGCCTTGCCGGACGATTCGTCGGCGAAGGCATTGAGCACTGGCAGGGCCAGTGCGACACCACTGGCCCGCAGGAAACTGCGGCGATGAAGAATCATGGGAGGATTCCGGTCATGGGTGTGTGGATTGCTGAGGGTTGTGTTATTTGTGCTGAAAGAGTTTGCTTTGAACGATTTCGTGAATCAGGGATCGGAATCCGTAGTTGTGTTGCCGAACCTGTGCAAGGATGGATTCGACGTCAGGTTGATCGGCCCGTGTGGGGGTGGCGCCGGTGGACCAGGCCAGCAGTTTTTCGATCAGATTACGGGCCAGCTGATCCCTGTCTTCCAGCAGTCGTTGTTTGTATTCGTCGACATTGGCGAATTGTCTGCCATCGGGCAGGACATCGGCGGGGTCAACGGCCGGTCCATCCCAGAAGCGTACTCTGCGTCCATCGATTTCCCGTGGCGTCCCGGTAGCGCGGTAGTGTTCCCGCCAGCCTCCGATGACGTCGAAACTTTCCAGAGCAAATCCGGGTGGGTCAATTTGGCGATGGCAGCTGGCACAACTGGCTTCCGTGCGATGTTTTGCCAGCTGTTCGCGGATTGTCGTTGCACCGCGAATATCGGGTTCGATGGCGGAGATATTGGCGGGGGGTTTGGGGGGTGGTGTACCGAGGATCCGTTCCAGAACCCAGGCTCCGCGAACGATTGGTGAGGTGGTGGTTCCGTTCGCGGTGACTTTGAGGATGCTGCCCATGGTCAGCAATCCGCCGCGATGGCTGTCGGGCGGCAGCTGCACCTTACTCATTTCCATCCCATCGATCCCCGGAATCCGATAGTGTCTGGCCAGACGAGCATTGAGGAATGTGAAGTCCGAGCTGACGAAGTGAGTGAGTGGCAGATCGTGTGACAGGACTTCGTTGAAGAAGAGTGTGGTTTCTTTGAGCATGGACGTTTTGAGGATGTCGTCGTACTCGGGGTACAGCGTGGCATCGGGCAGCGTGGCATCGATTGCTCGCAGGCTCAGCCATTGTCCGGTGAAGCTGTCGCGGAAGCCGCTGGAGCGAGGATCCTGCAGCAGTCGTTCGACCTGTTCGCGCAGCACACCGGGTTCATGCAGTCGATTGTCGGCTGCCAGCTGAAACAGCTGTTCGTCGGGCATCGAATTCCAGAGGAAGTATGACAGTCGGCTGGCGAGTTCAAAGTCGTTCAGCAGCGGTCCGCGTTCGCGCAGGAACAGGAATTGTGGTGAAACAAGGATGCCCTTCAACCCGCTGCGGATGGCCTGTTCGAAGCTGCGTCCCTGCTGCAGCTGCTGCTGGACGCGGCCCAGGAACGGGCGAATTTCTGCATCTGTTACGGGGCGTCGAAAGGCGCGGCGAGCAAAATCTCGCAGGATTCGTTCAGCATCTGCCTGTGGTTGCGAGGAGACGACTTCGAATCGTTCCGGGGAGACTCGCTGCAGCGGCAGATCGCCGAAGATGGCTTTGTGGCTGGGAGGCGGCCAGGATTCCAGCAGAGGGCCTTCCACGTCGACATGCTGAATGACCAGTCCGGGTCCCAGGTACTTGTCGGCTCCGATTTTTTCCACCGCCGGCGGCAATGCGGGCAGTCCTTCAGCAAGAATGCGGATGCGATTTTCAGGTTCCAGCTGGAGGGTGAATTCAACGGTTGTGGGAGTGTCTGCGGGGACAGAGAAGTAGTCGACGAGGCGTTCTTCTGTGACTTCCTTCAGGGTTCCTGCGGTGACTCGAAAACTGATGGGTTTGCCATCGCTCTGAAAGCCGTATCCGGTGATGCGAAACCGATATTTTCCTCGCACATGGCTGCGGAAGTTCCACATGGTGACGCGAATGTTGGCGGATTCCCACGTGGCAAAAATTGCGACTCCATCGTCGGTGTGGCGATAGACGCTGCCGGTTGGTCGAACGGATTTTTCTTCACGGATATCAAACCGTTTTTTCAGGATCCACGGCTGGGGCTCATCAGCAATCGCAGCATCCAGGACTCGGTCAGTGGCATCGAGGTAGTTCTGCATCAGGAACGACGAGGTATGCAGCAGCTCGGCGTTGTTATCGAATCCGTTGGTGGACGTTTCCAGAGGCAGCAGGTCTGTCAGGTCGACATCGACGTGCAGCAGATCGCGAATGGTATTGGCCCACGCATCGCGCTGCAGGCGTCGCATGACCACTCGTCCCTGAAATGCGCGTTGCTGCAGTTCGGCGGTGGTGGAGGAGTTGCTGATCCAGGTGATCAGGTGATTTCGTGTGGCGTCCGTGGGCTGCGGTTCGCTGGCGGGTGGCATGCTGCGTTCCTGCAACTGGTGCAGGACATTGAGCCAGCGTTCGCGGCTGCCGCGTTCCGTGAAGTCTGCGGACAGGCTGGAAAGAAGAAAACCGCCTTTGGGGGTATTTCCGGAGTGGCAGTTCCCGCAATGCTGCTGCAGCAGCTGCAGGGGCGGAGTTTCCTGTGCTGTTGCGCTGCTGAGTACTGCTGAGGGTGGGGCAGCAGAGCAGGCCAGCGCGACCAGCAGCAAGCGGTTAAGGCAGCGACGTGCGAATTCTGACAGTTCGTACATATAGGTGCTCGCAGGGCCGAACAGTGAGCGTGGGCGATGCAGGGAGTGGCGGGAATGGGGTGGGGATCTGAGGCGATGCCTGAGGTGTGGCGGTGATTTTGTGTGCGGGTACGGCGTGTCGCAGAGTGAGAATGAGTGTAGGGGACGGTAGCGGTGTGGGCAATCGGCTCGAAATAAACGCGGTTCTGCCGGGGAAAACCTGTTGGCCATTGGCTCTGAATTCCGGTAGGATTACCTTCTGGATCCGGGATGCAGATTTTCAGTTCCGTTGTCTGGTGTCGCAGGCTGGTCACATAAGGTAGTGCTCCGATATGACTGGGTCATCTGTCAGTGGAAATCCTTTGGCCGCGGGGTCACCGCAATTCTGGTCTCGGCGTCAGATTCTGGCTCGCACGGGTTGTGGCTTCGGAATGCTGGGGCTGACGGGTTTGTTGCAGGATCAGGGTCTGCTGCAGGCTGGTGAGGACGTTGCGGGCGATCGAATGCTCAGTCCGCTGGCGGCTCGGCCCAGTCATTTTCCGGCCAGAGCGAAGCGTGTGATCTGGATCTTCATCAACGGTGGTCCCAGTCCGGTGGACACGTGGAATTACCGTCCCGAGCTGACTCGCTGGAACGGACGCACGATTCGCGAGTTTGATTCGGGGTTTGCCGACACGACAGGTTTCTTCCGCAACGCGGTGGGCAATCTGATGCAGTCACCATTTCGGTTTGAGCCGCGAGGTGAATGTGGTCGGATGGTGCCGGAAATATTTCCGTATCTCGGCGAGCATGTGGATCGGATGGCCATCATTCAGAGTGGCTATACTGAGTCCAACAATCATTCCCCGGCCTTGTTTGCGATCAACACCGGGATGGCTCGCATGGGCTTCCCGTGTGTGGGTTCGTGGGTGACGTACGGTCTGGGCAGTGAGAGCTCGAATCTGCCGGGTTTTGTGGTGATGAGTGATCCGAAGGGGCGTGGTCTGCCGAAGGGTCATGCGGCCAACTGGAGTGCCGGCTTTCTGCCGGGTGTGTATCAGGGGACGTGGGTCAAACCAGCGGGTGATCCGATTGACAATCTGGTGCGGCCGGGCGAGCTGACGGCCGATCTGCAGCGTGGCAGTCTGGATCTGCTGAAGCAGCTGAACGGTCTGCATCAATCGCAGCATGCTGCGGATTCTGAGTTGTCAGCGCGAATTGAAAGTTTTGAGCTGGCGTGGCGGATGCAGTCTGCGGCTCCTGAGGCTCTGGATCTCTCTTCAGAAACTCAGCAGATGCAGTCGCTGTATGGGATTGGCGATGAGCAGTGCGATCATTTTGCGCGACAGTGCCTGACGGCCCGTCGGCTGGTAGAGCGTGGAGTGCGGTTTGTGCAGATCTACTCAGGTGGCATGGAGAACCAGCGTTCGTGGGACGGGCACAACGATATTGAGGGCAATCATCGGCAGTTTGCGGGTGAGACGGACAAGCCCGTGGCGGCATTACTGACGGACATGGCGGCCAGTGGTCTGCTGGATGAGACGCTGGTGGTCTGGTGTGGTGAATTCGGGCGTCTGCCAATTGCTCAGACGGGCGGCAAGCCGGGACGCGATCATAATCCGCATCATCTGGTGTGCTGGCTGGCGGGTGGTGGTGTGCGTGGTGGCATGACGTATGGCAGCTCAGATGAGATTGGTTACAAGTCGGCGGACAATCGCGTGCATCTGAATGACCTGCACGCGACGATCCTGCATCTGCTGGGGTTGGATCACGAGCAGTTGACGTATCGGTATAATGGTCGGCGATTTCGACTGACGGATGTGGCGGGAACGGTGATTCGAGAGATTGTTTCCTGAGCGATCCTGGGCCTGACAACATTTTTCGGGGAATGTCCTGCAATGCAAACAGCTGGAACAGCAAGCGGTCAGTCGTTGGAATGTCGAATCGTGCTGCGAGCGGTCATTCTGTGCTGTGTGCTGGGGCAATCGGCCGGTGCAGCGCTGGCCGATGTGATTGTGCTGAAGTCCGGGCAGCGAGTTGAGGGTGAAGTCCTGAAGGTGCAGAAGGACACGCTGTTTGTGGATGTGGGTGTGGACGTGATTCGCATTCCGGTGGATCAGATTCAGGAACGCAAGGGGGCAGAGTCTGCTGAGGCAACAACCGCCGCGATGGTCGACAGTCTGTATTTGTCGACGGAGTTGCCGGAGCGTACGGTGAAAGAGCTGGTAGCAACTTACGGCGAGGGTGTTGTTCTGATTGAGACTCCGGGAGGTCTTGGTTCCGGCTTCATCATCAATTCGCGTGGTTATTGCGTGACGAACTACCATGTGATTGAGGGTCAGACACGAGTGGCGGTGACAATTTTTCATCGTGGTCGGGAAGGTGATTTTGAGCGGCGTGCGATTCGTGATGTGAAGATTCTGGCGTTGAATCCGCACTTTGATCTGGCGTTGCTGGAGATTCCGGCTCAGGCTGACATGCCATTCCGGCCGGTGGCACTTGCCGCTGACGATGCTCATCGTGAGGGGGACGCGGTGTTTGCGATTGGCAGTCCGCTGGGACTGGAGCGATCTGTATCCGAGGGCATCGTCAGTACTCGCAATCGCAACATGGACGGCATCGTGTACATCCAGACGACCGCGCAGATCAACCCGGGTAACAGTGGCGGTCCGCTGTTCAACGAGCGTGGTCAGGTGGCGGGTGTGATTAATATGAAGCTGCAGTTTGGGGAAGGGCTGGGATTTGCGATTCCGATTTCTTACCTGAAGCATTTTCTGAATAACCGTGAGGCCTTTGCGTATGACCGCACGAACCCGAACACGGGATATCATTACCTGCAGCCTCCGCGCCGTCGCAATTCGCGTCCGCCGTATGAGGGCAGGTGACCGGGCTCTGTGGCCGTGGGGACTTGAGTGCAGGGTGCAGGGTGTCAGCGGGAGTGATTTGATGGGCAGGTCAGCGGATGTGGCCACGGAATTCCAGCCGGGAAGGTGGCTGCTGCTGGTGCTGACAGTGGTCGTCTTTGTCAGCGACTGCGGGGGTCTCGGCAGGTGTTGTGGTCAGGACGTGGCCGATTCTGCTGAGTGGACTCTGGAGACAGCAACAGCGGCATGGCAGCCGCGGGATTCTTCGGGCGAGGCGGTGTTTCGGGGGCGGATGTGGCTGCTGGGGGGCTGGTTTGACTCCTATTCTGCACCGCCTCGGGACGTCTGGAGCAGTGAAAACGGGCGGGACTGGGTATTGGAGACCGAGCGGGCTCCGTGGAAGCACAGTGATCTGCCGATGGTGACTGTGTTTCAGGACCGGATGTGGCTGATGGGAGGCTGGTTCAACGGTCGTCTGGAGGGTCACGGGGCATCAAACGAAGTGTGGTCAACGGGTGATGGGCGGGAGTGGCGGCAGGACGTGGTGGCAGCTCCATGGAGTGCTCGGCTGGCTGGCGGACTGGTGGAGTTTGGTGGTCGGATGTGGTTGTTGGGTGGGACGGAGAACTATTATTTTGGTGATGCGAGCAGTCTGAAGAATGACGTGTGGTCAACGACTGATGGTCGTGAGTGGCGTCGCGAGACGGCAGCCGCCGGGTGGGCTCCGCGGGCCTATCACCAGGCGGTTTCGCATGGTGGAAAGATGTATGTGCTGGGTGGTGGCAATTATGTGCCTGAGCATCATGCGCGGAACGATGTCTGGAGTTCTGTGGATGGGGTGAACTGGGAGTGTGTCACTGAGCATGCTCCGTGGTCCCCGCGGTTGTGGTTTTCGGCGGTGTCATGGCGTGGATATCTGTGGGTGCTGGGGGGCTGGTCGGGAAATCCCCATCGTAATTGGGGTGACGTGTGGTATTCGCGAGACGGTCGGGACTGGAAGCAGTTGCAGAGTGGTCGAGTCTGGAAGGAGCGGCACGAGCATTCGGTGTTTGTGCTGGGGGACCGATTGTGGGTGACCGCCGGACATGCTCAACCCTTAAGCAACGAGGTCTGGTCGCTGGGAGGCCCGTTAAGGCTGGAGTAACGGGGGCTTTCCGGGGGCTGGGGAGCCCGTGTTTTGTGCTGGTCAATCCGGGTTCCCCCCGGTAGACTCGCGGCACACTTTTGTGCAGATTTTTTGGTGTGGCCAGCAGGCGGACGATGAATCATGTCGGAAACTCAGAAGCTCAGCAAAGTCGAACTTCTCAAGGAATCGTCTCAGCAGCTGCGGGGGACTCTGGCAGAAGAACTGCTGAATGATCGTCCGGAATTTTCGGACGATGCGGCAACGCTGTTGAAGCATCATGGCAGTTATCTGCAGGACGATCGTGACAGTCGTCGGGCGAAGGGCGAAGACGGTAAGGCGAAGGGCAAGCAGTACAGCTGTATGGTGCGTACGGCGATCCCGGGTGGCCGATTAACAGCGCAGCAGCTGCTGGCCGAGCTGGACTTGTGTGAGTTGCTGGCGAATGGGACATTGCGGATCACCACTCGTCAGGGTCTGCAGCTGCATGGGGTCCTGAAGTCAAATCTGAAAGCCAGTATTCGCGAGATCAATCGGATCAAGCTGACAACGTTTGCGGCCTGTGGTGACGTGAATCGTAACGTGATGGCCTGTCCGGCTCCGATTCGCAATGACGGTGTGCGTGCGGGCCTGCAGCAGATGGCCGATCAACTGGCGCTGCATTTCCGTCCGAAGACCACATCGTATTTTGAGATCTGGCTGCGGGACGACGAGGGGAACGAGCAGTCGGTGGGAGAGTTTCAGCCGGTGGACGAACCGATCTATGGTCCCCGCTACCTGCCTCGTAAATTCAAAATGGGTGTGGGTTTACCGGAAGACAACTGTGTCGACCTGTATACTCAGGATCTGGGTTTGCTGGCTGTGGTCGAGGGTGGCGTGATCATTGGCTGGAACGTCCTCGCTGGTGGTGGCATGGGGCGGACTCCTTCTGCCGAGAAGACGTTCCCTGCGCTGGCGAAGCGCCTGTGCTTTGCGACTCCGCAGCAGGTGCTGGCTGTCTGTGAAGCGATCGTGAAGGTGCAGCGTGATTTTGGTAATCGAGAGGATCGCAAGCGTGCTCGCCTGAAGTACCTGATCGCCGACTGGGGCGTGGACCGGTTTCGAGCGACAGTGGAGCAGTATTTCGGGGGTCCTCTGGCCGATCCTCATCCGGTCGATGTCACTGGGGTTGAGGATCATCTGGGCTGGCATGAGCAGGGCGATGGCCGATTGTTCCTTGGGATCAATGTGGAAAACGGACGCATCAAGGACGAGGGATCGCTGCGGTTGAAGGCTGGTTTGCGTGCGATTCTGGGGCGGTTTGGGATGGAGGTGCGGCTGACGGCTCTGCAGAGCCTGATTCTGTGTGACATCGAACCGGGGGACCGTGCCGAGATTGAACGGATGATGGCGGAATTTGGGATTCTGCGATCGGATCAGCTGTCTCTGTTGCGACGTTATTCGATTGCGTGTCCGGCCTTTCCAACCTGTGGTTTGTCAATTACGGAAGCGGAGCGTGCCCTGCCTCGTGTGATTGACCAGTTGGAGCAGGAGGTCGCGAAGCTGGGTCTGCAGTCGGACAAGCTGGCCGTGCATATGACCGGATGCCCCAACGGCTGTGCTCGCCCGTATACTCCGGACATTGGTCTTGTGGGCAAAGCAGCGGGCAAGTACACGGTGTTTGTGGGTGGCAACCCCGAGGGGACTCGGCTGGGCTTCATTTATCGGGACATGGTACCGCTGGAAGAGATTGTTCCAGCGCTGGTGCCGTTGCTGCAGCGATATCGTGTTGAGCGAACTGGTTCTGAATCGTTTGGCGACTTTTGTGCGCGACGTGGCCCGGAAGCGATTGGCGCTGTCAGTTAGAGGGATGCGGTTGAAACTCAGCCTGCGGCGCGGCGGGAGCCTCGCCATCCCGAATCGGAAGCGTTGCACCTCCCCCCCTGGGAGGGCGAAGCTCCTGCTGAGCCGCAACAACGCAAAGCACATGAAGCCCACGGCGCGGCGGGAGCCTCGCCATCCCGAATTGGAAGCGTTGCGCCTCCTCCCCTGGGAGGGCGAAGCTCCTGCTGAGCCGAACCGTACGTCAGGCCGGCTGCAGTCCGCTCAGAACGTCCCGCAGTCGACCTCGTGCTGTGTGCAGGCGTCGCTTGATGGTACCAACCGGACGATCAAAGTGTGCCGCCATTTCAAGCAGCGAACAACCTTCAAAGTAGAAGGCCCACAGCGTATCGCGGTCCAGAGCTGGCAGCAGAGACAGGCCTTCGTGCAACTGCTCCGCTTCTTCCTCGCGCAGTATCTGCACCAATGGCTGCTCGGCCACATGCCCGGCCACTTCCGGGTACTCATCCTCAACCTGCCGCTCACGCGGTAAACGCTGCAGCCTGTTCAGTGCCTGCCGGTCCGCAATCTGTCGCAGCCATGCCGGAAATGTTACCGGATCCTGCAGCTGTTGCAGCTTGCGAAAAGCTCGCAGGAAGACGTCCTGAGACACCTCCTCGGCTTCCGCCTGATTTCGGATCCGCTGCAGGACAGTTGCCATCACCATCTGCCGGAACTCACGAGTCAGCGTGTCGAACGCCAGTCGATCACCGGACTGAGCTCGCAGTACCAGTCTGACAATCATTTCACCAGTCATTGTTATGCTCCCGCAATCGCCCGATCGCTGAGCCAGTGGCCCCGATCAGCGCGGTTGGACAAAGTAGTTTTGGAATCACGCAGAATGAACCGGCGACACTGCCGCAGGGATCCAGAAGATGTCGGCGGCTTGAGCCGACAATCGGTCCGTTTGAGCATCCGCGGGTTCAACCGTCAGCAGAACGTCAGCAATCCGGTTGGTTGCCTTGATTTCCGCTTAGGTTCATCAGGGGGTTGCTGCAACACATCGCATTTCGGTCAGACCTGCAGATGCGTTTGGAATCAGCGCGGTTGCTTGCGCGCCAATATCCCCCGAGTCGATCATGCATCTGATGCTGATGCTGCAGATGCAGACTGCGTGAACAGGAGGCGTCTTCGGCAACCAGAGCCACAACCGTCGACGCGACCTGGGCCGCGAATGAGCTGGTGGATACTGTGCTGGAAGTCATGAGCAGCATGGGTCTGCCTCCTGATAAGCAACGTCGCCCAAAGGACGACGCGTTTCCAAAACCACCGCAATTGCGGTGCAGCGGACCGCACACGATTGGCAGGCCCGCCAGTTGGAGAGATACAATGTCTCTCTGGACACTAAGACACCTTCAGAGGGGAAAATGGTTCGCAGAATCCGAAAGAATTTCCACCGAATTCTGAAAAAAAGAGTCCCCGAACGCAGAAATGCGTGGATTTCCGTCTTTTTCCCGCCTTGTTGGGGCGTCAGAATCGACGTTCGAAAGCCCCGATTCTTCCTGACTGCTGTACAAAACAGGTTCCCCGTGAAATATCCGCTGCCGACCGCTGCTGCCACCGAAGCACGTAACCCCGCTTCCCTCCACATCGACACGCTCTCAACGCTGCAACTGGTGCAGGTCATCAACGAAGCCGATGCACAGGTCCCGGCAGCTGTCGCCTCACAGGCACCCGCTATCGCTCGCGCTATCACCGAAATCTCTGACCGGATGCGACAGGGTGGACGTTTGATTTATTCCGGAGCCGGTACTTCCGGGCGTCTTGGAGTTCTTGATGCGGCAGAGTGCCCGCCGACCTTCAGCGTGCCCTCCGGCATGGTCATCGGCATGATCGCCGGAGGCAACCGGGCGCTGACCAATGCCGTGGAAGGAGCTGAAGATGACAGTCAGCAGGGCGCTGCTGACGTGGCAGCACTGCAGCTGACCAGCCTCGATTCCGTCATGGGTATCGCCACCAGCGGTCGCACTCCCTATGTCCTCGGCGCCATCGCCGCCGCTCGCAATGCCGGTTGCCTGACGCTGGGACTGGCCTGCAATGAAGGTTCCGCACTGGCCAATGCCGTCGACATCATGATCACACCCGTCGTGGGACCGGAGATCATCACCGGCTCCACTCGCCTGAAAGCAGGAACCGCCACCAAACTGGTCCTGAACACCCTGACTACCGGCATCATGATCCGGTTGGGGAAAACGTTCGGCAATCTGATGGTTGACCTGAAAGCGACGAATGAAAAGCTGCAGGATCGAGCCGTAAGGATCGTAGCCGAAATCACGGGACTGCCACGTTCTGAGGCCGCTGATGTCCTTGCACAATCCGGTGGTGAAGTGAAAACGGCCGTCGTCGTCCAGCGCATCGGCCTGACCCCCGCACAGGCTCGCCAACGCCTGCAAAACTGCGACGGACAACTTCGTGCCGCACTGGAACAATCGTCCGGGTGAACGCCCCTCGGACCACCGAGCCTTAGCCCGGTGACGGCATCCACGCAGTTGCGGCTGGGCGGTGGCCTCGCCCTCCCGAATAGACCGTGTGGCCTGCATTGGCAGGGCGAACCGGTGGCGAACGGGAACGCTACAGCATCAGACGTCAGACGTCAGACGTCAGACGTCAGGAATGCACGGCGAGCGGGTCTGAGTTTTCCAGACGCTGTGACAGATTCTGAATCTCGTCCAGCAGGCTGCAACGGCGACGAGTGTCCTCGACGGATGGTTCTCGAGTTTCCAGCATGATGGCACTGCGAACATATCGCAGTCCACGCAGCAGCACATCACGCTCGTCGGATGTCAATTCCACCTGCAGCAAACTTGCCATACTCCACTGATCCTGAACACTGCCGACTTCACTGCCGGCCTGTGGAGCGACATCCCTGCACCCACAGACGAAAAGACAGCGGTCGTGGAAAACCGAACACGAATTCGATCCGGCGCCTGCGCAGCATCACAGCCCGCCTCCACGCCAGTCAAAGTCTACGCCCGGAATTTCCGCTGCTCAAGCAGTCAATCGATCCTGAAACGGTAAACCTGCGAAAAATTCGCCCGGACTGGCGGTTACGGGCTGTCCGTAAAATGCTCCGTTCAAGCCGTTCACACCGCCCGACTGACAGTCAATCCGCTGGTCTTGCCGACCCCCACTGCGGTTTCCCTCAAGTTTGGCCGGCTGCCCCCGTTTTGATTGGCAGGCGAGCGGCCGCAACCGCCAGTGTCAACCAGCCCAATAGCTGCAGGGTTCCGCCAATCGGAGCCACCGCCCCCCAGGGAATCCCTCCCGCCCTCGGTCCAAGAATGACAAGCACATACAGAGATCCCGAGAAGAACACGATCCCACCGGCGAAACACCACGCCGCCACCGACAGCAGTTTTGCTGGGTAGTGCAGCATCAGCAGTCCCACAGCCAGCAGTGCAGCAGTATGCGTCAGCTGGTATTCAACCCCGGTCTCAAAGTCACGGAAATACTTGTAACTGGCCGGAAACTGCTGGCCGGCCACGGTTTTTTCCGGCAGGTCTGCGTAGCGATTTTCGAGATACTTTGTGTCATTCAGGCCGTGAGCCCCGAAGGCGCCCAGAGTCACCCCGAGGAATCCGAAGAGCGCCGCCAGAGTCAGGCACAGTCGAGCATTCATGAGTTGGCGTCCCGCTGCAGGATGCAGCAAACAGATTTGCAGTGATCACCGATTCGATTGCAGCCCCTACTCTACTCGGTCCCCGCCTGTCGATGGCCAAAACCTGACCAGTCTGTGAATGTCGCCCGCAGAATATCAGCTGCGGGAAACATCAACCGTCTGCGACTCGCATCTGGCGAATCCCTGAAATTCCGCGATGCTGTCAGACTCAGGCTGTTGAATTCCTCCGCCACAGCCCCACAATCCGCGAACTGCTGCTGCTGTCCGGCTTTCGCCACCTCGGCAGGCAGTATCTCAGGTTTTCAGCACACGGATCCCCCGATGACATACGCGATCGAATGCCGCCAGTTGACTCGCACCTGGCCCGGCAATCCTCCGGTCGAAGCCGTAAAAGGCATCGATCTGCAGGTAGAGCGAGGAATTTGTTTCGGGGTTCTGGGCCCCAACGGTGCCGGAAAAACGACAACGATCGAAATCTGCGAAGGCCTGCAGTCGGCCACCAGCGGTGAAGCACTGATCCTTGGCATGAGCTGGAAAACGCAGGCCGACCAGATTCGTCAGCAGATCGGAATTTCACTGCAGGAAACACGCCTCTCAGAAAAGCTGACCGTCCTTGAAACTCTGACCCTGTTTCGCAGCTTCTTTCAGCAGGGTCTTGACCCGCTGGCGGTGATCGATCGTGTGTCGCTGCGTGAGAAAATGCATTCCCGAATCCGCACACTCTCGGGTGGCCAGAAGCAGCGAGTCGCGGTCGCGACAGCCCTCGTGGGTAACCCACAACTGCTGTTTCTGGACGAACCCACCACCGGACTGGATCCTCAGTCGCGGCGTGATCTATGGCGAGTCATCACGGATTTCCGCGAAGGCGGTGGCACTGTTCTGCTGACGACCCATTACATGGACGAAGCCGAGCGATTGTGTGATCGGGTTGCCATCTTCGATCGAGGCCGAATCCTTGCCATCGATTCTCCGCAGAATCTGATTCGCGGTCTGGGTGCTGAACACGTGGTGGCGTTTGCTGTCAGCGGTGGTCAGCAGCCTGCAGAAGATTTCGGTGCAGGTCTTCCGGGAGTGATTGCAGTTCGGCGTGAGAGTGATCAGCGGTGCCTGTCCGTGCGTGAACCGCATGTGGCGATACCGGCACTGCTGGAACTGATCAATCGCAGCGGACTGCAGCTGTCATCACTCACCACTCGTCAGGCAACACTTGAGGATGTGTTCGTGCACTTCGCCGGGCATGGACTGAATGAAGGCACAGAAGGGAACGTTCGATGAGCTCTGGTGCTGCCAATCACCCGCTGGTGCAGTTGTTTATCGCGCGGTTCCGGGAATTCATTCGAACTCCGGAAGCCGTTTTCTGGTCCTATGTCTTTCCACTGGTCATGATGATTTCGCTGGGGCTGGCCTTTCGCAGTGACTCAGTTGAACCCGTCGCGGTGTGTGTTCAGGAAGGGCCGCAGGCAGACGAGCTGATACAAACACTGCAGGCCAGTCCGCGGTTTGTGGTGCTGCGTGGTTCACCGGAAGAATGTCGTCAGATGCTGCGGTCGGGTAAGGCCGAGCTGGTGCTGACGGTGGAAGGTTCGGGGACAGAGGCCGTCTACCACTATCAACTGGACCAGACGCGTCCGGGCAGTGTCAGCGCGCGGGATGCGGTCAACGATGCCTTGCAGATTGCTGCTGGGCGTAAAGATCCTGTCGGCACGAAACAGACTGCTGTGACAGAAGCTGGAAGTCGTTACATCGATTTTCTGGTCCCTGGGCTGATCGGGATGGGCCTGATGGGTGGCGGAGTCTGGGGAGTGGGATATGCCATCGTCGATATGCGAATCCGTCAGGTTCTGAAACGTCTGCTGGGAACCCCGATGAAGAAGCACCATTTTGTGGCAGCCATGATGGCCAGTCGCATGGTGTTCATGATTCCCGAGATGATTGTGATCCTGATTCTGTCGCGGCTGATGTTCAGCGTTGTCAGTCATGGTGGCTATCTGTTGATTGGCGTGATCGTGCTGCTGGGAGCATTCCAGTTTGCATCGATCGGGTTGATCATTGCCAGCCGTGCAAAAACTCTGGAGGCTGTTGCGGGGCTGATGAACCTGACGATGGTTCCCATGTGGATCGGTTCGGGGATCTTTTTTTCCGCCGACAGATTTCCGGATCTGGTGCAGCCGGTGATTCGTCTGTTGCCACTGACCCCGGTGATCTCGTCACTGCGACAGGTGATGCAGGAGGGGGCGGGGCTGATTACCATTCTGCCTGATCTGGGACTGATGCTGGCGTGGCTGGTGATCACGTTTGTGGTCGCCCTGCGAATTTTTCGCTGGGATTGAGAATCCGCGGGGCTGTGGCAGAAGACTTTTCCACAGCAAAAACCCGTCATTCTCCATTGATTTGTTAAGGTTTTTGGAACAAACGGCAGTTCATTTGCTTTTGTGGCGGTGCTGTCATCAGGCTGTGTGTCGGAGTCCTCTGACAGACACCCCGGGGCACGGATGCTCCTGACCACCATCCGGCTTGTCTCATGTCCCGTCGTGCCTCTGCTGCCGCTCGCCAGACTTCGTCGCCTCGGTCGTCGCGTACGTCCGCAGTCGCGGCCGTGGTAAGTTCTGCAGGTCGAACTCGCGGTGCCCACGCAGTGACAAAGAAAGCCGCGGCCACCGTCGTACCAGCGGCCACCGTCGCAGACGCTGCCCGTCAGCTGCTGAAGCACGAACTGAAACACATGGCAAAGTGCCTGAAACGCTGCAGCCAGCGCTGGCACAGGAAACCCGAATACCTGCATCAGACTCGCATTTCAGCAAGGCGATTGCAGCAGCATCTGGCACTGTTTGGAGAATTGTCCGGAAAAACTCGACAGGTTCGCTGGCTGCACAAGCAACTCCGGTCCCTTCTGAAGGCCAGCAGCAAAGCACGGGATCTGGACGTTTTGCTGCACCATTCGGCTGCGGGCGACATCCCAGCTGAAACTCGGCGGCATTGGCAGCAACGCAGGCGTAAACTGCAGCAGCCGCTGCAGAAGATTGAACGGCGGTTGACCCGCAATGAGGCTCTAAAAAACTGCCGTCGTGCTCTGCTAAAGGCCATCAGAACGTCCGCGACTCGGAAACGGTCTGTCGCAGTAGCCAGCGCCCCGGCAGCCAGTTGGGCTGTCGAACAGGCTGCCATTCGACTGGCAGAGCTGCAGACAGCCATTCCCACAGCAGCAACCAGTAAATCACTGCATCGTTTTCGGCTGCAGGTGAAACAGTACCGCTATCAGTCCGAACTGCTGTTGTCACTTTCGGACAACGCAGTCATCAAGCGGTTGGTTGGCTGTCTGCTGCAGGTCCAGAAACAACTGGGAACTCTGCAGGACGCGGTGGTTGCTGCGCGTTCACTGAAAAAAACCGGCACTGCAAAGAAAAAAACGACAACGGGAAATCATTCCGACAGACAGGCTCGGATCGCAGCAGAAGCGACCAGACTGCACACATGGCTGCAGACAAGAATCGCTCCTCAGTTGACCTCCCTCGGCCGTCGACTGCACACCGCCTCCCGACGCTGAAAATTGTCCCGCCTGCTGTTGCTGCGCAGTGCGTTTTGACGCCCCCCATCCACGTGGGGGCAGGAATGACTCAAAGAACAGCATCGTCGCCGAGGCCTTCCCGACGCCGGGGATAAAAACGCAGACTGGGCTTTAGACCGGGCATTCCTGCTCGGACCACTCTTGAAAACCACTCGGGGAGGTTGCACCACGACAACACCCGTCAGCTGACGCTAACGGCTCGCCGTGGGGTAACGGAGCAGTGGCCTCGGGCTGGGAGTTCACCGGAGTCCGGCTCGGCGGTGGCCTCGCCCTCCCAGGGGGCTACGCACGCACTGAACACTGACCACGGCCCGCCGAGGGACCTGTCACAACTCAGATCCGGCCCTGCGCCACTCACTGGATACCTGTCCCCAAACCGCAACAACGGCATCCAGCCGGAACTGAACGCCACGAACCACCATGATTCCCGATTTTTCCCGTCAACATCGCTTGATTTAGTGTGGTATGTAAGTATCCCCATGCGTGCGGAAGATATTCCAACACCTGAATCGGCACATCGACTGCACAAATCTCTACTGGAAGCTACTCATGGTCATCGGAATCAATCCTCTGATCGATTACGCCTTCAAACTGCTCTTTGGAAGCGAACTGCGAAAATCAATCACCATCGGATTTATCAACGCAGTACTGGGCGGACAGATACCCGTTACCGACGTCACCTTCCCAAACACCGTGCACAGCAAACTGTCGGAAGACGGCAAATTCTTTATCCTCGACGTGCTCGCCGAAGACGCGCTCGGACGCAAATTCAACATTGAAGTCCAGATCGCACTGCCGGCGGGAATGGCCGAAAGAATGGTCTTCTATACCGCAGAAACCTATGTCCGAAGGCTGCAGCAGGGACAGAATTACACGGACCTGCGACCGTCCATCAGCATCTGCGTCCTCGCCGGGGCCCTCATCAGGCAACCTGCAAAGCTGCATCTGGACTTCAGACTGCGGGAAGAAACACTGCCCATCACGTTAACGGACGATCT
>CAIOKE010000070.1 GCA_903858815.1 uncultured Planctomycetaceae bacterium | reverse complement strand
GTGTGCTCTTCCGATCTATCACCGTCAGCCTCTCACACCACTGAACAGCCCACGCCCCCCCCCCCCCCCCCAACTACTTCAACCGCAAGGCACGCACCACGTGATTGTTGCTGTCGCCGATATACAACACACCATCCCGCGACACATACACGCCATGCAGACGGTCCATCCGACAACCACTCGGTAATCCATCCGGACCGTTGCCCTTCTGACCGTCACCCACCACCGTCCGCACCACGCCCTCAGACGGCACATACACACGCACCGTGTGACTCTCCGTGTCCGCAAAATACACATTCCCGTCCGGCCCCACCGCTACGCCCTTCGGCCCCGACAGCAAGGCCTCCTTCGCCGGACCACCGTCCCCCGCATAGCCACTCCGACCCGCTCCCGCCAGATGCTGCAGAACACCCCGCTGCAGATCCATCCGATACAACGCATTCCCCTCACGCAACGCCAGATACAACGAACCCCGACCATCAGAATCCAGCGCTCGCGGACCGTTCAACGGAGTCCCGGCAATTGGAGCCCCGTCCGGTGTCGGCTTCCGCTCACCCGTACCCGCAAACGTCCGCATCACACCCGTACGCAAATCCACCGCCCGCACCCGATGATTGCCAATGTCACAAATGTACAACGTCCCATCATCACCCAGCGCAATCGAATGCGGTTGACGCAGCTGAGCAGAAATCGCCGCACCACCGTCGCCCGAAAAACCAGCCACCCCCGTACCAGCCACCGTACTGATCACACCCGTCGCACTGTCCACACGCCGAACCACATGATTCTGCATCTCCACAAAATACATCGAACCTGCAGAATCAAATCGCACCTCATACGGCTCATTCAATCGCGCCGCTGTCGCCGGTCCACCATCCCCCGCATACCCCTTCACACCCGATCCCGCCACAACCTCACTGCGCCCCGTCCTCAGATCCACACGACGAATCACATGACCACCCACCTCACACACATACAAAACACCCGGCTCACGCATCGACAAACCAAACGGCTCGTTCACCGCCGTCTGCAACGACTCACCACTCACCACAAAAGGGCCCCGCTGACCAGTCCCCGCCACAGTTCGCACCACCGACTCAGGCTCATCAGCACGCAACACCACCAGACCCGCCGGTCCACACAGCCCAAGCCCCGCCAATAGCCAGCCACAAACGCGAATTCCACAACACATAACAAACCCCCTCGCCCCGAACTCGCCCCGAACTCGCCCACCAACTCACGTCACCAACATCATCTCAAAAGATCAAAATGATCAAAATGATCAAAATGCCTCCATCGGCACATACTCCAGCCCAGGCAGCGGCAACCCGTCACGCAACGATGTCCATAACATCAGAATAAACTCGTCAGCATCCTCTTTCACAAACGGATACAACAGCACCTTTGCCTGCTCACGGTTGTTCTGCTCCGCCAGATACCACGCCTGAAACACCTGCGCCCACAGCGTATCCGGACTGTTCACGATCACCTGCTCCATCCTCACGCGCGCGTCCTCCAGACGCCTCAAAGTCTCCGTACGCTGCTTCCACTCCGCTGACTTCTCCGGCTGATCCACCAGCCCGTACAGACGCTGCAGCAGAAAACCAGTCGTACTCGTCAGGCCAGACTCCTTCTCCACCGGCTGCAACAGCGCCAACGCACCAGCAAAATCCCGCTGCTGCATCCGCAGCTCCGCCAGACCCTCCAGCGCCATAAAATTCAACGGCTCCAGTTGCACAGCCCGCAACCAACTGCGCTCAGACTGCTCACGCCGACCAAGCTGCTGCTGCGCTTTCCCCAGCCATGCCAATGCCACTGCGCTTTCCGCCAGACTCACGCCCCGCTCCAGCGCCGGTTCTGCACGACCCGCATCACCCGACAACATCAACGCCTTACCATACTCCAGAAAAAACTCACCCGCCGAGACCTGCAGATCATCCGCCTCCGGCTTGATCGATAACACCCGCGACCACGCCTCCGCACACTTCTGATTGTTACCTCGGTCCCGCTCCAGCAGACCGATCAGGGTATACCCGCGAGCCTCACAGCGAGGCAGCTTCGCAAATCGCTGCGCCGCCTCGATCGCCTCCTCATAACGCCCCAGACGAGCCCGACAGGCACTTAACTCATGCAGCAAATCCGCATCCTCCGGCAGCAACTTCACAAGATGCTCCAGCACCGGCAAGGCACTCATCCACCGCTGCAGCATCAACGAAGCCTCAGAATACGCCCGCATCTCCGGAACACTGGCCGCACCCACTCGATCAATCAAACGCAATGCCTCAGCCGCCTGACCCAGCTTCACCAGCACTCGCGCCTTCAGTGCCAGCGCAGCATCCGATGTGCCCTGCGTCTGCAGATACCCCTCCACCGACTGCAACGCTGCCTCCGCATCACCCGCGTCCAACTGACGCTCCGCCGTCCGCAAACCACGCTCACTCCACCACGGAATCAACAGCAGAGAACCGGCCCCCAGCAGTAACGGCACCAGCCACAACAGCATGCGACGCAGACCGCGACGACGACGACGTCCACCTCCAGCACCACGCGGACGCCGCTCACCATGCTCTCGAAACTCGCCTTCCGTCCGCCGCGCACGAGAACGATGCCTCGAACGACCACTCTCACCTTCGCTCCGATGCTCCCGCTGCTCGCCGCTCATACCGCTAATCCATCAAGCCAAATCGCACAATACACCACAAGGCCTGAAATCCATCACGCCAGCCAATCTTCTTCCCCTCAGCATACGTCCGACCCGCATAACTCACTGATGTCTCATACACACGCAGACCACGACGAGCAACTCGAGCAGTGATCTCAGGCTCAAAACCAAAACGATCCTGCTGCAGCTTCGGACAAATCTCGTCAATCACCTCCCGACGAAACACCTTATAACACGTCTCCATGTCCGTCAGATTCAGATTCGTAAAACAGTTCGACAGCGTCGTCAGAAAACGATTCCCCAGATAATGCCAGTAATACAGCACCCGATGAGCCTGATCACCCAGAAAACGACTGCCAAACACCACGTCCGCGCGATTCTCCACAATCGGCTTCAGCAGCTTCGGATACTCCGCCGGATCATACTCCAGGTCCGCGTCCTGAATGATCACAATATCCCCCTGCACCTGCCGAAAACCCGTCCGTAACGCCGCACCCTTCCCCTGATTCACATCATGAAAGAAAATCCGCACCCGATTGAAGTCATCCGCCCCCCCCTCCGCCTCCAGGGCCCTCAGCACGTCCCGAGTCCTGTCGCGACTGCAGTCGTCAATCAGGATCAACTCCTTCCGAATCGGTACCGCACGCACCCGATCCACCAGCACCCGCAGCGTCTTCTCCTCGTTATACACCGGAATCACCACAGACAGTCGCAAGGTCGGCGGGATCACGTAAAACCCCAGCGCACGACAGGCGGATTCACCCAGAGTCCGCGACTGCTGGTCATACCACTCCGCAGACCACGGCCGCAGACCACCCTCCGTCGTCCTCATTCCCTCTGACATCACTCACACCCTCCACCAGCACACGGATCCACACACCAACTCAACGACTGCTCACCAGACCACACACAACCCAGCTCTCCCAGTACCCCCTGCAACACCCCCGAATCTTCTGCAATCACCAGCCAGCTTCGCAAGCGAGCAGCACGAGCATTCAC
>CAIOKE010000069.1 GCA_903858815.1 uncultured Planctomycetaceae bacterium | reverse complement strand
CTGCGGCTGGATCACCTCCTTTCTAAGGATTTCCATCACGCTCAGGCGTGATCACCACACCACGATTCGTTCCAGAATCTCTTCTCACAACTCAATCTGTTTATACTGCAGGCAGTCAGCGAAAGCTGACTGCCTGTTTTTACGCGCGCTCAGCAATGCATGCTGACACCTGCCGCTCGCAGGACACGCACTCAAACGTGCGTTACCCGGGCACGAACTTCTCGGTACCCTTGAAGTCCCAATGTTTTTCGAGGGATGGGGCCGAGCAGGAATGCTCGGGCCACCTTCTTGTCCTCGGGCGTCAGGAATGCGGGGGCTATCTTTCTCGTCGGCGTCAGGAGTGGTTTGGCTATCCGTTGGCCGTGGCGGCTGAATTGGTCAGCCTTTGTCCATTGCCGGTTGCCATTCCTGGGTCTGCAACCGACAGCGATGGACGAAAATGAGTCGCTTTGGCGCAGCTGGCGATGGCACTGTGCCGGCTTTGGACCAAATTTTTCAGGCCATATGACTGGCGCACAGGTGGTGGTTGGTACGAACGCGTGGTGTGGTGATGCCAGAGGTGTCACACAGATGGCGGGCGGAGTGCCAATTCCTGGATTGTCGGTTCGAAAACTCCTTCTTTCCTCCTGGGTTTTTTCCCGTAGTGGAAGGCGATACCCAGCTTGTGCACTGGGTTGTTGGGAATACGCGGGCTCCGGAGCTGCGCGACTATTGAACCAGTTGATCTGGTTGCTGCCGAACGATTTCCGGTGGTCTGCAGTGCTGTGGCAGTGTGCGACCGGTAGATTTCCTGGAAATTGGGGTTGGTTGTGGGTGGTTCAGGTCGTTTGGGAGTCTGCCTGCAGCAGTAACTGGCAGGCTTCGGTTCCGGAACCGGCGTGTCGCAGCTGTTCGAGGAAGTCTGATGTTTGCAGCAGGCGTCCAAGGCGAGCCAGTATTTGCAGGTGTGTGCGTGCATCGCGTGCCAGGACCAGGAAGAACAGGTCGGACAGTGTTCGCCTCGGGGCTCCGAATGGGATACCACTGGACGTCCGTCCAAAGGCAACGAGTGATTGTCCAAGCACATCGGGCAGGGGATTCCTGGGGTGAGGGATAGCAACGCCGTTTTCGAAGCCCGTGGACATCACCTGTTCCCGTTCGCGGACAGCCGAGAGCACGGCGGCCGGGTCCCAGATTTGCCATGTGCGGCCGGCGACTTCGATCAGTGCCTGCAGCACGGCTGGTTTGGTGCCTGCATCCAGCTGGATTTCACAGGTTTCGGGGTGCAGCAGGGTTTTGAGGGGTGCCTGCTGATCAAGTTCGGTGGATTTTTGTGAGTTTTCGAAGTTGGCCAGCTCTGTGGCATCCAGTGTGCGCAGGTCCTGTTCGGCCCAGTGCGTGATTTCGGCCGGATGAAATCGCCATTCACCTGCGATGCGTCGTCCCGGCAGGATTCCCCGCTGCACAAGTTTCTCAACAGTGCGACGATCCCGTCCCAACCAATCGGCGACCTCATCGAGATTCAGAAATTCACGGGACATGTGTCAGCGCTTTTCCGGGTGCGACGTTTTAAAGGGGGAGGCTGAGTCACGGTTGCCTCAATCGCTAAAGTCTCTGAATCCGCAGTGTGATTTCGTTGTCCATTTGGATTGATATGCAAGTTTCTTCCGAACAGGAACAGTGGTGTGATAGACTCAGAGTGTCGGCCTGTCACTGTGTATCCGGAGGTTTAGGCATGCAGAACACGCCAGAAGATGCGGAATTGATTGCCCGAGTAACGCAGGGTGACCGCGACGCTCTGGCTCAACTGTTTTCCCTGCATCGGGACCGTCTGTGGCGTATGGTAACATTCCGCATGGATCCTCGGCTGCACGGGCGAGTGGATGCGGACGACGTGCTGCAGGAAGCATGGCTGGCGGCCGTTCAGCGGTTGAACAATTTCCTTGTCGATGCGTCGCGATCGATTTTTGTGTGGTTTCGTCTGATCACTGCCCAAACGCTGGTGGACGTCCATCGTCGCCATCTTGGGGCCCAGAAGCGTACTGCCGGGGCTGAATTCTCAATCGATCAGGGCTGGGCAGCGGATTCCACGTCGTCGTCTCTGTCATTTCACCTGATGGATCACCTCACCACTCCCAGCGAAGCCGCTGTACGGGAAGAAACCTCTCAGAAGTTGAATCAGGCGATTGCGGGAATGAGGGAATTGGATCGTGAAGTTCTGGCGCTGCGACATTTTGAACAGCTGACAAACCGTGAGTCGGCGCGAGTGCTGGGGATTTCCGAGCAGGCGGCCAGCGATCGCTACATCCGTGCACTGGCGCGATTGAAAACGGTAATGACGTCGCTCCCTGGGCTGCAGCAGGACTAGCCAGTGTTCCTGAGTTTCAGCGACTATTGAGATCTGAACAGCGATAGCCCGGATGGGACGAATCGAACAGTTCGGGTAACCAGCGTGCCCCCAGCCCAGCTCGGCCTGGAAGTGGCAATCCCCCCTGCTGTACCTGGATCTGTTCGTCGATAAGGAGCGGATAGAGTGTTGCCAGATGAGCTCGAACCGTTTCCTGGAATGCGACACCTGTGCGGGCGGCCGCCACGTTGACTCCCGCCAGCAGCGTCATTGGTCCCGTACAGTCATGCATCAGGGCCGGAATATTGCAGATCTGAGCCTGATCCACGAGCTTTACGGCGGCCGAGATTCCACCGACCCACGTCGGGTCAATCATCGCGTAGTCTGCCGCACCGCAGTTCAGGATCTGGCGGTAGCTGTCAGCCGACACCAGCATTTCACTGACAGCCACCGGCACGGAAATGCGTGAGCGAAATTGCGTCATAGCCTGCAGCGAATCCGGACGCAGGATATCTTCAACCCAGAGAGGCTTGATGGGGGCCATGGCGTCGGCAATCCGCACAGCAGCTGCCATGGTAAAAAAACCATGTCCATCCAGCATCACTTCGATTCGGTCGCCGACCTTATCACGAATCCTTTCGAAGGGGGCAAGTCCTTCGCAAAGATCGGCCGCCGACACATACTGGCCACCGGAGCGGCGATAGCAGGCATCAAATGACCAGAGCTTCATGCCATGATAGCCCAGCTCCAGTAACTCCTCCGCCAACTCTTCCGGCCGATTCATACTGGCCCAGTTGTCTTCCAGCGGTCCCGGTTGTCCGGGGTCCCCGTGCCCAGGCCAGCCTGATGCCGCAGGAATGCGTCGATTGGTGCGACCATAGGAAGGTCCGCCGCTGCTGTTGTAGACCGGCACGGCATCACGGACTGGTCCTCCCAGCAGACGCCAGACGGGCATCTGCTGCAGTTGCCCGAAAATGTCCCACAGAGCCAGATCGACCGCTGAGAGTGCTCGCAGTTCGGCTCCCCAGCCACCAAAAGCCGTCATGCGATCGTAAAGGAATCGCCAGTGACTCTCGATGGCGGTTGCCGAGCTGCCGAGCAGTCGCGGGGCGAAGAAGTCGTGAATGACGGCCGCAGCCGCGGTCGGAATGTAATAGGTTTCACCATGTCCGATGACCGGCACACCACTCACGGTACCGGCGTCTGTATGAATTCGCAGGGCCAGCAGTCCGGGCATGGCATCATGCGGAACCACTGTTTCAAGGCGGACGATCCGCGGTCCGCTGCGATAGGCATGTTCCTGTGTCGGACCTGAGGCGCGGGGCAGAAAGTCGGCAGACTGATCTGAGGACATGGCGGTCGTGGTCCGTGGAGTTCTGTTTGTCAGCTGTCAGTGCGTTCCCGCACACTATAAGTCTCTTCAGAACGTCCTGTGAAGGCAACAATCAGTTCGGCCAGCAGCCCCAGCGAAAGAATCTGCCCACCCAGCAGCACGGCGGCCACGGAATAGGCCAGCAGTGGTCTGCTGCCGATGGAACCCGTCGGCAGGACGCCGGTGCGAATCAGCAGCCATACAATCGCAAGGTATGCCAGACCGAGTGTGCCAATTCCCAGCAGCAGCAGTCCCGCTCCGCCAATCGCATGCAGCGGACGACGACGAAAGCCCGTCAGGAATGTCACCGTCAGCAGATCCAGAAGTCCTCTCAGAAATCGTCGCACACCGTACTTCGAGACTCCAAACTGCCGTGGTCTGTGATGCACCGCCACCTCAGTGACGCGAAATCCGCGTGAGTGAGCCAGCACAGGGATGAATCGATGCAGCTCGCCATAAATATGGATCTCCTCCGCCACCTCGCGACGAAACAGTTTCAGACCACAATTGTGATCATGCAGCCGCAGTCCGGTCATCCAGCCAACCAGCCAGTTGAAGACTCGACTGGGATACACTTTGTGCCACGGATCCAGTCGCCGCTGTTTCCAGCCATTCACCACATCATAGCCACTCTGCATTTTCTGCAGCATACTATGAAATTCGGACGGATCATCCTGCAGATCGGCGTCCAGCATCAGAATCAGGCTGCCAGTGGCAACCTGCATGCCGGCGGTCAGAGCAGCTGCCTTGCCGAAATTGCGTCGCAGGCGAATTCCGCTGAGTGCTGCGTGCTGCTGGTGCTGCTGCTGCGCCAGTTCACAAATGATGCCCCACGAACCGTCAGCTGAGCCATCATCCACCAGCACGATCTGCAGCCCTGCAGCATGTGGCGCGACTCCGGCCTGCAGCTCGCTGACCAGTTGTCGCAGACTGTGCTCTTCATTCAGAACCGGAACAACCACCGTGACAGTCGGCAGCGCGGTCTGAAGGCTGCAAACCGTGCCCGCTCCACTCATTTTTCGGCCTTCGTTTTCTGAGTCGCTGATGCCGCTGCCACTGCCGCCGGCTCAATTGCTACTGCACGTTCCCGCAGGGACTCGGCGGATATCAGATGCACAAGATCCTGCCCAAGGCGATCCATCTCCATCACAAGAGAATCCACGCGACCCGCCAGAAACAGATATGCAGCCATCGCAGGGATGGCAATCAACAATCCAACGGCTGTCGTCAGCAACGCAAGAGCAATCCCGTTTGCCAGCGTTTCTGTCTGCCCCATCGCACCAGCTGTCGCAATATCGTTGAATGAGTTGATCATCCCCACAACTGTTCCCAGCAGACCAATCAAAGGACTCAGCGTCGAAACGCCATTCAGAACTCTCAGCCCCTTCTTCAGGTGACTCACCTGACGCTCGCCACCATCCAGTACAGCCTGCTCAACCTCCACACTGGGGCGACCCCATTTGCGAATTCCATGCATAAACACATCGGCCACCGGGCTGTCGTTCTGCTGGCAGATCGTCAGGGCCTCCGTCCGATCCATGCGACCGGCCCGCAGATGCATAAAGAATCGCTCGACAAAAGCCCGCGGGATCACGCGACGATGTCTGAGCATCACCAGACGCTCGATCACCGACCAGACTCCGATGACCGAAGCAATGATAAAGGCAACCGTAAATGGTCGCCCCATGGCCTCGGCTATACCCACCGGATCTGTCGGAATGCCACCCGGCTTATCCGGCTTCTGTCCGGGATCACCGGGTGCTTCGGTCTGAGTTCCGGCAGCAGGCGCTGATGTTCCGGATTCCGTTGCCGGAACCACCGCCTGGCCTTCCTGAGCGAGGGCCTGACAGGTCAACAGCACCGCCAGCATAAGGCCCGACATCAGCCAGATGCGATTGCGAGTGGACGTGGAATTCAGTTTCCTCATGAGACAATCCGTTGCTGTTTCTGGTCAGGGGGCTGCTGCTTTCAGCTTCTTCAGTTCGTCGCCGGCTCGAACGGCTTCCGGCGACTGCGGAAAGCTGGCTATCACCTCGCGAAAATCACGGATGGCCGCATCATTTTTCCCCAGTCGCACTTCGCACAGTGCTGCCTGCAGCAGCGCCGGCGCTCGGAGCGAATCGTGTGGATGATTCAGATACACCTTGAAATACTCCCGCACCGCGTCCTCAAACTGATTCTGAAACAGATGAGTTTCACCGATCAGTGTCTGACAACGGGCAGCGGTCAGAGTGCCTTTTCCATGCGGATCCAGCACGACTGTTCGCAGATATTCCCGCGCCTTCTCAAAGTCCGGAGGAGCCTGCTGTTTCCAGCGACGACCCTGCACGTCCAGTAACTGAAACAGGAAAGGCGACTCTGGACTCCGCGCCTTCAGTTCCTGCTCCAGAGCATCGATCTCGACGTACTTTTCCTGCGCCAGCAGAGTTTCAGCGAGCACCACCCAGACGCGATCATGCCACGGGGCACGCACCGCAGGATCAGCCTGTAACGAGGCCCGCAGTTGCTGCAGGCCCTGTTCGGCAGTCGCAGCCGCCCCGGTCTGCAACTGCGCCTCCGCCAGAAACAGCCGGATCTGCGGAGCCAGCTCCGTGTCAGGCCACGCTGCCAGAAATTTCTCGGCCGCTGCCTTCATCTCCGGCCAACGTTCACTTAACGAATGAATCTCCACCACATGGAACGTGGCGCGTTCGCGATCTATCGAGCTGTACGCGGCCGCTGCTGCGATCGCTTCCATCTCGGCCAGAGACTCCGGAAGTTTCCGTGCCTGCAACAGACTCTCAGCCAGAGACAGTCGCGCCTGTCCGGCATAACTGCTGTCCGGAAACTGAGTCAACAGACGACGGTAAACTTCGTCAGACTTGTCGTAATTGCCCGCTTCCACCCACATCCATGCCCATTCATCGAGGATTCGATCCGAGTCTTCAGCCTGCGGAAAGGACTGCAACAGCGCTGCCCACGTTGCTGCAGCTGCATCCCGCTGATCCAGTTTCTGCTGCGTGCGAGCCAGTCTGTGGCCAACCTCAAATGCATGCTTCAGCGGAGGGCGTTTTTCGGCACCCGCCTCAGGTTGACCAATCTTCGGGCGCAGTCGATCCCACGCCGTCTGCCACACGACTGCGGCCTGATCCGGTTGCTGCTCCGCTGCAGCTGTCGCCTGCATCATGACATACAGCATGAAATCCGCTGAATCAGGAAAGGTGTCGGCCAGTTTGCGAAACGATTCACTGGCGACGTCGAATCGCTGAGTTTCGAACTGACACCACGCTGCTCCAGCCTGCCCCTCCTGCACCAGCTGCGGTTGCTCCTGCTGACTTCCCAGACGCCCGAACAGCGGCTCGGCCACAGCAAAATCACGGTCCTCAAACGCCATATTTGCCAGTGAAAGCACGGCATTCCAGGCGGCCGGGCGAGTCTTGGCAAGGGTCGCCAGAGTCTCAGCAACGGCGGCTGTTTCAGCAGGTTTCTTCAGGCCCCGGAAGGCTCGTCCGCGAAGCAGCTGAGCTTCAATCTGCTGATCAGAATTTCGCGCCAACGGCAGCCACAAATCCACGAATGCAATCACTGCAGTGTAGTCCTGCTGCTGCAATCCACTGGCCGCTGCCAGAAGCATCGCATCAGCATATCGCGGCAACTGGTCAGCCGGTGTCTGATCCTTTAATGTCGTTGCCAGACTCAGCACTTCACTGTGTCGACCCGCTTCAGATTCCGCACGAATCAGATAGTAACGAGCGATCGGTGTCTGCTCCGGATCGGCAGTCTGCAGAACGGCTCGCAGAATTGCTGAGGCCTGATCAGGCTGTCTCGTGCCAAGCAGCAGGCGACCGTACAGTACCTGCTGCCGCGGCTGTTCGGAATACTCAGGCTGCGTTTCCGCCAGACGACTCCAGATCGTCGACGCCGCATTGAAATCTGCGCCCGCCAGCCGCAGATCCAGCGCGTTGGCAAGACACAGGCCCGCGCGGGAATCCTGTGGCCAGCGTTCAGCAATCCTTGTGTACAGATCAGCCGCGACCGCTGACATCCCGGCATCCTGTTCCAGTCGCGCCTGCTGAAATGTAATTTCCACTGCAAGCGGTGAATCGGCTGCCAGTCGCAACGCCAGTTCAAGACTGCCGCGAGCCTGTTCCACCTGCTGCAACTGCATCTGTGACATACCAAGAAACAGGCGGGACTGGGCCCCCGGGATCGCCTCTGCGGGTACAGCCTGCAGCTGTTCAATCGCCTGCGGATACTGCATCAGTCTGAACATCGCCATGCCGGCACCCAGCTTCGCGGCCGGCAACAGGGCCACGTTGCCGGATTGCTGCAGTCGAACCCATGCATCAAGTGACTGCTGGAAATTTCCCCGGCTGTATTCAATCGAGGCAATTCGAGTCAACGATCGCTGAGCAACCTGCTGATTGGGAAGCTCGGCTCCCGTGCGAAAAATCTGCACAGCCTGCGGCAGATCACCACCAGCCTCCAGCGCACGACCCAGACTGAAAACCGCATCTGCATAGACAGGGGAAGTCGTCTTTTCCGGTGCCACACGCCGCAGAATCTCAGCCGCACTGCGATGCTGACCGGTAGCAATCCGGGCGTCACCCAGCAGCAGAACAGCCCAGTCACTGAGTTTGTGGTCGGGGTGCCGATCCAGAAACTCGGCCAACTGTTTGGCAGCCGATTCGTAGTCCTTCAGGTAGAAACTGCATTCGCCCAGTCGATAGCGGGCTTCGGCGGAATTCGGACCGTCCGGCTCCTGCTTCAGAAATTCGGAAAACCGCGGCCGCGCTTCGCTGTAGCGTTCAATGGAGTTGAGTGACAGTCCGAGATACAGTCGGGCAAAATTGGCGCGAGGATGCGTGGGGTATTTCTGCAGAAACAGTTCGAATGATCCTGCCGCGGTCTCATACCGCTGAGTGCGGTACAGACTGACACCCAGTTTAAAGTCATCGTCGGCCTGATCAGCCAGCGCTATGGCAGGACAGAACAGCAGCACAAGACACAGCAGTGCTGTGCAGGGCTGTTCTGTAAACCACCTCGAATCCGGCATTCCTGAACCTCTGAAACCTGAACCACTGACAATTGTGTACGAAGGGATGTCGCTGCCCGTGTTGTTGCTGAGCGCAGGCCAGACCTTCCCGGACAACCTGCATATTTTACGGCAGACGGGCTCGATTCCGAAGCGCAGCAGGGAGAAAATCAGGGTCAGCAGCATGAGTTTTTGGCAGCTGCCAGTGAGAATACCTGAGTGCGCAGTTTTTGGGGAAAGCAAGGAAATTCCAAGCGTTTTTCATATTCCTGTTCGTCGATGAATTGTCAGAATAAGCCCCGCAGATTCTCCCGCCCCCGCCCCCTCCTTCATCTTCCTCGGGTGTCCCATGCTCAGAATCCTGTCCGAATCCGCCTCGCGATACTGTGACGGCCTGTCGCGACGCAGCTTTGTTCAACTGGGGGCCTGCGGTCTGTTCTCTGCCGGTCTGCCCGGCCTGCTGGCTGCTCGCGCTGCCAACACCACACAGGATCGGCAGACTTCCGTGATCCTGCTGTGGCTGGATGGCGGACCAGGGCACATGGACACCTACGACATGAAACCCGAGGCTCCGGCCGAGTACCGTGGTATCTGGAAGCCTGTTCCCACAAATGTCCCAGGCATGGAAGTCACAGAACTGTTTCCGCTGCAGGCGAAGATTGCGGATAAGTTTTCCGTCGTACGCTCATTGCACCACGGCAGCGGCGATCATTTCACAGGCGGACACTGGATGCTGACCGGACGAGGGGCTGGTGTCAGCGGCGCGAATACTCAGGGCCGTTTCCCCTTCTTCGGGGCCTTTGCTACAAAGCTGACCGGACCCCGCATGCCTGGTATGCCCGCCAATGTGGCTGTCCCGTACGGCATGAGTATCGGATTGCGACCAGGCTACTTTGGCGGACATTTCCTCGGGGTCCACCATAACCCGTTTGAAACCGAGGGCGATCCGAATGCGGGCGATTTTCAGGTGCGCAATATCGGCCTCGCTGGTGGCCTGACCACAGAACGACTGGGCGATCGTCGCCTACTGCTCTCCAGTTTTGACAGACTGCAGCGCGCGGCAGATGTGTCAGGAGCCTTTGAATCGCTGGACCGTTTTGATCGGACTGCGTTTGAAATGGTCACTGGTCAGAAGACTCGTGAAGCCTTCGATCTGTCGCAGGAGGCAGTCGAGCTGAGGGAACGCTATGGAAGAAATTCGTGGGGGCAAAGCACACTGCTGGCGCGGCGACTGGTGGAAGCCGGGACCACGTTTGTCACCTGCCACTTCGGAGGTTGGGACCATCACTGGGATCTGAAGTCCGGCATGGAAAACTACCTGCCGAAAATCGACCAGCTCGTTTATGGGCTGATTACGGATCTGTCCGAACGCGGTCTGCTCGATTCCACCCTCGTCATGCTGTGCGGCGAATTCAGTCGCACACCGCGGATGAACGATGGTGGGAATGGCGGACCACCACTCAGCAAGGGCACGCCGGGCCGGGACCACTGGGGCAGTTCAATGTTCTGCTTCCTTGCCGGCGGCGGAGTTCAGGGTGGCCGACTGATCGGCTCCACAGATCGTCTCGGTGAAGCCCCCAAAGAACGGCCACTGCGGCCGGGTGATATCCATCATACGGTCTTTCACGTGCTGGGCATCAACCCGGAAGCTCAGTTCCTCGATCATTCCGGACGTCCGATCACAGCGGTCGATCATGGTGCCGTGATTCAGGAACTGTTCTGAGAACCCTGTGATGGCTGATCAGCGAATCTGCGGAATTTCCATAACGTAGGGAGTACCGTCAAACACCCACGAGTCTTTGGCGACCTGTCCGGGTTTGGTCAGTCTGGGAACCGTAAACGATTCCCCGACCAGCACGTCTTCACCTGTACGCGGGTTGCGACGGTTCTTTCCGGAAAAGCGAGCCATCAGCGGACGGATTCGCGGATCGTCTTTGCTGGTGAAGGAGCCGATCGAGACCATGGACTTGTACTTTTCGTGGAAGACCCACGCTTCGAAGTCTTCTTCGTAACCATGCTTACGGGCCGACCGCAGAGCTTCCGTCAGTTCCATCGCCCGGACCGCACACTCGTCCAGACTCCTGCCGAAATTCCGATCGAAGAAGCCCATGGCTCGTGATGCGTCAGAGCCGCTGACCTGCATGACACTGCCTCCGTGGAACGTCGCCACCACCAGAGAAAATCGGCCTTTGTTCTGCAGCAATGAAAACTTCTGGTCTGCGTTGAGATCAACGATGAACGAGTCCTTTTCAGCGTCGCGGATTTCGCCCTCGTACAGCGGATTGGCGGTCAGGAAGGCGCGGCTTAATGGCCCTGTGCGATCCTTCGACCTGGGCAGAATGCCACCGTTTTTGGGATCACCAAGGAATGACGGATTGAATTTCTTCTTGATGTAGTCCAGCGCGCGTTTGGCATCGGCGTGATTATTGGACGGAAAGTTGCCGGCCAGCACCGAGATGCTGCCGTGCTGTGCGACATAACGGCGCGAGCTGTTGGGCTGTGGTGACGAGATCTGTTCAACCTTTTCGTCCATGGCCCACGTATACGCAGGAATTCCTGTCCGCCGCAGTTCATAAACCAACTGGTCAGCTGCTTCCTCGGCTGTCAGACCTTCGCCTTTACGCCAGTCTTCGTCGACATTGCGAAGTGAAGCGACCATGATCATCCATGGACCATGTTTGGCCGTCAGTGGGTACTTCTTGCCCTTGATGGCTTCCACTTCTGCCCGTGCTGCTGCGCTGCAGCAGCAGGCAAAAACAGTGCACAGCAGAAACAGGTTTCGGAAGGAGATCATCCTGGCAATCCTTGAGGAGTTCATTCGCATGGTCCATCAGCGGCCAGCAGTATGCCGAGGACGCCGACATGCAACCGCAGGATTTTCAGGGAATTCCCGGCTGGTACGGCGTTTTCCGCCCGCGTCGACCGCTCGAATCGGCAGGAACTGCCGTTCGCTGGCCGCCACTTCCGAATTCTGCCGCTGCGGCAGCCCGAGCGTTTGAAAACGTCGGTCAGATACGACAGGATGCTCGCTGCTACTGCCTGCTGTATTTCTGGTCCGGGAGAAGTTCATCGTGGTGCGTCGTAATTGTGGTTTTTTGCTGCTGATCGTCGGTTGTGCGATCAGCCAGTTTGTCGGAGCAGCAATCGCTGCAGACGGGCCTTACGCCGGGGCGACTGCCGTACCTCAACAGTACGCAGCCGGATTCAACAGTATTACCGAAGCGGAATCACGACAGATCCTGACGACGTTGGTGGAAGGCGAAATGGCCGGGCGGGGTACTGGTCAGGAAGGTTACCTTAAGGCCGCTCGCTGGTTCGCCGGACAACTGGAAACCTGCGGATTCCAGCCAGCAGGGGAAAACGGTTCATGGTTTCAGAATGTTCCGTTCTTTCGTATGGCGACCGTTCCTGGCGACAGTGGTGTCAAAGTTGGTGACGCCGAGTGTATCTCCGGGGCGCAGCTGGGAATCAGCAACTGGAGTGGCAGTCTGCAGACGCCATTGCCCGTGACACTGGTTCGACTGGGTGAAAAACGACCAGAGATTGCAGAGGGTGCCTTCGCAGGTCGACTGGTGCTGGTGCAGGCTCGTGGCAGGATCACCGCAGAAGATGACTGGGTGGTGCGGGGTAAGCCTGCCTGTCTGCTGATTGTGGCCGATGAGGGTCGAGTTCGTAATGAAGCCGTCAATCGCACCGAACAGGCTCCGGCCGCATTTCCCGTCGCCATGGTGCTGCAGTCAGCAGCAGCCGTGCTGGCTGAAAAGTGTGGTGCCGGGAAGGATCTGTTCAACCCCAGCGAATCCAGAGAAAGTGTGCTGGTGCACTGCACTCAGGTGGCTGATGTTCGACTGAAAGTGGACCGTGAGGCGATCGATGTTCCTAATGTTGTCGGCTGGTATCCGGGAACTGATGAAAAGCTGCGCGCCGAACATATCTGCGTCGGGGCTCACCTTGACCATCTTGGCATGCAGCGCGGTGAATTGTATCCGGGGGCTGACGACAACGGTTCCGGTTCCACCGCCATTCTGCAGGTCGCCAAAGCCATTCACGCGGGGTCAGTCAAGCCGCGTCGCAGCGTACTGCTGATGGCGTTCTGTGCAGAAGAACGAGGACTGCTGGGATCGAAATACTACGCCGCCAATCCCCTGCGTCCGCTGTCTGACATGATCTGCATGCTGAACATCGACATGATTGGTCGTGATGAAGAGAAGCCGGACGAACCGGCCACGGAAAATCGCACGTCAATCCATCTCGTCGGCAGTCAGCTGGAATCCACGGCTATGCACAACATGGTGCTGGAGGCGAATCAGCATGTCGGATTTGCTTTTGAATACGATGAAGAAAAGACCGTGGCATTTCGCAGCGATCAGGCTTCATTTGCAGAAAAGGGGATTCCCGTTTCGTTTCTGTTTGGCGGCTTCAACCCGTATTACCACAAGACAACCGATAATCTGGAGGGCATTAGTTTCTCCAAGATTGCCAACGCCGCACGGCTGGATTATCTGGTGCTGATGATGGCAGCTGAACACGGGCGATTTGAAAAGGATGTCAAAGCTGCCGCTGAAAAGAAGCAGTAAGTGACAAACTGAGCGGGGTCGGTTATGTCTTATCCCAGAGTCTCGACGTTCAGGACGTCAGAGCAGTTTCGGGCGCGTCTGCAGGAGCTGGGGCTGGATCTGCCTTTTGATGAGGCAGTTCAGTCCGGTCCGCAGTCTCCGCTGGCCGCGCCGCTGCATTCCCGCTGTGGCCCGATCGGAAATCGCTGGTGCATTCTGCCGATGGAGGGCTGGGACGGCACCTCGGACGGACGTCCGACGGAACTGACCGAACGCCGCTGGCAGAATTTCGGGCTCAGCGGTGCCAAGCTGATGTGGGGGTGTGAAGCTGTGGCTGTGCGCATGGATGGCCGCGCAAATCCATGCCAGCTGGTGCTGAATCAACAGACCCTGCCCGCTCTGGCGGCACTGCGGCAGCTGCTGGTGCAGACACATCAGCAGCGGTTCGGTACTGCGGATGACCTGCTGGTGGGCCTGCAGCTGACACATTCCGGTCGCTTTGCTCGCCCTTTCGAAAAGGCGCGTATGCAGCCGCGGACGGTCTACAGACACTCGCTGCTGGATCGCCGTTTCGGAGCGGATTCGGACGACTGTCTGCTGACAGATGATGACCTGCAGCAGCTCACCGAAGATTTTGTGCGCGCCAGCAGACTGGCGGCCGAGGCAGGCTTTGCGTGGGTTGATATCAAGCACTGTCATGGCTACCTGGGCCATGAGCTGCTCTCCGGCTTTGATCGTCCTGGACGGTACGGTGGCAGCTTTGAAAATCGAACGCGGTTTCTGCGTGAGATTGTGGCTGGAATTCGTGCTGAGGTTCCGGGGCTGGGAATCGGTGTTCGGCTCAGTGTTTTCGATTATGTGCCGTTCCTGCCGGGGCCGGCTGGAACGGGAGTGCCTGCGGCCGTTGGTCCGTATACACAGGCTTTCGGTGGTGATGGCAGCGGGCAGGGTATGGATCTGCGTGAACCGATTCTCTTTGGCCAGCTGCTGCGTGAACTGGAAATTGATCTGCTGTGTTCGACCTGCGGAAGTCCGTATTACAATCCTCACATTCAGCGGCCCGCCCTGTTTCCTCCCAGCGATGGTTATCAGCCTCCGGAAGATCCGCTGTGCGGTGTACAGCGACAGATTCAGGCAACAGCTCGTTTAAAACAGCAGTTCCCGGACCTGATTGTTGTCGGTTCCGGATACTCGTACCTGCAGGAATGGCTGCCGGCTGTCGGTCAGGCCGTGGTCAGCCGCGGTATGGCCGATTCGATTGGCCTCGGACGCATGGTACTGTCGTATCCCGAACTGCCCGCCGACAGTCTCAATGGCCGCATCCTGCAGCGCAAAAAAGTGTGCCGCACTTTCAGCGACTGCACAACCGGTCCACGCAACGGAATGGTGTCTGGCTGCTATCCGCTGGATCCATTTTATCGTGAACGACCTGAACGTGCCGCGCTGCTGGCGCTGAAGAATGGCCGAGAAGAATCTGAGTGAGTTCCGGGGAGGTCTGTCAGTTGGTGGAACATGGGGATGAATCGACCGATCGGGCGCGGGGACTGCTGGGTACTCTGCTGATGCTGGCAGCCTCTGTGCTGGCGGTGCTGATTTTCTGCGATCGCACGGGCGATGGGTTGCCCGGAATGCCGACGATCTGGCACACCAGTCGCGGTATCCACTTTGCACTGTGTGTGGCCCTGTTTGTAATGGCCGCGCTGCTGCTGAAAACGGCACCCGCGAATCTGCCGACCCCGCTGTTCGCCACACTCCGCTTCTACACTCGCCGTAACTGTCCCCTCTGTGATCATGCACTGGAAGTTCTGGAACACTTCCAGAATGTCCTGCCGGAGATCGAACTGATTGATATTGACGAAGATCCGGAACTGCAGCAGCGATTCGGTGACTCGGTACCGGTCGTCGAACTGGACGGGCAGGTACGATTCCGAGGGGCAGTACAGCCTGAGCTGCTGCAACGGCTGATTGATGCGGCTGTGCAGCGCCAGCAGCCTCCCGCTGCAGATGGCCAGTGAACAGCGAATGCACAGGACGACAGACGCCCTGCACACAGCCTGTCCGATTAGCCGCATCGGCCCCCTATTCCCTCAGCACCGGTTTCTCAGTGGCTTCAGGCGGGGTGGATTCCGCGGCGTCCCGCGCTGGGCGTTTCCACGTGCCGTCCAGAATCTGCTGAATGGTCGTCTTCATTTCTGTTCCAGCACCCTGACGGAAACCAGTATGTACCGTTTCAATCGTGCCCTCCGGGCTGATGATTACGGTATGCGGAATCCCGGTCACCTGAAACTGACCAGCGACGGTGGCGGTGCGATCAAGTGCCACTGCCGGTGACATCTTTCGTTCGGAAAGAAACGTCCGAATCTGTTCCGAGGATTCCTGCTGATTGACAGCTACGAACAACACCTTGTCCGGGTCGAAGCCGCTGACAGCGCTGATGTATTCCGGCAGTGCGGCAACGCACGGACCACACCACGTGGCCCAGAAGTCCAGCACAACCACGCGCCCTCGCTGCTCACTCAGACGGAAACGACTGCCATCCAGCATCTGCAGTTCAAAATCGGTCGGTATGGTGCCCACAAGGGCACTGGCAGCTGAACTGCCCCCGTCCGCTTCTGGGATATCCCAGTCAGGTTCCGGTGCGGCCGAAGCAATCCAGCTGTCAAAGGCGGGATCGGTGGCTTCTGTAAACGGAGTTCCCAGCCTCGCCTCACGAAGTGCTGACGCGGGAACCTGACAGCTGCCCAGCAGAGGCGACGTCAGTGTTAACTGTCCGTTCGCAGCCCTGTTGACAGTGGCCTGCAGACGGTAGCCGTCTGTCAGCAGCAGACGCATTGACGATTCTGCAGATGAGTCAGCCATCACAAAGCCACTGTCGTCCTCGTCTTCTGTCGCCGGCTTCTCACCTGTCTTTGCCGGAGACTGCAGGCGAATAATGGCGGCTATGCGATTCCGGTCCAGCCGCAGTTCCTCAAGCCGTGATTCAAACACCACCTGACTGTCCGTCAGCCTCACAAGTGTGCCACGCAGGACGTCGCCATTGGGAGCGATGAGGGCATGAGTGGGTGGCGTCTGTCGTCGAAAACGCGGAATTGTCAAAGTGGCTGCCCGCACTTCCTGCTCGATAAACTGGCGAATGGACCCGCCAGCGATGGTGTCCACCTCGAATTCCGAGACTCGCACCCCTGGTCCTTCGATCACTCGACCGTTTTCAACGACCTGCCCAGCCGACTGAATACTTGCATGCATACCAAGGCTGCGAGTCGCCGCGCCGTCCGGATTCAGACGAAAGCTGCGGACTTCCTTCCCATCGACAACAGCAATGATGCGCCCGTCTTTGACTGTCAGCTGCAACTGCACATTTCGAGTCGGCGACTGAACGATGTGACGTGAATTCTGCGGATTGAAACCTCGCCAGAAATTCCGCTGATTAATTGACGGTGCCTGTTCTGTGAACTGAATCATGGAGTCCTGAAAGACCAGTGAAACATGAGTTGTTGCCGGGCTTTGCCGACCGGAATCCCCGAACAGGGAAAATGTCAGAGTGCCGTAGCAGTTCTCTGGCCATGTCAGTCGGCAACGAACTGTGTCGCCAGTCAGTACAGAGGCGTTGATCAGTGAGACGCTGCCGCGGAACACCGCCGTCCTGCGGTCGTCCGCAAATTCTGTGCGACCGGTCCATGACGAACCACCGAAATTCTGCTGATACACTCGCTGCGGAGGATTCAGTTCGACTGCCAGCACTTCAGCAGCCGGAATTGTGGTGCATTGCGTGAGCGCTGACGAAAATGTAATCGTGTCGTCGGTCCAGGATTGAATTCGGCAGGGCACAACATCGTCATTCTGCAGGTACAGGACATCCGGTGCTGCGTCATGAAATCCTGCACCGGCTGACAGATGCTGCAGATCTCCGGTTCGGATAAAGCGGGCCTGTCCACCGGACTGCAGTGCGGAACTGTTGCTGCTGCCGGGAGGCTGCCACTGCAGCGGCTGATCTCCATCAACAATCAACAGCCGACCCTGCAGCGATCCGCCGGGATGCAGCAGTCGGTCCGGAGCCTGTTCCAGGGGCGCTGATCCCGTGAACATCAGTGCTCGTGCTGCATCCAGAGATGCAGCGACTTCTGTTGCTGACCACGCTGACTGAAATCGTGCCTTCCCTTCAGCAATGCCCAGAAGTTTTCCCGAAATCGATGTTCCGTCCTGCCACGTCAGGCGGACAGCCGACGACTGTTCCGGCTGGGTTTCCGATGCCGGGAAAATCATGGCTGATAACTGACTGATGGGAATGCTGCGGTCTGTGCCATCGGTAAGGATCTGCAGCGAATCAGGCTGCGTGGCTACCTTCAGCGAACCAAACAGCACATCGCCACTTACGGTTTCCAGCCGCATGCCGCTGCCGGAACGAATTTCCGGAACAGTGCCATTCCACGCACTGACTCGCAGGCGACGCAGGCGAGTTGAACCGCCCTGATTGCGCAACAACAGGCCATCAGTGGAAATTCCGGGCGTGGAGGCCGAAGCCTGTTCAGGCTCTGCGTCAATGACTCCCGGAACCAGCTTCTCCAGCAGATTACCAATGGCGTTCTGGCCGGGTTCTGCCGCTGCCTGTGCTTTTGACGGATTTTTCCCACCACCTGCCGGCGGCAGCTGCACGGTCCCCAGCAAACGACCATCACCTGCTGCAACCTGCAGACTGCCGGCGGTGCGGTCCACAAAACACTGCAGATGCAGTGTGCGATCCTGATCGGATACCAGTCTGAGCTGCTGATACTGACCATTGATCGCTGCTGTCAATGTGTCAATCCATGTTTCAATTCGTGGTGCAGTTTCCGCATCCCGTCCGAATGACAGCAGGAACGCCGGACGCTGTTCAAACGTCAGCACAATTTCTACCTGAAACTTTTCCGGCAGCTGCAGGGGCAGAAACAGGGTCGCATCCTGACGACTGGTTGACAGCGAGCCGTCGGGCTGAGCATTCCAGACAAACAGCGATCGAGCCGTCTTCAGTTCGGTTGCTGCAGCTTTGCGTTCCGCCTGCTTTTGCAGCTGGGCCATCATCTGGATTCGCTGCTGCTCTTCACGCTCCGTCAGTTGATTGACCGTTTTCCAGTCCTGCAGTCCCGTGGGACCGTTGAAGTAGATTCCGGAACCCAGTTGCAGACGCTGCAGGACCGAGATTTCTGAGATCGGGATCTGCAGTGTTCCGCAGTGTGCGTCCTGCAGTTCAAGTTGCTGGTCCGATATCGCGGTGACTTGCCCCAGCAGGACGTCACCACCTCGTAGTTGCAGGCGAAACATGTTGCCGTCGACCGTTGCTGGTACCGGCGTTGCAGGAAACTGAATTGCCGACAACACATCCATGCGGATCTGCAGGGGTTGCTGAAATAACGGCGAACTCCAGCTGAGCTGCTGATGATCGGCTGACAGCAGACTGCCCGGCAGCTGCTGACCACCCTGCCAGATCAGTGAGTATTCACTGGCTGAAGCCGGTTTGTCATCAGCCCGAGCCATGGTGGCCACCAGCAGCATCATGGCTGCTGACAGCATCCAGCGCAGGTTGGGGCACATCACAGAGGTTCCGGGTGAGGCGTGCGGGAAAATGGTGCGGAAAAGACAGCCTACAGAGTACTGGAAGGGGAGGCTGCTCAACATGATTGAGGACTGGTTTTTCCGTAGAGACCGAAGAATTTCCCGGAACGACCTCGCCGAGCCGGGGCGCTTGCTTGTTTCCTCACAGGTCAGTTCGGAGAATTGCTGGGAGGGGCGGCGCTGCTGCCGGCCCTCAGGCAGTTCATTTTCCTCTCAGAAAGACATTCCTGTGCGTTACTTTCTGTTTGTGGTCGCATCGCTCGTTCTGCTGTGCCTTGCACCGGATTCCGTGTTTGCCCAGCAGCAGGATGCAGAAGATCCAGGCACTCTGTTCAACGGCAGGGATCTGGATGGCTGGGAAGGCGATTCAAAGTGGTTTCGTGTTCAGGACGGCGCAATCGTGGGTGGAAATCCGCAGCAGAAGATTCCCCACAATTTCTTTCTTGCCACGAAAAAGGACTATGCGGATTTTGAGCTGACGCTGGAATTTCGCCTGCTGGGGACAGGCACAAATGCCGGGATTCAGCTGCGCAGCCGGCGGATTCCCGACCATCATGAAATGATTGGCTATCAGGCCGATCTGGGGCAGTCCTATTGGGGCGCCCTGTACGACGAATCACGCCGTAACAAAATACTCGCAGCCCCTGATGCTCAGCAGCTGGCAAAGGTCCTCAAAAAAGATGACTGGAATCACTATCGCATTCGCTGCGAAGGACGCAGAATTCAGTTGTGGATCAACGATCTGCAGACGGTGGATTACACCGAGCAGGATCAGTCTCTTGAGCAGACAGGTCTGATTGCCGTACAGATTCATGGCGGCCCACCGGGTGAAGCCTGGTATCGAAACCTGAAACTGCGGTCGCTGGCGTTATCTGCTGCCGCAAAACAGCAGTAGTCGGAACGCCTCACAGGGTAACGGGCCAGACAGTCAATGGGCACAGCACGCTTGCCTCAGCGTTGCGGGCAAGCGCAGCCTCAGGAGAAATCGAAAATGACGGGAATTCAGGCTGGCGGGGCAGGGGGATTTCCCTGGGTTCGGATGCGGCGTAACCGCCGTACAGACTGGTCAAGGCGGATGGTGCGTGAACATTCACTCTCCGTCGACAATCTGATCTGGCCGGTATTTGTTGTTGAAGGCACAGGACAGCGTGTGCCAGTCGCATCAATGCCGGGCGTTGAACGTTTTTCGGTGGATGTGTTTGTCGAGCAAGCTGCTGAAGCAGAGCGACTGGGAATTCCGGCGATTGCCATTTTTCCGGCAACCCCGCAGGAACTCAGAACACCGGACGGCGAAGAGGCCTTCAATCCTCAGAATCTGATTTGCCGAGCGATGCGGGCTGTGAAGGCCGCTGGTCTGAAAATCGGACTGATTGCGGACGTTGCGCTGGATCCATATACGTCGCACGGTCAGGACGGTCTGGTGCGGGACGGTTACGTCGTAAATGATGAAACGCTGCAGGCGCTATGTCGGCAGGCTGTGAATCAGGCTCAGTCGGGTTGCGATATTATCGCGCCCTCAGACATGATGGACGGGCGAGTGAAGGTCATTCGCGAGGCACTTGATGCCGCCGGCTTTTCGCAGGTGCAGATTATGGCGTACTCCGCAAAGTATGCCTCGGCGTTCTACGGACCATTTCGGGATGCCGTGGGTTCAGCCGGTTGTCTGGGAACAGGTGACAAAAAAACCTATCAGATGGACCCGGCAAATACGGACGAAGCGGTCCGGGAAGTTGCTCTGGATATCAGTGAAGGTGCAGACATGGTTATGGTGAAGCCAGGCCTGCCCTATCTGGACATTGTCCGACGGGTCAGTGAGCAGTTTGCAGTGCCGGTGTTTGCCTACCAGGTCAGTGGCGAGTATGCGATGCTGGCGTCGGCAGCGGCTGCGGGCTGGCTGAATCGTGAGGCTGCCATGATGGAAAGTCTGCTCTGCTTTCGCCGGGCTGGGGCGTCCGGGATTCTGACCTATTTCGCCCCTGAGGCCGCCAGACTGCTGCAGCGCTGATCAGCACGATCTCACTCGACACAATCCTTAAACGCAGTCGTTTTCATCCCGACGCACGGTTGTCTCGCGAGTTTGACTCACGTCTGTTCGCTGCTCGTTACCGCCCTGCAGCAGTTCTGAGAACTGGGGGTTTTTCTGTGCTGTTGATCGTGAAAACCTGCGGGTAGTGCTTGGGCATGCGTTCCAGATCGTAGAGTCGGATCATTCGGCATGTCAGGTTCAACAGTTGCCGAAGGTGCTCACGGGAAGGTCCATCCCCTGTTCAGTCGATCCACGTCCCCATGGGCGAAAAGTCGTGAGATTTTCGTGAAGTGAATTCGATACTTCGGCTGTTCGCAGCATGGAGCGGTTTTGGTCGTGGCTGTGCTGCGTGTTCCTGTCATGGATGCGGTCCTTGAATCCGGTTCCCTGATGCTGTGAGGCTGTGAGTGGCCTTGCCTGCAGCAGGCTGACTGGTCTGGTGAGCGATCAGGGTTTTCCGATGTCCATTGAAGAACTGCTGGAACAGATGGAGCAGTATCGACTGCGGAGGGAGCAGCGTGATTATCGCCCGGACTGGCTGAAGCAGTTTGTGGAGCAGTCTGCTGCTCTGTTCGAACCGCTCACGAATGTCGGGCGAGTGGGTTTTGACTGCCGGCTGGATGACCGTGGCTGGCTGGTGTGTCTGTACCTTGGTACGACCGAAATCATCGGTGGCCCCCGGGACGGACAGATTGATCACGCCAGTTTTTGTTTTGACATCCTCGCCCTGATGGGCCTGTTTTCCTCAGTTTCACGGATGGAATGGTATTCTGTGGCAGCAGAAACCGGACCAGCACCCGTGAAGTGCTTTTTAAGTGTTCATGGGGTTGTTTCTTCGGGTGATTCGCTGCGACTTGAAGTGCAGGGGGTTCCGCCGCAGGAAATTGGTCCGGGCCTGCATCTGCGGCCCGACGGTGTACTTTACGAAACTCGCTGACGCCTGCTGCGACCACGGGTCGCCGGGCAGACTACTGGGCTGGGGCTCCGGCACTCCGATGGATTTTCTCACACCATCGGAGTGCCGTTGCCTGTTCCTCGGGGCCCGGCCAACTTTGACCCAGCGTGAAGTTTCTGCAGATTCTGCACCTTGGACTCGGCAAATGTGACGCCGCAGGTGGTCCAGTGTTTTTTTCTGCCGACAGATCTTTGCGGGATCGGTTGATTCTGCCGATGCCCCGGGATTCCAGGGAAATCCCGGAAAATCCTTGTTTCATCCGTCTGGACTTTCGTTTCCCGGCTTCTGTATCAACCGCCCGCCTTCGTGGTCGCCCGCCTGGTTCAGGGATGAACCTCGGTCGTCGCAGGGCCTGTCACAGCGGTCGCGTCTTCATCAGTGAAGGCCGATGCCGGGACATGACAAAAACAAAATCAGGAAGAACCGAACAAGTCTGCGGTGTGCAGCCCGAGGCGGATATCCGCCAGGCCGTGCCGGGACTCCACCGAATCTGCAAACTCCGGCAACACCGGCAGTCTGCACAGGTTCGGTGAAGTCTGAGCATTGTCTGGATTGTGATGATGTTTCAGGCAGACTGGGCCGATAATGAATGACACGAATTCATATCGCTGCAGTCGCACTTGCTGTTCGTCATGGAGGATTGAATGGCTACAAAGGTCAGTGAAGATGTTTCTGAAGTCTGGATCGAATACAAGAAAGACCAGGCCAATCAGGAACTGCGGAACCGCCTTATGGAGCGGTATCTGCCGCTGGTCAGATACAACGCTGAGCGGGTGTGGGCCAAGCTGCCCGAAGGCGTTGACCTGAACGATCTGATGTCTGCTGGTGTCTTTGGTCTGATGGATGCCATCGAGGCCTTTGACATGGAACGCGGCGTCAAATTTGAAACATACTGCGTGCCACGTATTCGTGGTGCGATGCTGGATGAACTGCGAACAATGGACTGGGTGCCGCGACTGGTTCGCAGCAAAGCCAGCAAAGTCGAAGCAGCTCGCAAGGCAGTCGAAGCTCGCGTCGGGCGACCACCGACCGAAGCGGAAATCGCCGAGCAGATGAGCCTGTCGATTCAGGAATTCGAACGACTGCGTTCCGAAGCCAGCGCCGTCAATCTCGTCAGCCTCGAAAAGAAGTGGTACGAGACCGACAGCTATAAGGATGTTCGCGAAGTCGACGTCGTGGAAGACGTACGCTGCGAAGATCCCACGGACGGAATCCAGAAAACGGACCTGATGAAACTGGTGACCAAAGGTCTGAATCGCAACGAACGACTGATCATCATCCTGTACTACTACGAAGAACTGACCATGAAGGAAATCGGCAGCACGCTTGGCCTGTCCGAATCCCGTGTCAGCCAGATGCACTCCAGTATCGTTGCCCGACTGAAGGAACAACTCGATCGGCGACGCCCGGAATTCGGCTGATAAGGGCTCATTCGCCCCAAACAATCAATCGCAAAAAGCCTCCGGTTCCCGGAGGCTTTTTTGTTGGTTTGCCGAACCTGCCGAAAGCAAACGTGTCCTGTTGAAGTGAGTTGATCAGCATCCACGTACAGCAGGGGGGCAGGTGATGCGACGTCATGAGCACAGACTGCGGCGGTGTCTGGGTGCAGAACTGCCGGTGAAATGCGGTAACGTCCGCATCTCAAGGATTGTCAACGGGCAGGAACGCGGCTGTTCTTACTGTTTCCCGCACGGGTTTGAAACCAGTAACGCGACATGGCGCAAGAAGAAACGTTCGTGGAAGTATCACCGCAGGCAGCAGTATCGAGTGTTACTGATTGAGGTTCAGGGAACAGTGGTCAGTGGTCAGTAATCGGTATTCAAGGCCCATGTTGGCCCCCTCGGGAGGTTGAGGCTCCTGCGGAACCGCAGGACATTGCTGCCGGACAGGCAGGCTGCGGTTGCTGCCCACGGTATCGCAGTGCCAGTATCCGTGCGGTATCCCGCAGCCCGATGGTCCGATCAGTACGGCACCCTGATGCCCTTCCCGTGGCGGCGGAATGCGCCTGCACAGATGGCGAACTTCAGTTTTTCGCCAACAGGCCTCGTTCCCAGGCAAATCCTGCACCTGTCACATGCGTACCCATCGTATCCTTGCAAGTCAGAAACGGGCGGATCGCCGGGCCGAAATACAGATCGTCCTTCTGCAGGAACGGCGGGGAGTTGCCGCAGTTCGCGTATCCACTCCAAATGCAGAATCCACGCCCGGGTTGCAGCACTCGCGAAGCACTGCCGAACCACGCATCCAGCAGGCGATCGACTCTCTGAAGGGTCACAACCCGGAATCGGCTGTCAGGGTGGGTGCTGAGCCCCTGTAATGCACCGGTTTCTCAGACCGGCGAGATGCCGAAATACGTCGGAAAACGGTGCCGTCAGTGGTGCCGATGTGCCGCGTATGGTGCCGTAG
>CAIOKE010000068.1 GCA_903858815.1 uncultured Planctomycetaceae bacterium | reverse complement strand
GTCGGCAGTGGTTCTGCTGCTGCCCAGGGCCCGCTGGAAGGCCCGGGCTGGCAACCGCTGAATGAACGACTGCCACCCGGGTACAACGCCGAGATCCTGCGGCGAATTCGCAGTGCAGATGCCACCTGGATGCAGCCGATTCGCGTCGAACTGCCCTCGACGGGCAGTGTTGCGATCCACGCTGGCCAGCCTGCCCCCGCGGCTGAAGCCGCAGCCCCCGCAGCCTTCGCCATCGGCATGGGACACCTGTACCGACTGCGACTGGCCGAACTTCCCGAATTCCCGGCCGCCGAATTCTATCCGACCATCGAGCTGCTGGATCGCCTGCATCCGCCAGCCGGACAGGAATTCCAGCACCCGATCCCAATCCTGTTCACAGCAGACGACCTGAAACTGGCAGCGTCCGGTGCCCTTGTGACCCGCGTCATTTATCTGGAACGTCCACAGACAGCCGCCTCCGACGATCCACTCCGCCGCGAACGGCCCCAGACCGTCGCTGCCGGGGACAACGCAATTGCTGCCGCTGAAATGCACGGTCGACCACTGGCCATCGTTCGTATCGGAGGTCGCGTACCACTGAATGGACAGGCCCCGCCATTCTTCTTCGGCAGTGGCGGTCCGGCAGCAGCCGCTCCACAACCCGCTGAAACACCAACCACCACCGCTCGCAACCCGCGATCGGCCGCAGCAGTCAAAGCCACGACGGTTTCCAATCGTCGCTGACCACCACACCCACTCACACAGTCCACTCGGTTCCCTTCGCCACGATCAGGACCAGCCGCATGAACCACAGCAGCACACTCCGCCGGCAATTGCTGGCATCCGGCCTGCTCAGCACCAGCCTGCTGGCACTTCCTGGCTGTGGATTGTCGGCCGCCCTGCAGAAAGAACCCGATCACGTCTACTCCACTCACTCACCACAGATGATTGATCAGGAAGCGGCGGAAGCCAGCCGTCCAGTGGAAGCTCGCTATCCCGAACAGGCCGGCCTGCGTCTGCGTAACCACCGCAATCCTCTGAATCTGACACTGCGCTCCGTCTCGCTGCTGACCGACACCAACGGATCTGACGAAGCCGATGATGAGGGAGTTGTATCGCTGGGCAATCCGCGACCTGCCACAGCCGTCAGTCGATCAGGCTCAGGGAACGCAGAAACCAGCGGCAGGGCGCCGATGTTCTACCCGGCCGAACCGCGACTGGCTGCTCGCCCTGATGGCTCCGGGTTGCCGCGAACCAACACCATCGCCGCCAGCCCGCTTGCCGATCTGTTCCCCGATGAATACCTGTTCGATGGGGGCGACCGAGCCGCGACGGTGGCCATGGGCAGCCCCACCCGCAGTGGACTCGATTCAGAAGATACTGTCGGCTCCTTCCGCGATGCCTCCGGCAAAGCACACACCGTAGCCTCTAATCGAGTCGCCGTGTATGCTCCGCGGTTTGGTTCCGTCAGAACCACCACCGGTCTGGCAGCCGACACCAAAATCGACAAAGCAGTCGGTGCCCGTGATGCGGCCGCCGTGGGCAGCCTGAAAAACGGCACAGCACCACAGGAACACGTCGCTGATGACGCCCTTGTGGCACTGGAATCACGCCATGGTGCCGATGGGATGATCGCCGCTCTGCCACCAGCTCAGTCGCAGAATCGCGAACGACCAGCCCAGTCGCAGAAGGCCGATAAGGGACAGCAGAGCCGCGATGCGTCGGCCGCTCACACCTTCTTCCGTAAAGATTCCTCCGTCCTCGCACAGCAGGCTCGCAATGCCGAAGCATGGACTCGCAACTCGTTCCCGAAAATCTTTGCAGCCACCGATTCCGCATCCAGCATTCGCGACATCCAGAAAACTCAACAGACCGTGGCCGTCGAAGATCAGCGACAGGCTGGTGTGCTGCAGTTGATCAAACTGACCGATGTTCAGACCGCACAAACCGGCGACGTCATTCGGTTTACAATTCGCTTCCGCAATACGGGCGAGCTGCCGTTGAGCGACATTCGAATTGTTGACAACCTGACGCCACGACTGGCCTACGTCGAAGGCTCAGCCTCCATCGACGAAAAACACCCCGGCTCAGTCACCATCGACCCCAATGGCGAAGGCAGCTCAGTCCTGACCTTTACCCTCGATGACGCACTGGAAGCCCACGGCACCGGCACCATTACATTCGAAGCAACAGTTCGGTAAGCCCGCCCGCATCAAAAAAACCCGTCAGGGCCACGTCGCGTGGACAAGCCGGATCGCGCCCAGAAGACCGCCGAGACAGCACATTCCGGTAGATGCACCGTGCGCTGGTGCCTTCAACGGCGGAGCCACGACAACACACCGCTGCGGGCAGAAGCCTGCCGAGTCGCGGCGTTCTGTATGACGCGAGGGACAAAAGTCGTAGTCTGGGCTTCAGCCCGGGCACAAACTTCTCGTCACCCTTGAAATCCCCAGTGTTTTTGGGACGGGTCCGAGCAGGAATGCTCAGGCGACATTTTGTCATCGGCTTTAGGTATGACCGAACCATTACCGCAGCAAAAGGGGTAATGACGAGGGCTGCTCGCTGGGCTATCTGCAAACCTGCCTCCGGGTCTGAGTTGCAAACGCAGGCACGGCACAAACAAAACACAGGCCCCCAACGGCCCACACCCCACCCACGCCTGAAGGGCCGATCTCAGCAGAGCCAGGTGCGTCAGCACCTGGTCACGACTCGCCTTGAAATCGGCCCTACAGGCAACGCTGTGAAGGAT
>CAIOKE010000067.1 GCA_903858815.1 uncultured Planctomycetaceae bacterium | reverse complement strand
GACAGAGTGCCGATCATCATTACAGGGGAAAACCGTGTGTCCTGAGTGTGGAGACTGGAAAAGCAAGGTAAAGGAGTCGAGGCGAGATACTCGATTCGGCTGGAAGTGGCGACTACGCGACTGCGATAGTTGCGGTCACCGTTGGTCTACATACGAACTCCCAGCCACCTCCGTCAGTGTTGACGGTGATGGCAATCCAGATGGGAGGTTGGAGCGATGAACCGAGATGACATCATCCGCATGGCGCGGGAGGCTGGTTGGCAAGAAGTTCCGGCAGTACGACTAGCTTTTGCAGGATTTGACATAGAACGCTTTGCCGCGCTTGTCGCAGAGTCACTGCAATCCAGAATCACAGACCTGTACCGCCAGCTTGACGAAGCCGAGAAGCAACTGGATCAGCAGTACAAGCTAGGAATGGAAGCCGAACGAGAGGCGTGTGCTCAGTTGTGCGAGTCTAGGTTCATGGGGGATTTAAATCGAGAAGACATGGAAGCGCGACGTTGCGCCGCAGCCATCCGAGCACGAGGTGAGAAATGACCTCCTACTTCTTCATCGGCTGGGCCGTTGGCATTCTTACTGGCTACGTCGCATTCGCACCTGAGACAAGGTTCAAGAAAAACTTTGTTGATGGTCTGACGTTGCGGTTTTTGTGGGGGCGGCGATGAGCATCGAAGCAATGAGATTGGCATTAGACGCGCTGCAAGATCCGTGGAAATCTGGGCCGGATGGCGTAGCAAGCGCCATCACCGCCCTCCGCGCTGCCATCGAGCAGGCTCCGGTGGCGTGGATGTACGACTTTCTGTCAGACAACGAAGTGATTCGAGACTGGGTAACGCAATCGCAGGAGGACATTAAACGGGAACACGGTTTCAACGTGCGACCCCTATACACCGCACCGCGTGAATGGGTCGGGCTGACGGAGGAGGAGATCGAGGACGAGTGGGAGAGGGTGACAGGGCACAGCATATTTGGAGGCAACCGTAGCGCGGGACGCAGCATGTTCTTGTCGCCAGATGAGGTGATTCATTACACCCAAGCCATCGAAACGAAGCTGAAGAATCAGAATGCGTAAAGACCCGATCACTGTCGATCAGATCGCTGGACGGATGATCGAACTCGTCCAGCAGCGCAACAGTCTGTCGAGAGATGACCTGGAGTATGTCGTTGAGACAATCGCAAAGCTGAAAGACGAGCGTCTCAAGTCCTGTATTGCAGAACTGATCGGGTGGGGGGACGATGAACGTGCTGAAGTCGAAACCTTCGTTGCAATCGCAATCGAGGTGATGAAGCGAACAAACGTATCAAAGCTGAGAGAGTGTGCAAGGATCGTCGAACTGAGGTACTTGAGCCATGACTTGCCAAAATGATTTCAGACTTGTCGATCAATCAATCACTGAGCATTCTGTTGTCGAACTTTATGTTTGTTTCCACTGCGGGGCTGAACGGTTCCGCGCACTATCAGGGAGGTTCTGTGGAGTCGAGGCTACACAATTGGGCAGCATGGAAGCGGAAAGAGCCGCTAGCAGATCAGACAGACGCGAAGATCGTTGATGCTGTAGTCCAGAAACTAGGGCCAGATGACAGGGCAGCTATCAACGCTGTCTATGTCTCCCACCCCTACCAGTCGATCTACTACGTCTCCGCTGAAATCTCTACCCCGCCAAGCTGGATCAACCGAGCAATCGAAAAGGCCAAACGTGGACTCACAACCTGAAGCCCGACTATTAGCCGCTGTCGTATCTCTGGCCATCCGAGACATGACGCACCGTCCTGTCATGGAGGGCAAGCGTCCGATTATGACTGTCGAGGCCAGGACAGCGTGTCGATTCCTGTTTTCAGACGCTTCTGACGGATACCTTGATTGGCTGGATTACGATCCACCAGTGTTCCGCGATCAACTTTTAAGGATAATGAACAACACATCACACGAAAGGCTCGCAGGACTCGAACCAATGGATCGCAGGGTCATGCGGCAAAACTATCAACTCTGGAGTGCAAACTATGCAGGACTGGATCACGAATTACCTGACGATGAAGATGAACTTGTCGAAATTGCACGACCTGCTGCTAAAAAAAGACATCGACCGCGCAATAAATCTCGCGCTGGAAATCTCAACTGACGCCAGAATCTGCGCTAGACAGATCGAATTGCAACGGGATAAACTGTGAGCGTCTCCTCCTTTTCCCCCTATTGCAGGGGGATTTTTTTGTGATCCCCAAGATCCTGCACTTCGTCTGGGTAGGCGACGAGACCAAAGCCCCGCTTCAAACCATTCAGAAGTGGAAGAACATCAACCCCGACTTTGAGGTCAACCTCTGGGGCAACTCCGACCTGTCTAAAGGCTGGCGACTTGCCAAGCACATGAAGCACTTCTGGAAAACAGAGCTTTGTGGCGTCGCAGACTGCATGAGGTGGGAGATCCTATACGAACACGGCGGGATCGCGTTAGACGCCGATTCAGAGCCTTCCAAGGCCATTCCTGACTGGATGCTAGAGCCGGATGTCTGGTGTTCGTGGGAGTCGGAGCTTCTCAGGCCAGGATTGCTGTCTAACGGTGCTGTTGGAGCGATCCCTAGCCATCCGTTTATCGGGCAGATTGTCGATGATCTGTTGAACGATGATCCCGGCGACCTGATGGCATGGCAGTTCTCAGGCCCGACGAGGTTAACGAGTACCTGGGTAAATCACGAATACCGTGACCTCACAATCTGGCCTAGCCATTTCTTTCTGCCGGATCATTTCGCAGGGCTTCCGTATTCCGGTGAGATGGTATTTGCTCGGCAGGAGTGGAAATCGACGCGAGGTAAATGGTGATTTTGTTTATCGTTACTTCTGCGATTAACGGCG
>CAIOKE010000066.1 GCA_903858815.1 uncultured Planctomycetaceae bacterium | reverse complement strand
CTGCACCAGACCACCAATCGGATCACACGTCAGGCCCAGATTGTGCTCCATCCCGATCTCAGCCGCGTTCTCAACCTGCTGAGGCGTCCCGCCAAGGACCTCGGCCAGCCCCGCTGCCGCCATACTGCAGGCCGCCCCCACTTCCCCCTGACAACCCACCTCCGCACCCGAAATCGACGCATTCAGCTTGAAGAGAATTCCCACAGCGCCTGCGGTCAGCAAAAACCTGACAGTACCGTCGTCATCTGCCCCCGCACAGAACTGATGAAAATAATGCAGCACCGCCGGAATAATGCCCGCTGCGCCATTTGTTGGAGCCGTCACAACACGACCGCCCGCCGCGTTTTCCTCATTGACTGCCATCGCCCACAGATTCACCCACTCCAGACTTGAAAAGGCATCAGACTCAGCCCTTTCAGCATGCAACTTCCTGTACAACTGCGGCGCACGACGGCGAACCTTCAATCCACCCGGCAGAATCCCCTCATTGCGACAGCCCGACTCCACACACTGCCGCATGGCAGACCAAAGCGTCAACAGGCCACTCCGAATCTCTGCCTCACTGCGCCACGACAGTTCATTCTGCAGCATCAAACTGCTGATGGACAAACCACCCGCCTCACAATGCCGCAGTAACTCATTCGCTGTGGAAAAAGGATGCGCCAATGCGGTACTATCTTCCACGATCCGATTGGCACCTGTGGCCGATTCATCCACGACAAATCCGCCACCCACAGAATAGTACACACGCTCGAATAACGCTGCCTGCTGAGCATCCAATGCACTGATCCGCATCCCGTTCGCATGGAACGGCAGCGATTCCGAGCAAAAAATCAGATCACGCTGCGGACTGAAAGCGATTTGCTGCGTTCCCGACAGCACAAGCTGACCAGTTTCAACCGCCATTCGCTCCAGACGATCAATCGCTTCGGGCCCGGTCGTCTCGGGCTGCTCCCCACTGAGTCCCGCAATCACAGCACGATCAGAACCATGCCCACGCCCGGTTGCACCAAGAGATCCGTACAGCCGCACCTCGATCCGGGCAACCATCCCCAACAGCCCCTGCTGCTGCAGCGACTTCATAAACATGCCGGCCGCCCGCATGGGACCAACTGTGTGCGAACTTGATGGGCCAATTCCCAGGCGAAACATGTCAAAGACGCTGATTGCCATCTGCTGTGCCTCCTCACGCTATTCTACCCCCTGACTGCGCAGGCGACTACTGCCCCAGCAGCAGATTTCCATACCGCAGCACCACCCACCCCCACTGCCTTGCCAGACGGAGGGATGTACTGCAGAATTCAACGCCTGCCACAACCGTTCCCCGAATTCACTGCCGCAACACATCCCGGTTTTCCCCCTCACTCCCCTCGGATTACTCAATATGCCCTCGGTCCGGTCCCTGCTCCTGCTGCTCTGCTGCGGCGTCCCTCAGGTTCTGTTTGCTCAGTCCCCTGACCCTCAACCGCCCGTTTTTGCAGACTGGTTCGAAGATCGCGCGCTGCGGCTGGAATTCATCGTCGCCGGACACGCCACAGAACACACGATCGCACTGCAGGAAATCTTCGAAGAGCCCTGCTGGCCCGAGCACCCCGGGTTACTGCTGCCGAGGCGGCAGCTCTGCAGCACCCGAGCACGCGTGTATGATGCTGCCAGTGGTACCCTGATCTGCCAGAGATCGTTCGACACCCTGTTCAGTGAATACACAACGACAACGCCGGCCGCCAACAAAACTCGCCGCTCGTTCGAATTCGTCGTTCGAATACCTCTGCCCAAAGCTCCCGTACGTCTGGTACTGGAAGAACGCAATCGACAATACAACTACGAACCTGTGTTTGAAACCACCATTGCTCCCGACGATCTGCATATTCGCCGCGAATCCGTCAGGCAGGATGAAATCCTTGACATCCACATCGCCGGAGCACCTCAGTCCAGCCTCGACTTGACCTTTCTTGCCGAAGGCTACACCGCCGAACAGTCCGCAGACTTCAAAGCAGACCTGCAGCGCATGTCCGATTTCCTGCTGACACAGTCGCCGTGGAACGAATTCCGCGACAATATCAGCATTCGCGGAATCTTTCGTCCATCTCCCGAACAGGGCACCGATGAACCACATCGTCGCATCTATCGCAACACCAACCTCGGTGCCACCTTCAATATCTTTGATCTCGATCGCTATCTGCTCTCAGAACAGAACCACGACATTCATCGCATGGCCGCACAGGTTCCCAGCGACACCGTCGTTCTGCTCGCAAACAGCAAGACCTACGGTGGCGGAGCCGTCTGTCTCGATTACTGCATCTCAACAACCGGACACAACAACAGCCCCCTCGTGTTCATCCATGAACTGGCACACTCGTTCGCCGGACTTGCCGACGAGTACACCGGAAATGTCGCCTACAATCAGATGTACCCGGACGATCAGGAGCCGATGGAAGCAAACATCACGCGGAATCTGAATCGAGAGACCCTGAAATGGCGACAGTTCCTGTCACCCGACATTCCACTGCCAACACCCAACCTGCCACAACCCGAGGCCTCGGAAAAACAACTGGTCGGGGCCTTTGAAGGTGGAGGCTACCTGAAACAGGGCATGTTCCGGTCGGAACAGGATTGCTGGATGGGTTCACTGCTTCGTGACGAGGGGTTCTGTGTGGTCTGTCGCGAGGCAATCCGCGAAACCATCAAAGGGCATCTTGGAAAATAGAGAGCAACACAAAATTTTGTCCGCACCCGCAACTTGCACGGCCACAGAAGGTTTCAAAAAGTTGTCCACGCAGACGCGGGACGGTCGAGAAAAATTGACGGCAGTCGTCGCAGGCTTCGTCCTGAGTTTCCTGTAACCAGCTGTTTTGCGGACTGACGCCCAATGCTGAATCCTGTCACAGCAGCAGGCGTTCACCCCGGGACCTCCGAGCACCAGCTCGGTCCACACCCCCACCCACCTGGGACCACCGAGCACCAGCTCGGTCCACCACACACCCCCCCCGGGACCACCGAGCACCAGCTCGGTCCACCACCCCACACACCCCGGGACCACCGAGCACCAGCTCGGTCCACACCACACACCCCGGGACCACCGAGCGCCAGCTCG
>CAIOKE010000065.1 GCA_903858815.1 uncultured Planctomycetaceae bacterium | reverse complement strand
GAGACTTGATGGGGCGCTCGCATTTACTCCTGGGGCTCACCCCAGGAAAGGATTGTTCGCTCTTCAGAGTATCACAGGTGAGAAATCGATTGCGAATGAATTCATCAATGCTGCGATATGCCACAACAGGTGCCTAGTCGACATGTCTAGACGAGCGAAATTTGGCCATGCTGCACCTCACTGTCAGAACGATTCCCGATCACGCCCAAGCGGCACTGTCACAACGTGAACCTGCCGCAGGACGCCGAAAGCCGAAAACCTACGCGGGATTCCCATGCGTGTTTGTGGGGGAACTGGTGGACGAGAACAACTCACCAAGGACGACGACACAGCACTAAGGCTGTCTGAGCCAACCAGGACTCTCATGTGTTCACCACGCCCCCTCTGGAGTTGACGGGCTGATAGCATTGGTCACTGGCCGTACTTGCAAGCGGCTTTGAACTGTCGCCACAGCAAGCGGACTGTCCCTTGCGCTGATCCTTGAGTGGAAAGAGTGAGTCGCGCACAGGAAAGTCGGATTTTTTGTGCGACCGACGGCCTGTGACACGATTTGCCTGCGTGCGTTACTCGACGTCTCATAGACTCCACATGAGACCCCGCCGGTTGGTTGTCAGACATATACCTCTGGTGTATTCTTCCCGAGTTGGAGTGCTTGAATCCAGACGTGGACGCATTTCCTGGCTGCTCGTGATTTGGGATTGTGGAGTTCCGAAAATGGAGCCAAAACCAAACGATCAAGATGTTGGAGCGAGCCGTCTGTCTCTTGCTCAGTTGTACGACCTGGCTGCTTCCGGTGACGCGACGGCTATTGAGCGTATCCTGACCGACCTCGAACCCGAATTGCTTCGTCATATTCGCGTGCAACTTCGAGGTTTCCGCCTCAAAAACCGCCAAGGTGTTGATAGGAATGCAGAAACCCAAAGTATCCTGCACACCGTCGTGATGAGATTTCTCAACAGACTCAAAGACACAGAGAAAAAGTCGCTTCAGCCGATTGAGAATCCGCTCGCTTATCTGAAAACAGCATTGACACATGAGATCCTGGCTCGGGCACAGCACAATGATCGATTCATGAATCGTGATGATTTTGCAGATCTTGAGGCTGATAAAGAACCCAATCTCAGGCTGGACCTTCTGACTTACGAATCAGCCGAACTCGCGACCGCGATGTCCATGGCTCCGCTATCTGAAATTGAACGGTGTGTCCTTGCGATGATCCAGCAGGGAATGAACCATCAGCAGATTTCAGTGCAACTTGGAGTCTCTGAAAAGGTTGTCCGCGCTCGCAAGTCCAGCGCACTGTCGAAACTTCAGTCCCACTTAGGCCTTGGAGGTGAACAATGAACGACAGTACAAGCAATTTTGCCGATGACTTTCTGAAGGTCCAGGAAGAATCCTGGGAAGCATCCAATTATCTCCCTGTCGAGTCGATACTTGCCGCAAATCATGCGGCTGTTGATGACCCATCTGTCATTCTGGAACTTGTCTGCAATGAAATTCGTCTGCGATCCGAACTCACAAAGGCTGAAGAGGGGCTACGGCTCAAGCAGGAAATGATATCGCGTTTCCCCAACTTAAGGGAGTCTTTGGATCGGCAGTTTCTTGCCGAAGATGTCATCTCTGCGGCGCTCCCTCGGTCTCCAGTCCGATACTCGTCGGCAACGATGTCGCTCGAAGAACAAGGTGAACTCGAACTCCCGGGTTATCGCGGATTACGTCGGATTGCCAAAGGAAGTTTCGGAGTTGTTTATCGTGGCCTGCAGAATGGTACCGACAAGGACGTCGCAATCAAGATTCTGGATGAGATTCATTCGGACGATCCACATCGAATTCATGTTATGAAGAGCGAGGCCCGCCGCCTGACTGGAGTCGATCACCCAAATGTGATTTCAGTTCTTGAAACTGGAGAGTTCCATGGCCGTCCTTATTACAGTATGAGGTTCGTTTCCGGTGGGACGCTTCGACAGAAGATGGACACCTGGCACGACCGCCGCGCCGACGCCCCACATGCCGTCACGCTCATGGCCGGAATCGCAGCCGGAGTGATGGCAGCAAATGCCCGCGGGGTCTTTCATGGCGATCTCAAACCCAGCAATGTTCTGATGGACGGAGACGTGCCGGTCGTTGCCGATTTCGGCTTGGCACGTCGAATCCGGTCCAGCGAAACAGCGTCTTCAGACCACAGCAGAGAACAGTCGTCTCTTGCATTGCACGGAGGAACGCCGGGCTATGTCGCTCCCGAGATGTATCATTTCGACAACGATGGGATCAGCTCCGCGGCCGAGGTCTATAGCCTTGGTGTGATTCTTTTCGAGATGCTCGTGGGACAGCTTCCGTGCCGACCTGGAGCGGAGAATGTGCCTCAGTTCGACCTGTTGGAACAGGTGCACGTCCCCCATGATGTGCGCGATATCTGTCGCACGTGCCTGGCCACGGACCCAGCAGAGAGGTATTCCACCGTGGAATCCTTCTACGAGGACTTGCGAAATTATCTCGCGGGGAGATTCATCAACGCGTCACGTCTGACTGGCCCACGACGCCAATGGCATCGCCTTTCGCTCTGGACACGTCGATCTCGTGTCACAGCGGCATTGGTATTCGTGATTGTTGCCGGCACGGGAGCAACCCTCTGGTCAACACAATCTCAGAACCGAATGCTGGCGGCTGCGGTCGAGGAAACCCAGGAGCAAAAACTCAACCTGGCGGACGGGCTATATGAACTCGGCCGTCTTTCCGCCGAGTCTGGTTCTCTTCGACAGACGGAATCGGTTTACCGCCGATCTCTGGATCTGTACAGCGGCCTGCTATCCAGTGCGAATAACAAAGACCCTCAAATCCAACGATTTCGAAACCGAACTCGCAACAATTTGTCCGTCGTGTGCAGGCAACTGGGACACACGGAAGAGGCCCGGAGTCTGCTGGAGTCAATCGTCTCCGAGTTGCCGACAAATCAAGTACTTTCGGCGGAGGAACTCATCATCGCCGGAGATGCACATGCCAACCTGGCCAATCTCGCGTCGGCGGAAGGAAACTGGATTCTTGCGGAGCAATGCCTGCAAAACGCCCGTGACGCCCGATCGCGCGCTGCGGGGTTATCGCCGGAAGATGAATTTGCGGAATTGACTGTGCTGCGCACCGATCTTGACTTGTGTGAAGTGAGTCGCCGGCTTGGTAATCCGGCTCAGGCGCTCCAGCAGTACAAAACTGCCATTGAACGCCTGGAGCATTTGAATTCCCGGTTTCCCAAGGACATCGAGACATTCGAGTACCTCTTGCGGGCTAGAATCAATAGATCGTTGGTCTGTGAATCGATCAATCAGATCGATAGCGCCAGAGAAGATTTGCAATCCGCTGTCAGGGGTTATGAAAGGCTACTGGGGTCCGAGGCGGGTGCCAAGATTCCCCGATTGCGGCGCCAATACGCAATCGCACTCCTCAACCTTGGTCGAGTGGAAGCCCAGGTGGGTCACACCGAAAATGCCGCAGGGAGCTACCGCGAAGCAATCTCCCAATTCCAGACACTCTTGCGGTCGCCGGAATTCAATGCCGAACTCGCACTGGAGTACGTGACTGCAATCACCAATGCCGCATCGCTCGCTATTGAGATTGCATCTCAAGGTGGCCGGCGTGAGCCACCCGAGCCGTCACTTGGGGAAGCATTGAAGGATGCGGTCCAGATACTGGACCGGTCGGAAAAGGTTTTTGCGAATCGTCCGATTGTCAATGCGACGCGTTTCAAAGTGCTGGATCTTCTTGGCACGTTTGCGTTGCTGAGGAGTGAGACGCATTCGGCCCAAGAATTCTTCTCGCAGGCAAGTCTGATTGATATCGACAAACCGGATGCCAGCCTGATTACCCTGGACGATCGATTGCAATTGGCGTCTCACGAATGTGAAGTCCACCATCTGGTAAAAGATCGCGCACAGTTGCGTAAGACGGCCCTGAACGCAATTCGGTTTGCGGAGGAAGGACGCGGGCGTGTCGCAAATCCGGCCTTCGCCTACAACTCAATTCAATATTTACACCAAGTCTTGGGGCTACTGGAACTCGAAGACGCCGAGGGCGTTGGAATCGGCGAAGATGCAGCACGGGAACATCTGCAGACGGCTGATGCGTTGTTGTCAAAATCGATTGAGATCGGAGAAAGGGGAATCGGGGATCACGCCCTCCCGTTTCAGGCTGAGGGAATCGCAAGAAGTCTCGAACTTCGCGCCTTGGTTCGGATGAAGCGTGCAGAGTTTGGCCTCGCTCTCACCGACTGGGAACAGGCACTTGTCACCACCAAAGATAAAGAGAAACAAGGTCTCCTCGGGCTTGGACGTCTCAAAGCGTTGGCATCTCTGGGTAGAATCCGGGAATGCGTGGATTCTCTGGATGCGATGATTGAGCGTTCCGGGGACTCAGCATTGTTTGAAATCTATCTCATTGCCGCTGCTGGTTTTGTTTACCAGATTGTTGAACGCGATCCGTCCTGGAATCCCGAACAAAAGGCTCCGGTCAAAGAGCACTGCCTACAGCTCACTTTGTCGATGTCACGAAGTCATCAAAAACGTCTGGATCGGCAATTGGAGACGCTTATGGAGGTGTTAAAAACCGATGACGATTTGATGGAAATGCGAAAGCATCCGGATTTCCAGTCGTTATTGATGGAGCTGAATTCGAATTGATCATCGGCCAGTGCAATACACTGACTGAGGAGATATAGAGGAAGGACGGTCCATCCTTTGTCGAAAGCATCTGTCGATTGTGGACGTCGGCACAAACCTGAAGAATGTCCGGATTCGACAATGAGAGGGTGACGATGTACCGCGCGGAATCCCCCTCATTCGGCCCCCTCATCTGGCCTTCGGCCACCAGGGCTGGAATCAGGTTCCCCTTCAGCAAACGTGGCGCTGGGTGTTGTTGGGCGGCCCTGGAGGCGGGATCTGGATTTCAGGGGGCTCAGCGGTGACAGATGGGAAGTCGATCCCACGGATGTGGACGTCCGGGTTCCTGGGGGGGCGTGTTTTGGCCCCAGATCACGGTGGTTTGCTGGGGAGGTCCAGCGGTGACAGATTGGAAATCTGTCCCACGGGTGGAAGACGGGCTCTTTCGGGATTGCTCCGCGGGGACCGGATCACCGCAGACTG
>CAIOKE010000064.1 GCA_903858815.1 uncultured Planctomycetaceae bacterium | reverse complement strand
TACCCGCGTCAGCATCACTGCCCAGATCGCCGCCAGCGCCACCAGCGAAAACCACGAACCCTCCACGAATCCGGCCACGCAATTCAACACGGCGGCTCCTTCCAGCACTGCCAGCGGAATAATTACGGTTGTCAGAAATGCCTGAGCTCCGGCAGCCGCATCCGCGGATCGTTGCTTTCTCAGCACTCCTGTGAGCACTGAACTCAGCACCAGACTTCCACCACCCGCAGCCAGTCCCACCACTCCCAATAACCCAATATCCTCCTGCATCCGTCCGCCGGTCAATACAACCAAAACGACACCGGAGATCGTCACCGAACCCAGCATTGCCAGCGAAATAATCCTCGCCACTCGCAGCACCTGCGAATACTGCTCAGATCCACCTCCCAACTCATCTGCCCGATCAGCACCGTCCGGCATGGCTCAGTCTCCCGGAAAATCACTTCCTCACTCCCCCTTACACCTGATCTCCCGCCCGAAACACCGTCTGCGACTTCACCTGCACTGAATCCACAATGCCGATAATTGCCGCGTCGATCGGGAGCTCTTTTGTGCCGGGGGTGAACCGGGCACTGGAACCCTGAACACACATCACCACCTGACCTTCGCCAGCGCCCACAGTATCAACCACGACGAATGACCGGCCAGTCCGCTTGAGACTCTGCTGGTCCTTTTCGTCGACCCGCAGAGGCTCCACCAGCAACAGCTTTTGCCCGATCAGGGCATCGACTTTCTGAGTGGAAACAAGACTGCCGGTAATGGTTGCGAGAAACATAGGATTCACCCTGTGGGGAACGCTTGAGTCAGTTCTGAGAACGGATGGCTTCTGCAGTCTGCCGCGCCACCACCAGCTCTTCGTTGGTGGGGACCGTCCAGATCTGCACACGGCTGCCATCCATGCTGACACAGGCTTCACCCCTGACGCCTGCGTTCTTTGCCGCGCAAAGTTCCATACCGGCCCATTCCATGTCACGGCAGACGTTGCGGCGAATCCGTTCGCTGTTCTCGCCTATGCCGCCCGTAAACACCAGCACGTCCGCGCCGCCCAGGAGCGCCATGTAGGCGCCCACATAAGACCGGATCGAAGCTTCAAACAGCTTCAATGCCTTCTCGGCTCGGTCGTGCCCCTTCGCTGATGCCTCTTCAAGGTCGCGGCAGTCGCCGCTGAGTCCGCTGATCCCCAGCAGACCACCCTTCGACGACATCTCTGCCAGCACCTGTTCGAAGGTCATCCCTGTAGCCTTCATGACCACGGGTATCGCATAGGCATCGAAATCGCCCACGCGATTGTTGTTTGGAAGGCCGCCCTGAGGACTCATGCCCATCGATGCCGCAATACTGGCTCCTGCCCGAATTGCACACACCGAAGCACTGCCCCCCAGATGACAGCTGATCACCTTCAGGTCGCTGCGTCCCAGCAGTTCTGCGATGCGGCCGGCGATGAACCGATGACTGGCTCCGTGAAATCCCCAGCGGCGAATTTCATGGTCTGTATACCATTCATACGGCACCGCATATGCTCGATGCTCGAACGGAATCGTTTCGTGAAAGCC
>CAIOKE010000063.1 GCA_903858815.1 uncultured Planctomycetaceae bacterium | reverse complement strand
GTGTCCGGGATTCAGACGGTTCTGTTCATTGACGAGCTGCATCGGTTCAGTCGCAGTCAGCAGGACATTCTGTTGCCGGATGTGGAGAGCGGGGTGATTTCGCTGATTGGTGCGACCACTGCCAACCCATTTTTCTCTCTGGTGGCGCCACTGATCAGTCGCAGTCAGGTGTTTGAGTTTCGTGAGTTGTCTCAGGAGGAGCTGCGTCAGCTGTTGCAGCGGGCACTGACGGACACAGCGCGGGGGCTGGGTGCTCTGGGTGTCGAGGTGGATGAGGGGGCGATGCAGTTTCTGGCGACGCTGAGTGACGGTGACGGCCGTCGCGCCCTGACGGCTCTGGAAATTGCCGTACTGTCTGTTTCCCGAACAACTCGCCTTGTCGACCTCGAGGTGGCTAAAGAGTCGATGCAGAAGCGGGTGGTGCGATTTGATCCGGGTGGCGATGATCACTATGACGTGGCGAGTGCATTCATCAAAAGTATTCGGGGCAGTGATCCGGATGCGGCTTTGTATTGGCTGGCGCGGATGCTGGAGTCCGGCGAGGATCCTCGTTTTATCGCGCGACGTCTGGTGATTGCGGCCTCTGAAGACATCGGCAATGCGGACCCGCAGGGTTTGCCTTTGGCGATGGCCGCATTTCAGGCGACGGAGACGATCGGGATGCCGGAATGCCGCATCAACCTCGCGCAGGCCACCACCTATCTCGCCTGTGCTCCGAAGTCCAATGCGGCGTATGTGGGCATCGATCGTGCTTTGAGTGATGTGCGTCAGCAGTCGGTGCTGCCGGTGCCGATGCATCTGCGTGATGGTCATTACGCGGGTGCGGAAAGACTGGGTCACGGGGTGGGTTATCAGTATCCGCACGACACGGCGACGGGTTGGTTGCCGCAGGACTATCTGGGGGTTGAGAAGGTGTATTACGAGCCTGTGGATCGTGGCCGGGAGGCGCACTTTCGGCGCAAGCTGGAAGACCTGCGTCGGTTGCGGCGGGGTGAGTCGCCGGTGTCAGGCGGTGAGGCTGGTGCCGGGGGTAGCGGTGGGGGTGGCGAGGGAGTGTTTGGATGAGTGTAGCGCGGGATTCTGCCGGCGGTCGACTGCATCCGCCATTGCTGGTTGTGCTGCCGTGGAGTCTGGCGGTGGTGCTGGTGATGTCGCTGTTGTTTGTGCTGTTGAATTTGGAGGTGCTGGATACCAGTGACAGTCTGGACCGCTGGCTGATCAGGTGGACTCGAGCGGCAGGCAATCCGGAACGTCTGGTGGGTCCACCCCTGCTGCAGGAATCGCTGCGTGGTTTTACAGCGTTGGGTGGTTATGCGGTGCTGATCCTGGTGAGTGTGTTGTTTGCCGGCTTTGCGTGGGTGGAGCTGAGTCGGGGTGTGTGCTGGTTTTTTTCGGGTACGGTGTGGGGTGGTTATTTTCTGGCTGTGGCTGTGAAGTTGCTGGTGCAGCGGGAGCGTCCGGATGTGGTGCCGTATCTGTCGCTGGCGCGAGGATCGACAAGTTTTCCCAGTGCGCATGCGATGATGTCGGTGATTGTGTATGGTTCGATTGGGTTGTTGTTGTCCGCGCGAGTTCGGGATCGGCATCTGCAGCGGCTGTTTACAGTTTCCCCGTTGTTGCTGAGTGTTCTGGTGGGGATCAGTCGTGTGTTTATGGGCGTGCATTATCCGACGGATGTGCTGGCCGGGTGGGCTCTGGGTTTGCTGTGGACGTGGGCTGCGTTTCGCCTGCGTGAACGCTGGGGTGCGGGTCGAGTGGAAGGGGTGAACCGATGACAGGCAGATCAGGGAGTGCGGTTGCAGCCGGGGGATTCCGCAGCTGGTGGGTTTGTCTGGTCAGTGTCTGCAGTCTGACGTGTGGTGTTACGGTGGTTGATGGCCTGTGTGGCGACGAGCCTTTGCCGATTCCGGACCGGCTGGTGGTGCTGACTTTTGATGATTCGGCGAAGTCGCATTTCACGGTGGCTCGACCGCTGCTGAAGGAATATGGATTTGGGGCCACATTCTTCATCACGGAGGGTTTTGATTTTCGTGAGAACAAGCGGGACTACATGACGTGGGACGAGATACGGCAGCTGCATGAGGATGGTTTTGAGATTGGCAATCACACGCGGGATCATCTGGGGATTACGGATCAGACGGTGGGCCAGCTGGAGGAGCAGTTGGCGGGGATTGAGAGTCGTTGTCGGGAGCATGGGATTCCGCAACCGGTGACTCTGGCGTGGCCCGGCAACGCGTGGACTCCGAAGGCCTTCGATGTGCTGCGGCGACATGGGATTGTGTTGGCGCGTCGGGGTGGATCGCCTGAGTTTCCGTATGACGAGGGGCGAGGTGTGGCGTACGAGCCGGGTGGTGATCATCCGCTGTTGCTGCCATCAGCGGGGGATGCTCGACCGAAGTGGACGGTGGACGATCTGATTCGTGCGGCGCGGCAGGCGCAGGGTGGGCGGATAGCGATTCTGCAGTTTCATGGTGTACCGGATACAGCGCATGACTGGGTCAGTAGCAGCCAGCAGAATTTTGAGGCGTATCTGCGGTACTTGAAGCTGGAAAAGTATCAGGTGATAGCGATGCGGGATTTACGGAAGTATGTGCGGACTGAGAACTGGCCGGCGGATCCGACAGCGATTATGAAGAAGCGGGCAGGCGGTGGGCGGTGATCCGTGGTCATTGGGGTGGTGTTGGGTTTGGGAGGGCGAGGCTCCTGCCGAGCCGCAGTGGAGGTGTTGCGGTGCGGGGGTGAGGTTTTGTGTGGGTTGGCGGAGGGTGTGTTGTGTGTGTGGGATTTTGAACCACGGAAGGGCACGGAAGACACGGAAGAATGCAGTGGGTGGCTGGGGGATTTTGAACCACGAATGACACGAATGCCACGAATGGGCGTGATGTTGGATTGTCAGTGATCTGTGGGGTGGTGCTGCGTTTGGGAGGGCGAGGCTCTGCCGAGCCGCAGTGGAGGTATTGCGGTGCGGGGGGGGAGTTACCGAGCTGGTGCTCGGTGGTCCTGGGTGGGCTTGGGTGGGCCGTCGTCGTGAGCCGTCGGGTGTTGGTTGAATGATGCTAATTTGCCGTGGCAAAAACGCGGAGGAATGCAGGGGGTGGCTGGGGGGGGGTGAACCACGAATGACACGAATGGTTGTGATGTTAGGTTGGATGTTAGGTTGTCAGTGGGGAGTGGGGTGGTTGGAATGGGTCGCAGGCGAGCAGTACACTGAGTTATCCGGGGATGTGGGAAGCGAGGGACAGAAGTTGGTTGGGGGTGTCAAACCGCTTTCCGTTGGTTGAAGAATGCGGTGTTTTGAAAAAGGGGGGGGGCCGGGCAGGAATGCCCGGGCTACGGTTGTGGGTCGTGGTGTTGTGGACGGCCGGTTTGATTTACCTGCAGCAGGAGTTTGAGTGATGGGCAAGCCTTTGTTTCGTGGTGTGTGTGCATCTTCGGTGACGCCATTTCACGAGGATGGTTCGCTGTGGCTTGAGCGTTTGCAGCCGCATATTGACTGGTTGATTGGCGAGGGCGTGAACGCGATTTCTCCGCTGGGCAGTTCGGGTGAATTTCCGGCCCTGGAGTGTGAGGATCGGAAGCGTGTCCTGGCGGCGGCGATTGAGGCGGTTGCTGGTCGTGTGTCGGTCGTTGCCGGGACTCATGACTATTCGACGGCTCGCACGATTGATCTGAGTCGTTTTGCGGAGCGCTGCGGTGCTGATGCGTTGTTGATTGTTCCGCCGTATTACATGGCTCCGACACCCGTGCAGGTGATGGATCATTATCGGCGGATTGCGGAGCAGGTTTCGATACCGATTCTGGTATACCACAACATTCCTCTGACATCTGTGGATCTGACAACGGAGCATCTGCTGCGGCTGTTTGAAGAGGGTGTGATCGGAGGTGTGAAGATGTCGCATCCGGAACCGGATCGGCAGTGTCAGTTGGTGCAGGCTGCCGGGGGTCGATTTGCGGTGTATGCGGGGATTGATACGGCGGCATTTGAGGGCCTGTGTCATGGGGCTCATGGGTGGATTTCCGGGATCCCCAGCACGGTGCCTCGACCAGCACGGCGACTGTATGAGTTGCTGGCTGTGGAGGGCAATCTGCCGGCAGCTCGGGAGCTGTGGGCATTACTGGCTCCGCTGATGCGTCTGCAGTTTCAGGCGTATCATTCGCGTGGGGAGGGTGCGCACTGGTTCAGTACGATGAAGGCGGCGTTGAATCTGATCGGTCCTCCGGTCGGGGATCCTCAGCCACCAATTCGGCCTCTGCCGGCTCAGCATCGGGAAACACTGACGACGATGTTAAGGAATCTGGGATATCAGATCAGTGGGCAGTGATCAGTTGTCAGTGATCAGTGATCAGTTGTCAGTTGTCAGTGGGGTTGTGTTTGGGAGGGCGAGGCTCCTGCCGAGCCGCAGGGGTGGTGTTGCGGTACGGGGGGTGTGACCGAGCTGGTGCTCGGTGGTCCCGGGTGGGTTGTGGGCGGGCTTGGGCGAGCCATCGGCGCGAGCCTTCGGGTGTTGGTTGGGTGATGTTTTTTTGCCGCGGAAAAACGCGGAAGAATGCAGGGATGGCTGGGGGGGGGTGAACCACGGAAGGACACGGAAAACACGGAAAAATTCAGGGGGTGGCTTGGGGGGAATTTGAACCACGAAATACACGAAAGACACGAAAGGGTGGGATGTCTGTGTGTAGTTGGGCGAGCAGTTATCAGTGGTCAATTGTCAGTGGGCAGTGATCAGTGGTCAGTGGGGTTGCATT
>CAIOKE010000062.1 GCA_903858815.1 uncultured Planctomycetaceae bacterium | reverse complement strand
GCCCTACAGGGCCGCGGAAGTCCACCACAAGTCTGGGTGGGTCTTCGGCAGGCACTGTGGTCTGAGCAGCACAGGGTTTAACAAGCAACAGCAGGAGCAGCGATGCGGAGTACCACATGAGAAGCGAATTCCGGTGGTCTGACTGCATGATCTGCATACTCCGGCTGGGTGTGATTCGCTGTTCTGGTGTACGTGGAGCAAAACGCAGTGGCACTCTCTAATCGCAGGGAAACCAAAAAAGATTCCGGACATTTCTGACGTCGAAGACACAATGCAGCCCGCGCATCAGCAGCACATTCATGATGAAAACACTTTGGTTTTTAAGGGGGGCCGAGCAGGAATGCTCGGGCTACCTTTTTGTCCTTTGCGTCATTTCTGCTCAAGTCTGTACAACGCGGTGGCGGTTCGCAGAAACAATGCCTTGCCAGCGACAGCGGGCGAGGCCATGTAGCCAGCGTCCAGTTTGTTTTCGGCAAGTTTCTCAAAAGCGTCGCCGGTTTTCAGCACTGTGCAGATTCCGTCCTGATTGAAGAAGTACAGGCGATCTTCTGCGGACAAGGGAGATGCAGAATAATCGCCCGGCAGTCGATCGAACCATTTCTCTTCACCCGTGGCAGCATCGAGACAGCGAGCGATCCCTTTGTCACTGACAAAGTACAGCCGGCCTTCGCGAGCGATCATTGAGGGTTTCTGCGGAATCTGTTTGTCGGAAGTCCATGCGATATGTGAAGATGTCACATCACCCGCCCCGTCAAACCGCACAGCCAGCAATCGTGACTGCATATAACTGGTCGCGACATAGACCTTATCACCGCTGATCACTGGTCGCGGCACCGTGGAAAAGCCCAGCTGGCCGTAACTGGCTTTCCAGATTTCCCGGCCATCGCGGGGGTCATAGCCATACACCCAGTTGGCAGCCGGGGATATCAGCAGGGGGCGGTCTGCTGTCCTGACCAGCAGCGGTGTGCAATACGCTTTCTGCAGCTCAGGAGTGGGATCCATCTGGCCAGATCGCATGGTCTGCCATGCAACTTCACCGTTCTGCAGTTTGAGGGCTACGATCGACTGAGTATTGGTGCCGTCCAGATGTACGATGGCAAGATCTTCCCAGACGACGGGCGAGCTGCCAGGACCATTCTGATGTTCCAGCTTCAGTGCATCATTCCGCCACAGAACTTCTCCGGTTTCCCGATTGACGCAGGCCGTGCCATAAGTTCCGAAATGGCAGATCACCCGGTTGCCGGTAATCACCGGGGTCGGTGAGGCATAACTGTTGAGTGCGTGCTTGGGTTCAGGGGCAGAAATTGTGAACAGAGTCACGGCATGCAGGATTTTCCCCGAGTCACGATTCACACAGATGGCCTGCAATTGCATAGCACCGGCCAGTTGCAGACTTTGTGGATTCTTGATGGTGGCCAGTCGCTTCTGCATTTCCTCGTCAGAAAGTTTTTCCGCGATGGCTGATGTGACCCAGATCTGATTCCCGGAAATCACGGGTGAAGAATGTCCTTCGCCCGGCAGTGGTGTTTTCCAGACCACATTTTCTGTTTCGCTCCATGTCAGCGGCAGTCCGGTGATTTCTGTTCGTCCCTGCCCTTCTGGCCCGCGGAACTGGGGCCACTCGTCATCAGCAATGCCCGTTTGGGTGAGGCTGGCGGAACTGGCAACGGTCAGGACGATGATGAAAAGTCGAGCAGCGGTGAGCATGGCAGGTCCCTGTGTCAGGGCAGAACGCGGGTGTGAAGTGACAGTGATTGAATTCTGGAGCTTTGGCTGCGAAAAGTAAAGTCGCGTCAGCCGGGCTTTCTGAGCAGACACTGCCACGCACCGTCGGACGGTTGTCCCGGCAGATGTTCCTGCTGTCGCAGCAGCTGCAGATCCGGCATCGCTTTCAGCACGGCCTGCACACCACCCAGATTTTCTTCCGGTTCAATACTGCAGGTGCTGTAAACAATTCGTCCGCCAGGGCGGACTCGCTGAATCGCTTCCAGCAGCAGGCGAGTCTGCAGGACAATCAATTCGTGTTGACCCTGTTCCGAAAATCGCCAGCGTGCCTCCGGTCGGCGGGCCAGGACTCCGGTATTCGTGCAGGGAGCGTCGACGATGGCTGCATCAAACGGTCCAATGGGCAGATCACTTCCATCGCGGGAAATCAAACGCGGATGGACAGAATGCAGCCTCAGACGCTGGGCATTTTCACCAACCTTTCGCAATCTTCGGTCTGACACATCACAGGCTGTGATAATGGCCTGATCGGCAGACAATTCGGCGATGTGTGCAGACTTACCACCGGGCGCGGCGCAGAGGTCGAGGATCCGTTCGCCCGGTCGCGGCCCCACCAGCAAGCCGGCCTGCATGGCTGACTCGTCCTGGACACTCCAGAGTCCGTCTGCCCAGCCTGGCAGCTGATCAATTCGCTGGCTGCGCGGCAAGAGCAGGCTGCAGGGCAGATGACCGCGCTGGACCTCGCAGCCACCTGCGGTCAGCAGGTCTGTCACGTTCTGCAGCGTCGTGGCGTGCAGATTGACTCGGATGGTAATCCCTGGCGGTTCTGCACAGCAGAAGCCAGTTCGGAGCAGGGTTGGTTCGTCCATACGGGCTGCCCAGCGAGTGGCCAGCACCGAGGGCATAGAGAACGCATCGCCAAACCACGCGGCGCGTTCTGTCTGAGGATCCGGGAAGATTTCTTCCGTCAGCGGCAGCCAGCGACCACCATGAACCGGCAGTGCGGATCTGGCAGGGCCCACAGGAGTTGGTGTCTCCGGGGGCACTTCGGTCAGTCGGCAGATGCTGCGGAGTATTCCGTTGACAAAGCCGGTCCAGCGTTCACGTCCCAGCAGGCGACAGAGTTCCACAGTGGCGGCGACGGCCGCATGCTGTGGCGTCCTGGCGAACAATAACTGATAGCCTCCCATCCTGAGGATCTGCCAGAGTTCCGGTTCGGTCTGTGACCGAGGTCTGGCGACGCGTGTTTCGAGGATCCGGTCGAGCGTGCGGCGACGGCGGATGACGCCGGACGCGATGTCAACAGCCAGTGCGCGCTCAGCCCCTGAAAGATGGTGTCGCTGGTCGAAATTGCTGAAGATTTCCTGCAGAAATGCTTCATCACGTTCAGCCTGCTGCAGAGCGGCCCAGGCAAGTACGCGACCGTTGGCATAAGGCTCGATTGCCTGGATGGCGGGAGCTGGGGCCGCAGGGCGACGACGTCCCGATGACCCACGTCGATCTGAAGACGGGAAGCGACTCATTGGTGATCCTTCCCGCAGAGGCTTTCGAGATCGTGAAAGAAGTTCGGGTAGGTTTTTGCGGTGCAGGCGGGATCGAGGATGCGGATTCCTGGAGTCCGCAGTCCCAGCAGGGAAAAACTCATCGCCATGCGATGGTCGTCATATGTGTGAATATCGCAGGGTTTTGGCTGGCCTGGATGAATCGTCAGCCCATCAGCATGTTCGACAGCGTGAATACCCGCGCGCTGCAGTTCCGTCACTACCGCGGTAATGCGGTCGGTTTCCTTATGTCGCATATGAGCCACATTGCGAATGGTGGTGGGACCGCTGGCGAAGACGGCGACTGCAGCCAGCGTCTGCGCCGTGTCGCTGATTGCATTCATGTCAATCTCGATACCACGCAGCGGGGCGCCGGTTACAGTGACGCGGTCAGCCTGCCATTCGACAGTACAGCCCATCTGCTGCAGTGCTGTGGCAAACTGTACGTCGCCCTGCAGGGAACCAGCATGCAGCCCGCGCACGGTGACCTGACCTGCAGTGACGGCTGCAGCTGCAAAAAAGTAACTGGCAGCCGAGGCATCCGGTTCAATGTCGTAAACGCGGGCCGAGTATGGTCCGGGGTACGTCTGGAAATGACTGAGGTCATCCGGGGCGTCGATTCTTCCGCCGAAGTCACGGATCATCTGCAGGGTCATGTGCACATAAGGCTGCGATACAAGTTCACCCGTGACATGAATATGAACAGGAGCCTCACAGGCCGGAGCGCACATCAGCAGACTGGAAAGAAACTGACTGCTGATGCTGCCGGCGATCGTTGTGTTGCCACCCCGCATGTGCCCCTGCTGCCCATCTACAACCAGCGGTGGGCAATCGCTGTCCGCAGCTTCACAGGTCAGCACAGCACCCAATGGTCGCAGAGCCCTGACAAGATCGCCGATCGGCCGCTGACGCATGCGGGCCGAACCATCGAGCCGATAGTGGCCGGTACCGAGAGCACACAGGCCTGCGAGAAAGCGAATACTGGTGCCGCTGTTCTCCAGCCAGAGATCGGCAGAGGTGGCCGGAATTCGGCCCGCCAGTCCATGCACTTCGCAGACACACAAATCGCGGTCCTGCTGCACGTGGAAGCCCAGCCGGCGGAGGCTTTCCACCATCACTTTCGTGTCCTGACTGTCGAGGACACCAGTGAGCGTCACGGGACCGTTGGCGAGGGCAGCGAGGATGAGCGCCCGGTTGGTGATGCTTTTGGATCCGGGAGGGCGAATGATCCCTCGGATCGGATGCTGGACAGGCAGGATTTCCTTCACATCCATTGAACTGACTGCCGCAGAAAAACAAACGGCGGGTCCGTCGTTTTCAGACCCGCCGCATTGATGACATGACGAACCGCAGGTTCAGACTTCTTTGGCGG
>CAIOKE010000061.1 GCA_903858815.1 uncultured Planctomycetaceae bacterium | reverse complement strand
GTACGGCCACGACAGCGTGCAAAGCCCCCTGCCCCACAGGTTGAGCATTCGGGTCTGCCCCGGCATCCAGAATCGCTGCAGCTGTTTCAAAGTGGCCATTCTGAACGGCCAGCAACAGAGGGTTCGGCCCCTTCGTCTGCCCACCCACCGTCCGCGCGGCGTTGACGTCCATGCCCGCCTGCAGCAACCGCTGAACCACCTCAGTCCGGCCCTCACGAACGGCAAACAATCCGGCTGTCCAACCGGCAGGAGTCGCTGCAGCCGCATCCGCGCCGCCCTGCAACAGTCGATCGACAACCACCACATGCCCCTCTGCAGCCGCCCACATCAGAGCCGTCTGCTGTTTCTGATCACGACCATTCACCGTAACTCCAGCGTGCAGCAATGCCAGCACCGCCCGCTCATGACCGGCTCGCGCCGCCAGCATCAACAAAGTCTCACCCCCCGCGCCCCTGACACTCGTCTCAGCACCGCTCTGCAGCAGCCGTTCGACAATCTCACCAGCCCCTGCTTCACAGGCCAGCAGCAGCGGCCGTACACCGTAAGAATTCTCTGCATCCACTGTCGCACCCGCCTGCAACAGCAGCGAGACCTGCGACAGATTGTTCTGCATCACCGCCCAGTGCAGCGCCGTCATACCATCCGCCTGCACCGCATTGACAGAACACCCCGACTGCAGCAACGGTGGAATTCGAGTCCACTCGCCCCTCTCCGCAGCATCCGCAATCGTTGAGAGAGACGCCGGCCCCTGCTGCTGAACCGCACCTCGTCTGGAGGCGTCGCCAGCCTTATCATCAGCAGCAGCTGAACCACACACAAACAACAGTGACAGCGCACTGCACCACGCATGAACCGGCAGACTGACCCGGACCTTACGGCTTTTCATCAGACAACCCCGTCCGTTACAGCGATGCAGGTTCAAACAATTCGTCCACTCGACCGTTGCTGTCCGCAAAACGATCAAGGCTGACACCCACGCGATCCAGCAGGGTCAGATGCAGATTTGCCAGCGGCGTCGGCTCAGTGAAACGCAGATGTCGTCCGCCCTGCATTCGTCCGGCCGCACCACCAGCCACCACGATCGGCAGATTGATGTGATCATGCAGATTCGGATTCCCCATCCCACTGCCATACAGATACAGCACGTGATCAAGCATCGTGCCACCCGCTTCCGGAGTCTGCTGCAGACTCTGCAGAAAGTCAGCAAATAACGACGCATGAAACCGGTTGATCTGAGCAACCTTTGCGATCTTATCCGGATCATTGCCATGATGAGTCAGTGGATGATGCGGCTCGCTGACGCCGATTTCCGGATACGTGCGATTACTGGTTTCGCGAGCCATCTGAAACGTGATGACTCGCGTCAGATCTGCCTGCAGCGCCAGCTTCTGCAGATCAAACATCAGCTTTGCGTGCTCGCTGTACAATGCCGGAACTCCGCGAGGACGATCAAGATCGGGCAACCGATCGGCAGCAGCCGACTTTTCCGCCTGTTGAATCCGGCGTTCGACATCGCGCACTGACTGCTGGTATTCATCCACACGTCGCTGATCGGCCGGCCCAAGAGTCAGCCTCAGCCGTACAAACTCGTCCCGGACAGCGTCCAGCAGACTGGCCCGCCGCTGCAGCGCTGCTTTCCTTGCACCAACACTACCACCCTCACCGAACAACTGTTCAAAGACCAGACGCGGATGCGGTTCCGGGGGCAGCGGTGATGTCGGCGATGACCACGACAGACAATTCTGATACACACACGCATAACCATTATCACACTGGCCCACTGCTGCAATCAGATCCATGGACAATTCCAGCGATGGCAAAGCCGTGTCGCGTCCCAGTACTGCAGCAGCCAGCTGATCGGCGGTCGTGCCCAGATAATAATCGTTGCTCTCGGTCCGTCGTGCCCGTGCGGCACTCAGGAATGACGCATTCGATGTCGCATGAGTCCCTGGCCACGCATTTCGCAGCTCAAGACCACTGACCACGGAGATCTGCTGGCGAACAGGGGCGAACGGCTCCAGAATCGGCGTCAATTGATCGAGCGCTGGCGTAGCGGCCGGCGTCCAGCGGCTGTGATCGCAACCCATCGGAATATACACATACCCCAGACGCCGCAGCTGCTGGTCAGACGCCACTGTGCGTTCCTGCGCCGTCAGTGCCGGAACCATCGCGTCCAGCAAAGGCAGACCAATCGCCGCACCCCCGCCACGCAACAGCACTCGACGAGGCAGATGTTTTTGAAATGGTGGCATATTGCTCAGTTCTGGTTTTTCAGATGACCTTTACGAAGTCGAAACGGAGGACTCTCCACAATGGCCTGCAGCAACGCAGAAAAACGATACTGCTGCTCTGCCGATCGACGCACAATCTCACGGACCGCGGCACCATCTTCCGGCTGCAGTCCACGCCCCACTCCATATGTCAGCAGCTTCTCTGCCAGCGTTCTGACAAACAGCTGCGGACGATCCAGCAAGGCCTGCTCAAGCCCGCTGACACCCACAAATCCGTCCGACCCGGGCAAGCCACCATCAGCGATGATCGGATCCTCAGACTCCCGCTCACGCCAGCGTCCAACAGCATCAAAATTCTCCAGAGCCAGCCCAACCGGATCAATCCGATCATGACAGATGGCACAAGCCGCGTTTTCACGATGTGCCGCAAGTCGCTCACCCACGGACAAACTTCCGGACACCGTCACATCCTGCAGATCTGATACCCCCGGCGGTGGTGGTGGTGGCGGTGAACCCAGCAGGTTTTCCAGCACCCATTTACCTCGCAGCACAGGAGACGTGCGAGTTGCGTACGACGTTGCCAGCAGCACACTGCCCTGCCGCAGCAATCCACCTCGCTGAAATCGTGGGTCCAGTTCCACTCGCCGAAAATGACTGCCCAGCACGTGCGGAATTCCATAGTGCCGCGCCAGACGCTCATTCAGCCACGTGGAATTTGTTCGCAGCAGGTCCAGCACACTGCGATCCTCACGCACCACGTCCAGAAACAACAGCTCAGTCTCACGACGCATCGCGTCTTTCAGATTCTGGTCAACATCGGGGAACAGTCGAGCATCGGGAGCAGCAACCTGCAGGTTCCGCAGGTACAGCCACTGATCGGCAAAGTTTTCCACCAGATCTGTGGCTCGAGCGTCCGCCAGCATCCGCAGCGTCTGCCGCTGCAATTCTTCCGGATGCAACAACCGCCCGGACTCAGCCACACCCAGCAGCTCCTCGTCTGGCAGACTAGTCCACAGGAAAAACGACAGCCGCGAAGCCAGCTCAACACCCGTCACCTGCTCAGCATCCGCCGTACCTTGGCCGTCACCACGTTCCACCCTGAACAGGAATTGCGGACTGGAAAGAATGCCAGCCAAACCGCGTTCAATACCCGCCTCGAAATCCTGTTCGTCCTGCCAGCCCAGCTGAAACAGCTTCATCGGCATCTGCAGATCAGCGGCAGAAATCGGCCGTCGATAGGCAAGGCGCAAAAGTCCACGAAAGATCTGTTCGGCACAGGCCACGACTTCCTGCTCCGACGACGGCATCACAGTCAGAATCCGACGGCGGCTGTCCGACTGTCCGCTTTCCGACGCCCCCAGTGGACCAGCAATCACCAGCTCCGCCACCGCCGGCCCCTGCCGGGGATGACGATAAAAGTTGAAGTGCACATTTAACGGCTGACGGTCCGATTCCTGCAGTGAACGACCGGTTTCAGCAAATGTCGCCAGCACCTGATGCCGACCAGCCGCAACCTGTACGGTGGCCGTCAAATCAGCATCGACCTGCCGATCATCCTGACCTCCGCCCGGTCGCTCAATCGCAAAACGCTGCACACGTTTCCGATCCAGCAGCACATCCAGCTGATGACGGCCCCGCAAACCCTCAAGTTCGTCATTGCGATCCCGCATCAGGCGAACCTGCACCTGATAGGTACCCGTACGCGGAAAATGCCAGTCCACTGCGATCCCACCACGTGTTCCGGGTGGCGCCCCGACAGGACGCATACGATCCTGAGTCAGATCGCCCGCCACACGAAATGTCTCACCCCCCGGACTCAACTCCGGACGCCCAAGAGCCAATCGAGTGATCTTCTCAGCCGCCGCAATGTAACGATTCAACAACGTCGGACTTAACCCCGTCACAGTAATGTTGTCAAAACCCTGACTTGACTCATCCGCCGGTAACAGTGAGACCACATCAACATCAATTGCCAGCAGGTCACGCACGGCGTTTCGGTATTCGATCCGAGTCAGGCGACGCAGAGATTCCGTCGGGCCAGTGAACGGGTGCTGCAAAGCCACAGCATCCAGCTGCTGGATCAGCAAGTCGGTGCTGTTCCTGACAAGTTCTGCAGACGGGCGATCTGCGGACGCAGGCGGCATGTCGCCGTTCTGCAGGCGGCGAACCACTCGCTCCCACACACCTCGCTGAGCAGCCACGTTCTTTGCATCCCATGCAGGCAGGACCAGCCCGCCGGCCGGTTCCTGACCAGCATGACAGGCAACACAGTGCTGCTGCAGCAGTGACTGCAGCCCTTCAACAAGCGGCGAGTTTCCGAGGGCAACGCATCTGGACGTTGCCCCGATCACGCACAGCAGCCACACGGGAATGAAGAATGACCTGAACATCGCCGTAAGCACCCGGACGGTCAGAGAATTGGGGTCGCGGCACGGAACGATGACGCAGCAATCAGCATACAGAGAACCCTCGGGCGAGAAAAGCCCACCCTCGGTCAACAGACACTGCAAAGGTCAATGCCTGCAGCCACCGCCGATTCAACACAACAGCATGAAAGACCCCCACCACGCCAGCCCAGTCAGACACAGCCACTACTGCGGTCGACCCTGCGCGAATACGTCCGTTGTCCGACACCAGAAGTCTGCCCCCAGACGCCCGAGGGCCTGGACCTTCTGAGGATCCGGAAGTCCTCGTTCACCAAGCACGGCGTCGTCCACATACATGCTGACAACTTCGCCAATCACGAGGTTGGCAGAAATCGGCCCACTGCCAATCGGCAGAATCTGCAGCAGGCGGCATTCAAGGGCAAATGGCACATCGGCCAGTCGCGGAACAGCAACCATCGACGATTCCGCTGCTGTCAGTCCTGTCAGTTGCAGCTCACTCTCATCCGGCGGCAGCACTGCGCTGCTGAGATTGATAGCCGCTGCGTGCTTCTCCGTGGCCGCATTGATCACAAACTGCCCAGTCGCCTCAATATTGACCAGTGTGTCCTTGCGGCGACCTTCGCGGGTCAGCGTGGGCGAGATCACCACGACTGGTGGGTTGGCGCCAAACGCATTATAAAAGCTGAACGGTGCAAGATTGACAACGCCACCTGATGACAGCGTGGTAACCCACGCGATCGGCCGAGGTGTCACAAGGCCGGTCAGCATCTGATAAACGTCCACTACCGAAGTCGCTGCTACGTCAATCTGCATCACTGCTCCATCCACGAAAACGGATACTCAGGCTGGTCCCAGCACAGCGCACTTGCGGCAGTGTGCAGCGGACGAAATGTATCGATCATCACAGCCAGTTCATCCGTACGCGTCACGTGGCGACTGGCGACGATTGTTCCGGGATGAGGACCGTGCGGAATTCCATGCGGGTGCAGCGTCAGGGACCCGAGGTCTACTCCCCGACGACTGCCGAACTGACCACGCACGTAGTACAGAACCTCGTCGGATTCGACATTGCTGTGAGCATACGGAACCCTGACCGCTCGTGGATCCGTATCCAGCAACCGCGGTGCAAACGTGCAGACCACAAATCCCGGGGCATCAAATGTCTGGTGAATGGGAGGCGGTTGATGCACACGCCCCGTGATTGGTTCGAAGTCTTCCGCGTTAAAAGCAAACGGATACACCATCCCGTCCCAGCCAACCACGTCAAAGGGGTGCTGAGCCAGCCAGTAGCGAGTCAGTTTCAGGCCATCACGAATCAGCACCGGGATTTCCCCGGTTTCGTCAATGGTCTGCAATTCCTGAGGCCCCCGCAGATCGCGTTCACAGAACGGGGCACCAGGACGAAACTGACCATCAGGGTTCAGGTACCGCTGCGGAAACCGCAGCGTCCCGTGTGACTCCACACACAGCAGATCGGCGTCCTGTACACTGTCAAACTCAATCCAATACGTCGTACAACGCGGAATGACAAGATAATCCATGGGTCGAAACCGGAGGATTCCGAACATTGTCTTCAGAATCCCACTGCCACTGTGGACAAAAATCAGTTCGTCGTCCTGTGCATTTCGATAGAGCTGGGCCTGTTGCTGCTGCGGTCGGCAACGCAGAATTGCCACATCGGAATTGAAGAACATGGGCAGGCGACCACTGATCACGTCTCCCGAGCGAGGCAGCAGGCCACTTTTCAGATGCACATGACGCAGCGGCAGATCTGCCGACTGCGGGGCCGTCATTGGCGACAGTGCTTCCAGCCGCAGGACTCGCGTCGGTGGCCGCAGGTGATAGGCAATGCTGTAGGCACGATGAAATCCTTCAGTCGAGATCACTTCCTCGTAGTAGATTCCTTCGCCCCGGAAGCCGGGCTGATGCGGATGTTCGATATGACGCTTGGGCGGCAGCAGGCCGCGCTGCAGGTACTGAGGCATCATCCATCCCTTCGAACAATGCTGCGCGGCTCAACGACGGTGTTCGTCAATCGACCCAGCCGCTCAATTTCCAGAGTCACCACGTCACCCGGCTTTAACCAGCCCCCGACCACTTCCGGAGTCAGTTCCAGAATACAGCCCGTCCCCACGGTTCCGGACCCAAGTACGTCACCCGGCTTCAGGACCGTGTCCCGGCTGGCCTGCGCCAACAGCTGTGGCCACGTCCAGTACATGGAACCGGAATTTCCCTGCGACACCACACGCCCATTGATCGATGCCTGCATCCGCAGGTGCAGCCGGCCGTCCTGCCAGCAACCCCGCAGATCGTTGAGGGGAGTAACGGAAGGGCCGAGGGCGTTCGCGAAATCCTTGCCCTTCGCCGGGCCCAGTCCCACGGCCATCTCGTTCCGCTGCAGGTCACGCGCTGACCAGTCGTTGTAAATCGTAAATCCCAGCAGACAGTCAAGTGCCGAATCCTCCGGCGGAAGATCGGCAGCTTCACAACCAACCACCGCGGCTATCTCCAGCTCAAAGTCCAGCTCGCTGGTCAGCGCCGGAGGTATCACAGGGTCGCCATCACGAATGACCGAATGAGGATTCGAGAAGTAGAACACGGGAATCTCATACCACTGCCTGACCATCTCCAGCCCACGCTGGCGACGACAGGTACGCACGTGCTCCTCAAACGCATAAAAGTCACGAATCGTTCGAATTTCCGGCAGGGGCAGACTCATCACAAAGTTCCTCGCACCGCCTGCTCGCGCTCGATGGCTTCGAACAGAGCCTTGAAGTTACCTTTGCCAAAACTTCGCGAACCCACCCGCTGGATGATTTCGAAGAACAGAGTCGGACGATCCTGCACGGGCTTTGTGAAAATCTGCAGCATATACCCTTCGTCGTCCCGATCGACCAGAATACCCAGCTCTGCCAGATCATTGAAATCTTCCCGAATGTCCCCAATTCGCTCTCGCAGGTTCTCGTAGTAAGTTGGTGGCACTCGCAGAAACGAAACGTCATTTGCCTTCATCGCCCGCACGGTGCTGACAATATCATTGGTGGCCAGAGCGATGTGCTGGACACCGGCACCTCCGTAAAAGTCAATGTACTCCTCAATCTGACTGCGCCGTCGCCCACGCGCTGGTTCGTTGATCGGGAATTTGATTCGCCCGGCCCCTCCCTGCACAACTTTGGACATCAATGCCGAATACTCGGTGGAAATGTCCTGATCATCAAATGACACAAGCTGGCTGAAGCCAAGCACATTCCTGTAGAAATCCACCCATTCATTCATGCGGCCCTCTTCGACATTGCCGACGATATGGTCGATTGCCAGCAGACCAGCCGGATGATAGGTCGCAGGGTTATAACGCGATGGGTCAATGGCATCGTACCCTGGTGCAAACACACCATGATAACGATCGCGATTAACGAAAGTGTGAGTCGTATCGCCGTATGCGCGAATCGTGGCGTACTCATAGACGCCATGCTCATCCTCAATCGTCTTCGGTCCGATCACTCCCACAGCGCCACGTTCAATGGCCAGATTCCACGAACGACGCACGTCGTCCACGGATAGCGCGATATCAGCCACACCATCTCCGTGCAGAATCAGGCGGGACGCATCCGGATGGTTGGCTCGCAACGGTGACTGCAGCACAAACGTAATGCCCCCCTGACGAAGCACATATCCGGCCTCATTGCGCACGCGAGTCTCCAGACCGGCGTATGCAACCACGTCAAAGCCGTAGGCGTTGCGATAGAAGTAAGCCGATTGTCGCGCGTTTCCCACAAAGAATCGGACGTGGTCTATCTTCCGCAGAGGAATCTCTTCCTGTTGTGTCACTTCAGCCTCTCCCTGATCTGTCCGAAATCCATTCCGTGTCAAACCCTGACAAACCCACGTTTCTGAAGAATTCCAGACATTCAGGATTCGCCAGAGCCCCGGCGTTTCCTGTTGTCTGACCACTGAGTGCATTCCGAGCCGCGATCTCACTGAGCTTGCCGCTGATCGTACGCGGCAGATCCGGTGCCTGCACTATATGCGTCGGAACATGCCGCGGCGAACATTTTTCCCGCAGTCGCCGGCGAATATCGGCCGCCAACTCATGCGTCAGCCGAACACCCTCATGCATCTTCAGGAACAAGACAATCTGCTCGTCCCCCGCTGCACGTAATGCCGTCGCCAGAGCCTCCTGAATGCCCTCAAAAGACTGCAGTTGCTGGTAAATCTCGGAGGTGCCAATCCGCACTCCCGAGGGATTCAAAACCGCATCCGAACGTCCAAAAATAATAAACCCGCCTGATTTCTGAGCCCGACACCAGTCGCCATGGGCCCACACACCCGGAAACTTCTCGAACCACGCAGCCTGCAGTTTCTGTCCGTCGGGATCGTTCCAGAATCTGATTGGCATCGAAGGAAATGGAGTGGCACACACAAGTTCGCCGGGCTCCTCCATAACCGCCTGACCCTGCTCATTGAAAACCCGCACGTCCATACCCAGCCCGGCACACTGTATTTCACCTGACCGAACCGGAACCGCCGGATTGCCCAGCACGAAGCACGAAACGATATCGGTACCTCCGGAGATCGATGCGATTTGAGCACGCGACGAGACCGCCTGATGCAGCCAGCGGAACTGGTCGTCCAGCAGCGGAGATCCCGTCGACAGCAGACAACGCAGCCGTTCGAGCCGCGCAAGTGACGCAGGGGTCACGTTCTGCTGCTGCAAGGTCGCATAATACCGAGCACTGGCACCAAAATGCGTCGTCCCGGTCTGCTCGGCAACACGCCACAGAATCATCGCATCGGGGGTCACAGGAGATCCATCAAACAGCACGATCGCAGCCGAAGAGGCCAGCGCCGACACCAGCCAGTTCCACATCATCCAGCCCGTGTTGGTGTAATACAACAGGCTGTCACCCGGCTGCAGGTTGCAGTGCAGCTGATGTTCCTTCAGATGCTGCAAAAGTGTTCCACCGGCACCATGAACCATACACTTGGGCGCACCCGTGGTTCCCGAAGAATACAGAATGGCCAGCGGGTGATTGAACGGCAGGGGCTGCAGCGCGACCGGTTCGTGGTCCAGGAACGGCACATCAATCCAGCCCTGCTGGTTG
>CAIOKE010000060.1 GCA_903858815.1 uncultured Planctomycetaceae bacterium | reverse complement strand
TCGATCCTTGACTTCATCCCAAAGTGCAGCACGGCGAAGGCAGGATTCCACCAAATCCGCCAGCACCGCACGGTTGCGTTCACCCGCCACGCGCGGACCATACGCCACGTTCTCAAAGATGCTCTTGGGGAATGGAGTGGACTTCTGGAAGACCATGCCGACGTGCTTTCGCAGGAGCACGACATCGACGGCAGGATCCATAATGTTCTGCCCCTCCACCAGACACTCACCTGTACAGCGCGCCCCCTCAATCAGGTCGTTCATCCTGTTGAGCGTTCTCAGGAAAGTGCTCTTGCCACACCCCGATGGCCCAATCAGCGCGGTCACAGATCGCTCAGGTACCATGAGCGAAATGTCGTAGAGCACCTGATGGTCGCCGTAGTAGAAGTTCATGCCGCGAACGTCGATGGCTGCTGGATGAGCTGACGTGTCGAGGTTCCGGTCTACTCCGGGTACAGATGGCGGCACTGATGACATGCCACCCGAAATTGCCGCCATTCAAACTCTCCTACCATTTCAGGTTGCGGGCAGCTCGGGCGCGGACGAGCATTGCCGTGGCGTTGATGGTCAGAAGCACCGCCAGCAGCACCACAATTCCAGCCGCTGCCACTGCTGAAAACCGATCCTGCGGATCCGGCTGCTTGGACCAGTCGTAAATCGCCACCGGCATGGCGGTGAACTGATCGAAGGGAACAGCCAGCAGCCTGGAAGGGTTCGTGAGTACCTGCAGGGGAGACTCGATGCCCCCAGGACACAGACTTGTCATCGTTAGCACCCCAACCATCATCAGCGGCGCTGCTTCTCCAATCGCACGTGAAATGGAAAGAATCACGCCAGTGGAGATGCCAGGGAGCGCTGCCGGGAGTACCTGACGCCAGATGGTTTGCCAACGGGTGGCACCAAGCGCAAGGGACGCCACACGGATCGTTGACGGCACAGCCCGCAAAGCTTCCTGCGAGGCAATGATGACGGTTGGAAGAATCACAAGGCTTACCGTCAGCGCCCCGACCAGAACACAGGCATCAAAAATCTGAAGCTGCAGCAGTCTGATCCTGAACAGCCCCAGCACATTCACCGCGTGACGACCGTCGAACAGAGTTGCCAGCCAGTCCATCAGCGGGCGAAAGATTGTCAGCCCGAGGATTCCGTAGACAATCGACGGAACGCCGGCCAAATTGGACAGGTTCACTCGAATGACCCGCACAATAAAACTGTCCTTCGCCAACTCTTCCAGATAGACGGCTGACCCGATCCCCACAGGAATCGAAAACAAACCCGTTAATGTCACCAGCCAGAACGAGCCCCAGATGCCCGCCAGCATTCCAGCTTTTTCCGGGTTGAAGGAGGTATAGCTGGTGACGAAGTCTGGCGAAATCCGCCCAAGACTCTTCCAGACGATCGACGCCAGAAGCACACCCAGTAATGCGAGTGACGAGTAGGTGACGATGCGGCAGGCCCACAGGAACAGGCGAGACACCATCAGGCGGCGCCGGATCCACGGATCGTCACCGGAGCGGAAGTTCACCGGTGTCTTTGCAGATTCTGCGGACATCGGTGAGTCGGCAGGAGAACTCACTGGTACACCTCACGGTATCGTCGGAGTATCCAGTTGGAGATGAGGTTGATGATCAGAGTGATTGCAAACAAGGTGATCCCGACCGCATACATACTCATGCGAC
>CAIOKE010000059.1 GCA_903858815.1 uncultured Planctomycetaceae bacterium | reverse complement strand
CTGCCCAGCCCGGTGAAAAGGAAGAGCCGCCGCAAGGCCCCGCCAGCCACCACTGACAACTGACAACTAACAACTGACAACTGACAACTAACAACTGACAACTAACAACTGACAACTAACAACTGACAACTAACAACTGACAACTAACAACTGACAACTAACTGCCCCCCAGTTCAGCAGCTCCCAGAGGTTTCCCACTCCCCAAATTGCACGCCACCGGGAACCTCTGCTTTTGGGGATCAACGCGAAATCATGAGCGTACGCGTAACCTGCAGTTTGACGGGGGTTGACGAAAAGCTGTTGGCGAAAAACGCACTGGATACTGGCACCTCGCTGCCGTGGGCAGCGACCTTTGTGTGCCAATTATGGCAGCAGTAAACATGCTGTTCACAGTCTGCGTCCGTGTCCTTCAGGGGCAGGAATAACAAAGCCATAGAGTCGCAACGACAGCACTCGTTAGCTTCCGCCAATGGCTCGCCTGTACGTCGGTGGCAGACTTCGGTTAAATGGGCCGCCCCCAGGGGGGACCAGGTTTGCACTGACAACTGACCAGTGATTACTGACCACCAACTCGGTGATGACGATTCGTGTTGGTGTTTGCTGTCGCCGCCTGGCGACTGAACGCAAACACTTCGAGTGGAGAGTCCGCCATATTTTCCGCGTCGGCAGCCGTCAGCTCCCATCAGCAACGGCATCGTCAAAATGACGGTGCCACGTTCCGTGGCTTTCCGTGTCCTTCCGTGAAGAAGAATCACCAACACTCAATCGGCACAGCAACACCGCACACAGCATTCTACGTAGTGCCGGCTTTTTTAAGACTCTGCAGATCCCTCAATCAGTAACGGGATCCCGTTGATCCATCGTTCGGTCATCAACCTCCGTCAGATGGTGCAAACATGCAGACCCGATCAGACATCGAAGAAGAATTCCTCGTACTGCCTCGTTGTGTTTTTGCCAGCGTGGGAAGTCCCCTGTTTGTCGATCAGAATGCCATTGCCTTCGGACTTCTGCAGCCCGTGGTCTGCGGGCCCCGACGCCGCTGGTTGCTGAGACGGGTCGAGTTGCGGGCTGCACTGCCGCGGGGCGATGCCGAACCACCACTGATCAGCTTTGCCCTCCTCGTCCCGCCCGGTCTTGCAGCGGGGCGCTCGGCGGCAGAACTGGCGAAACAGGTTGCTCCACGGATGAATCAGCGAGTCATCGTCCTTGTGCTCGGTCTGGGCGATACCGGCGAACACTGGGATGGTGTCATGATTGAGCAGCATCAGCAGAGACAACTGAGCGGGTTTCAGATTGTCGAATCGCAGCTGCCCACTGCGCATCGCAGCGACGCCGACGCGCATGCAGTGTCTGCGGTCGAGCTTAATGAAGACTTCAGCCGCCTCGCCGGTGCTACCAGTGTCACCTGCGTGCAGGCCATTCGAAACACGCACATCGCAGTCGTGGGAGCCGGTCGAAATGGGTCTCGCATCGTCCATCTGCTGGCCGGCGCCGGCTTCGGCCGCATTGATATCATCGACGGTGATCATATCGAATCCTCAAACCTCGACGCCATGGATTGCGTCATACACCGCGACGTTGGACACTCAAAGGCCAATCGTGTGGCCTGCTTCGCCAATCAGCTGCGCCCCGCTCAGATCGTCGTTGGCAGCATCTCCACACCCGTCACATCAGAAGCCGCCATTTCCGCCATTCGTCGCTGTGACATCGTCATTACAGCTGTGGATTCGGACACGCCTCGCCTGTTCGTCTCATTGCTGGCAGCCCGCTATCTGCATCCTCACCTCGATGTCGCCTGCGGGGCTGTCAACACTCCAACAGGACGCCGTCTGGCCGGCGATATTCGATTCCTGCTGCCGGGTGATGGCTGCCTGCACTGTACTGCTGGCGGACTACCGGATGAATCCAGTTCCCGCCGAGAGCTGTTGGCATCCCCCCGGGCCGTACCGCACAAACCTCCAGTATCCTGGCAACAACAGGGCGATCGCGCCGGATCACTGGCCACACTCAACAGCATCACTTGCGGCATTGGAGTTCAGTTGATCATTGACTTCCTCAACGAGCCAGATTCGCTGAATCGCAGCTTCTGGCAGCGGTTCGAGTGGCGCCCTGGGAAAGG
>CAIOKE010000058.1 GCA_903858815.1 uncultured Planctomycetaceae bacterium | reverse complement strand
CCCGACTCCACTACTATCTTAGCCAGCCCAAAATCAGTACCGGCCACACAATCAGGTGCAGTGGCACCCCTACACAAGGCGCCCGAAACTTCCCGCCCGACACAATATTTTTCGTCTTCTGTTGTCTCAACCAGTGAATAGAGGCGTTTTGGAGCTCAGGAGACACAGGCCACTAAGCCCATCAAACCCTTGCTCAAACTGCCTGTTTCAACTGGTTGATCGAACCGTCTGATCCAAACTGACCGCAAACGTTCTGAAACGCTTGCCACAGAAACTAACCAATCTCTACAGAATTTCAACGCAGTTCACTGCGTTTCACCGTGATTGACTGCGTTTGACGTTGACTACAAAGGAGATACAAGTGGCTTTGACAGTGTCAGCCAGATGCTCACCAAGCATTCCATGACCATGAAAAGCTGCTGATGGGACTTGAACCCATGACCCCGTCCTTACCAAGGACGTACTCTACCAACTGAGCTACAGCAGCGATGAACAGGACCCTGAGGCCGCAAATCCACCCAAATCCTGGAACCCTTTTATCCACTCATGAGCCTACCCACTGACGCTGCCCACCGAGCCTGTCAAGAGTTGACTCACCGACTGTCCTAGCACCTGCAACACTGACCCAACACCAGAAAATCATCTAAAAGCGGGCGATGGGAATCGAACCCACACAGCCAGCTTGGAAGGCTGGAATTCTACCATTGAACTACGCCCGCAGTTCGAAATCATCCGAGCAACCAAGCCAGAAGAATAGGCTGGGATACCCGATACTCACAACACACTGGGAGAAACAGGATTCGAACCTGTGAAGGCATAAGCCACCAGATTTACAGTCTGGCCCCGTTGGCCGCTTAGGTATTCTCCCCAGAGACATCCATCTGCACTTGTTTCAATTGTTTCACGTGTTTCACACGCTTTGCACACTTTTTGCTGTCGTCCGCGATCTGTTCACAACCACTTCGCGATCTTCGCCTCAATGCGACATTCTCTCAACACGGCGACTTCAACCCGCTCGAAAGCTGGCCAAAAACCGCAGAACTTGCCAAAGAGCACGTAATCGGAGCAACTACGGCAAAACAGATAAAACACAAAAAACCTGAGAAAGCCAGCAGAAAAGCGCAAAGCTAGCGGTGGGAGTCGAACCCACAACCGCCGGTTTACAAAACCGGAACTCTGCCAATTGAGCTACACTAGCGCAATCCGGCGCATTTCTAGCGGGTCGCGGAGTATAACGAGGGATGGTGGTTTATCAAGAGAAAGCCGGCGATCGTCTCAAAGTCGAGCAGAGCAGAGAGGGGGTTTTGCAGGGAATGTGCCTCAACAGACAACACCCCCACGCACACCCACCACCCAACACCCACACAACTGTTAAGTCACTCCCCTTGTTCCCTCAACTCCAGTTCCACCCATCGCGCAGACGCCAGACAACCCCCCGGCAAAATCTTCCGTACATTCGGCGGGAAGTATTGCGGAATTGAGACTTTCCTTCAGATTCCAGGAATCTCAAACGCTCGTCGCTCAGCAATTCGCCGTAATTTCTCCAATGTCCGCACCTCAATCTGACGCACTCGCTCCTTCGTCACGCCCAGACGCCAACCTACCTGTTCCAGCGTCTCAGGTTCCAAACCCTCACCCAACCCATATCGAAACGCAATCACATTCCGCTCTCGACCGTCCAACTCATCCAACAACTCACGGATGACACCCTTCTGAGCAATGCAAGTGCGTTCAGATGCTGAGTGTGAAGTGCGGTTTTCCACAGTCTGAGAAAACACGTCGGTGTTGCCAGTCCGAAAGCGGCCCACACAACGAGCCTCAGCGGCAATCGTGCGAGTAAAGTTCTTCAGAATCGCCCACGATGCATACGTCGAAAACTTGTTCCCACGACGATAGTCGAACTTCTCCACAGCTCGCATTAAAGACACGTTCCCGTCACTCACCAACTCGTAAAACCCATCCATCTGCTTCATAAACTTCTTCGCAATACTGACCACCAGTCGCAGGTTCGATCGAATCAGATGGTTCTTCAGCTCCGTAATCTCCAATGCCAGACCCTCCAGGCGAGCAATCACCTGCCGCTTCGAACGACTGGACTGCAAGCCCTCAAGCAACTGGCAATACTGGTACTTTCGAAAATTCATCCGGCGAAAGAAATACTGCTCCTGCTCGCGAGTCAACAACGGCACCCGATACAGCTCAGCCAGATACGCAGGAATCCCCTCCGGAATTCGCACGCGGCCAGCCGGGATTGACTCAGGAGCCGCAGTGCCGCAGATCAACTGCTCCGCACCCTCCGCCCGAAACTCCTCGCTGTCGATATACTGGCACTCAAACTGCCGCAAACGATCAATTCGAGCCCGCATCAGCTTGTCCTGAACCGCCGCCCGCCCAAGACCCGACAACGACATCAAGGAATCCAATGTCGCACCAGCCTCCAGACGACTCAGCAGCTGCTCAGCAGCCACCTCACCCATAACGCCGGATCCCTCCGCAGCCTGCATTACCCCAGGAGAACTCCCCCTGCCAACGTCAGTTGTCGCCGGCACAAGTCCCCACGCAGCCTGATCCGAGTAACCTTTGGATGCCCTGACCATAACCGCACTCTCCTTCCCTGTGATTCACACCAAAAAACGCACTCACTCCCCTCAAACAGCTCTTCCACAATCCACAACACAGCAATCGCCGCGCCACAAAAAACAGAATCCACCCCAGCTCACTCCCACCCACGCTCAAAACGGCAGATACACACCGAAGATCAGCAAATTTCGCCGTTCAAAGACCGATTTCCGCAATTTCTGCCACAACACCTACTCCACAAACCCCGGCCGGCAGGTCAAGCACCCACTCGAATCGGCTGTTTCTGCCGCAAACGAGCAAATCCGCACACCGCACAACACAAACAGTTGCCACTCAACGACCACTCACTTTGTAAGTCCTACAATTCCAGACCCGAATTTTGTAAAAAGGTTCATCTCAAAATCGCTCCCTACAAAAAACGCGACAAAAGCCTGCCTGTTGCGCCATCCAAATGACGTCTACATCGTCGACGCCGATCCACCGATTCCGTTGCCGCCGCTAAATCCCCATCCGACCACCGCAAAACCACCTCCTCCACCCTCCCCGCTTCCCGTCCGCGAAATCACCGTTTTCCTCAAGGTTCCGCCACAGTCCGTTTCCATCCGCCTTTTTTCACCGTTATCCTGCACTCTCCGCCTACCCGGTAAGCCTCGATATCTTTCCAGCCGTACATGTGATCCCCATTCCGGAACAGTCCATGAACTTCCGTAGCCCCAATACCACTTTCCGCTCACTGGCGTCCCTTGTACTGGGTACGCTGATCACTGTGTCACTGTTCGGCTACCCCGCTTCGGCATTGGGGCAGGAACCAGCACCAGTCGCTCCAGCAACCACGTCTGTCGCCCCCGCTGAAACTCAGCCACCGACCGAAACTTCTGCATCCCCCGTCAGCTCGTCGGCAACGGCAGTGGCGCCCGCCACACCCCCAGAGCCATCCGGGCTCTTCGAACGCATCAACAAAACCCTTGAACCCGTCGATGGATTCTTTGGCACAATCAACGGGTATGTCGCCGGATTCATTTTCTTTCCCATTCCCATCCCGATTGGTGGTGGTGGCCAGATTCCATTCGCGGTGTTGATCCTTGTGTCCGGCGCCTGTTTCTTCACATTCCGCATGGGTTTCATCAGCCTGCGTGGTTTCGAGCATTCCATTTCCATCATCGCCGGCAAGTACGACAACCAGAATGACACCGGGGACGTCAGTCACTTCCAGGCTCTGACAACTGCCCTGTCAGCAACCGTCGGTCTTGGTAACATCGCAGGCGTGACAACCGCCATCGCCCTCGGAGGACCTGGCGCCGCCTTCTGGATGGTGCTGGCAGGATTCCTCGGCATGTCCTCGAAATTTGTCGAATGCACTCTGGGTCAGAAGTACCGGGAAGTTCGTCCAGACGGTCGAATTATGGGTGGTGCGATGTACTACCTGTCTCGCGGACTTGCCGAACTTGGACTTGCACCGCTGGGCAAGTTTTTCGCCATCTGCTTCGCAGTGCTGTGTGTCGGCGGTTCCTTTGCCGGTGGCAATGCCTACCAGGTCAAAGGCAGCCTCGATGCCGTCGGCCAGACGGTGCCGTTCTTCCGCGAAAATCCGTGGATCTACGGCCTTGCAATGCTGGTTCTGACCGCCATCGTAATCATCGGTGGCATTCGGCGCATTGCCTCCACTGCAGACAAAATTGTCCCGGTCATGTGCAGTGTTTATGTGCTTGCCGGTTTGCTCATCCTGCTGAAGAATTATTCGGGTGTCCCGGGGGCCATCTCCCTGATCATCACTTCAGCGTTTTCTCCTGAAGCATTCCGTGGCGGATTCATCGGCGTCCTTGTTCAGGGGTTCAAGCGTGCTGCCTTCTCCAACGAAGCGGGTGTCGGGTCCGCAGCTATTGCTCACGCAGCTGCCAGAACTGACTACCCCATTCGCGAGGGGATTGTCGCGCTGCTGGAACCCTTCGTTGATACAATCGTGGTCTGCACTATGACTGCTCTTGTGATTGTGATCACAGGTGCCTACGACTACAAAAACCCGGCATTTCCTGCTGACTTCAAGGCTCAGTTCACGCAAAATGAAAAAGGGGAAGTGTCCGTTGCCGGTGCATCGCTGACTTCCGTTGTGATGGACAGTCAAATCCCGTATTTCCGCTACGTGCTGGCTCTGGCCACATTCCTGTTTGCATACAGCACCATGATCTCCTGGTCCTACTACGGGGAACGCTGCTGGGCCTATCTGTTCGGCGAAGGCTTTTCGATGGCCTATCGCATCATTTTCCTTGTATTTACATTCCTCGGTTCCGTGATTTCCGCTCAGAACGTGATGGACTTCGGTGACCTGATGATCTTTGGCATGATGCTGCCCAACATGATCGGGCTCCTTCTGTTGTCCGGAAAGGTTCGTCGCGATCTGGACACCTACTGGCGCAAACTGACCAGCGGTGAACTCGATCGAGAACACCAGGAAAAAGTTCGTGCTGCTGCGAAGTAATCGCTATGCCGTGGGAAATTGATATCGTCAGCCAGCAGGTCGCATTGCCAGTCAATACCGGCCTGCTGCAGGACGCAGTAGCCAGCGTGCTTCGACAGGAACAGGTGGGTTCGGCCATTGTCAGCATCACGATTGTTGACAACGCCACCATTCATCGCATCAATCGCGAACATCTGCAGCATGACTACCCGACCGATGTGATAAGTTTTCTGCTGGGCTTCACCGACAGCGAACTGCCCGACTGTGAGCCTGACGACGACCGCCCCCAGTCGTTCAGTGAACTCAGTCCAGCAGACCCTGAAGAAACAGCAGCGGACGCAGCACGTGACGATGCTGCGGATCTGACTGTCAGTGAACTGCCAGCCGCCGGCGCTGCTGTTGAAGGTGAGATCATTGCCAGTGCGGAAATGGCTGTACAGATGGCCCCTGAAGGTCAGTGGTCTGCCGACGCCGAACTGGCCTTATACGTTGTCCATGGACTGCTGCATCTGTGTGGCTATGACGACCTGACGCCCGCTGACCGCAGCCTGATGAAGACCCGGGAAATCCTCGCCATGAACTCCCTTGGTTTCAACCCTGTCTATGCGGACGAGCCTGTTGGTGAATGAACTTCATGAAATCTTCCGGACTTTTGTGATCCAGCCCGAAGTCTGCACGTTTTTCTGCAGATTACCGGAATGCTGCTGGAACTTTTCCTGGCAGTTCGGGACCAAAACCAATGCCAGATTTCAATACCGCTGAGACACCAGAATCGACCGTTGATCTCGTACCAACGGCCAATCAGCCGATTGTCGCTCGACCATTCCGACCGCGACAGTTTCTGCTGGGACTGTTGCTCTCCGGAACTGGCGTCGTGCTGATTCTGTCCATCGCCTTCCTCACCGATACTCTGCAGACCGTCACGGGGACACTCTCAATCCCCGCTTTGTTTACCAGCCTGCTGCTGGCCATCCCCTGCATTGGTCTCGGCTTCGCGTTGATGTGCACTGCCGCCGCCACGCCGGATGAGAGCGAGTTTGATCGACTGCTGGCCGCTGGAAACAACTCACAGAACACTGCCCAACTCACAGGAACTCCACCGTCAGCGACAGGCTGAACTGGTCTGCCTGCATCTGGATGTTCTGCAACAGATCGCATATGCTGTCGCATCCCGCAACTGCTGTCCTGGATCGACCCCTATGCACCATTCGTGGCGAATTCGCTCTCGAGATCTCACCCGCAGCAGCCTGCCACTGCTGATGGGCATCCTGAACGTCACTCCCGACAGTTTTTCGGATGGAGGTCGTTTTCAGGCAATTGATCAGGCAGTCGCACAGGGGCTGCGACTGCAGGCTGAAGGAGCCGATATTCTGGATATCGGCGGTGAATCCACTCGTCCCGGGGCCAGCCCCGTGGAGCTCGACGAAGAACTGCGTCGCACAATTCCCGTCATTCGGCGACTGGCCGCAGAAATTCGCATCCCCATCAGTATCGACACCACAAAATCCGAAGTTGCTCGACAGGCACTCGATGCTGGAGCAGAAATAGTCAATGACATTTCCGGCCTGACCTTCGACCCTGAAATGCTGGAAGTCTGTCGCACGACGGATGCCGGAATCTGCGTGATGCATATCCAGGGAACGCCGCAAACCATGCAGCTCAACCCGTCCTACAACGACGTCGTTGTCGATGTCACTGAATTCCTGCAGCAGCAGGTAGACCGCTGTCTGATGGCCGGTATCCCGGCCGAGCGCATGTGCATTGATCCGGGGATCGGCTTTGGCAAGACCGCCGCACACAATCTGCAGCTGTTACGAGCCATTCCTCTACTGCAGCACAGCCTGCAGCGACCGGTACTGATCGGCCATTCTCGCAAACGCTTTCTGGCCCGCCTGCTGGGTCGGGAAGTGGACGAACGACAGGCAGGCACAATCGGCGTTTCCGTGGCACTTGCCGCCCGCGGAGTCGACGTGCTGCGAATTCATGATGTGCAACCGGTTCGCGATGCGCTGGTTGCATGGCAGGCCGTCAGCGGAGATTCACCGTGACTCTCAAATCCTCACCGCATCTGCCCGACGGACTGCTGCTGCCACCAGAACTTGCTGCCAGTCACATGCAGATTGTACTGGGTTCGCGTTCCCCCCGCCGCCGAGATCTTCTGTCCGCTGCCGTCGGTGCAGATCGTCTGATCTGCCTGCCACCGGCAGCCTCAGAAGAAGCCGGTTTCGACGGCCTGCGTCACGACTGGGCCATTCGTGATCAACTGCAGCAGATCCTTGAAACCAAACACCGCGACGTCCTTGCACAACTGCCTTCACAACCCTGGTTTGACCCGCACTGCCCGCCGGTTGTCGTGGTTGCAGACACGACAGTTGTTGCCGGAACTCAGGATGGTCTCCGCGAAGTTTGCGGTCAGCCGGACCCATCACAACACGGTGCCGATGTCCGCGACTGGTTGACGCGCCTGCTGGCCGGAAAAATTCACAAAGTCCACACCGCTGTCATGGCGTCCTGTGGCCAGCAGAGGACGTCACAGATCGTCACCACCGAAGTGGAATTCGTGCCACTGAACGATACCCAGATCGACTGGTATGTGAAATCCGGTGAACCACTGGGCAAGGCTGGAGGCTATGCCATTCAGGGACTGGCTGCTGCCTTCGTACACCGCGTCTCGGGCAGTCTCACCACCGTCATCGGACTGCCACTGCTGGAAACACTTCAGCTGATCCGGATCGTCAGCCAGTCACGGTAACCCACCATGCCGCAAATCGCCTTTCTCACCATGGACACGCTTGCTGACTTCGTCGCCTACGACCATCTGGTGGTTGAGGAACTACGGCAGGCTGGAGTCAGTGTGCAGGAAGTTTCGTGGCGACATCCAGCTCCAAACTGGAGTCAGTATGCGGCGGTCGTCATTCGTTCGCCATGGGACTATCAGTCCGACCCACAGGCCTTCCTGCAGGTCCTGGAACACATCGAACTGTCCTCCGCTCGGCTGCTGAATTCACTGGCCACAGTTCGCTGGAACATTCGCAAAAGTTATCTTCGCGAACTGCAAACGGCCGGCCACACCGTCGTCCCCACAATCTGGCTGCAGTCGCCGACAGCCGCGGAACTGGCTCAACTGCCGGACCACTGGAACTGCGCTGAGACTGTCGTGAAACCGATCGTTGGAGCAAACGCAGACAATGCCTTTCGTCTGCCCCGCAATCCAGACCCCGAACTGCTGCAGCAGGCTGTCGCGGCCTTCCAGCAAACCACTGCCCTCGCACAACCCTTCATCAGCAGTGTCACTGCCCTCGGCGAATACTCACTGATCTTCTTCGAGGGACAGTTCAGCCATGCTGTCCTGAAAACTCCGGCAGCGGGCGACTTTCGAGTCCAGGAAGAACACGGTGGGATCATTCAGGCCATCCAGCCACCCCCGGAAATGATTGCCTGTGCTGAACGCAGCCTGCAGTCCTGCCCGCAACCGCTGCTGTATGCCCGCGTCGATCTGGTGCTGCTGCCCGATGGCCAACCGGCAATTATGGAAATTGAACTGATCGAGCCATCGCTGTACCTGTCCTTCGATCCACCATCGGCGGCTCGCTTCGCGACCAGTATCGTCCGTCACCTGTGACCGACTCAGGGCTCACGGAAAACCTGCCCTTCCTTCATCACAAACACCACCTTCTTCATCACACTGATATCCTGCAGCGGATCTCCATCGACTGCCACTACATCAGCCAGCTTGCCAGCCTCCAGAGTTCCCAGGGTGTCCTCGATCTTCAGCAGTCTCGCCGCCTGCAGCGTCGCTGACTGAATCGCTTCCATCGGCGGCATCCCGCCCTCCACCATCAGCTCAAATTCATGAGCATTCTCGCCATGCACAGACACACCACTGTCCGTCCCGAAAGCAATTTTCACACCAGACTGATAGGCCTTCTGAAATGTGCTGCGAATCGCTGGCCCGATGGCTGCCGCTTTGGGACGCACCACCTCCGGAAAATATCCAGGCTCAGCCGCTTTCTTAGCCACCCACTCACCCGCCATGTTGGTCGGCACCCAGAATGTTCCACGGTCTTTCATTAACCCCATAATCTCTTCAGTCATGTACGTACCGTGCTCAATGGAATCCACGCCAGCCAGCACAGCCCGCTTCATTCCCTCGGCCCCGTGAGCGTGGACTGCCACGGTCATGCCGTAATCCTTCGCCGTTTCCACAATGGCCTGCAGCTCGGCCGTGGTGAATTGCGGATTCTGACCGCTGGCCGCAAGACTGAGCACTCCGCCAGTTGCCGTCAGCTTAATCAGATCCGCACCATCCTTGTAACGCTGGCGAACAGCTTTGCGAGCCTCGTCCGGACCATTGATTACTCCGTCTACTGGCCCCGGATCCTCACGAAACCGACCCTTCTGACCATTGCTGGGATCCGCATGCCCGCCGGTTGTCGCCAGCGATTTTCCCGCCGTGTAGATCCGTGGCCCGATGATCCAGCCCTCACGAATCGCTCGTCGCAGCGCGACCGAATTCACACCGTTGTCACCCAGCTCACGCACCGTCGTGAAACCCGCCAGCAGCGTTAATCGCGCATACACCGTGGATCGCAACGCATACTCAGAATCTTCCATGAAGAATTTCTCTGTATACGCCTCCTTCGAATGCTGCGACATCAGATGCGTATGCATGTCCATCAACCCCGGCACAACGGTGTACTTCCGCAGATCAACCACTCGCTGACCATCCTGCGGAGCCATAAACCCGGGCACTATGCGACTGATTCGGCCGTCAGCCACAACCAGAGTCACATCCGTGGCTGGCTTTGGAGCCCGTCCGTCGATCAGCCGAGCCGCATAAATCAGCGTCTCTGCAGCCCGCAGTGGCAGACTCGACAGACACATTGCCGCCAGCAACAGCATGCGTGAAAATAGTCCATCAGCGTGCATCGGCGTCGACCTTCCCATATTCCTGCTTCCCCGTCTGCGGACCGACAATCAAACCTGACTGCGGTGCAAAACACACCGTGTCTCTCAGGGTTCTGGACCAACGCCGACCTGAAGAACACAAAAAGCCCGGCATCTGCGAGATACCGGGCCTCATTCTCAACCGGCGACAACCCAACGTCAATGTCGTCGTGTTCAGGCCTTTTTCGTCCCGATATTGATGTAGGCGTGCACGTGCGGAGCACCCCGGTAGTGCCACACAAAACTGGGACCCTCCACACGCCAGATATCCCACGTCCGGTCGTTCCCCAGATCACCCTGACTGTAAAAGGCCATGTGCAGCTGATCCAGACCTCCACTGGTCTTCAGAGTCTCCATGACTTCTGATACATCTTCAGACCGATACGGAGCCAGCAGCACCTTCAGTGTCTGTTCCACCTGCTGCTTCTGTTCGGTATTCAGTTCACCGACGCGGATACCGGAAAACTTCCCGGCAGCTCCCTGCAGCTGCACAGCAGCCTCAGCCGGCGCCTGAGCAACCACGGCCTTCATGGCCTGCTCTGCAGTCAGCGACCGAAATACGGCATCTGTCTGCTGAGTCTGATAGAAGTAAATATTCTTCGATGCCACCGGATCAACCTGATCGTGCCCGTAGATAATCGGACCACCAAAGGCAGCCCGATCCACAGTGTTGCCGTCCGCTCGCAGAGTCAGGTGGCGACCCGTCAGCATGAATTCGAAGGGCTGAGCCTGATCGGTCGGATCACCGAAGAAGGCTATACTGAATTCATGCAGCCCGCCCGCATCTTCATCCATCTGACGTGTCAGCCGGGCATAACCTTCTTCACTGCACAACCCCTTCACAATCCGCGTCGTCAGCTCGCGCTGCATCGATGTGTAAAAGTTCTGCTGCCCCAGAGTCGGTTCGGTCACATGCCAGTTGGCACTGATGCGCTGCCGCTTTTCATGCTCAAAGGGCAGACACAGCACCTTTTTCTGCTCGTCCGTCAGGGTTTTATGAAGTTCAGTGACCGCCGTCTCGGCCGCACTGGTCCGGGAAGGACCGGAGTACAGTCCTGCCTGCAGGGCTCGCCCAGGCAGCACAAGTGCCGCAGCAGCAGCCATTCCTTTGACAAACGAACGACGATCGACAGACAGGCTGGTGGCAGAACAGTCACAGAGATTGGGCTTCACAGGAGGGCTCCCGCAGGAACAGGTCAGGTGGGATTGAAGAACGCTGGACTCACCCTGCAATATACCCGCCGTGGAGAACCGTGGAAATCGAAACGGCTGAACGGCGGAAAATTCGACGGAATCCCTCGAAAACCGCCTGCCCAGCCCCAAACTGCCGATTTTGTGCCCCGCTTTGCTGCTATAATCTGTGGCAGGATCCCGGGCGATCTCGCGTCGCCCAGCAGTTCACCACACCCTCGTCCCCTGTCCCCAATTCCACTGCCCTCGCCTCCGCACCCTCCTTTTCATTTCGTACTCTGCCATGCTCAACGAACGCCCTCGCCAATGTCCTGACAGCCTCCCGTCAGCCGAATCGCGCCGTGGCATCCTCTCCCGACGCACTCTGCTCGGGTCCCTCGCCGCTGCCGCAGTCAGCAGTAGCCGTGGCCCTGTCGGTCTCACCGCGGCACAACCCGTTACCGCCCCACTGCCAGCCCAGCTGATAACCGCCGACACCACTGATACCGCATGGCGTTCATTCCGCGGTGCACCGGATCAGCGCGGACTCGCACGCGGTACACTCAGTGCCACCCCCACGCTCCGCTGGGAATTCAGTTCGCCCGATGGCTGGGTTGGTTGCGTGGCGATTGCTGACGGTAAGGTCTATGCCCCTGCACTGGCCGGCTTCCTCTACTGCCTCAATCTGCAGACCGGAAAGGAACTTTGGAAATACCGTTCCATCGAAGACCCTGACCCGAAAAAATTTGCCCCCGGCTTCAAAGCTGCCCCCTTCGTTGCCGGCAATACGGTCTACGCCGGGGATGAAGACGGCATCCTGCACGCACTCGATCGCACCACCGGAAAGAAGCTCTGGAATTTCACAACCGGATCGGAAATTGCCGGCTGCGTGTCCCAGTACCGCGATCATCTGCTGCTGGCGTCTCACGACAGCTGCCTGTACTGCCTGTCGCAAACCGGCACGGAAATCTGGAAGGTGCAGACCAACGATCGGATCAACTGCTCACCGGCCGTTGCCGACCACTACACCTTCGTCGCTGGCTGCGATGAACATCTGCGAGTCATCGATCTTGATACCGGCAAAGAATTCCGCGACATGCCGCTGGAATCCTTCCTCATCGCCTCGCCCGCCATCGTGCAGGATCTGCTCTACGTGGGAACTCACACTGGCCTGATCCTGTGTGTGGACTGGCGAAAAGGCGAAATCGTCTGGAAGTATGCAGGGCCTCGCGAAATGCCGTTTCACGCTTCGGCCGTTGTCACAGAACAGCTGGTGATTGTCGGCGGTCACGACAAAACAGTGCACGCGGTTGCCCGTGACACCGGCAAAGTCGTATGGACCTTCGCCACTCGCGCCAAAATCGAATGTTCGGGCGTCGCTATCGATACTCGCTTTTTCATCGGCTCCGGGGACGGCAACCTGTATGGACTCGATATCAACACCGGTAAGGAACTCTGGAAGTACAATTCAGGCAAGGACATCAATGCCGGACTCGCCATCGGTGAAGGTGTGCTGATCGCCGGCGAAGACCAGCAGAACGGCAGGCTGCTGTGCTTCGCCTGACACTGAAGACCAACCGTTAAGGCCGTATCTCGGTATTGTGGAAACACTCATGAGCACTCCTGTACCAGCATCTGAACCGGCGTCAGGCACCCTGCCCCAGCTGGTCACCCCGGCCCCCGCTGCAACAACCGAAGTTGGCAGCTACTTCATTTCCAACTACCCGCCATTTTCCCAGTGGCAGACAGAGTTTGTTCCGCAGGCCCTGCAGGCACTCGACGCCAGCCCGGCAGACACCGCGGACACCCCGCTGGGCCTCTACATCCATATCCCCTTCTGCCGCAAACGCTGCAAGTTCTGCTACTTCCGTGTCTACACCAACCAGAATGCCAGATCGATTGAAGATTACGTTCGGGCACTCATTGCCGAACTCGAACTGATCAGCCAGCGATCCGCTATCGGCTCACGATCGCTGAAATTTGTCTACTTCGGCGGTGGTACACCCAGCTATCTCAGCTCAAAACAACTCCGCTCACTCCGCGAACGTATGAGCGCCTGGATCAATTGGGATCAGGCAGAAGAAGTCACCTTCGAATGCGAGCCAGGCACGCTCAGCGTCGAAAAACTGGAAACCCTTCGCGATATCGGAATCACTCGCATTTCACTGGGGGTCGAAAGCTTCAACGACCGGATCCTTGAAGAAAACGGACGCGCTCACCTGTCACCCGAAGTCTTCACCGCCTGGGAATGGATCCGCAACATCGGCTTTCCGCAGGTGAATATCGACCTGATTGCCGGTATGGTCGGGGAAACAGACGAAAACTGGCATCGCAATATCGATCTGACCCTGCAGCTGGCACCTGACAACATCACCATCTACCAGATGGAACTGCCGTTCAATACGGTCTATTCAAAAGAGATGCGGGAACAGGGACTGCAGTCTCCCGTTGCTGACTGGCCCACAAAACGCCGCTGGGTCAGTGAAGCCATGGACCGCCTGCTGGCCTCCGGATATCACATTTCCAGCGGTAACGAACTGGTCCGTAATCCGGAACAGGACCGTTTTGTATACCGCGATAATGTCTGGCGTGGCTGTGATCTGCTGGCAACCGGTGTTTCATCGTTTGGCCATTTTCAGGGCGTCCATTATCAGAATCTCGATCGCATCGAAGATTACATGGAGACCGTTTCCAGTGGCCGATTACCCATCAATCGCGCCCTCAAACCGACTCCCCATCAGCTGCTGATTCGTGAACTTGTGCTCCTGATGAAGGAAGGGACCGTGGATCTCGCTCGCCTTGACCGGAAATACGCAGTTGACACTTTGACCGAATTTGCCGTTCCGCTGGCAAACCAGCAGAATGCAGGATATCTGCAGCTGGACGGCCACACACTCCGACTGACCCGCCGCGGATTGCTGCAGGTCGACAGCCTGCTGCCAGAATACTTTGAACCTCGACATCGAGCCGTTCGCTACACCTGAACATCTGCAGGCTGCCCGAAAATCCCAACTTTCACCCGATTTTTTCCCAAAACCGCAGGATCTGCCTCGTGTGTTGCCTGAAAGCCACAGGCCTCTCTGGAAAATCCTGAGAAAATCCCCTCCGGATTCGCCCTCGTGGGGAAAAAAAGCAGGCCTGACGAGGATTTCCCGCTAGAGTTCAGCAGTTGACAGCCTGCGAATGGATTCAGCCCTCCGGCCAGCAACCGGGTGGGGGTGGACGAGGCTGCCAGAACCCGTCACAATATCGGTGCGAACAGACCACGCCGCCACGACCAATGTCGGGCGGTTCCGAACAGTTACTCAGGAATGCATCATGTACGAGCGTTTCACAGACCGGGCCCGTAAGGTCATGCAGCTGGCGAACCAGGAAGCCCAGCGATTCAACCATGAATACATTGGTACCGAACACATCCTGCTGGGTCTGGTGAAGGAAGGCTCCGGCGTCGCCGCAAATGTCCTGAAAAATCTCGATGTCGATCTCCGCAAGATCCGCATCGAAGTGGAAAAGATTGTGCAGACGGGTCCGGACATGGTTACCATGGGCAAACTGCCCCAGACCCCACGCGCCAAGAAGGTGATTGAGTATGCGATGGACGAAGCTCGCAATCTCAACCACAACTATGTCGGTACGGAACATCTCCTGCTGGGACTGCTCCGGGAACAGGAAGGTGTGGCTGCCCAGGTCCTGATGAATCTGGGATTGAAGCTGGAAGACGTTCGCGACGAAGTCCTGAATCTGCTGGGCCACGGGATGGAATCGGCAGAACCAGGAGCTGAAGAACGTGGCGGCTCAGGTGCCGCACAACAGAAGGGCGCAAGTCGCAGCAAAACACCTGCACTCGACAGCTTCGGTCGTGACCTGACCGAACTGGCACGCCAGAAGAAACTGGATCCGGTCATTGGACGCGAACGTGAAATTGAACGCGTCGTGCAGATCCTCTGCCGTCGCCAGAAGAATAATCCGGTACTGCTGGGTGAAGCCGGCGTGGGCAAAACGGCCATCGTCGAAGGCTTCGCTCAGATGGTGGTTGACGGGGCTGTCCCCGATATCCTCGCCGATCGCCGCATCATTGTGCTGGACCTCGCCATGATGGTCGCCGGCACTAAATATCGCGGTCAGTTCGAAGAACGGATCAAGGCCGTCATGAACGAAGTGCGTCGAGCACGCAACACCATTCTGTTCATCGACGAGCTGCACACACTGGTCGGCGCTGGTGGTGCTGAAGGCGCCATCGACGCCTCCAACGTCCTCAAGCCCGCACTCAGCCGCGGCGAAATTCAGTGTATCGGTGCCACAACACTCGACGAATATCGCAAGTACATTGAAAAGGATGCTGCCCTCGAACGCCGCTTCCAGACCATCATGGTCGATCCACCGACACCATCTCAGGCTGTCGAGATCCTGAAAGGACTCCGCGATCGTTACGAAGAACACCACCGCGTGCAGATCACCGATGATGCCCTTGAAGCAGCCGTCGAACTGTCCACTCGCTACATCACTGCTCGTTGCCTGCCCGACAAAGCCATCGACGTCATCGATGAATCGGGCGCTCGAGTTCGACTCAAATCCATGGTCCGACCACCCGACCTGAAAGAACTGGAAGAAGAAATCCAGCGGCTGAACAACGCCAAGGAAGAGGCTGTTGCTGAACAGAAATTCGAAAAAGCAGCGTCCTTCCGCGATCAGGCGGACAAACTTCGCAAGAAGAAAGAGCAACTCACCGAAGAATGGCGTGAAAAATCCCGCCAGACCGATGGTGTCGTGGACGCGGAAGTCATCGCCGAGGTCGTGGCTCGCATGACCGGGATCCCCCTGACTCGACTTTCCAGCGAAGATGCCGTGCGACTGCTGCAGATGGAGCAGGAACTGCACAAACGCGTAATCAGCCAGGAACAGGCCATCACTCAGGTCTGCAAGGCCGTCCGCCGCAGCCGCAGCGGACTGAAGGATCCCAAACGCCCCACCGGTGCGTTCCTGTTCTGTGGACCAACAGGCGTCGGCAAAACGCTGCTGGCCAAAACTCTCGCCGAATTCATGTTCGGTGATGAAGACGCACTGATTCAGATTGACATGTCCGAATACATGGAGAAGCACAACGTCAGTCGCCTGATCGGTGCACCTCCAGGCTATGTCGGCTTTGATGAAGGTGGACAGCTCACAGAGAAAATTCGGCGTCGCCCCTACTCTGTCGTGCTGCTCGACGAAATCGAAAAAGCCCACCCCGACGTGTACAACATGCTCCTGCAGATCATGGAAGAAGGACACCTGACCGACAGCTTCGGTCGACGCGTGGACTTCAAAAACGTGATCGTGATCATGACCACGAACGCCGGTGCTGCTCGCATGGCACACGGGGGCAGCATGGGACTGCACACGCTGCGGGAACGCGATGCCGATCGCTCCTATGAAGAAATGAAGGTCAACCTGATGCACGAACTGCAGAAGCAGTTCAAACCCGAATTCCTTGGACGACTGGATGAAGTCGTCGTGTTCCGTAAGCTGACTCGCGTCGAACTTATGCAGATCGTCGACATCGAACTGCGGAAGGTGTTCGAACGCCTGCAGGAACGCGGCAAGAAGCTGGTGCTCTCTGATGAAGCACGAGGCTTTATCATTGACAAGGGTGAAGCCGGTGACGGTCTGGACTACGGTGCTCGACCGCTGCGACGCAGCGTCGAAAAATACATCGAAGATCCGCTGTCAGAAGAACTGCTGCGAGGCACCTTCGATGGAAAGAACGTCATCCACGTTGGCCTGAAGGAAGTGGGCGACCAGAAACAACTGGAATTCCACGGGGCACTGGAAACAGAAGCACCCTCTGCTGAAACGGCAACTGCCTGATCAGGTCAATCAGCTCGTCAAAACAGCTCTCAGGGCGACCAGCAATGGTCGCCCTTTTCTGTTTCGTCTTCAACCCCCAATGAAACAGAACTCCGTTGGACCCAAAGACCACCACAGCACCAGGAGGTGTCCACCGACCCCTCGCACCCGGGACCACCGAGCACCAGCTCGGTCACGATGCCGAGCCTCCCCTTTGCCTCGTGGTTATCAGCCCACGGAAGGGCTGAACGATGGGCAAACGCTCGCCACGTTGCGGCTTTGTGTGGGCCAAAGGCGGCCGGACAGGAATGCCCACGCTACGGTTGTCGGAGAACAACAACAACTGAACACGGACCAATGACTTCGGCTCGGCAGGAACCTCGCCCTCACAAGGGGAACTTTGCGTGCACTGACCACCGTATCCTTCGGTGGTGAAGAATCACCAACACGCAGACGGCACAGCAACACACCACACGTCATTTGATGCAGGGCCACAAAGTGACGCACAACTGCTGCAGACTCAGCGGGCACGTTCCCAGTAGACAACATTCTTGTCCCACAACTGACGAGGATCCGGAATCCGCTCAACAGCACGACCCGCACGCGGCTCCAGTCGCACCAGAATTGCCGACTCCACCTGCTCCAGTTGCTTCCAGTCCCAGTTCTCAAAGCCGTAGTCCGGAGACGGATCGAAGACCTTCAAAACGCCGGGACCACCTCGCCCCAGACACACAACAGCATGCCCTGACTGCACCGCAAAACCCGTCTCAAATGATCGATTCGAGGCAAAACCATGAAAGGTCAGCGACAGGACCCCCGACTCACTGCCCTGACTTAACAAAGTCTGGCCGGAAACACGCTCCACCACCACATCCCAGTCCGTGCCCGCCGTCTTCACCTTCAGACCACGATACAGACCCAGCCAGTGAGTCCCCTCGCGAGTCAGACAGAGACTGGCCATCTCTCGCTCTGTGGCATCAATCCCGTGAACCCGCAGTAAGCTTGCAGCACATGCAGCCGAACAGGTGGAATCCGTCGTCTGGAACTCCAGCACACGCTCAAATTCCACACGCGCACAACAAGGAGTACTTCCCAGTAATGGACTGACCAGCGAATAACCACACAATCCCACCAGAACACCGGATAACAGCACACGACGCACGATGGGTACGCCTGTGGCCTGAAAACACACACCCGCGTAGAACGCGCCAATCAATGGCAACCAGTTGCCCAGAATGATCGCGCCGGAAAATGGCAACAGACGCACCAGCAGAGGACTGTCCCAGATCAAAACAACATAGACCAGCATCAGCAGAGTCACTGAAACCAGGCCAACTGCCAGAGGACGGCCACTGGGCAATCGCTGCAGCACAGCACCAAGACCCGCGAATGCCGCAGCCAGCCCCATCATCAGCAACAGGCTGGTCTGCAGATCGGACATTCGCTGTACCTCGCCGGTTTACTTCAGGATGCAACCGTCACTTTCATTAAAGATTCTGCGAATTTTTTCGACCTGCCTCAAGTGCATTCCGTTCTTAAGCCTGAGGAAATTAACGAAACTGTACTGGCCATCGGCCTCCCAACCGGCAGAAAACCGCACGAGTCACGCACTTCCACTCAGGCTAAGCCACCCTCGGGAACTCAGGTCCAGCCGGCAATTCACAGGAAATCAACGCTCACGCAGCGCAGTCACAATGTTCAACCGGACAGCACGCAAAGCCGGTAACAGACCACCCAGTAATCCCATTGAGACCGCCAGAATGACTCCCTGAGCCAGCACGCGAGGCCCAAAACGGAAGGAAAACGTAATCTCACTGAACTGGTTCATCGTACCCGTGGACAAACCATTGAACGGCAACGTCGCCAGACAACCCAGTAATCCACCCAGCAGGCACAATAGAATCGCCTCAAACAGAAACGATGACAGGATCGCCACTCGGGAAAATCCCAGTGCCCGCAGAGTACCGATCTCGCGAGCTCGGCTGGCCACAGCTGCAAACATCGTATTAGCCGCCGCAAACATCGCACCGAAAATCAGGAAACCCGCAATGATATACCCGATGTACTGAATCGCATTCGACTGATTCATCTGGTCTTCAAAATACTGCTTCTCTGAAATCGCCTTCATCTGGAATCGCTTGTCGTCCTGCAGCTGCTGCTGCAGCTGATCCCTCTGTTCAACACTCTCAGCCCGCAGACACACCGAACTGACCGCCGCCGGTGACTTTCGCGCCAGACCAAGATCCCGCAGATCCGTCCAGACCTCAGACTCGGCCGCACTGCCGGCAGCCTCAAAATACCCCACCACCTCAAAAAACTGACGATTCACCTCCAGCTTCTCGCCAATCGCCAGATTCTCAAACCGCGCTGCCATACTGCGACTTGTAATCGCCTCAAACTTACCCGGCTCCAGATCACGACCCTCCACAATACGAAAGTCCGGACGCAGATCCCGACCAACATCCTCCAGACCCCGCACAATCAGATTCACTGTGCCGCCGTTGTTGCGACGAGGCTTCGTCAGAATCGTGACAAACTCCACCGAACACAGCGGCTGACCACTCCCGTCCTTTGCAATCCCCGGCAATGTCGAAACTTCCCGCGCAACCTTCTGCTCAAGACCACTGCCAATCTCATCCGCTGAACCCTTGCGCAGCACGATCAGATCCAGCTCGTGACCTGTCACCTGCAGAGCATACCGCAGACCATCCGTCAGACCAAAACACAACACCGATGCCCACACCACAAGACCCGTACTCAGCACGGTCATCAGCGTCGTGATCCAGCGGACTCGCAGATTCCGCACATTATATTTCGCCGGTATCATCTCTCACCCCACACGTCAGGCAATCCGTCGCAGTCCGTCCACTACCGACATCCGCGCTGCTCGAAGTGCCGGTACGATGCCACTCACCAAACCAAGAAATACCGCCGCCAGAAAACCATAACTGACCCACGGACCAAGCATCTCAGCAACCGTGAAAGGGAAAAACTGCGGTAATAACCGGTTCATGCCCTGCAGAAATAAACAACCGATCGCTGTACCCAGCACACCCCCGCTGATCGCTATCAGACAGGCTTCACCCAGAACCATGCGCAGAATTCGACTGCGACTGAAACCGATCGCCTTCAGGACCGCTATCTCTGTCACACGCTCACGCATCGCCATCGCCATCGAATTGGCTGTTACCAACGACAGTGAAAACACCACCGCCAGACCAATGTTCCGAATCAATACCTGCACATTGCCCAGCATATCGACAAACATCTGAGCAAATGCGGCTTCGGTCTGAGAACGCGTGGGAGTATCAGAACTGCCGAAACGATCATCCACCCCCTTGATCACGGCCGGAATCTGCGGCGATTCACCCACTCGCAGAAAAATCGTACCGGCATTGTCCAGCACCGCAAAATTCTGCTGCCGCAACCCCTCGTTCAGATAGCTCCAGTGAAAATACAGCGAATCCGTGTTCTTCGGTGAATCAAAGATCCCGCAGATCTGCAGATCCAGATCAAACGGATACAGATTGCCCTTCAACGGAATCCGATCACCCACCTTCCAGCCCCGCCGCTCTGCAATTCGCCGATCAATCACACAACCCTGACGGTTCTGCTTCCACGACTCCAGCTGCTCCGCCGGCATCGAATACTCCGGCCACACCTCAAACAGCTGCTGCGGATCCGTCGCAAACTGAGCAAACGGCATCTGCTCGTCCTGATAAGATCCGCCATACCACGATAACGGCACCGCTGCCGCCACATGCTCCATGCCACGCACGTCGTCCAGAGCAGAAATGGGCAGCCGACCACTGAACCCCTGGATGTTCATCACCACAACACGGCTGGCCTGCGATGCAGCATCACGATACGTGTCCTGCGACGCCAGAAATCCATACAGCACCGTCATCAACGCCAGACTGAACCCCACCGACAGCACCGTCAGCAAAGTCCGGACAGCGTTCCGACGCATGTTTCGCCAGATATACTTCAGTGTGTGCATCACACCGCTCCCCGCAGACCAGCAGTCGATGTATCCGATACCAGCAGACCCTTCTCCAGATGCAGCACACGCTTCGCTCGCGCTGCCGCTCCCGGGTCATGAGTCACCATCACGATCGTTTTCTGAAACTCCGTATTCAGACGCTGCATCAGATCCAGAATCTCTCCCGCAGACTTCGCATCAAGATCCCCGGTTGGCTCGTCAGCCACCAGCAACGATGGATCAGTCACAATCGCCCGCGCAATGGCCACCCGCTGCTCCTGACCACCAGACAACTGACGCGGATAATGATCCATTCGCTCCGCCAGACCTACGACCTCCAGTGCCGCCCTGACGTGCTCGTCACGCTCACGACGACTGAGCGATGTCAGAGTCAGTGGTAACTCCACATTCTCATAGGCCGTCAGCACCGGAATCAGATTATACATCTGAAAAATGAACCCGATGTACCGCGCTCGCCACTTCGCCAGCTCACCCTCAGACGATCGCGACAGATCCTGACCACACACAATCACCTCACCCGACGTCGGACGATCCAGCCCCGCAATCAGATTCAGCAACGTCGTCTTGCCAGACCCCGAAGGACCCATCAACGCCAGATAACCACCAGACTCCAGCTGCAGATTCATGCCGTTCAGCACCGGTATTACCAGCTGATCACGACGGAACTCCTTGCCAACATTCCGCACAATAACCAGCGGCTCACCTACTGTCCCACTCACTGCTCACCCCCTCTGACACTCAGGCTGATCGCATGCCCGGAAAAAACCACACCCACTGCACCGCTACTGCTGAACCTTCACAACCAGACCATCTCGGTAGTCAGCAGAACCACCAGCCACCAACCGCTCGCCACCCACCAGACCACTCACAATCTCTGTACGACCCTCTTTTTTCTCGCCAGCCTGCACCACCACGCGCTTCAATCGATCCTCGGCACCCACCACCCAGACCCAAACCTCACTGCCCGACACCTGTAAAGCATCGTTCGGACAGAAAACCCGGCGGCCTCGCGCCTCAGATGGCTTTTCAGCACCCACCACTTCATCAGGCGGCAGGAAATACACCGTACTGCTCATCTCCGGAAATAACTTCTCATCCGCATCCTCAATCGCCACTCGAACCTTCACCGTCGCTCGTGCACGATCACCCATCGGAATCACCTTACGCACCACACCGCGATAACGACGACCCGGAACTGCATCCACCGCAACCTCTGCAACCTGCCCCTGAGCCACCCGACTGATGAAGTCCTCCTTCACGTCGCAGTCCACCTCCAGATGCTCAAGATCCGCAATCGTCACCACAGAACCACGACCCGATGCCTCTCCCATGCCACCCGGCATGATCGACTCACCCAGTTCCGCATCCTTCGAAATCACCGTGCCCGCAAAGGGCGCTCGCACAAACATATTCTCTCGCAGCTGCACCGCCTCCTGCACCCGCGCCTCGGCTAACTGCAATGCCGCCTGCAGCGATTCACGACGCGCTACCGCCGCGTCAAACTCAAACTGCTCAGTGTCAAACTCGGCCTGAGTCATCGTGCGACCAGCCAGCAGCTTCTCTGCTCGCTCCAAATCCCGCTTCGTACGACGAATCACAACATCCTGCTCCTGCAACTCACTGCTGCAGCGAGCCGATGACGCCTGAGCCGCAGCCAGCGCTGCGTCCAGATCCGCGTGCTCCAGAATCGCCAGCACGTCGTTCGTCCCGACACGCACACCCTCCTCAACCAGCACCTCCCGAATCCGACCGGTCGCTCGAGCACCAATCCGGGCCTGCTGACGCGATTGAAGATATCCCGTCGCTACCACCGTCGCGTCCGCCGATCGGCCCTCCTCAATACTGGCCAGAACCACCCGCACTTCCGGCTTCGATCGCACCGACTCCATCAGACGATCCGCGTCCGCCAGCATCCCCGGAGAACTGCGAAAAATCCAGCCTCCAATGCCCAGCAATGCAAGGATGACCAGAGTCACCACGAGACGCAGAAATCCACCCAGCCAGCCACCACCCCGCGACGGTTCGTCACGTCGGATCCGCAGCTTCGCTAATGCATCGCCGGAACCACCCGAACCAGCCACTGTCATAGGCACACCCGGTGAAGACTAAACCCGCACGACCACAGCACTCGCCTGGCCCATTCGAGTCACACTGGTTTTCAGAAATAGCCCGCTGGCTGCCTTCGCAAACGAACCATGGACCACATTCAAAGGAGCCACTTCGTCGGCAGACGAATAATTCAAAGTCGGAGCAATTGCGCCATCGCGCAGGGATAGTAATGACGCTGCCAGCTCAACCAATGATGACCCGCTGCCCGAACTTCCGATGTAACTTTTGATCGCTGTCACAGGCACGCTGTCCGCTGCTGAACCCAGCAGCTTCCGCAACCCCATTGCCTCGTAACGATCACGCGCCGGATTGCCCGCAGCACAGGCATTCACATGACCCAGATCCGCAGCCGATACACCCGCTCGCTCCAGCGCCGCTCGACCCGCCAGATAAACAGCCTCCGCCTCGTCCGCTGCACCGTCACGACTCGCCACAGAACTGGCGCCACAGGCAAGCACTGTGCCAAGAATCTTCGCTCCACGAGCTTCAGCGTGAGCACGCGATTCCAGAATCAGACTGCACGCCGCCTCAGATAACGCCTCACCAGAACGCTGACGGTCAAACGGCCGCAAACGCTGCTCAGCCGGACCTTCCGCAAGCACATCCAGACGAGCCGACTGACAGGCCTTCACTGTGTGCAGGCGAGTCCCCGTGACGCCAGCCACCATCACGTCCGCACGATTCCGACGAATCGCATTGCACGCCTCACCCAGCACCAAACCACCAGAAGCCTCGTCATGAGTAATCGAGTTGTTCGGACCATGCGCCTCAAGAGCAATCCCAATGTGACAGCCAGGCATGTTCGGCAGATACTTCAATAACCACAATGGCTCCAGACCCGGCATCCCAACCTCACCCCACTGGTCGTAATCAAACGCCAGATTGCCAGTCCGCTGAGTCCTTGAACGAAGAGCACCCTCAAGAATCACCTCGGGAGGACTGCTCATCAGATTGGCACCGAAATCACAACCAATCCGATCCGGTGGCACCATACCCACCGTTAAACCCGCGTCGTCCATCGCCTGCAAAGCCGACGCAACACCCATCTGAATCTCACGACACATCACCTTCAGACTCTTACGCAGACTCTTCAGATGCTCCTTCTTCGCCGACTCGTCGTTGAAATCACTGACCTCGCCACCAATACAACCCGGGGCCGCCACCCACGCTGCATGCTGCACACGCTTCAGACCACAACGGCCCTCAGCTAATCCCGACCAAAAGGCACTGCGACCAATGCCAATCGGACTGAATACCCCGATGCCCGTAATCACAACTTCTCGAGCAGTCTCAGCGGTCATGCAAAATCACTCACTCAACGCGGATTCCAGACACACAGGCCGCCACAATAATACGGCCCAGAGCACGGCACACAACACCGCACCAGACTTCTGCACCCCGACACTTTCCTGTGCCTCAAATCGTGAATTCTAACGGTAAAATTCGGGGTTTACTGCGCCCCGGTTGGAAATTGGCAAAAGTGAACGAGCATCTCATGGAAGAATCCCACGAAACTCAACCCAGCTGGAAAATCTCACTTCCCGCCACCACACCGACAAATCCCCGAACCACACCCCTCGAAATCACTAAACCACTGCCACAAAAACACTTACAGCAAACCAACGGCAAACTCAGCCCAACCCACGCAAACCGCGCACCATCCGCGAAAAATCCGCCTTCAGCACCGCGGCATTCTCAGGAATCACCCGGACTTTCACCAAAAATTGCCCCCGCTAAATCCGCCATACCATTCACAAACGAACGGCCGTCAATCGCCTTTCGCCCCTCCGGCTGCACTCGCAAGACCTCCAGCCAGCCATCACCACACCGCACCAAAGGACGACCTTCCACCACCCGCAACTCACCCAACCGAAACTCACTACCGCCAGACGCCGCTCCGCCACACCACGACTTGCCCAGCAAGATCAGACAACGCAACGGCGGCTGCCCCGCTCGCCGCAACACCGCACTGCACTTCGGCCACGGCTGCAATGCACGAATCTGACAGTCAATCCGCCGACAACTCTGCCGAAAATCCAACTGGCCGGCCTCGCGAACAATCTTTGGAGCCAACACCACGCCCGCCGGATCCTGCAACTCAAACTCAGCAATACCACGCTCCAGCCGATCCAGTACCTCCAGCGTCAACGGCACACACAAATCCGCCAGACGCAACATCAACTCACCCGCAGTCTCCTCCTCCCCAATCTCCGTCTCCACCTTCCCCACCATCGGACCAGAATCCAATGCCGGCTCAATCCGGAAAATTGTCACCCCCGTCGTTCGCTCGCCCGCCCAGATCGCATACTGCACCGGAGCCGCCCCGCGATATTTCGGCAACAGAGACCCATGCAGATTAAATGCCCCCAAACGCGGAATCGACAGCAACTCAGGCTTCAATATCTGCCCATAGGACGCCACCAGAAACAGATCCGCACCAAAACTCCGCAACTGCTCCAGAACCTCCGGATGATTCACCCGCTCCGGCTGCAATACCGGCAGCCCCCCCGAAATACCCAACTCCTTCACGACATTCACATGCTGATGATGACCACGACCCGTGCGATCCGGCTGAGTCACCACGGCCACAACCTGATGCTCAGATGCCAGCACAGCACGAAATGCCGGCAGCGCAAACTCACCCGTACCCATCAGCACAATCCGCATGAACCACCCCCACAAACACCACACAACACAATCACACAACAATCCACGCAAACCACCCCGCTCGCTGGCACTCCACTACCCCACCTCTTTAACATCTCACCAGCGAACTGCCCATACCCGCACCCCACCACACCCGAATTTCCCGCCCACCCACCAGAAACTCATGTCAACACATCCACCAACTCGCCGCAACTTCCTCCAGGCACTCGCGGTCACCCTCACCGCACTCCCCCAACTCGCCACCACATGCGGGGATGAAAAATCCAAATCTCAACCCAAATCGCCCGAACGCTGGGAACCCGATGTCCGCAAACTCGAAGCCGCATTCGCAAAACGTAATCCACCCACCGCGGACGTCGTCTTCATCGGCAGCTCCACCATTCGCCGCTGGAAACTGCAGCAATCATTCCCCGCTCTCAATGCCGTCAATCACGGCTTCGGCGGATCACAACTAAGCGATTCCGTGCACTTCTTCGAACGACTCGTCATCCCCGCGCACCCACACACCGTCGTGCTCTACGCCGGCGATAACGACCTGAACGCAGGAAAATCACCGGAAACCGTCTGTCAGGACTTTCAGCTGTTCCTTGATAAAGCCACACAACACCTGCCCAACTGCCGCCGTATCATCTTCCTCGGGATCAAACCCAGCATTAAACGCTGGGCGATCCACCAACAGGGCATCAAGGCCAATCAACTCATCAGCGAAGTCTGCAAAAAACACCCCAAAGCCGTCTTCATCGACACCTGGCCCGCCGGCCTCGACTCTGCCGGACAGCCAAACCCGGCACTCCTTGATAAAGACGACCTGCACCTGAATGACGAAGGCTACAAAGTCTGGACAAAACTCCTGCTGCCAGCCCTTCAATAGCCCCCCCCACAACACCGTCTCAGAAATCTCCCACTACCTCGCCACCGGCCTTCGTAGCTAATGCCTCGATCACCTCCGCAGCTGTGTCCACGGAAAGCGCCCGTACTGAACCATCAGCCATCAAAACATGCACAATTCCAATATGCGGTGAACCAATACCGTCCGGACCATTCAGATACGGTCGCTGACTGAATCCCCGCACCGTTGCAGCGCCACCAGAAAACATCGACACATTCGGCCGTGACGAATCCGCAACCATCATCGTATTCGATGTCCCGTCGGTAATCGCCCGGAGTGATGTCGATCGGTTGAACCCGAAAATCCCGGCCTTCGGATCCCGATCCGGCAGCTCAGCCGCGTTCTCACCCACACCGGCTATTCCCACATAGTCGCCCGCTGACTCATGCTGCCGCTCACCCGGCTGCGACGGGTTGCGAAAGACGTCAAACCTGCGACCAATCAGTTCCGCATTCCCCGGACCCTCCCAGCCATGCTCACGATCAGCAGCCTCATACGCCGCAGCCTCCTCCAGAAACGGCAGCAACCCATATGCCCAGCTTAAACGCTGCTCAACAGGTAACTCCTGCACCTCCAAGGTCCCCCCAGGGAACGTCCCATAGACGTCATGATAGTTATGCATCGCCAGACCAATGTATCTCAGATTGTTCTTCGACTGCGTTCGCCGCGCAGCCTCGCGAGCCTGCTGCACCGCAGGCAATAACAGACCCACCAGCACTCCCGTGACCGCACCCGCCGACAGATTGCCCACCGGAGTCCCTGGGACGCTCTGACGAGTCCTCCATGCATAACCGCCCTCCGTCGCATAACCCACCGTCACATTCGGAAACAACGGCTCCAGCACCGTGTCCGCAGCCGGCATCTCCTCCAGACCAAATGGCAGCTCCACGCCCTCACCCAGATTCGGCAACACCTGTGAATTCAATACCAGCATCGCCATCGGCAACGACTCAAACATCAACCGATACGTCGGCACCGGATCAGATACCGACACATAACCGAACTCCTTCGGCAGTTCACTCAAAGCCGCCTGCACCTGCTCACCAGGTACCCACCGTTTCTGCTCGCCCGCAACTCGCAGCACCAGACTCTCCAGCGCCAGTGGATTCACGGCAAACACCAGCCACTGATTCGTCAGCATCAGAGTCGGAGCCACCGGAAGACTCTCAGACTTCAGCGTCCAGTAGGTCCGGTCACCCTTCCGATTCGACGTCAGTGTCACAGCTCCCTCCGCACCCGTCGATCGCAACAGAGCTGCCAACAGCGGTTCAAGTCGATACAAACCGGCCGCAACCAGCTGCGGATCCTTCACACTGACTGCCAGCACTGGCGAATAACCCAGCGGTACCACCATCGGCGCAGGATCGTTGTACTCACACCACACGTCTCCCAGCCCCGCCAGAAACTGACGCAGCGTGTAACCACCCACAAAGGACTGCAGCCAGCCAATCCCACTGTTACCCTCAGGCAAATCCAGTCCCGCTATCTGCTGCATCCGCACGCCGGTTCGCACCACATCATCCACCAGTGCCGCCACATCCAGCTTCACACCGGTAAACCCCGAAACCTTATCCGGCAACGGAGGCAACTCGTCGAAACTTAAACGAGTCGGGCGCAGATAACGCTCCAGAAGTCCCGGATCCGGTTGACCATTCACACACGTCTCATGCCACGTCGCAGCGCCCCGGAATCCACTCTGCATCGTCACATTCTGCACACCCGTCAGGCCCAGCTGACGCAGCAACTGCGTCACCGTCAACGAAGCTCCGGATTCAAATGGCGGCAGCGATACCTCGCCAAAACGCTGCACCAGACTGCCCACATCCAGCCACCCAAAACTGGTCGTCTCATATCCCTCAGCCACCCGCAGTCGCCCCCACAAGGCATGCTGCTCAAGACTCTCCAGATCACCCGCCGCAGCCGCCAGCATCCACTCGGCAGAACCCGGCCCAAGCCCAATCGCCAGATGACCGCCCTCGTCCCACCATGTCACCAAAAAATCACCGGCACCCCGCAAGACCCAGGTTTTTCGCAGCAGCAGCTCCCGCTCCTCCACTACTGTCGATGTCGCATTCAACAAATCCCGCAGCAAAGGTGCCGCGATCGCCCCATATCGACCAGCCTCGTGCAGCACAATCCCCGCAACCGGATAAGAACCCGCATCACCCTCTCGAATCCCCACCGCCGCCGTCATGCCCTTCCGCCGAATCTGATCCAGCAACTGCCGCACCACAATCCCACTCTGCTCGCCCGCCGCCCCCGCAAACATCTGCACAAGATCCAGCACTCGCGCCATCAACTGAGTCTCTTCCAGAGCACGCCAGTCGGCTGTCTCCCGAATCTGCAGCATGTGCGATTCCGCACCGTCATAACGCCAGCCCAGAAAACTATCAGAAGGCAACAGCTGCTCAGGACGCACAACGTCCGATCGCCCCGCTCTCACACCCCGACCAACACTCTCACCAGCACCCGTGTGCCACGACAATCCCAACGAACCCAGAGCCAGCAGGAACGCCACAACTGCATGTCGCATTTCAAACCCCTCCGTCTGCCCCGACACCCGACACCCGACAAACTGTCCAAAAACTGGACCAAACCGAAATCACATGCACACTGATAAGTTGCAGTCCATCAGTGCCTGCATCTGTTTCATCAGAAGAATCAAGATCACCACCGCAGAACCATAGCAGACGACAGATGTTTCTGCCCGCGAACACGCGGCTTGTTGGTAGAAAAGATGGACAAGGCTGTGTGCTCACGCGAACTCCGGCTGCACGCGAACGGCATCACTACGCCCTATGTATCAGACCAATAAGCTCCCAGGGAACACGCACTTGATGACTGCACCTCGACCAGCCTCTCCCGCGCACACAATATGCCACCATCCCGCAACCCCGCAAGGCAACTGACCACAAACCGGCCACTCTCAGTCCACGTCCAAGTGCTTCCATAGAAAGAACGATTAATCACCATGGAAATACCCGCCAGCCCCCCATTGAACCGAACGCCCATCAGGCAGCAGCGACCTTCGGTTCGACAGCAGCCTCACCCTCCCAAAACGAACTTCTCGCGCGATGAAAACTGATTACTGAAAACTGAAAACTGATTACTGAAAACTGATTACTGACCACTGATTACTGACCACTGATTACTGATTACTAAATCCGCTCTGCCGTATTCACCGCCCGCACACGGTACTCATAACGACGCCCCACCTCAGCCGTACGATCCACGTAACGCATCGGTACCAGGGGCATCGTCGGAGTATCACTGTACTGCAGATTCTGAAACAACACCCGACCAAAGGGATTCTTCCCCTGCTCCGGAAGCCGTACCAGCTCCTGACCATCCCGCTCAATCACAAATCCCGCCAGACCACTTTCCAGATCCGCTTCGCATTCCCACGTCAGCTCGTTCCCACGCACCCGCAGATTGACCGGCTGAGGTGCTGCGGTGGCATCCTCCACCTTCGTGTCCCGCACATACTGCTCCCAGCGCCGTGCAGTCTGCTCACTCGGTAACCAGCCCAGCTCCCGAACGTTCCCTGGAAAACCCTCGGCCACCACCGCCGTACCACCAGAGACAGGAGCCAACCACGCTGCTGCGGACTCCAGTGACCGCAGCCCGACACCCGCCTCACCAGCAGACGGCAATCGTTGCCGCAGACAGTCATCCAGCCACGGAATCGCCAGATATCGCTGATTACCGCAGTCATGACTCGACAACGGATCAACCGCCACCGCAATCAGACCGCCCCGGCCACGTACCGCCCGAAAAAATGTCTCATTCGCCGGCCACACACCGGCAAAACGACCGTCCTTCACAGTGACGCCCTCCTGCGTCCCCAGATTACACATCAACGGCACCTGCAAAGCACCTTCCGAAAGCTGATGAGCCCGCACGCCCACTCGACCAGGATCCGCCTCCAGCAACGGAACTCCCGAACGCAGCCACGCAGCCGCAACTCGCTCCGGATATAACAACACCATCCCCCCAGCCCAGTGACCACCACCACTGTGACCCCATAAGGCCCACGGAACCTCCGATAGCTCCGGATGACCACTCGCCGCCCCCAGATCACGCAGCGCCCGCAAAAAGGCAGCAGCCGAACCATTTCGTGGATCACACCACCGCTGACAGTCCGCACCCTCCGGCTGCTCATAAGCCGGTGACAACAAGGCACAATCATGAGCCTTTGCCAGCGCCTGCCAGTGCAGATCCCACGCTCCCGTCAAACCCGATCGACACGAACCCTCCCCACAACCATGCTGGTGCACCACCACACCTCGCAGCCGCGAGACACCCGGAGGCACCCAGAGCGCGTAATTCACCGGAAAAATCAACCCATCAGGCTCCGCAGATACCTCGTAACGCACTCGATAATACGGAGCCTTTGCCTCCGGATACTCAGCATAAGGCGACTGCTGCGCCTGTACCGAAAAACACCCGGCAGACCAGAGCAACAACACAACCACAAACATGCGATAACTCAACAGACTCCCCATCACTGCTGCTCCTGCTGCTCTGCCTTACGACCACCCGACGGCGACACCTGCTGACGCTGCCCCTGCTTCACTCCCGACTGCTGTTTCTTCTGCTTGTTCTTCTGCTTTTCATCCCGCACAACACCGCCACCATTCGGACTGAGCGTCTTCCACCAGTCCGGACCCTCCGCATCAATCTCCGCAGTCAGCGCAATCAATCGCGAACGCAACTGCTCAAACTTCTCCGGCTCACGCTCCCGCAGATCCGTCGTCTCATGCTCGTCCATACGCAGATTATAAAGTTCCATCCGCTCCAGTCGCTCATCAGCCAGCAGCTTCCAGTCTCCGTCACGCAGCGCTGACTTCATCTGCGGAGCCATCAGCAGACGCCAGTATAACGGACGCTCCCGCTCCACGGCAGCTGCCTGCCCCGTCAGCACCGGCAGCACATTCACGCCGTCCAGCACCCGCTCACTCGGCACACTCACTCCCGCCGCCGCCAGCAGCGTCGGAAATACATCACTGCCAATGATCGGTACATCACAGACCGCACCAGCCGCCACCTTCCCAGGCCAGCGAACCAGACCCGGCACGCGAATCCCACCCTCGTACAAGTGCCGCTTGCGACCACGCAGACCACCCGTCGATCCTCGACCCGGTGACGTCACACCATCGCCCTCCGGACCATTGTCCGACGTAAACACAACCAGCGTTTCACTCGTCAGCTGCTCAGCGTCCAGCTCCTGCATCAATCGCCCGAACGCCGCGTCCAGCTGAGTCACGTTGGCGTGATGCTCACGCTGCACCACATCCGGCAGCTCCGGATACAATGCCTGATATTCCGCAGCAGCAGCGATCGGATAATGCGGTTCATGAGTCCACACAGTCAGGAAAAATGGACGACTCCGATCACGCTCAGACCGCAGCCACCGCACCGCCTCATCCACCGTCAATAACGCCGAATAACCCTCCAATGGACCCACCGGTACACCGTTCCTCACAAAGTTCACCGGGTTGTGATGACTGGGAGCCGCGTTGTTCTGAGTCGCCATCCACCAGTCATATCCATGAGCATCCGGCTGCGGCTGATCCGCCTGATTGAACAGCCCGTTCAGATGCCACTTTCCCGTGTGACAGGTGCCGTAACCCGCCGCACGCAGCAAAGTCGGTAAGGTCCGCTCAGTCGTCCGCAGATGCACCGGAGCACCCTCAGCGATCCACGTGTATACACCGTTGCGATGCGGAGTCCTGCCGGTCAGCAGCGCTGAACGCGACGGACTGCATACAGCACTCGCCGCATAACACGATGTCAGTCGCAGACCCTGACCAGCAAACGTATCCAGATGCGGAGTCCGAATCACAGGATGACCGTAACACCCCAGATCACCCCAACCCAGATCGTCCGCCAGAAACAGAATAATGTTCGGCCGCTCGGCACCCGCCAAACACACGTCCACCACCACCCCCAACTCAACACACAACGCAAACAACCCACACAAAAACATATCCCGCATCACTCCCCCCTCCCTCCAACCGCCCACCTCAGCCTGTCACAATCAAACTGTCGTCCAGCGTCTTTCGTTTCGTGTCTTTCGTGGTTCAAAAAAGCATCACCCAAACAACACCCGACGGCTGACACCGACGGCCCGCCCCAGCCCGCCCGGGACCACCGAGCACCAGCTCGGTAACACCCCCTGACCACCACCCCCGCCGCAACAGCACCCTGCGGCTCGGCAGGAGCCTCGCCCTCCCAAGGGCAACCCTGCCCCACTGACAACTGACAACTGATCACTGCCCCCTATTCCCTCCCCCCACTTGTCACAAATTCATTCCGACTCAGAACACCATCCTTGTTCACATCAAACTTCACAAATCGACCCGGTGCCTTCGCAGGATCCGACTGACCCTCCAGAAACTCCGCTCGAGACAGCTTGCCGTCACCATCCCGATCACGCCGCGCAAACATCGCATCACGGTCCTGCTTGCCGGTCGCGGCCGACGGCTGACCGGAATCCCCGGCCCGCACCTGCGGCCGCGCTTCAGGATGACCGGCCAGCAGCTTCTGCAGTGCACGCACAGTCTCCGGCTGAGTCCCCGCCAGATTCACCGACTCCTGCGGGTCAGCTGCATAATCATACAACTCATACTCCGCCTCCGCTGCCGCACCACCCGCAGGCTTCCACTCCACCAGACGATAACGCTCCGTGCGAATCGCCCGACCCAGCAGACTGCCACGCCCCTCAGCCGTTCGCGGATACACATGAATCACATGATCTCGATGCTGTGATGCCGGATCCGATAACAGCTTTGCAAAACTTCGACCGTCCAGCCCCGTCGGCTGCGGCAGTCCCGCCAGCTCAGATAACGTCGGATACACATCCACCGCCTCAATGAACGCCGCACTGCTGACACCCGCTTTGGCACCCGGCATCGACACAATCAGAGGGATCCTTGCCGCCTGCTCATAGTTCGTGTGCTTGCACCACATCCCATGATCACCCAGATGCCAGCCATGGTCACCCCACAGGACCACAATCGTGTTGTCACGCAGACCCAGTCGCTGCAGCTCATCCAGCACTCGACCTGCCTGCGCGTCCATATAACTGGCCGCCGCATAATAACCATGGATCAATGTTCGCTGCAGATCGTCCGATAACCGCCCCTGCTTCGGCAGATCACGATAATTCCGCAACTCACCGCCAAACTGCGGAGCCCACTGCGGAGCTCCCGCAGGTGGTGTCTGCAGACCCGCCGGCACAAACTTCTCACGATCATGCAGATCCCAGTACTTCTGCGGTGCCACAAACGGCAGATGCGGCTTCAGAAATCCCACTGCCAGAAAAAACGGAGTCCCCCGCTCACGCGCAGCCCTCAATCGCACAATCGCCTCATCCGCTGTCTGACCATCCGCATACTGATTGTCAGGCACATCCGCTGACTCATACGCCACACCCTTCGTCTCAGTACCCGTAGATCCATGCTCCGCCACCGCATACTGACTGACCTTCGCCTTCCATGACTCCACATCCCACGAACGCGCATCATCTCCATTCCCATGCCCCACATGAAAAATCTTCCCCAGACTCTCCGCGTAATACCCCTGAGCACGAAAATGCTGGCCCAGCGTAATCGCCTCCGGTCGACCCACCCGGAAATTTGTACCAAGGTCATAAATCCCCAGAGTCTGCGGACGCAGTCCCGTCAGCAACGCGTTACGCGAAGGAGAACAAACCGCCTGATTGCAATAGGCACGCTCAAACCGCACACCACCCGCCGCCAGACGGTCCAGATTCGGAGTCTTCGCCAGCGAATCACCATAACAGCCCAGCAACGGCTTCAGATCGTCCACACAGATCAACAACACGTTCGGACGCGACTGAGCCACCACAGCAGTCGACTCACCCGCACCCAAACCCACCTCACCGGCCAGCAACACCACAAACACCAGAAACTGCACGATTCGTCCCATCGCTCCACCCCTTCACAACCACTGTTCCATAGTATTCTGTCAAACCGTCCGGATTTTGATTGCTTTTCCCTGACCTGCTGATCTCAGCCCTTCAGTCCTGCCGCAACAGTCGCTCACACTCACGCAGCACATCCGCTGCAGCCACGTCACCCGCCACGTTCCGCAGCTCCCCGGGCTCGTCAGATTCCAGATACAACTCGCGACCCTGCACCACTCCCGTTTTCCAGTCCCGCCACTCCGTGTACCGCGCTGACTCAGTCCGCACACTATACCCCATCAGCTGCGGCTCACCCGCAGGAGTTCGATCGTAGTAGGCCGGGCGAGGATGCTGGGTTCGAGCTGCTGCCTTCACACGCATGCCACCGTCCCGCAGAACCGGTACCAGACTGACACCCTCCAGACCCGCTGGCTGCGGCAGACCACACAACTCTGCCAAAGTCGGAAACACATCAATCAGCTCCACCAGACTGCTCGTCTCTCCCGGACCCGACTGCTGAACCGGACTGCGAATCAATAGTGGCACTCGAGCATCATATTCGAAGTTCGAGGTCTTGCCCCACAAACCATGCTCACCCACCTGATAACCATGATCACTCAGAAACACCACGATCGTGCGATCTGCCAGACCACTCGATTCCAGTGCCCCCAGAACTTTCCCCACCTGAGCATCCAGGTAGCTGATATTCGCAAAATAGCCATGACGCATTTCCGCAGCCTGCGCTGCTGAAGGAACCTTCTGCTGAGCCACAGGACCCAGCACCTCAGTGCTCTCATGAAACGCCGCCTCCACTGCCCCTTCCGGACGACGACCATCCAGCACCGGCAGCTCATCCCGCTGATACAGATCCCAGTACTTCTGCGGCGCGTTGAACTGCGCATGAGGCTTCCAGAAACCTACCGCCAGAAAAAATGGCTGATCCCCGAATTCACCCAGCAGACGCACCGCCTCTGCCGCCACTCGCCCGTCATAATACGCCTCGTCCGGTACGTCACGACATTCACAGATGCCCGGCCCCGCATACCCAAAGCCCTTCGTCGTCACAGCACGATTCGGCGGCAACTCACCCACTACCCGCGCCAAATCATCACCGTGATTGGCGAAATGCAGAAACTCCGGAGCACTCCAGGAAACCGGATCACCATGGATTTTCGTGTGCCAGTTGTGAAAGATCTTGCCGGCACAACGAGTCTGATAGCCGTGGCGACGAAACCACAGTGGCAACGTCATCACATCCGGATTCCGCTCACGAAAATGCACACTGTTGTTCCAGATCTGCAGCGAATCCGGACGACGCCCCGTCAGCAGCGAAGAACGCGACGGATTACACACCGCCTGCTGACAGTACGCACGCCGAAACAATCGCGCTGATGCGGCCAGACGATCCAGATGCGGCGTCAATGCCGCAGAACCATAAGCCCCCAGCTCAGGACGATAATCGTCCGCCATAATAAACAGCACATTCGGCCGCACATCAGCCGACTCAGCAGCTACCAACCGACCGATACACACCGATACCACCAGCAGAACAACCAACCGCCACACAACGTGCATCAGTCCCCCCCCCCCCGGCACCCACTGAAAACTGAAATCCAGCAACAACTCCCCTGCTCTGCCCTCACCCCAAAAGACACCACCCGCACCCGTCAGCTTCCACTAACGGCCCGCCCACAGCCCACCCGGGACCACCGAGCACCAGCTCGGTAACACCCCCCGTACCGCAACACCACCTGCGGCTCGGCAGGAGCCTCGCCCTCCCAAACACAACCCCGCCTCACTGATCACTGAAAACTGCTCGCCCAAATACACACAGACATCCCACCCTTTCGTG
>CAIOKE010000057.1 GCA_903858815.1 uncultured Planctomycetaceae bacterium | reverse complement strand
TTCGGCTCGGCGGGAGCCTCGCCCTCCCAAGGGGGACTTCCCCTGGGACCACCGAGCACCAGCTCGGTGACGGCGACACAACAACACCCGCCCGCTTCCGCTAACGGCTCGCCTTGGGGGGGGATTGAACGCCGAGGGCGACACGGGCTGAAGCCCATGCTACGACCACCGAGCACCAACCTCGGTGACGATGCTGCAGGTGCCTTCGGCTCGGCAGGAGCCTCGCCCTCCCAAGGGGGCCGCGCTGCATTGAAAACTGATCTGCGTGATGCCCCGGCGTCAATCCGCAACACGCCGCGTCCGCAACAAGGCGATTGCCACTGGGAGGCATCAAAACCAGAGCAGCCAGTGCAGGGCTCGCGAAAAAATCGAACGAAACGAACGACCAGTGCCCGTCTGACGGTACTGACCCGAATAAGTGCCTTCTTCAAATCTTGAGCGGCTGGACATACCGGTGTCCCCCAATTCTGCTGTTCACGTCACGTCTTGCAACAATTGAATCCTGCTGGAAACACCCGGCAACTTCTGTTCCAAAAAAACAGCATCAGATTTCAGGCAGAGACACATCGCCACCGCCTCGCGAAAAAAACAGCATGCAGAGTTTCGCGGACCGTAAAGAACCCCAAATCCGGTACCGATCAGGTCAGATCATCAACAATTTGCGGTGCGAAACTCCGCTTACGGCACGGGATGATTCAGGACATCGGTGGTGGTTATGTTTTGTCCGGTTGACAATCTGTCAAGCTGAGCGTTTCATGGCATGAACACAAGCTCGTCTACCCGCAGGCTCGTGTGCCACATCAAGGGCTGTCCCTGATCAGGAGTGGCCTCTGAGTTCCGCGCAGCAATTTCGCCGTCAGTGCCTGTTGCAGCAGTTCTTCGAACTGCGTTGAGGCCTGTTGCAGTGCGCGTTGAACGGCAGCACCCATTCCCAAAGCCGTCTGCAGCTGCTGGGCAGGCAACTGCAGGGCGCCAGCCAGCTGAGTGATCTGCTGAACCTGCGGGTCGTCCTGCAGAGCCTCCAGTTCGCTCGCTTGAATGTCGGCGGCGTTGGCACTGCCCGCTGCGAATGCCGTCAGTTGCCAGCTCTTGTCGGCGTTTTGGTACCACAGTGCACGCCGCACCTGCACAGTACCGCCCTGCAGGTCTGCAGAGAACTCAGACAGAACGACCGTTCGCAGGCCCTTCTGTGCTGCGATCTGTGCTGCTGCGGCGGGCAAAGTTTCCAGGGACGCGGGATCGGAGGTGACCTGTGTGGGTTCGGCTGCTGGTCCTGCCGCTTCGGCCAGCAGCTCCTGCAACAGGCTGTTCAGGCTTTGTCCGGCTGCGGCCTGCAGTAACTGCGCCGGGTCCGGTCGATTTTCTTCATCGATCACAGTCGCGCCGGAACGTACCAGTCTGACAGCATTGTTGGTGCGCACGTCAATAGCTGCAAGAATGCACAGGACAGCCCGCTGCAGATCGTCGTCCGTCAGTTCACCTGCCGCTTGCGGCATCGCGAGGGGTCTCTGTGCAGTCTGTTGCAGTCGTGTGGCAATCGTTTTCCAGTGCAGGTTTTCAAGATCTGCAAGGTCAGCGGCCATTGCGTGGCTGCACAGCACCCGCTGCGAATCGGTCCGCAGATCATGAGTTCTGAAGCCCGTGCGTGAAGATTCCACCACGATCAGCGATGGGAGTTCGTTTTCATTGGGTTCCAGTCGCTGCAGAACTTCTTCAAGCAGTGTCTGGCGAGCAGGGCTCTTTTTTTGCGCTGAGTCAGCAGCTTCAACGGCTTCTGCCGTACTGATCAGCAGCTCTTTCAATCGCGACCGACTGTGCTGCAGCGATTGCTGAGCGACGGGCCGCACCGACTGTTCCAGAAACTCGGCAGCATGCTTTTGCAGCCAACTGGTTCGCACCAGTAATCGGGGAGGTTTCCTGGAGACGGCCAGTCCCTTCAGCACAGTGCCGTTGCGGAGCAGCAGGTGGTCGACCACGGTGTCACGAACTGAACGCACACGGGGCAGGGGCTGCTGTTGGGCAGCCACATTGTCCGGCGGCGCTGGTGGTTCATCACCGATCGCTGTTTGCCACAGCAGGCCCGCGAGGGCGACGAGGGAGACGAGTGCTGAAATTCGGCGGGGCCATACCGCGATTCGTTTGAGGCCGGCGGTGGTCATCAGCAGCACTCCCGGGAAACCGGTGCAGCGGATCGGGGCAGGGGACAATGCCAAAGGATAGCCAGCGGCAGATCCGATGGGAAGTCGCTGAGTTCTGCTGTGGTCAGCGAGCCTGTCGGGCCGAATGCGGCCAAAATCGGCAAAACCTGCCGCTTTTGCGACACTGAGAACAGCGACAGACCTGCCGGAACCCGGAATTCGCTGCTGGCTGCGCGGCGATCAGTGTGACATAATCCGAAACAGACTCTGGTCAAACGCTCCATTTTTTCGGTGTCAACTGCGGCACAAACTGGAACCTGCAGAATGAAACAGCGTTTTTTGTGCGTGCCGTTATTCGGGCCTCCAGGGGTTGGCAAAGGGACGCAGGGGAAAATCCTCGCGACCATCCCCGGCTTTTTTCATCTCTCGGTCGGCGATGTTTTTCGCTCGATCGATATCGGTTCAGACAATGGCCGTGAGGTTTACAAGCATATTTCCCGCGGCCAGCTGGTTCCGGACGACCTGACGATCCGGATCTGGCGAAAGGCCGTTGAAGCCTATGTATCACTCAGTTGGTTCAAGCCGCGCGAAGACCTGTTGATTCTTGATGGTATGCCGCGCAACGTCCATCAGGTTGAGCTGGTCAAAGAGTACCTCGATATTCGCAAAGTGATCTACCTGAAGTGCTCAGACGAAGAGGGCATGATCCATCGTATTCGCCGTCGAGCGATTCGGGAAAACAGAATCGATGACGCCAATGAAGATGTCATGCGTCATCGGTTTCGCGTGTATCGGGAAGTGACTGAGCCTGTGCTTGAGAAGTACGACAGCTCAATTATTCACGAGGTGGATGCGAACGGTTCTCCGGCGGAGGTACTGCGAGCGATTCTGGACTGTTTGATTCCGGTCCAGAATGACTTATTCGCGACCAATCGTCAGGAAGAAGAAGGGAAAGTCGAGAAAAATGTCTGATACGAAGCTTTCGCATGTGGTGTTCTTCACCCTGAAAGACGGTTCACCGGAAAACATTTCAGCGATGGTCGCTGCCTGCCATCGTTACCTGAAGGATCATCCAGGCGTGGTGGCGTTTTTCGCCGGCGCGCTGGCTCCGGAATACGCTCGCCCAGTCAATGATCGCGCCTTCCACGTCTGCCTGAACGTGGTCTTTGATTCGCGGGCTTCACACGATGTCTATCAGACGGCTGCAGACCACGTGAGATTCATCGAAGAGAATCGAGATAAGTGGGCACAGGTCCGTGTTTTTGATGCCGACGTGACCTGAAATTCTGTCGTGGGGGCCTGACGGATGCGGTCTGAGGACGTCGTCAACCCGCGAATTCCAGGGACCTCTGAGTGGGTGCTGGCCTCCGTCTTCGGCCTCCTGCTGCTGTGCTGGCAGTGGCCCGGATTGCTTCGCGGCGGCGGATTGGTCGGTGGAGACACGTACCCGTACTTCTTCCCTCAGAAACAACTGATTGCTCAGGAATTCGCGGCTGGGCGGTTGCCTGTCTGGCACGACCTGACGGCGCTTGGTTACCCGCTGCTGGCGGAAAGTCAGGGGGCCATCTTGTATCCGCCGGTGCAGATTGCGTATCGGCTGCTGCCGGTGCATGCGGCTTACCATGTCAGCTTCCTGCTGCATTACTGGCTGGCTTATGTGATGGCGTGGCGGTATGCCCGCTCCCAGGGACTGCGCCGCTGGTCAGCTCTGCTGGTCGGACTGGTGTTTGTTTACGGCTGGTTCCCGGCTCGTGCTTCACTGGAATGGAGTATCATAGGGGGTGTCTGGTTCCCGTTGTGTCTGTGGCTGACAACGCGGCTGCTGGAGCGTCCGGGGATTCTGCGTTCAGCACTGTTGTCGGCAGCATTTGCACTGCATCTGCTGGCCGGTCATTTCGCCCTCGCGTTTATCACTCAACTGTGTTGTCTGGCGATTCCGCTTGCACATGCCCTGCTGGCACCATCACTGCTGCGCAGTGAGCGTCTCAGCATTGTTCGCAGTGGGTTTGCGTGGTGTGGTTCGGCTTTGCTGTGTGGCCTGCTGCTGGCGGCTGTTCAGCTGAAACCCACACTGGATCTGCGGCAGGCCAGTCAGCGCGATGGGGCATTACAGGACGACACTCAGCGACCGATCTTCAATCCGGCTTACGGACATCTGCCACCTCTGTATCTGACGCAACTGGTGGCATCGTGGTGGTACTGGCATGCGCCGGAAGTTGTGCAGTCCCGTGAGATGTTGCGGACGCCCTTTGCCAGTACGGCTGATACGAATGCCGTAGAGGCTCATCTGTATGTCGGGCTGCTGCCGTTTGCACTGTGTCTGCTGACCCTGAGCGGCGGAATTCGGCGACAGCTGGCCGGGCATCACTGGAAGGTCTGGCTAGCCTTGTCAGCGGCCGCAGCGGTCTACGCGACTGGCTGGCTGGTTCCGATTCTGGGACGCCTGCCGGGATTTGGTTTCTTCATGGGACCGGGACGTTACTCGATCATTTGCCAGTTCGGGCTGGCTCTGTTGGCCGGTACTGTGCTGGATACTCTGCTGCGACGTCGCAGCGAATTCCTGCGAGCGATCGTGCTGCTGCTGATTGGAACACTGACTTTTATGGATCTGCAGTGGTCGTCGCAGGCTGTCAGCGATGCTGTCGTGGTCTCGTCGCCTCCATTGCATTCACTAAGTGACAGTTGGCTGTTGCGGGAACTGCAGGCCAGTGATCGAATCAGCCCTGTGCGAGTGTTTGCACCGGGACCAAATATTGCCAATTTATTCGGTGTCAGCAGTGTGCCACAGTATCTGGGACTGGGGCCAGCGGCGTATTTCAGCAGTCAGTTCCGACTCGTAGCTCCCGAGGCGGGAAATCCGGCCCCCTATCCAGCACCCGAACTGTTCGCTCAGCTCAGTCGCCTTGGAGTGACTCATCTGCTGACCACAGAACGAATCACTCAGCCCGCGGCACAATTGCAACTGGTGAAAGCCGAGCCGGACGCTTTTCTGAATCGTGTGTGGGGACGAGGATCGGAACCCTGTTATCTGTATCGCATCGAGGGCAGTGCGGGACGACTGCAGACAGAACCGGCTGACGCCCTGCAGCAGGTCCGCTGGATCAGTCGACAGCCGGCACGGCTCGAATTTGAAGTGAGTGTCAGGTCTGATTGCGTTCTGCATCTGGCAGATCTGAATTTCCCCGGCTGGTCGGTGGAGATTGCAGAACCGGACGGCCAGTCGATTGCTCCGCAACCAGTTGCTGCAGCGGATACCGAAGATTTTCGACGCAGTCTGCGATTGTCAGCAGGGACTTATCGCTTTATCTGGCTGTATCACGCTGATGGATTATGGACCGGTGCATTGATCAGTGGTGTGACTGCCCTTTGCTTACTGGTGCTGGTCATCCGGAACATGCGTGGTAAGTCACGGAAGTGAATTCGCCGGTGTACGTGCCAGTGGACTTCTCAGCAGTGTCAAGGCCCGACCGAATGCTGCGTCGGTCCTCAAGAAGTCCCCTGTGGGAGGGCGAGGCTCCCGCCGAGCCGACAGTCCCCCTCGGGAGGGCGAGGCTCCTGCCGAGCCGAAGCCAACCGTCCGTGTTCCTTTGTCGTTGTTCGCCACCAACCGTAGCCCGAGCATTCCTGCTCGGCCACCTTCTGCCCAAACAAACCATGTAGCTGCTGCCCCACAGGCGAGCCGTTAGCGTCTTCTAACGTTTGTTGCCGTGCTGCCGTTACCGAGCTGGTGCTCGGTGG
>CAIOKE010000056.1 GCA_903858815.1 uncultured Planctomycetaceae bacterium | reverse complement strand
CGGGGTGTTGGTGTTACCGAGCTGGTGCTCGGTGGTCCCGGGGTGTTGGTGTTACCGAGCTGGTGCTCGGTGGTCCCGGGGTGTTGGCGTTACCGAGCTGGTGCTCGGTGGTCCCGGGGGGAGTTTGGGGTAGGGCTGTGTTCAGAATTCGGGGTTCATGGTGACGGGTGGGTTTGTGACGGTGTTTGCGGGCGGGGTGTTGTTGGTTGTTGCGGGAGGATGTTTTTGCAGGAACTGTTCCAGTGCTGCGTTTGCGGCGGGGAGTTCCGGAGCCATTCCAACTGCGGCTCGCAGCCAGCGTTCTGCGGTCTGCAGTTCGCCCAGTTGTTCGGCAAGGGCTGCGACTTCAAGTCGTTTTTCGACGGTGGTGGTGTCCTGCACAAGTGTCTGCTGGGCGGTGGAGAAGCGGGTCCGGAGTGCTGCGATTTCGCCGGCCTGTCTGCGGTAGTGTTCGGCCTCAGTGGGACGTTCGAGTGCGGCGAGGAGGTCGGCAGTGCGGTGGTGTAATCTCAGGTCATAGGGGTGTTTTTGCAGGCAGTTGCTGAGGATCTGCAGACCCTGGGTGGCGTTGTTTTGTCGTTCGAGAGTGGCGGCAGCGACGAGGGTGGCGTCTGGCTGTGTGGGATCTTTTGCGCGTGCCAGTTGTGCGAGTCGAGCGGCTTCATCGAAACGGCGCAGGCTGTACATGGCCTGTGCTTTGAGTGCCAGAACTGCGGGCCAGTCACCAGCGTTTTCCAGAATGCTCAGTGCCTGTTCCCAGCGACGCAGCTGGGTCAGGCAGTCGCCCCAGGCGGCGTGGATTTCTGCGGAAACGGGCGATCCAGCGGGGGCTTTTGCAGCGGCTTCTGCAAAGGCCAGCGATGCATCTTCCCAGCGTTCGAAGTCCTGCAGGATGGAGGCCTGCATATAGACGGGGCGGTAGTCGGCTGGTGCGAGTCGTGCGACTTCGCGAAGTGTCTGGATGGCCTTCTCCATGGCTCCGATGTCGTACCATGATGCGGCCAGCAGTCGCAGGGCATCCAGATGATCGGGCTGCCAGTCGAGGACTTGTCTGAGGAGCAGGATGGACTGTTTGAACTGCTGCTGCTGGTGCAGTATGGAGCCGGCGTGGAAGTAGGCTTCCGTGCGAGTTGCGGGGTTGAAATTGGCGAGGCTGAATAGCAGCAGTGCTTCTTTGAGTTGTCCGCGTCCGCGGGCGATGAAGCCGCGCAGCAATCCGGCGTGTGCTTCCCATTCGGGAAGTTTCTGGAGTTGGTCGGCGACGGCGCTGGCGGTTTTCCAGTCGGCATTGAGGGCCGCGGCTTTGCCGGTTTTGTAGAGTTCTGCGGGTGCTGGGGATCGTGGCCACAGGAGTGCTGAGCCAGCGGCAGTGAGGCTGAGGAGAAGCAGCAGGGGAAGTAGTTTTCCGGGGGAGTATTTCATGGTTTGCAGGTGGTTTCGGGTGGGGCGGTACCGGGGTGCGAGTCTTTGCTGGTGCCCCTGGAAGTGGATTAGAGCAGAATTGGGGTGGGGGTGCATCGAGGGAAAATCCCGCATTTTCCTGAAATTCCCGGTCGGCATCAACTGGCGGCTGTTTGGTGATGCAGGTTGACCCGTGGCCAGTTTCGGCCTAAAGTCCTGAGAGAGCAAAAATCCACCAGTCATTCCTGCAGGCCTGATGCTGCGCAGACGGAAGAAATCTTGGAAGAATCCTCGGAAAAAACCACAACATTCGACCAGTTGGGCCTTAGTACAGCGACTTTGAAGTTGCTGGCGAAGATTGGTTACGAGTTTCCCAGCCCGATTCAGGTGGCTTTGATTCCGATCGCCCTGACCGGTCGGGACTGTATTGGTCAGGCGCGAACCGGCACGGGCAAGACGGCTGCATTCATGCTGCCGACACTTGAGCAGGTGGACAGCAATCGTGGAGTTGTGCAGGTACTTGTTCTGGCTCCGACTCGTGAATTAAGTGAGCAGGTGTATCTGGAGTCGCGGAAGCTGGCTGGGAACATGCCGTTGCGGTTTGCGCTAGCGGTTGGTGGTCGTCCGATGGGCCGTCAGATTGAGGATCTGCGCGGGGGTGCTCAGATTGTCATCGGGACACCGGGGCGAGTGCAGGACCTGATGAAGCGTGGAGTCCTGCGATTATCTGAATTGTTTATCGCGGTACTGGACGAAGCAGACCGGATGCTGGACATCGGGTTTCGTCCGGACATTGAGCGGATCCTGAAAGCCTGTCCGTCGGACCGTCAGACGCTGCTGCTTTCGGCGACAATGCCACCTGACGTCATGAAACTGGCTCAGCGATACATGGTTCAGCCAGAGTCAGTCGATTTGTCGGAAGATCGTGTTGTGGTGGACACGATCGAGCAGTTTTATGCGACGGTGGATGAGGATCGCAAGCTGCCCCTGCTGCTGCGCATCCTGGCTCACGAGAAGCCATCTCAGGTCATTGTGTTTACTCGCACCAAGCGTGGCGCAGACAAGCTGTATGATGTCTTTTCACGGCGTCTGAAATCCAGTCGGATTGCCTGCATTCACGGTGACATGCCGCAGAGCAAGCGTGATCGTGTGATTCGGGCATTGCGAGCGGGTGAGCTGCGGCTGCTGATAGCGACGGACGTGGTTGGTCGAGGGATTGATGTCAGCGGTATTTCGCACATTATCAACTACGACATACCTGAGTACTGTGACGACTACGTGCATCGTGTGGGTCGAACCGGTCGTCTGTCGTCGGACCAGAATGGCCGAGCGGTCACGTTTGTGACTCTGGCCCAGGGTGGTGAGCTGACGAACATTGAGAAGCGAATCAACACGGTACTTCCTGAGTACCAGCTGGAAGGTTTTGAGGCCTTCCGACGTCGCGAGCGTCGTTCGCGTGAGGTGAAGCGGTTTGGTGGTGAGCAGGACGACTGAGTGCGATGTCTGCCGTTGCAGGTGCAGTGAAAGTGTGTCTGGCGGCGTTTGTGGCTGTGGCCATAGCGGGGTTGCTGGCTGACCGCTGGTGGCTGGCTGAGCTGTTGGTCAGTCTGCGAGTGCAGCAGGTTCTGGTGTTGCTGCCGGTGATTCTGCTCAGTTGTCTGCTGCGGCTTCGGCGTTGGTGGCTGGTGTGTGGCGTTGCCGTGTTTGCGTGGCATCTGTGGTGGCTGCGTGTGGCGTGGTTGCCTGAGCAATCGTCGGTGGTTGGACCGGTCGTTGAGGCGGGCGGTGTGGCGCTGTCGGTCTGTACCGTGAATGTGCGGGCAGACAATCCGGATCTGGAGGCAGTGCTGGCATCGCTGCGGGATTGTGATGCGGATGTGATTGCGGTTGTGGAATTGACGAGTGTTCTGCGTCGTCGGCTGGAGTCTGAGTTTTCGGCGGAGTATCCGCATTTTGTGTGGGTGGAGCGTGACCCCGGGCATTTTGGAATTGGTCTGCTGTCACGTCGGCCCCTGCAGAATTCCTCGCTGGTGAATTACCGTCTGCCATCAGTGCCATCGATTGAAGCGGTGGTGCAGTTGACTGCCGATCAGAGTGTGCATGTGATTGCGACGCATCCGCGTCCGCCGATGGGTTTGTGGCAGTATCGAATGCGGAATGAGCATCTGCAGGTGCTGGCGGATCGGGTGCGTGAGTTGCAGGCGGTGGACGGTCAGCCTGTGATTGTGCTGGGCGATCTGAACCTGACTCCGTGGTCGCCGATCTTTGGGCAGTTTCAAAAGCGTGCTGGTCTGCGGAGTGCGGCGGCTGGCGATGGTCTGGAGCCGACGTGGTACAGTCGTCCGGGTTTTCCATTCGGGCTGGTGATTGACCATGTGCTGTATACGGATGGTGTGTTGAGTCTGAGCCGAGAGATTCTGGGTGGGAACGGTTCGGATCATCGTCCGGTGCGAGTGGCTTTGCGGGTGTATTGAACGCTGTGTGAGTGCGATTTTGCCGTCAGGTGTGCAGCGTGCCAGAGTGCGCGCGCGGTTTCAGCACAGTTGAAGTGTGCGGGTCTGTCGCTGGGTTGTGAGAGCGTCTGTCTGAGGGGCGCAGTGAACCGGCAGAGACCTGCAGTTGCGATGGGTTTCCGTTTGGAAGCTTGTGGTTTTGCGGAGCAGAAGGCCCAGCGTGCGCCCTGTTTTGGGAAAAAGCGTTTTGAGTCCGGCGTGCATGCGAGGGATTGGCACGGTTACTGCGGTGAGGGTCAGAGGCAACTTTCGTGAGGCCTGCCTTGGGGGTGGGATTGGAAGGTGTCGTATTGCGATCAGGGACTTCCTGGTGGCAGCTGACGACGGAAGAGCGGACATGGTCTGGGAACACGTTGTGGGACGTAGTGTGGTACTGGCGGCAGTGGTGTTACTGGCGCTGGGTTGTGAGCGAGCGGAGCTGGGGGAGTGGGAGTCTTCTGCGCAGGCGGTGAAGCTGCCGGAGGAGCTGCGATTTACGGTGGCTGCTGCGGTGCGGAAGGAGTCGGGTACGGTCCTTGAGCCGCGTTTTGTCGGAGTTGCGCTGCCGAAATCGGAGGCGGATCGTCGTCGGCTGCAGTTGCATTTGAAGCATGGTCAGGCTGTGTATCTGCTGCGTTGTGTTCAGTGTCATGGGACAGCGGGAGCTGGTGATGGCCCTGTTGCGGCCAGTCTGTATCCGCGTCCTCGTGATTACACGAAAGGGATTTTCAAGTTTACTTCGACTGCGTATGGCAGTAAGCCGCGGCGCGAGGATTTGATTCAGACTTTGATCCGTGGCATAGCGGGAACATCGATGCCGGCATTCCGTCTGTTGCCGAAGCGGGATCTGGAAGCGGTTGTGGACTATGTGCTGGTGTTGTCACGGCGGGGAGAGCTGGAGTTTTTGTTGTCGAGTGAGGCGGAGGCCGCCGAGGAGCTGGAACCGGAGACCGTGGCGGAGTATGTGGATACGGTGAAGTCTCGATGGTTGGAGGCAGGTTCACTGGCAACGCAGCCATTGACACCTCAGCCGGAGCTGACGATGGAGCGAGTGGCAGCCGGTCGGGAGGCATTTCTGACGAAGGGCTGCAGCAAGTGTCATGGCGAGGATGGTCGTGGTCATACGAAGGACAACATTGGTCGTGACATCTGGGGACATGCGACTCGAGCTGCCGACCTGAGTTCCGGGATGCTGCGAGGTGGTCAGGAGCCGATGGATATTTATCGGCGGATTCTGAATGGAATCAATGGGACTCCAATGCCTGGTTTCCGGGGTGTGCTGGAGAGTGAGCCGGACACGATCTGGAATCTGGTCAGTTATGTGCTGGAGGTTTCCGGTCGGCGTCGTGAGGAGACGCTGCGTGGTGTGGCGGAGATTCCGGCGGGGCTGTTGAAGCCATACATCGATGCAGCGGAGTCGGTTGGGGCTGGTGATTCGAGTGATTCCGGTGAAGTCTCAGCGGCAAGTGATCAGGAAGAGTGACGCTGGTGAAGTTCGGGGCAGAGGTTCCGGAGTGTTTTTTGAGTTGAGTGTCTGGGTTGGTGAGGAGTGGGTGATGTCTGATTCGGAACTGGAAACGTTGCGGCAGTCTCTGAGTCAGCTGAAGCAGCAGGTGGCGCGTCTGGAGTCTGAGATTGCTGATCGGGAGGTGCCGGCAGCGTGGGCTCCGCAGCGGTTTTACAGTGCGTTTTATGGCATGACGGGGTTTGTGCTGGGTGGCGTGGCTGCGATGGCCAGTCTGCTGTTCAACGTGATTGGCTCGACGATTGCGGGCGAGCATCCTTTGCGAATTATCGGGGTCTATCTGACGTTTCCTCTGGGCGAGCAGGCACTGCGGCTGACGTCGCAGGGTGGCTCGGATTACCTGATTGATGATGGCGTCATCCTTGCACTGGGGTGTTGTCTGTACATTGGCACGGGGATGGTGTTGGGGGTGGTGTTTCACATGGTGATTTCGATGCTGTCGGAGGGGCGTCCATTGATTGTCCGAGCGATCGTGGGGACGTTTCTGGGCGTGCTGGTATGGGCAGTCAATTACTACCTGATTCTGGTGTGGTTGCAGCCGTTATTGTTTGGTGGTCGCTGGATTACGGATAACGGGCTGTTGCCGTGGTGGGTGGCTTTATCGACTCATCTGGTTTTTGGCTGGACGATGGCAGTGATCAGTCCGTTTGGGGAGTACAGGCCGTATCGTCGGCTGACGGACTGAGCGGGGGTCAGTTTTCGGTTTTCGGTTTTCGGTTTTCAGTTTTCAGTTTTCAGTGGTCAGTGGTCAGTGGTCAGTGGTCAGTGAACTTCTCCCTAGGAGGGCGAGGCTCCTGCCGAGCCGCGGGTTGGTGGGTTGGTGTGACCGAGCTGGTGCTCGGTGG
>CAIOKE010000055.1 GCA_903858815.1 uncultured Planctomycetaceae bacterium | reverse complement strand
GGCCGAGGTCCTTGGCGGGACGCCTCAGCAGGTTGAGAACGCGGCTGAGATCGGGATGGAGCACAATCTGGGCCTGACGTGTGATCCGATTGGTGGTCTGGTGCAGGTCCCGTGTATTGAGCGGAATGCGATGGGAGCGGTGAAAGCGATCAACGCAGCGCGGCTGGCGATGCGCGGTGACGGCAAGCACTTTGTGTCACTGGACAAAGTGATTCGCACCATGCGTGACACCGGACGCGACATGAATGCTCGGTACAAGGAAACATCGCGTGGTGGCCTTGCAGTGAACATCATCGAGTGCTGAGTGGATGTTTAGTCAGCGCGCGGACTGCTGATCAAGCAGTGACATCTATCCGACGGTTGCATTCAGCCGGTCTTAAATCACTTCGTGCATCGGCTTGTTGCCCTGATCCACCAGATACTGGGGCACTCCGGCAAGGTCGAAGATGCGAGTGTTCTGGGCATCAATCCCGGCACAGTGGTACAGCGTTGCAAAGACTTCCTGGAAGGTGACAGGGCGGAGCTGCGGGGTTTCGCCATAGCGATTGGTGGCTCCGATGACCTGTCCGGTTCGCATACCACCACCAAACATGACCGCGGTGTTGGCCTGTGGCCAGTGATCGCGACTGTTGTTGCTGTTGATTTTGGGAGTTCGCCCGAATTCACCCCAGACGACAACTGATACATCGCGATCAAGCCCGCGTTCATGCAGGTCGGTCACCAGTGCGGCCAATCCCTGGTCGAGTCTTGGACATTCTTCCCGACACTTGGGGAAGTTCATGCCATCGGCGCCGTGCCAGTCCCAACGACTGAAGTTCAGGGAAACAAAGCGAGCACCGGCTTCCACCAGTCGGCGGGCAATACACAGGTTTTCGATCATCGGCGGAGCCCCGTCACGCTGAAAGACTTCGCTGCTGGCCCCATAGCGGGCCACAATGCGAGGATCTTCCTTCGACAGGTCGAGGGCATCAACCAGTTTGGATGTGGTCAGGATGCCCATCGCCTGTTCTGCGTAGACATCAAGGCTTTCCATCTGTCGGCGCTGATCGGCATCGCGACGAAATCGATCGAGTGACCGCATCAGGGTCGTGCGATCCTGCAGCTTTTCAAGCGTGATTCCGTTGAGCGTCATGTTCTCGGGCTTGCTGCGCGCTTCACGGCCCACCAGATTGAAGGGAGCATGTGCGACACCCAGAAAACCACCACCGCCTGGTTCGCCCCACGTGCGGTTGCCCGTGTTGTACATTAAGGCCACATTCGCGGGGATCGCCGGCGTCACCTGCCCCGCCATCTTCGAAACCCATGCACCACCCGATGGCCAGCCACCCGGCGGTTGACGACTGCCTTTTCGACGACCCGTCATGCACTGATACGCGTCGTGCCCACCGTCTGAGTCTGACAGTGAGCGCACCAGCACGAAGCGATCCATCAGTTGGGCCATCTTTGGAAACAGCTCGCTGACAAAGATCCCTGGTACGCTGGTTGAGATGGCGGAAAATTCACCACGAATCTCGGACGGAGCCTCTGGCTTCGGGTCCCACATATCAAGATGTGGCGGACCACCGGGCAGGTAGATGTTGATGATGGCCTTGTGCGACCTTCCTGTGCGCTGCTGCTGCTCAGCACGCAGACCATCTGCGAGGGAAATACCCCCAAGGGCCATTCCGCCGATGGTCAGGAAGTTCCGTCGCGAGACTCCATCGCAAAAACCGGTGTTTGACGAGGCTGTGGCAGAGGACCGACCGAAAATGGTAAGCATGGCTGGGGTCCGTCAGGAACGCTGGGATGGAACAGGTGAGCAGGCGGGAGGCAGGGCATCAGGAGGGCAGAATCTGCAGAACCACAGGATCTGTCTGCAAACTCTATCCCAATCGGCTTCCTGCAGTCAAGAATTCCATGGATTTGACGAGGGTTTTCGAAGGATTTCGGGGGATTTCAATGGGCGGTGGCACGGTGGATGTGCGGCACAAGCTGGGGATCCAGTCTGACGTGTGACGGGTAACCCTGATGTGGCTGGCAAAGTTCCGCAAAGCAGCGTTCCATGTCCAGCAGCAGTCGATTCACGTCAATGCCGGCAACTCCATCTTTGAATCCCTGCAGTCGCATGCGGCTGGAGGTGTACATGCGCAGTGCCCCGCCCAGATTTCCTTCTTCGAAATGAAATAAGGCGACGGCAGCCTGAATCAGCCCCTGGAACAGGGATTTTTCGGGACACGTCAGCTCGCCCCAGTAATCCTCAAGAACATCGTGACAGGCGAAATACTCACCGGCATTGAACAGGTCCAGTCCCTGCTGGATCCGTGGATCGTCGAAACCGGGTTCACTCATGCCGTCACCATGCGGAAATCTGCAGTGTCTGAGTGCTGTAAACGGGCTGCGGTGTGCAGATCATCCGCCCTTTGCGCAGAACTTCCGCACTGACGGGCAGTGGAGGCTGTTGCAGGGCGACCGCCACAGTCGTTGACGGCTTTGCTACGGATGCCCAATGACTGAAGTAACTCTGGAACGCTGTCTGGCGAGCGGGCCGACGATAGTGAATCGGATCAAGGCCGTACCACGATCGTTGGGGGGATGCAAGGGTGACACCCGTTTCGGCTGCCAGTTCCGCCAGCAGCGATTGCAGCTGGCCGGCCAGTCGTCGAGCATCAGAAAGTGTCAGCGAACTGCCCTGGAACAGCAGCAGACGGGCAATCTGGAAACGCAGTTGCGACAGATCATCCAGACATTTCAGCGGCAGCGCCGTCAGGACGATTTCCGCCTGCGGATCCCATGCTCTGATTCTGCTGATCACTTCACGCACTGCTGACTGAATCTGCGGCGGAGGAAACCCGTAGACAATGTCATTGCCGACATCTGTGAGCAGGACGAGGGCAGGCTGGGCGGGGCGAGCTGGCAGATGTTCCCAGAGCTTTGATTCGAGGATGCCCGGCAGCACTCGCACGAGGCACTTCGAATGACGGATATAGGAGCGTCCCATTCCAAGGCACGCATGAACGTGCAGAGGCAGTGCAGTCTGCTGCTGCAACTGGCGGATCAGGGCAGGCCAGCCCAGCACGAGGTTGCTGGCACCGAATAACAATATCTGCCGTGAGCTGTCGTCTTTGTCGGCCGTCTGCAGGTCGCCCGCTTTGACGTTCAACATCGCTGCGGCTCAGTTCTGTCGAGCATTCGCGATGGCGATCAGGCAGTAGGCTGTGACGAGGTTGGGATCGCCTTCGTACCAGCGATCGGCGGGATTCGTCCAGCTGCCGTTGGGCTGCTGCAACTGCTTCAGTCGTTCGGTCAGTTCCGCTCGCCAATCATGGGATTTCCCCGCGGAGTCCTCAAAATTCTTCACTTCCAGAACCTGCAGAGTCCTGGCCATGGTCTGGAAGTAGTAGAACAGCCCCTGCTGGCCCATCCCCGGATTCTCTTTCAGCGTGTAGTTTTTGCGGATCCATTGGGTGGCTGCGGCAACTCGCGGATCATCCTTCTTCAATCCGGCATACACCATGCTTTTCAGTCCGGCATATGTCATGCTGCCGTAGGACGAGTGACCGCCGTTGTCGGTCACGCCAGCTTTCGATTCGCCGCCTTTGGCGGGAGTATAAATGAAGCCGCCGTCGTTGATCTTTCCCGCCCACGGCATCGTGTTGTAAGGAGACTCGAGGTTCTGTGCGCGGCTGATAAAGACCAGCGCCTTCTGCATGGCTGGATCGTCCGCTGGGACGCCAGACTGCTTCAATGCCTCAAGCAGGAACTGAGTGTTGGACATGTCGGGACGCTGTTTGCTGTCGTAGCCGGCACCACCCCAGGCGCCGTCACTGCTTTCCACACCCTCACCGGCATCCCACTGCAGGTCACGCAGAAACTGCTGAGCCTTGCTGATCTGCGAATCGAATCGGCCATCACGACCGGCCTGAGCCAGTGCCATCATGGCAATGCAGGTTTCATAATTCTGATGTCGGCTGGCAGGGGCGTGGATACCACCGGTTGGCTGCTGCATCCCGACAAGGAATTTCAGGCTGCGAGCCACAACCGGGTCATCAGGGCCACGACCGCTTTGCACCAGAGCAGACGTCACAAGTCCTGTGATTCCCACAGACTCATTCGTTGTCCACGAACCACCTGGATCCTGAGTCACTTCAAGAAACTGCAGGGCCTTTTTCTGCATTTCGGTGATGTCATCTGCGACCACACACAGCCCGGAAAGCAGATACGCCAGACCCAGCAGGCAGGCGCCCCGAAGGGAGACAGCGGAGATGAACGCATGACGCATGAAAGTGAATTCCTGGCAGGCTTTTCCAAAGACAGGTCAGTCGCAGTGGTTCCGAATTGTACGGCGTGGATCGCGAGTTCGCCACAACGGGGGCGAGCGTTCTGCAGAAATGCGGTGCAGTGGGCCGGAAAATCAGAATTCTCCCGGAACTTCACCGCTGTCACGCGTGCCCAGACCCCGCCAGACTCGCTGATCAATGGATGAACTGAAAGTCCGCACGGATCCATCACTGAGTGCTGAATTCACACTGCCCGTGTGATAGCTGCGGGAGGTCAGTACGGAATAGCTGACTGACGTCAGCGAACTGCCCTCCTGCCGCGATGCATAGTCCGTGTTGTTGTAGGTCACCCCGTTGTCCACAAACACCACATTCGTGTTGGGCGGCAATGTGGTTGTGAATCCGCTGTGATGGGAATGCCCGTTGGCCCATTCCGTGTGACCAGTGCCATCCCTTGTACCAGGCAGGATGCGGTCACGCAGGCCCGAGTTCGCATAGGTGGCAACTTCGGCCGCCGTGTTGGGGATGGCTGTCGATGGTGGCCCACCGTTACGAGTATAGGCGGTCCACGCATGCACTTCGGACGCCAGCAGAGTGTTGCTGGTGCCGTCGGTAATATCGGCAACGCGAATGCGCGAATTTGGAAACGTGATGCCATCCCCCCCCTGACGCGTCGTCGGGTTGAAGATCAGCCACGTACCGAAATTGAAGCCATAACACGTGGGCAGCAGAAAGATTCCGTTGGTGCCGGTGTCCCGAGCTCGGTCAGATTTGGGATCCGAAGGACAGGCATAGATCGGCACCCGAAAATTGCTGATCACCGGAAAATTGCCCCATGCCATGCTGAGGTCGATTTGCTGGTAGAGGTTGACCTGTTCCAGATACGGCAGGATTCGCCCGTGAATGGACCATGACGAATTCGAGGTGATCGCGGGATTGATCGCCATACTCGGAGGAAACTGGCCAAAAGTCGACTCGTAGTTGTGAATCGCGAGGGCAATCTGTTTCAGATGGTTCCGACACTGCGTGCGACGTGCGGATTCGCGGGCCTGCTGGACGGCTGGCAGCAGCAAAGCCACGAGGATCGCGATAATGGCAATAACCACCAGCAGTTCAATCAGCGTGAAAGCTTGATTGCGGGCCGCATTCATGGAGCGAAGACATCCGTTTTTCGGGGTGTGGAGATTCCGGTTCAGTAGCAGTGCCGGCACTCGCCGATTCGGAGGTGCAAATTCGGTGCCATCGTCTGGAATCCGCAGAAGGGTCGGGAATTTCCGGGCTGCAGAATTCGGTGCTGGTGAATTTTTCATCGCGCGGCGGATTTTTCGTCGGGTTTTCCGAGGGAGCAGTCAGGGCGGTGCGGGGCGTTGCGAAAACACCTCAAGCCGTCAGATTGCACCTCGTTTGACCGAATAGCGAGTTTGAGTGCCGTTTTTATCTGGAATTCGGAGATCAACCGGTTCAAAGATCAGAGCCGAATGTGGGGTGGCAACAAATACAGCCACTAGCGGGGATAATCAAATCTGATTGATTTGTTGTGGCAGAGGGTGAGGGGTGGCCCATCATGTCTCAGGTATTTGATCTCAATCGAGTCTCGGTGGCTGCGTCCGGTGAAGCTCGGCGTGGGCCAGCATTGGCTGGGGCGCAGGCATTGGCGGGTGAGGCTGGGGGGCAGGGGCAGCAGCGTCCACAGCGTATTCGTTCTTTAAGTCGCGAGCTGCCTGGATTTCGGGTACTGATCGGGCTCAGTTGCGGCCTGTTGCTGCTGCAGTGGTTCCGGGCCAGCAGCAAGCGTCCTGAACCTCTGGTTGTGACTCGTGCTCACCAGTCTGAGACTGGATTTCTGATTGACGTGAACGAGGCGGGTTGGGTGGAGTGGATGCAGCTGGAGGGTGTGGGGCCTGCCCTGGCCAGTCGCATTATCGCGGACCGTCAGGTTCACGGTCCTTTTGTCACGATCGACGATCTGCAGCGAGTTCCCGGAATCGGCCCAGCCACTCTCGACCGAATCCGTCCAGCGCTTAGAATACGGCATGAGCATCAGACAGCCGAGCGTACCATCCCCACCGTCTTCCCCTGATCCTGCAGGCGAAGTTTCTGTGTCTTCCTCAGCAGCGGCTCAGGCAACCGCCAACGGTTCTGCGTCGTCAGTCAGCAGCCGGCAGCGTTTTTCGCAGCATCGGCGGAAGGTGAAGCTGCGGCAATTGCCCGGTGGCAGTGTGCATTCCGTGGGTGTAGCGCGTTCGGCGAAAGAGCGTGTGCGGTCTTCGGGCACGCTGATCCGCGAATTTCTGTCACTGTTGCGGCCCTATCGTGGCAGTCTTGTGCTGGCTCTGGTGACGGTCAGTATTTCGACCTTGCTGGGTCTGATTCCACCGGCCGGCACCAAGTTTGTCATTGACTACGCGTTGAATGGGCGTCCCCTGCCATTGCCGCTGCGTTCGATCTCGTTGCTGGGAACGCCCGTCAGGCTTCTGGGTGCTGTTGTGCTCGTGGTTACGGCGATTTCGCTGCTGAAGATTGTGATTCACATCTGGGGCCGCTGGCACGCCACTCGAATTTCCAAGATTATCCAGCTGGACATTCGTCGGCGTGTCTTTGAGCACGCGGTTCGGCTGCCATTGCATCGGGTGCAGGAGCTGCGTTCGGGTGGTGTGGCATCGATTCTGCGTGAGGATGGTGGCAGCGTTGGGGAGCTGGTTTTTGGCCTGCTGTATAATCCGTGGCGTGCTGTGATTCAGCTGGCGGGCAGTTTTGCGGTGCTCGCTTGGGTCGACTGGACACTGCTACTGGGTGCGGTTGTGTTGTTGCCGACGGTGTTTGTGACGCATCGGGCGTGGATCAACAGTATTCGGCCGCAGTTTCGTGCCATTCGGAAGCAGCGTGAGCAGATTGATGCGGGTGCAGCCGAGTCATTTGCGGGGATTCGGATTGTGCGTGCTTTCAGTCGTCAGCGTCGGGAGGCATGGCGGTTCTCGCTTGAGAACAACATGATGGCTCGGCAGGAGCTCTATGCGTGGTGGTGGATGCGAATTGTCGAGATTGTCTGGGAGGCCCTGATCCCGATTGCTTCGGCCGGTCTGTTGTTTTATGGTGGCTGGCGTGTGACGACGGGGGTCATGACGGCTGGCGATCTGATGATGTTTCTGGTGTATCTGGTGATGCTGCTTGAGCCGCTGGCGGCGCTGGCCACCAGTGCGACGCAGTTCCAGAACAGTCTTAGTGGACTGGATCGTGTCCTGGACATGCTGGCTGAGCCTCAGGAGATGCCATCCGGAGCATCGTCCCTGCGGGTGAATCGACAGGCGGTGCGTGGTGACATCACATTTCAGGGCGTGCGTTTTTTGTATCCGGGAACTGATCAGGCGGCCTTGAGTGATATCAATCTGCGGGTGCGAGCGGGTCAGACGGTGGCTCTGGTGGGACCCAGTGGTGCCGGCAAGACGACGCTCTGCAACCTCGTGGCTCGGTTCTACGACCCCACGGAGGGGAGTGTGCTGCTGGACGATCAGGATCTGCGGCAGTTTGATGTGGAAAGTTATCGTTCGCTGCTGGGGGTGGTTGAGCAGGACGTGTTTTTGTTTGACGGCACGATTGCGGCCAACATTTCGTATGGCTGTCGGCATGCGACAGAGCAGCAGATTCTGGATGCCGCCGAAGCCGCGAATGCCCTCGAATTCATTCAGCGGATGCCGCTTGGTCTGCAGACGGTGATCGGCGAGCGGGGTGTGCGATTGAGTGGCGGTCAGCGTCAGCGTCTGGCCATCGCGCGGGCCATTCTCGCGGATCCTCGGTTGTTGATTCTTGATGAGGCAACCAGCAACCTGGATACGGACAGCGAGCAGTTGATTCAGCAGAGTCTGGGGCGACTGATGCGTGGGCGGACGTGTTTTGTAATTGCTCATCGTCTCAGTACGATTGCATCGGCCGATGTGATTTGTGTTGTGGAGGCGGGGCGAATACTGCAGACGGGGACGCATGCCGAGCTGATGAGCAGTGGTGGGCGATATCGAGCGATGGTTGAGCAGCAGGTGCGGATAGCTCTGGGGGGCGTGGAAGCACCTCGGCCTGCGGTCTCGCAGGGACGCCATGTGAAAGCAGATCATTAGGTGGTTGTGCTGTTTGGGATGATGTGAACTGTGAGGGAGTGGTGACGATGGAGCGGGCGGTGCTCAGGCTGAGCGAACAGGCGTTGCGATCTGCGGATCAGGCGATTGGTTTTCTGATGCAGCAGGCGGTAGAGAATGCCGACTGTATCTCGCTGGCAGCTGGACTGGTGGACGAGCAGTCATTGCCGGTGGATCTGGTACGTGAGACTGTGGGTCAGGTCCTGCAGGATGCAACAGCCGGTCGCAAATTGCTGCAGTATGGCACGACGCAGGGGCCGGAGCCTTTGCGGAGGGTGTTTCGGGATTATCTGGCGGAGCTGGAGCAGCGAACTGACCGACTGACAGATCTGCCGTTATCGCAGTTCTTTCTGACGACCGGGTCTCAGCAGTTACTGGCCTTGCTGGCACAGGCTTTATTCAATCCGGGTGACATCTGTCTGGTGGCGGCACCAACCTACTTTGTGTTTCTGGGGGTGTTGCAGGCGGTGGGGGCCAGTATTGTTCCTGTGCAGTCTGACCAGCAGGGGATGTGCCCGGTGGCGCTGCGTGCAGCGCTGCAGCGACTGGATCAGTCGGGGCTGCTGGGGCGTGTGCGGCTGATTTATGTCGTCAGTGATTTTGAGAACCCATCCGGTGTCAGTGTCTCAGCCGATCGTCGACCGGCTCTGCTTGCACTGGCTCGCGAGTATTCCCGGGAGTCGCGGATTTTTCTGCTGGAGGATGCGGCTTACCGCGAGCTGCGATATGACGGTCAGTCACCGCCCAGTATCTGGTCATATGATCGTGAGCGGGACACTGTGATTCTTGCGCAGACGTTTTCCAAAAGTTTTTCGCCTGGAATTCGGGTTGGTTTGGGAGTGGTGCCGCAGGTGCTTGTGAAGCCCCTGTCGGATCTGAAGGGGAATGAGGATTTTGGTTCGGCGCATCTGAATCAGCACGTGGTGGCTCGAGCGATCAAGGAGCGCACCTATCATCAGCATGTTCAGCGAGTGCGTGACGGTTATCGCATCAAGCGTGATGCGATGCTGGAGGCAGCCGAGCAGGAGTTTGGCGACATCCCTGGGGTGACGTGGTATCGCCCGGAGGGTGGGATGTACGTCTGGATGCGTCTGCCGGAGTGGATTGGTACGGGCTTCGACAGTGTTCTGTTCCGCCGAGCGACTCAGGTGGATAAGGTGATGTATGTGCCGGGTGAGCTGTGTTATCCGCAGGACTGGCCGTCGCGTCCTCGGTGTGAAATGCGTCTGAGTTTCGGGGTGCAGAGTGCGGATGGGATTCGCGAGGGGATGCGTCGACTGGCAAACGCCGTGCGTTGGGTTCTGACGGAGCAGGGTGCAGGTTCTTCCGCGAGGTCTCAATGAGTTGCCGAGGTGAGGAGTGGCGTCCGAGCTGTTCGTTATCAGTATTGCGGGCTCGAGCGGCGATGCTGGCGGCGGTGCGTGAGTTTTTTGGACGCCACGATTATCTGGAGGTGGAGACTCCGTGTTTGTCGCGTGATGTGGTTGTGGATGCTTGGCTGGATCCTCTGCGAGTGCAGCAGGCCGGATCTGACTGGTATCTGCAGACGTCCCCTGAAGCGTTTATGAAGCGACTGCTGGCGGCAGGTTCGGGTTCCATCTTTCAGGTTGGACGCGTGTTTCGGGGTGGCGAGCTGGGGCAGCGTCACAACCCTGAGTTTACGATGCTGGAGTGGTATGGTGTCGGGACAGACTGGCGGCAGCAGGTGCTGTTGACAGAGCAGCTGGTCTGTGAGGTCGTTGCGGCGGGGTGTCGCAGTCTGGGGCGTGAGGTGCCGGTGTGGTGTCGCGGCCAGTTTGCTTTGACCACTTATGCAGAGGCTTTTCTGAGAAGCCTTCAGCTGGCGGTCTTCGACGCAGATGACAGTGAGCTTCGGAATGCTGCCGAGGGGCAGGGAGTGATGCTTCCGGGGTCTGGGGTGCTGGGGCGTGATGAGCTGTTGAACCTGCTGCTGGGTTTCTGCATTGAACCACAGCTGGGGCAGCGAGATGGACTGGAGTTCCCGGAATTTCTGTGTGATTATCCTGCCAGTCAGGCGGCGCTGGCGGTCACAACGGAGGCGGAGCCGCGAGTTGCCAGACGATTTGAGCTGTACATTCGGGGTGTGGAACTCTGTAATGGCTATCAGGAGCTGACGGATCCGGTGGAACTGCGACGTCGCGATCAGCTGCAGAATCAGAAACGAGAGGAGGGGACTACGGACATCCTGCCGGGTGCATCCGGGTTATTGAAAGCGATGGAGGCTGGATTACCGGAATGTTCCGGGGTGGCGCTGGGTTTTGATCGGCTGGTGATGATTGCGGCTGGCGTGGATCGATTGTCAGACGTCATTCCGTTTCCTGCGGAGCGTGCCTGAAGACATATCGACACGGGAACCTGTGTTTTTTGTTGAGCAATGGCCGAGTTTCAGAAAAGGCTGAGCGATGACAATTCTGCATACATTGGGTGACGGGTTGCGGGCTTATCTGCTGTTGGTACCTCAGGGTGTGGTGCGAATTCTGTTTCTGTCATTGCCTGTGCTGCTGTTGATCTGGGTGTTGCGATTGCCACGCGAGCGTGTGCTGTCATCGCAGGGGGGGGATCGCTGGGATGCTGATCTGCGGCTTGGTGCAGGACTGGCTCTGGGGATCCAGATTCTGGTGTATGCACTGCTGTGAGTGAGGGCGGTGGCATGTTCGGGCGCGGGTTGACCGGTCGGCTGCTGCTTGAGACAAACCTGTATTCTGAAAACGCCGTGCTGGTTCTGAATCCGGCGAATTACGCATTTGATGTGATTTGTGCGAAGGGTCGTCAGCAGGTCGACCGCGGGACACTGACTCCACTGGTGGCTGATGCGGGCGTGCATGATCTGACTCTGGAGGTGCGGGATCAGTCCCACACTGTGGTGGCTCGCGGTAAGACTCGCCTGCGTCTTATTCCTGCCGAAGCGGGGGCGGCGCATCCCTGTCACTGGTGCTGATTGGTGACAGTCTGACGCATGCATCGGTGTATCCGCAGCATCTGCTGCAGCTGTGTGATCCCCCGGGAATCCTCGTGTGACACTGCTGGGGACTCATGGCCGTGGTGAGACACGGGGTGCAGTGCGTCATGAGGGCTATGGGGGATGGAGGGCGCGGCGATTTGTTGTCCATGGTTCGATCGCCGGGGCCGGAGGTGATTTTGCGGTGTTGCTGCCGATTCCTCCCGCTGCGACTCAGGATGCCTTCAGGGCCAATGATGGCAGCGGTCAGACTCGCTGGCAGAATCGTCGGAATCAGCATCGGTTGCTGGAATGTCTGCTGGGGCGGTATGCGGGGCGTGAGTCTGAGCATGTGGATGTGGAACCGACTCATTTGAATCTGGATTGCGTGCACAATGATCCGGCGGTGACTGAACCGGCAAATCTGCGGAGTTCAGTGCAGCTGCGGCGACTGAGTAACGGCGTGCATCGCGCAGCGGAAGGCTATCGGCAGGACGGCGATTCGCTGTATGCCTGGCTGAAGGCGGGGGGCAAGTCGCAGAGTGCGGCACCATGATCCAGCAGCGTGTGCTGTCCATCGATTGTGCTGGGCAGCGACGCGCGTGCAGCTGTCATTTCTGCGGAGCCGTGGGTAACCACTGCACGGCATCGGCAATCACGTACTTGCCGTCGGTGTCAGGATTGGCGATTCGCACCCAGTGTTGTTGACCGGCGTTGAAACGGAAAGAGCCAAGTGTGCGAAACAGCCCCGCGTGTTCCGGGGTCTGCTGTTGATTGATTCGCAGTGTGGTTTCACCGTCAGCATGACTGATGGTGATTAGTGTGTTTGTTGAGCGACGAATATTGTGGCAGTGTGACAGTCGTACTTCGTACCATCCCGCTGTCGGCAGACTGGGCTGATAGGTGGCGGACTTCCGGCCTTTCCCGGTGTTCCTGTCGTGCAGGTAACCTCGTCCGACATACGGGGGGGTATGTGTGGAATACTGCCAGTCACCTTCAAGGTGGGCATCACAGTCGTCGACGACGATGCCTGGCAGCAATTCGCTGTTACGGACGACGAGGGCGGCAAGTTGCTGATTGTCGACTTCTCCGGGGGGATGCGTTCCGGGAGCTGCCGCCGGGTGAAATCGCGGGGCTGCGTGCGGAAGCTGTGTGCGATTTCCAGCAGTTGGGGGTGTCTGCATGCTGTGCTGATACACGAAGCGGATGAAATTCCCGCGAGTGATCTGACTGGTGACTTGTGGCAGCTCGGACTGTGGAATACCGGCGATCAGCGCGATGGTCTGCCAGCGCTGAGCCTGTTCGGCAGTCAGAGGCAGTGAAAGTTCGGCAGCGTGGAACGGGAATTCGGCGAAATACTGACCTGTGAGCCTGGGGCCACGAATTTCAGCCGGTTCCGGAGTCGCGGCAAGTCCGTGCAGGCCACCCAGCAAACCCCACCACTGGACAGCAGCAAAGTCCGGGTGCTGTGGAGCGACATCGCTGACATAAAGCACGGCTGAACCACGGGAAATCAACTTCAGCTGCAGTGCAGGTACATGCAATTGCTGGACGTGAGTCTGATCACGAATGGCCTGAGCTGCTGCAAATCCCGCGGCCTGTCCCAGCGACATGCGGATGGGTTCATAACGCAGGGCTGAGTAGCCCACGTGTGACGAACTGACGGCCACGGGAACCAGCAGATTCTCTGTGTGTCTTGGAACGATCACACCGTACGGGATCTGCATGGGCGGTGTCTGCTGATAGAACTCGCCTGTGTGTTTGCCGAGGAACCTGGTGCCCTCGCGGCCGGTGCCATGGCAGTTATGACCATAGTCTCCGACGGCGATTGAATCACAGTGCAGCAGGGCTCGAGCATCGTTGGGGGCATGTTCACTGTCTCGCTGAATGCTGATGTGCAACCCCTGCAGACGTCGTCCCTCGCGCAGGTACAGCTCTGGTGGCTGTCCACCTGTTTCAGGAAATTCGTCCTGGCACCAGCCCCATTCGCAGGCTTCTCTGCGAATGGATTCAGGAACCTGCGAGTCATGCTGCAGGAAATAGAGCAGCCCAATCTGATCCTGCAGGTGGGCCGCGAAGATTTCTGCACGTTCGATTCCTGTGGCCACAGGCCAGCGGGAATTCAATCCGGGAATCGATAGACGCACTAATCCACCAGAGACATCGTTGATGTCGTATTTCCCATTGGGCAGCGATGGCTGGTGAGCCTTGAACAGACAGTTACCCGGATCACCGAAGACCGACCGGATATGTCGATCAGCAAGAATTGCAGGTATATCGATGAAGTGTTCGCGCCGATAGTTTCGGGGCGCCGTGAGCGGCAGTCGATTGGCTGGGTCCTGTGTGAGAATGAAGCGAAAGTTGGAGGCCTGCAACTGCTGGTCTGCCACGGCAGGGGCCAGTGATTCCGAATACTGACCGGCAGACTCACGTCCCATCTGCCACGGTTCACCGCTGAGTGCCAGCAGATCACCTTCACATGATGCGTCGATTGCCATGCCGCAGGTCACAGAGAATTCTGCAGGTGGTATCGCCTGAGGTGAGTCAGAAGTTGCGGCTGATCGAGGCAATGACTGAAATCGCAGGCTCTGGATACGCCTGCCGTTCGCTGAGCGTGCAACAGACTGCAGTTGTGTCTGCAGGTGAACAGTGATTTGCGGAAACTCTGCCAGCATCTGCTCAAGAATCAGCTGGTTGACTCGAGGTTCTCCGTGAGTACCGCGGAAGCAGTCCTGCACCTGAGCGGAATCAGCACCATAGGTTTGCTGGTAGTGTCGTTCAACGCGACGTGAGAACTCGAGAAAGGTGCCAGTAAGTGAGGCGAAGGTGCGGAAGTCGGAGTGTGATAGTCCGGCAGTCAGCATACCGCCAACTCGTGGCGCTGTGTCAGTCAGCAGCACCGTACAGCCCTCGCTGGCTGCTGCGAGTGCTGCGGAAATCCCGGCGGGACTGGCCGAGCAGATGACGACGTCATAGTGTTGCGTCAGCGCAGGTTGCGGCTGGTCCTGAGCGTTTCCATATGCCACATGCAAAACGCACAACAGCACACACAGGAGATACTTCGGGAATCGCCTGAGGCTGTGATCGTGCGTGCGGGATGACGTGACAGAACAACGGATCATAAAAACGGCGGGGGATTCCGGAGGAGTTATGGGGTCCAATGGGCGGGGGCGGCAGGGCTGCCACTGCATCATACGTTGAAAAGCCCTCAGCGGAAGACTCCGTTGGCTCTGAAAGTTCATCGCAGCGTAAAATGATGTGCGCAGTATAAGGAAGTTTTCCGGACACCGGCGTGCAACATAGACCTGATTCGCACTGGAGACTGCTTCGGTGCCAGGAAAACACAACCGCTCAGACGCAAGCGACAATAGCCGTCAGCTTACGCGAACAGCTCGCCACGGGGAGGGACTTGAGCGCGGTGGGCAACACGGGCTGCAGCCCATGCAACGACCACCGAGTACCAGTTCGATAACGATGTCGAGCCTCGGATCGCTGAGCGATTAACAGCCTGCGGAATGGCTGAGCGACGGGCAAACGTGCGGTGCGTTGCAGGTTGGTGTGGGCGAGGGGCGGCTGGGCGGGAATGCCGGGGCTACGGTCGTCGGTGCACAACGACTACAGAGACGTGACGGTTCACTTCGGCTCGGCAGGAGCCTCGCCCTCCCAGGGGGAAGTTTGCGTGCACTGAGAGCTGAGAACTGACCACAGGCGACCGAATCCTCAGGTAGTGAAGAATCACCGGCACTCAGACGGCATAGTCACAGCGCGGACAGCATATGACTTAGAGCCGTAACGATTCTGTTTTCATGGACGTCTCGCTTTTCCCTGGACGGCACTTTGTCGACACGACTGGCAAGGCAGGCTGGAGCTGCGCACATGATTTCGTGTTTTTCTTTTTTTGGTCGTCGGGTATTCATTTTTTGTCCATGAAGGAGTCCTGTCTGCCACTGTTGAGAGAAAAAAATTGGAAAAGAAGGCGTTTTCCGCATACGGAGCTGTTTGTTGATGAATGGCATCAGACCTGCATAAGTGACTGATTGGAACTTTTTGGAACATCAGTTCAGAGGAGTCAAATCGATGAGATGCATGTCAGTTAATGGTCACAGGAAATCGTTTGCAGCGGTACTGCTGGGTGGTCTGCTGGTCTCTTTGCTGGCGGGACAGTCCGTTTCGGCTTCGGGTTTGCTGATTGCAGATGGAGGTCTTGGTGGTGTGCTGCGTATCGAGCAGCACGATGTGAATGTGGTCATTAATAACGGGATTGCGGTTACGACTGTCTATCAGAAGTTTCGCAACACTGAGTCACGCGTGGTTGAGGCTTTATATACGTTTCCGGTGCCGAAGGGAGCCAGCGTCAGCAACTTTCGGATGATGATCGGCGGTCGTGAGATGACTGGAGAGGTCGTTGAGAAAAAACGAGCGAGGGAAATCTATAACAGCTACAAAGCGGTCAAGCGTGATCCCGGGTTGCTGGAGCAGACGGATTTTCGGACGTTTGAGCTGCGTATCTTTCCGATTGCACCTGGAGCAGAGCAGGAGATCTGGCTGACGTGGCAGCAGCAGCTGGATTTTGACCATGACACCGCAACGTACGTCTATCCGCTGGCCACCACGACCCGCCCCGGAATCGACTCACAGGTGCACGGTCGATTCTCGATGACTGTCGATGTGAAGAGTGCCATTCCCATACAGAAATTCTTCAGTCCATCGCATGCTGACGAATTTGTGGTTGGCAATCATGCGGCTGAGTATGTGCGAGCCAGTCTGGAAACTGCCGGTGGCAGTCTGGCACGTGACGTCGTGATTGGTTTTGACGTCGAGCGTCCGCGCACGGGGATTGATATCGTGACGTCACGAAAGAATGGCGAGGATGGTTACTTCCTGCTGACGATGACGGCGGGGCCGCAACTGGATATTGAAGCCGGCGGTATGGACTACGTATTCCTGATGGATATCTCAGGAAGTATGTCGGCTCAGGGAAAACTGGTGCAGTCTGTCAGCACTGTGCAGTCATTTCTGGATGCTCTGGGCGAGCAGGATCGGTTTGAGGTTGTGACGTTCAGCAGTGTTCCGGATCTGCATTTCGGTACGATGACCGCGGTGAATGACGCTTCGAAGAAGTCCGCACGCGACTACCTTGCATCACAAAAAGCTCGTGGTGGTACGGTTTTGCGGCCTGCCTTGCAGACAGCCTACAAGTACCGTGACTCCGATCGTCCGTTGAATGTGGTGTTGCTGTCGGACGGGATGACGGAATTCGGGGAGCAGACGGAACTGGTCCGATTGATTGAACAGGCTCCGGATGGTGTGCGGGTCTTCTGCGTGGGGATTGGAAATGAAGTGAATCGTCCCCTGTTGAAGCAGCTGGCTGAAGGAGCCGGTGGCCTCGCGGCTTTTGTTTCGCAGGAGGAGGATTTTGAACGGCAGGCTCAGTTGTTCCGTCGCAAGCTGATGCGGCCTGCAGCGGCCGAGGTGCAGATTGATTTGGCTGATGCAGAGATTTACGACGTCACGCCGCGGGAACTTCCGGATCTGTTTTATGGTGCACCGCTGCGGATTTACGGACGTTATCGCAAGCCCGGCGCAGCAAAAGTCACTGTGTCAGCCACCATTCAGGGACAGCCAATGCAGCAGTCTGTGGATGTGGTCCTGCCGGAACTGAATGACGACAACCCGGAAATCGAACGGATGTGGGCGTACGAGCAGGTCCAGCAGAAGATGTCCGAGATTCGTCGCAGTGGTGAGACACCTGCGCTGGCTGCCGATATTGTCTCATTGTGCGAAGGATATTCGATCGTCAGTGAATACGCTTCATTTCTGGTTCTGGAAAATGACTCTGAGTTTCAGCGGTGGCAGATTGCTCGCCGGAATGCGACTCGGGTCCAGCGTGACGATGCGGCCAGAATGCGACTGGCTCAGCAGCTGGAGGCGATGCGTGATGCGGCCCTCGCCCGCACTGGTCCTCAGCCAGCTGATTCGTCGACCGCACAGACCGTCCCAACGACAGCCCCGGCGGGAACTGACGCCGTCTCGACACCAGATCGCAATGTAACGCAGTCAGCAGCACCAGCTACGCCTGTGGTGACGCAGCCTGGAGATCTGGTCTGGGGCAATTCCCCGGCATCCGCTCCGGCCTCGACGGCCCCCATGATGTCTCGTGATGCAGTGGGTACCAGCGTATCCAGCCGGGGCGGCGGTGGAGCCATTGATCCACTCTCCGGTCTGGCAGTCCTCGGACTTGCCGGGGCAGCGTGGGCCAGTCGTCGTCGCAATTCCTCCGGTGCCCGCAGTGTCTGATGAGAAACAGGTGACTTATGGACCGGATGGAATGCAGCGGTGGCTGTGTCTGGCACAGCCACCGCATGTCCGGGATGATGCAAGTCTCGTGGCAGCACCTGCTCAGTCTGGTGGCAGCCGCACCTCTGGTTCTGACGCTCAGTACGCTGGCTCTGCTGCTGCAGACCAGCCCTGAGTTGCAGACTGCGATGGAGCTGCAGTTTGCTCGCCTCGCTGTCGGTTCCCTCTGGCGACTGGCCTGCTGTCATCTGCTGCACTGGTCGTGGGATCATTGCCTGTGGGATGTGCTGGTCTTTCTGTCGGCCGGTCTGCTCTGTGAGACTCGCTGGCCACAGGCCTTTCGCCGAGTTGTTGCGTGGTCGACTGTTCTGATTCCATTCAGTGTCCTCTTCAGTGCGCCGGATCTGCTGTGCTATCGCGGGTTAAGTGGAGTGGATTCTGCACTGTTTGCACTGGCAGCCGCTATGATTCTTTGGGAAGAGCTGCAGGCGGGACGACGATCAGGCACGGCGATCGCCGCCATTGCCGTGCTGACTCAGTTTCTGAAGATCGCGGCAGAAGTCGTTGTCGGTCATACGCTGTTTGTGAGCGATCACTCCTTCGTTCCAGTCCCACTCTCACATTTCACCGGGGCCCTGATCGGCAGCGCAGTGGCAGTACTGGCAATCGTTCGCAAGCGTGGTTGCAACTGAGGGCAGGCCAGTCTTCTGTTGTTGTTTTCAAAGTTGCGGCGGTCGCTGATGCTCATTCGCACAGCCAGCGCATCAGGTTCTCAATTGTCGGTATCCTGCGTTGCTCGATCCATTGCAGCAACCTGTCGCTGAGCAGCAGGAAGACGACCGACAGCAGGAAAGCGGGCCACCAGGAAAGTGCCTGCCCCCAGTAGACCGCTGGTTCTCCCGTTTTCCACAGACCATACATCCAGAGTGGCCACAGATGTGCAATGTGATGCAGCAGGTAGAGGGTTAGTGAATAGCGGCTGAATCGTTGCGCCCGCGACAGCAGCCAGTCCGGCATTTTGATCACCGCACGTTCATCCAGCAGTACATGCAGCGTTGTGAGCAGCAGCACGATAATCCCCGGAGCCGCTGTCATATACGAAAGTGAGGCTGGAAACATGCTCCACCGAGGCAACCAGAGCTGCCCCCACGAAGTCAGTTGTCTGAGCATCAGCACGATGGCCACCAGCAGCACCTGCACCAAAGCAACCCGACACCAGCGGCCACGGTGCGTTGCGGGTGCACGCGGAAGGCCCAGCAGTGCCGGAGCAGAAAGGAAACCGATCAGTGGCAGGGCAATCCACGGGAAAACAGGGAAGTATCCCGTGACCAGAAAGCCTGTCAGCAACTCAGACAGCGTCTGCTCGGTTTCAAAGTAACCGTTGATCCACCATGCATCATACTCTGTGATCCTCTGCAGCACAGGACTGAGCAGAATGGCAAGAGCGATTGTCAGCAGTGCGGCCGGCACAGGCATCTTCCGCACAACATTCAGGACCCACATTGAGGCGCCAAGAAACGTCAGGACATCCCATGTGAACAGATCGTCGGGCAGCCAGACGAAGGCATTGAACAGGAAGCCCAGTCCGCCCAGGAACAGGCCCCGGCGCAAAGTCTCTTTTGAGATCTGGAAGTCGCTGATGCATCGCTGCTGACGACTGACCAGCCACAGACGATAGCTGACCCCGGTGAGGAAGGCGAAGATCGGAGCTCCGAACCCATCAGGACTCCAGTCACGTGTACCAGCGAGGTTCTCAAGGAAATGGACCATGACCATAACGGCGATGGCGTAGGCTCGCAGCAGGTCGATGGAACGATAACGCATGTGGAATGGCCGGTGACGTAGAGAGGGGGGAGATGGGAGCGACAGAAAACAGGCGATCGAAATCAGGTGGTTTCCGACAGACTGCTGAGCAAATCCACAACCAGCAGCAGGAGCTCAGCCGCCAGCAGAACAATGATGATCCATTCAAGGTTCTGGCTTTTGCGACTGCTGCTGAAATCGCTCAATCGCTGACCACACTGTTCGTAAACCTGCTCATAGACTTCCAGTTGTTCTCGCAGAATCTGCAATCGATCAGGCAGGCGGGACTTTTCTCGCAGGCGTTCTGAGGCCTGGCTGGCCAGTGTGGGGGGCCAGACTGCGGGACAGTCGATCAATGGAGCCAGTCTGGTCAGAGTTGCTCGAGCTGCAATCACCAGCTGGAATCGCTGCTGCAGCTGCTGGCGACGCTCAAGCAGTGGCTCGGTGAATTCAAAAGCTGCCGGCGTGTCTTCTTCCAGTTCCTGCCAGCGGTCCGCTGTCTGCTGTTCAAGCCGGCGGATTTCAGACTGCAGCCAGAAGTGTTCGAGGACAGCGCCAGTGACAGCCTGCATTCTTTCGGGCGATCCCGAGACAGCGATGCGAGTTGAGCCAGCGCACATCAGAACTCCCTGCAGCTGGATCACCTGCGGGGGGCCGTCCTCCTCCAGCTGAGTTTCAGCAACCCAGTCCGTCAGCATGGCAGCAGCCGGCTGCTGCAGCGAATATCGAGCATCAGTCGCGGAGTCCGGTACTGAGAGGAGTAACACAGAATGCTGATCTGTCGCCACGTTTCCGTCTGACAGCCTTTGCAGCGGACCGAAGCCAACATTGATATGTCTGCGGAATACCGGTGATCCGATCTGCTGCTGCTGCTGCCAGCCAGGCGGAATCTGCCTTGCCAGCAGGATTGGTCGGACTGTGGCGTCGGGGAGCTGAGTGTGATCTGTTAATGTCGTCACGCGGTTGTCCGGGTTCTTATTGATTGAGTAATGGTGTGTTTTCCAGTTCCGCAGCGATCCACGATGCGACACATTCGGCCGAGTCCAGCACTCCATTGAGTGTGGAATCAAACAGATAGTCGCCAGTCACAAACAGCCGCGGATGATCAATGGGATCGGGTTGATGTCGCAGGTCAAGCCGCGTCGGCTGCTCGCCGCCAGGTAACGCACTGACGGCGTTAATCCAGCGATGGACATGCCCCTCCAGCAGCAGTTCCTGAGCCAGTTCGCGGGACGCTGGCAGTGTGTCCAGCGCCTTCCGTATCAACTGTTCGTCCGTCATGCTGCTGAGTTCCACAGCTGCATCGCCACCGAACAGCCAACCCAGAATGCCACACTCGGGTTCTGGTTGGCGCGAAGTTTCATCATAGAGGCAGCAGCCACCCCAGGCATCCAGCATGCACCATGAGTCGGTCAGCCACGATTTCCAGAACGGTTGCCTGAACAGCAGAGTGACTCGCAGATAATGAGCCGGATGATCGAACTGCTGCAGATGCCTCCGCATGGCAGCTGCCAGCGCGGGAGCTGGAAAAGTGAGGGAATGCAGATGCTGGATGGGCAGGCACAGGACCACATAGTCAAAGTCTTCAGCATGGATCTGCTGCTGATGGCGAATCTGCAGCCGCATCTGTCCGTCTGCAAGACGTTCTGCGGAGAGTACCTGATGCTGCAGTTTCAGCTGCATCGGAGTCGACTCGGCCAGCCGATGAATCAGCTGCTCGTTCCCGCCGACAATGCTGTATAACTGCATGTACTGCGGATGGTTCATCAGATAGTTCTGCAGCCCATACGTAACGTCTGTCTGGGACCATTCGGCAGCCAGATCGCTGTGAATCATGGTCGCCAGAAAGGTGTGCAGTGCCGGTGGAGTGATCTGGGCCTTGAGAGAGTCGAAACGCTGCGGCATGACGGATTGGTCAGCAGGGCAGGGGACCGTCACATGTTCAGAATTATCCGATGCATAGAATTCTCGCGGGCTGATGGAATCCTGAGCAGTGTTGTGAAACCGCTGCCAGCCGTTCCGGACTTCCTGACCAAGCCCGTCTGCAACGTCTTCCAGTGTGGAAAAACGCCTGCCGTTGAGAAACACGGAATTGCCACACATGGTGGTGATCGAGAGCCCGAGGTCGCTGATCAGTTCTTTGAGTGGGTCGCTGTCGATGTGGGAGTAGTCGTAGAATTCGGCTGCCCCCGCTTCGTAACTGACGGGGAGGCTGTTGAATTGACGAGTCAGTACTTTACCGCCGATTCGCGGGGCAGCTTCCAGCAGTGTCAGTGAGATCGCCTGGTTGGTCAGTCTGTGCAGCAGCGAGGCTGTCATCAGGCCACCGGGGCCGCCACCAACAATTGCAATTCTGACTGCCATACAACGATGTGCCGCACGTTTGAGAGCGAATGACGATTCACTGCTGTGGCAGTGTATGTGAGCAACCTGAAGGCAGCGTGAAGGGTGGGCGGCTTCCTGGAAATGCGAGTCGGGAGGTGGCGGCGTCGGTGGGTCTGCGTTTTGTACGCAGTGGACAGCCTGCTACAGTGTGCGAGGTTCTCGGGGCTTTGTCCGAGGCCGGTGTGTTCGTGCATCCGTGAAATGGTCAGGAAAATACAGATGATTCGCTTCTGGTCGGCAATCGTGATGTTGGTATTGCTGCGGAGTTCGATTGCCCTCGCTGTTGCTGATGAAACGTCCAGCTGGCGCACGTACCCAGTGGAGGGGTGGTTGGTTCATGTGAGCCAGCGACTGTTGCGTGAGGAAGCCGCGGCGACAGAAAAGGCGTTGCAGCTTCTGACACTGCAGTTGCAGGAGGTTGTCCGAGTTGTTCCCGCTGCGGCGGTGGTGGAGCTTCGTAAAGTACCGCTCTGGTTTTCTCCGGAATACCCCGGTGTGCAGCCGCGTGCCGAGTATCATCCAGGGGCGGGCTGGCTGAGAGACAATGGCCGTGACCCGGCGATGGCGAAGGGGGTTGAATTCACAGATATTCGTGACTTTGAGCGAGAGACTCGGCGGATGCCGAATTTTACTCTGCACGAGCTGGCGCACGCATACCACGATCGTGTCCTGCCACGGGGGTTTGGTAACGAGCAGTTGGTTGCGGCCTTCGCGCGAGCGTCAGCGGCCGGAAAATATGACAGTGTTGAGCAGCGGTTTGGGGATGGCCGTTCGGTGCAGACGAAGGCTTACGCCCTGTCGAATCCGATGGAGTATTTTGCGGAAAGCACCGAAGCTTTTTTTTCGACCAATGACTTTTTCCCGTTTCATGCTGCGCAGTTACAGCAGCATGATCCGGAGATGTTTGCACTGTTGAGTGATCTATGGGGTATGCCGAAGCCGGCAGAACCCGGAGAGTTGCCGGCGGAGCTGTCGCAGTGGCAACATTCCGGATCGCTGTGGATCCTGACGACCCCGGATGGCGTGGATCTTCCGGCGGATGTTCGTGTTGAGCAGTTTCCGCTGCTGGTGCGACTGCATCGCGATACATTTGATTTTCGACAGGCTGCCAGCGATGGGGCAGACCTGCGATTTTCGACGGCTGAGGGTGGAATTCTGCCGCATCAGGTGGAGCACTGGGATGCCGCGACGGGTACGGCGGCAGTCTGGGTGCGAATTCCTGAGATTCGTGGAGCGGCACGACAGGAGCTGCGGATGTACTGGGGAAATGCCGAGGCTGCCAGCACATCGAACGGTGCTGCCGTATTTCACGAGTCCAACGGCTATCGCGGCGTGTGGCACCTGCAGGATTCTGTCGAGGACGCTGTGAGCGCGATCGAAAGTACGGATTCCGGGACCACCAGCGTTCCCGGGGTGATCGGCAACGGGCGGCATTTTGAGGAGGGGCAGGGCATTTCGGGTGGCGAAAAGATTCTGACACTGCCGATGGGGTCAGAGGAGCATAGTACGGAACTGTGGTTCCGACCAGCGCGAATGAATTCGACACTGATTGGCTGGGGGAATGAAGCAGCGCAGGGCAAGGTTGTGATGCAGTTCCGCAGTCCTCCGCACATCAACATGGACTGCTATTTTTCCAGTGCCAATGTCAGTGGTAAGACGCCTGTGGAACCGGGGCAATGGACGCATGTTGTGCACACGTGGCGTCAGGGAGAAGCTCGGTTGTATGTGAATGGAGTGCTGGACAGCAGCAATCAGGACCGTGGCAGTCCTCTGAACGTGAAGACACCTGCGCGGCTGTATCTGGGTGGCTGGTACAACAACTACGATTTTCGTGGTGATCTGGATGAGGCCAGAATATCGTCGGTCGTGCGATCGCCGGAGTGGGTGCGGCTGCAGTATGAGAATCAGAGGCGTGGGCAGTTGCTGGTTGGAGGGCCAGTTCAGGCGGGAGAAGAGCTGACGGTGTCGGGTGAGGAATTCACTGTTTCAGAAAATCGCAGCCTGATGGTGACGGCGCGGGCTGGTGGTGCTCAGAAGGTGGTGTGGCTGCTGCGTCGTGGTGGTGTTGAGAAGATCGTTGCTACTGATCAGCTGGCATATGAATTCGAGGCTGGGCGTGTGTCTGCAGCAGTTGAGGCCACCGGGCAGAAATTGACGGCAGGGGTGGATCCATTGCAGGCGGTCCTGATTGTGCGAGCCAGTTATGGTGGCGAGGTCCGCTCGCAAGAGGTGGCAATCACCATTCTGGACGACGTGGCTGAACCTGAATTTGTGCTGCAGGCACCAGCGACCTGGGACGGACGGACACTGACAGAAGTCATACCTCAGATTCGAAATCAGGCCGAACTGGAGGTGCAGGGGAATGCGCGGTTCAATCTGCAGTGGCAGATTGATGGTGTTGCGACGCTGCATGCCGCGGTTGACGGCAAGCTGCGGCTGGAGCGATCGCAGGGCAGCGGACGGATGAAGGTCACAGCGCTGCTGGATAATGGCGGGCCGATCGTACGGCAGAGTGTTGAAATCGATGTTCAGGAACCGGCTGAACAGGCCGAATGGCTGAGTCGGCCATTGGCGGATGTTGAGCAACCGCAGGATCATCAGTTCATACCCCGGGAAGGCCCCGATCTGAATGGTGAATCGTGGGGCCGACTGGTGTCACGTGGTCGACTGGACCAGCCGGCTGATCGGGTGTTGCTGCGAGTGTTTGCCGAGGACCAGCAGTATGCGGAGGAGTCGGCAAAGCCTGAGGCCGATGGGCGGTATTCTCTGATGGTGCGGCTGAAGCCCGGGCTGGTGCACTACCGCAGTGAACTTGTGAGCCGTGTGGGTGATCAGGAAACCGTGCAGCACAGGGCCGGCGATCTGGTCTGCGGGGATGCATTTTTGATTCTCGGTCAGTCGAACGCTGTGGCGACCGACTTTGGCAAAGAAAATCCGCTGAAAGCGAATGAGTGGGTCCGGACATTCGGGGCAACTGCAGGTGATCCTGAGGGGGCTCGTCTGAAGTTGTGGGCACCTGCGGAGGCGCGCAGTGCAGGGGGAAAATCCGAGATTGGATACTGGGGCATGGAGCTTGGCAGACGGCTGGTGGAAAGCGAGCAAATGCCGGTGTGTCTGATCAATGGAGCGGTTGGTGGCACTCGCATTGATCAGCATCAGAGAAACGCTGCGGATCCGGAGGATGTGCGGACAATTTATGGTCGTCTGCTGTGGCGTGTGCGTGCGGCAGGACTGACACACGGGATCCGGGCGGTGATCTGGCATCAGGGAGAAAACGACCAGGGGGCGGACGGTCCGACTGGTGGCTTTGGCTATGAAACTTACGAACAGTACTTTGTCAGTCTGGCGGCTGACTGGAAACGGGATTATCCGAATGTGCAGCGTTATTATGCATTTCAGATCTGGCCGAAGTCCTGCGCTATGGGCGTGAATGGATCGGACAATCGGCTGCGTGATGTTCAGCGACGATTGCCGAGACTGTTTTCGAATCTCACTGTCATTGCGACGCTGGGGGTAAAGCCGCCCGGTGGGTGTCATTTTCCGGCGGCTGGGTACGCGCAGTTTGCGGGCTATCTGCATCCCCTGATGCGACAGCAGTTGTATGGCCACGCTCGGACTGCCTGTGAATCCCCGGGCCTGCAGCGGGCGTATTTTGCAGGCCAGCAGCGGGACAAGGTTGTGCTGGAGTTTGATCAGCCGATGCAGTGGAGTGAACCGCTGGTGAGTCAGTTTTTTGTGGCAGGGCAGTCACGATCGGTGCAGTCGGGGTCGGTGGAGGGAAATCGTGTGATCCTCAAACTGCGTGAACCGGCAGCAGGGACTTCAATTACCTACCTTGACAGTGCTGGCTGGAGTCCTGAGAACCTGCTGATGGGCGTCAATGGGCTGGCTGCTCTGACGTTCTGTGATGTGCCAATTGGCGAGCAGTAAAGATCCATAAAATCGTTCATTTGGGGCAGCGACTGATGTTTCCTGGATTGTGAGTGTTATCTGTGGACTTGCGGGAAACTTGAAATCAGATTAGGGTTTCTGCTGTCGTGTTCCGAGGCAGATTCTCATCCGCGAGTGGCGTTTGTATATGCTTGCAGCAGAGAAGACTGATCCGGTTGTTGATCCGGCTGGTGGTCCGGCGGCGTCGGCGTGGGATGTTGTCTGTCGTTGGCGACAGTACCAGGCAGAGCTGCGGGTCAATGCGTTGCGGGTGGTCGCTTTGACTGTGTTCTATCTGACGCATCTGCTGCGGTTTCGGGTTGACGCTGGTTTTGGCTCGCTTGCTCTGCAGGATTCTGCGGTCGCGATTTCTCAGCAGCGACATCTGGCGATTACAGTGATTGTCGCAGCGTGGGTGTTGTGGAGCCTGTTGGTGCATGTGCTGTTGCTGGATCGCGTGTTTCCTCGCCGTTTGCCATTGTTATCGATCTGTGTTGACAGTCTGCTGCTGACGGCCGTTCTGCTCTGTGGCTCGGGGGCCGCCAGTCCCATGGTCTGCGGTTATTTTCTGATTGTGATGATGGCCGGGCTGCGACTGAATCTGAACTGGGTGAAAGCCGCTGCGGGCTGCTGTCTGGTTGGTTATGTTGTGTTGCTGGGGTGTGCACGCTGGCCGCAGGGGGTATTACTCGCTCAGCCGCATCCCATGCTGCCTCGCTATCATCAGTTCGTGCTGGGCCTTGCGATTGTGATGTCAGGGGTCATTGTGGGGCAGATGGTTCGTCATGTACGCCAGCTGGCTTTTGATCTGCAGCGGGTCTCCGGACAGGAGCAGCAGTCATGAGGACCGGATCAGCTCCGGGAAGTTGTCGCTGTTGTGGTGCTGAGCTGCGTGCCGGTAACACCAACTGCTGGCTCTGTTTTACTCCGACAGGTACCGCGTTGCCGCGTCCGGTGTCGACAGGCCGGGGGACAGGGGCAGATGCCGTACCGTCTGCTGGGCAGCGGGCTGTTCTGTCGCCTGCCGCTGAAGCGACTGCTGTTCCGGCAGTTGCAGGATCGCTCGGAAAGCCGCCACTGCAGTCCAATCCCTTCGAAATCAGTGCTCAACATGCAGAGAGCAGTACGTCCGGATCAGCAGTGCGTGTGCTGATCACATGCCTGCTGCTGTTCATGCTGGTGGGCGTTGGGCTGGTGCTGTATCAGGCATCACCTGGGATCGCCATTCTGTACGGTCTGTTGATGATCCCACCCCTTGTTCGAACAATGATTGTGACGATGCAGCGTGAATCGAAAGGAAAATCGGTTGAGGGTGGGCAACGGATCGAGCTGTTCCTGACGTCGGTTGCAGTGACGGCCGGTCTGGTTCTTCTGTGGTGTGTCAGTGCGGTTGTGGGTTTTGTGGTTCTGTGCTTTGGTGTCCTTGCGTCGGGGGCGAATTCCAGTGATCCATTCGCCATCATTCTGCCGGCGGCGGGGTTTGCTGTGCTCGCTGGCCTGTTCCTGACCGGCAAGCTGATCGCAGCTCGCTATCGACGTGATGTGGATCGTGATTAGCTGTATGCGGTGCCTGATCTGAACGGTAAAAAAGATGGCCAGACTGAAGCTGCGTGATCATCGATTTCTTGGAACGACTCAGAGTCTGTGTCCGCAGTGCCTCGCCGTCGTACCCGCGAAGATCGTGTCTCGAAACGGTCGCGTTTATTTTCTGAAGCAGTGTGTGCAGCACGGCGCCCGTGAAGATTTTGTGTGCAGTGATGATCGCTGGTTTGATCGGATGGAGTACAGCCTGCCGGGCAAGCTTCCGGTCGGCTTTGCGATCGAACCTCGGCGTGGTTGTCCCTTCGACTGTGGGCTGTGTACCGAGCATGAGCAGCATACGTGTATTGGTGTGCTGGAGATTTCGTCCTCCTGCAACCTGACGTGTCCTTTGTGTTACGCATCCAGTCGACCGGGTGGCGTACATGTCACTGTAGAGGACTGTCGGCGAGCGATTGATTTTCTGGTGCAGTACGAAGGGCGGCCCGAAATTTTGCAACTGTCGGGCGGTGAACCTACAATTCATCCGCAGTTCGTCGAGATTCTGGATTATGCCTGTCGGCAGCCGATTGATATTGTGATGATCAATACCAACGGGGTACGTCTGGCCACGGATCAGCGTCTGCTGGATGAGCTGCAGCAGCGAAACCGACGGTGCGAAGTGTATCTGCAGTTCGATGGTCTTGACGAAGCCAGCAGTCAGACGCTGCGTGGTGAACCTCTGCTGCAGACGAAACTGCGTGCGATCGAAGAGCTGGGAAAGCGGGATATTCGCACAATCCTCGTCTGTACGGTGGAGACGGATGTCAATACGCAGCAGCTGGGGGCGATCGTTCGCTTCGGTGCGGAGCGTCCGTGGATCACGGGGGTCAGTTTTCAGCCTGCGACGTATGTCGGACGCTGTCCATTGCCGGAAACGCTGGAGCGTCGTGTGACATTTCCGGACATCATTCGGGGACTTGCAGAGCAATCTGCCGGGGTTTGGCAGGAATCTGATTTTCTGCCACTGCCGTGTGCTCATCCGAATGCCCATTCACTGGCCTATGCCTATCGGGAACAGGGGCGATTGACTCCCCTGACTCGTTTCATCGATATCCAGAACCATCTTGATCTGCTGGCAAACGGAATCACATTCAATCGCGGAAGTGCTCGTGATCTGATCGCGAAATTCATGTCCCGGCAGTCAAGTGGTTGTGATGATAGTTGCAGCAGTGTGGCACTGCCGGCAGCAGCAGGCTTCCCGGCGACGGTATCGCGTGCTCGTCAGGGCAACGCAGTGGCAGCGGAGCTGAGTGCTGCAGTGGAGCAGTCGGCCATCTCGTTCTTTCGACGCTGTCTGACGGAAGATCTGTCTCCGGCGGACGTGTTTCGAATTACGACGACAAGTTTCATGGATGCGTGGAACTTTGACATTCGGCAGCTGATGAAGTCGTGTGTGCATCATGTGCTGCCCAGTGGTCATCTGATCCCATTTTGTGCCTACAATCTGTTGTATCGTGATGGCCGAGTAGCTCTGCCGGCGTTGCGGGGCTCCGCTGCTAAGCCGGCAGCAGCGGGCCTTGTGACACTGGGCGGGGCCGACTGATGTGGGCTTATTCCTGCATCATGTTGCTGGCGGTGCTGGCGGCCTTTGTTCTGTCGCGGCAGACACAGCGTAATCTGGGACTTGCTGCGACTGAGCGGCTGGGCATCGGAGTGGGTGCATTCTGTGGTTCCATGATCGGCGCTAAACTGCCGTTTCTGTTTTCGGACTGGCAGTCATTTCTGAGTGGCGCTGCATGGTTTTCAGATGGCAAAACGATCCTGCTGGGGATGGCGGGCGGGTATCTGGGGGTTGAGACAGCGAAGTGGTGTCTAGGTGTTCGAACTCGCACGGGGGACAGTTTTTCCGTGCCGGTTGCTGTCGCCATCGCAATTGGCAGGATTGGTTGTTTCGTGGGTGGCTGCTGTTATGGAACTCCCACAACACTGCCATGGGGCGTGGTGTTTCGTCAGATTGACGGGCAGCCGCGTCACCCGGTGCAGCTTTACGAGACGGCATTTCATGCGGTGGCTGCCGGTATCATGGCTGTGGCACTGCGACGGCAGCTGTGTCGAGGCCAGCTGATCAAAATCTATATCATCGCCTATGCAGGCTGGCGATTCCTGACGGAGTTCATTCGTCCGGAGGTGCGGTTTTCAGCGGGATTGACCCTGTATCAGTGGGCCAGTCTGATGCTGATCGCTGGATTCGGCTGGCTATGGTATCGGGATACGCCAGGCATCAGCCAAACAAGTCCATGATCGGTTTGCCGGTCGTCAGTGACCGGAACATTCCAGTGGCATCCAGCGGATTGTTGATTGGAATATCGAGGGCGTGGTAGATGGTGGCCGCAAGTTCCTCCGGTCGCACGGCATTGTGAGTCGGGAATTCGCCGTAACGATTGGATTTCCCGTAAACCTGTCCCCCCTTGATACCGGCTCCGGCAAGGATTGTTGAGAAGCACTGAGGCCAGTGTTGCCGTCCGGGAGGGTCCTGTTTCAGAACGTAGGGTGTCCGTCCGAATTCTCCGGTGACGACGACCAGCGTATTTTTCAGCAGGCCGGAATCTCGCAGGTCAGTCAACAGGGCCGACAGTGCCTGGTCCAGTCGCGGCAGGCAGAAGCCCATTCCGTAAGAGCCATCGCCAAAGGCATTCCCCATGCCCATGTTGCCCCCGTGCATGTCCCAGCTGCTGCTGGGGGGGCCACCCTTATCATGTGTCGCCTGTCCCGTCCAGCCGTTGACGGTGATGAATCGCACTCCGGCTTCCACCATGCGCCGTGCCAGCAGCAGATTCTGGCCCAGCGGATGCATGCCATAACGCTGACGAACTGCGTCCGGCTCACGATGCAGTTCGAATGCTTCACGGCCTTCCGTACGAGTCATTGCGTCGTAGGTTTTGGCACGCAGATCGGACCAGTCTTTCACCTGCTTGTCGCGGTCATAGCGGACGGATTCCAGTTGAGTCAGCAGAGATTTGCGGTCTCCGAAACGACTTTCATCCACTGGTGCATAAATCTCCGGGGGCTGAAAACCGGGCATGGCTGGGTGGTTTTCTGCCGACCCGACAAACACAGGCGCGTAGGCCGAACCAAGGTAGCCACCGATCCCGATATTCGGTGCACAGAAAACGGGGGGACCGACACAGCGGATCAGCCATGCGTTGGAGACAAAGTTTCGAGTGCTGGGTTTATGGCGAGCGACGACACAGCCAAGGTACGGCTGGTCGTTCAGAATTCCCTCCTGGACTCGCTTGGTCGACTGGCCACTGAGCAGATTATGCATGGCGTCAAAGTGATTGCTGATGGCACCCGGGTGATGCATGGAGTTGATCAGTGTGAACTGGTCGGCAACCTTCGCCAGCTCGGTATGCATCTCATTGATCAGCATCCCCGGAACCTGTGTTTCGATGGGCATGTAAGGCCCGCGATAATCAAGCGGTGCTTCCGGCTTCATATCCCATGTGTCGACATGGCTGGGGCCACCACACAGGAGGATGAAGATGCAGGACTTTTCGGCCCGCACCGCCTGCCCTGCAGCGTTGACCTCATCGCTGCCCAGCACCACCCCGGGCATGCTCATACTGAGTGTGCCCAGTCCCCCGGCCAGCAGAGCCTGACGACGATTCAGTTGCAAATCCTTCATTTTCGGCCCACTTTCCGGAATAGTCACGAACCCGCGAGCACTCTGAATGCCACTGTCGACAACAGCATGGCGTATTCGCACCAGAGAAGCAAGCTTGATCGGGTGCTGGGGAGTCGAGGTAATGGTTGAGGGCAGAGAAAATCGGGATTTGGGGGCATTCAGCGTGCCCATACGGCGGTTTCCGCGCGTCGGGTTCAGTTCATTTCAGTTCAGTTCATTGAGGACGCGATTGAGCGAGTTTAACAGAACTGTACCTTTGTTTGTTGGCTGCATGTGGTCGTTAAGCACCTGCATGCCACTGCGAAACTGCTCCGCGAATTTTTCACGTGCCGCTTCAAGCCGCAACTCAGGGTACTGCCGACTCAGCCGAGCATGGACTCGACAGGCACGGGCCAGCACAAATGTGCCGTGCAGGATCTGAATCATCGGGCGAGGGGGCTGGTCTTAGTGGCGAACGATTGACTTCCTGAGGATTCGTCAGCAACGAATCGGCGATCAGGATGGCGTTCAGGTGAAGGTGCGAACATTCATGAACGAGGTCCTCAGGAAACCTGTACTGAGCTTTCTGCATATTGGGGGCCTGCAGCCGGATTGCTCCAAAGGCCCGTGGGGTACTCAGGCCCTTGATACCGTTTCCCGTGCATAATTGGACCAGCGATACGTGCGATTCAATCTCGGCATGCATGTCCGGATCGGCAACGGCAAGCCGTTCCTGTGACTCCTGTACTTCAGCCTGCCAGCCAGTGATGTCACGCTCCAGCAGCGGAAAGAACTCAAACGCGGAAACTCAGAAAATCTGAGTGGAACGCGCTTCACGCAGGACATCATTTTTCCTGGTATGGATTGCAATCGATTCAATCAACAGCTGGTCACTGTACCACGATTCCGGCAGATCGCAGGACCACGTCTGCAGTGCATTATAATACACTGCATATCCATCACGATGTTCCACCGACTGCATCAGGCTGGAAAGTCGAGCACTGAGTCGGGGTGACAGAGAGCAGCTGAGGTCAATGTGTTCAACCTCCCGCTGCAGTTTGTGCAGCGTCATTCCATGGCCCACCGCTGCTGATTGCAGAGCCTGCCCTGCGTTGTACTGCCAGAACTGTCGAGTCAGCAGGGCGAATTCTGCCGCAACACTTGCGGACGGTTCCCACACAAAACACTCAGGGAGAAAATTTCGCAGAAAAGCAGGCCGGTGCTCTTCTGACTCTGGGATGATTGTTTGTGCTGTAGTGCCGATGATGCCCAGGTTGTGGATTTTGTTCGCGAGTCTGCAAACGACGACGGCTCGTCAGGCCTGCAGGCTGCCGGGATTTCACTGCAGCATCGTCCCTTTTGCTGCTGCTGAGTCATTGGAAAACAGAGATTGAGCGAGTGCGATCCTGCAATCCAATGGTTTTGCGTGGATGTTGCGAAACGATAACGGCGACGCAGTGGATCAGCGGGAATTTCATCCTGAGCAGGCTGTGCGAGTCTCAACACAACGTTGTCTGCATGGAGTTCCTGAGATTGCTTCTGACCGAAATTGAGAGCGACAGTTCAGAATCTGCGCGACCGTTACTTTTTTGCCGGCACAACATACGAATAGCTGACATCACCATTCCGTCGGTTGTCATTTTCAGAAGCCGGCAGCCACGTGCGCACGTAATCAGCACGTAATTCTGCGGCCCCGACCTGCACTCGAATCAATCCGGAGCTGCTTTGTGTTTCACCGCTGAGGTACCCATATTCCTTTGCGGTCTGAATATTGCCTGATCGTGGATGACCGGGTTGAGGAACCTCCTGATAAACGATGCCGTCGAGGTCCTGTTTCACGAACAGGTGGTCATGACCGTGGAACACGATTGACACTCCATGTTTGACCAGCAGATCATGAATGGGCAGTTCCCAGCCGGGGCGGCGGGACGCGAATTCCTTTGTTCCGTCAGGTGATTCACCACCCCCATTCCCAGAGCCTTGCGACTTCAATGCCGCCACGACTGTTGCCTGGTGAGCCACCAACCAGATGATGCAGGAAAACGAAGCGATATGCTGCGGTTGTGTTTTCAAGGCTGGCCTTCAGCCAGCGATATTGTCTGTCGCCAAGTGTCCATGACCAGTTGTTGCCATCGCGACCACGCTGAGTTGTATAGCGAAATGGATCGAGGACGATGAATTGTGCGTCACCCCACTTCCACTGATAGTAGTTCTGCGGCAGCCCCGTCACTGGTTCACTTTGTTCGTTTCCTGTGTAGAATCCGTCTGGTTCAGGATTGGGGAACAGGCGTTTGCGAGTTTGTGTGGCCCAGGTCAGAGATCCACGACTGCCCTGTTCGCCGTCATGGTTGCCCAGTGCAAAGAACAGCGGGGCTGAGTGGCAGAGACTTCCCAGATAGTACCGTTGAGCCAGGTACTGTGGCTCTGAGTATTCTGGCTTCACATATTTGCCGGTCATGAATGTGTCGCCCAGTTCGAAATGGAAATCGGGCGTCTCAGCAAGGGCATTATTCAGTGTTCGCAGATAGACCTCGCCACTGGTGTTTTCATCCAGATGGGAGTCTGAAGTGACGGTGAAGACAAAACGGCTGCCTGTGGCGCGTTGTGTGTGGAAACTGTATTCGTTGCTGGTGATCGGCGGGCCGCCTTCCGGCTGACAGATCAGTCGATAGGCATAACGGGTGTTTCCCTGCAGTGAGGTCAATACAAAATCGACAGTATCGCGAGCAGCCACCGGTACTTCGTGTGTCTTCAGCAAAAGTGGACCACCTGCAGGGCCGTATTGCAGACTGGCTGTTGCGGCCTGATGCAGCAACACACGCACCGTGATACTGCAGGCTGTGGGACGACCAAGCACGATATTAAACAGATGCTCTGGCACATTGTTGGCCGGTGGCGGGACGGTGTAGTTGCCGAGACCACTGCCACCTTTGCCGTTGCGACCACCTCGTGATGCTGCGGGACGACCTTCATCTCGATTTCGAATCTGATCGGGTTGCTGTGGATTCTGCCGACCGCCAATCCGGGGATCTGGTTGTTCTGTGGTACTGGTGGACTGAGTACCTGCAGGCGGTGTCAAGCCCGTGTTTGCTGTGGAACCTTCGTCCAGCGAATACGGCAATCCGCCAGGGGCCTGAAAGAACATGAGCCAGAGCAGGATCGTAACAGAGATTACCTTCATTGCAGGGGCCCTGGGCTTTTAGACGCGGTGTGGGCGGTCGTAGCCAAATGTGAAAGAAAGTCAGATGGGAAAACACTTGAGCGGAATAATTTCGCCGTGGCGATGTTTACTGGACACGCAAAACGTGACCGAAGAGGCTGAGACATTGCAATACCAGTCCGCATGCTTCCAGCTCTGCATCAATTCTGCAGAAAAGGGATGTTCAAATTGCAGAGTTGCCTCTGACTGTCGAGGGAGAAACCAGACCGTGATGACTTCGCAGCAGCGTATTAACCGGTCAGCGGGATTCGTGACGAAAAAACTGCAAAAATTCACGGTGGTAATCGTAGGTTGTGTTGAGCTGAAGTCGTCGTGGCGGGAATCGTTGTGGAACTGTTTGAGATCAGGCGAATCAGGACGTGCCGATGCAATGCAGGCGTCAAAAGAGATCATGGCTCGACAGAAAAACTGAGCCCACTGCAAATCCAGCCGGTTGTGCCCGAATCCCTTCCTGTCGAACTGCAATTGCTGCAATGCTGGGTGAGTTTTCCGGCCGGTAAATTTCGCACCGGCTCGCCTTGAGTCTGCATGCTGATGCAGTGGCGCCTGCTGATGCTTCGGTCGGCGTGAGTGGGATCGAGAACCTGATGGCTGACACGTGCCGCAGCAGAGAAATGCATGGATGAGCTGCTCTGCGACCCTGGGAATGGCCAATTGATCTGCATTCGGTGCTGTGGCATTGGGCAGGTTGAATGAATGGATGTCGGTCCGATGGCTTTTGCGTGGACTCAGCGGAGGGTCGCGTCGGGGGGGGGGGGGGGGGTAG
>CAIOKE010000054.1 GCA_903858815.1 uncultured Planctomycetaceae bacterium | reverse complement strand
TTGTTTCCATCCCCAAGTATCACCATGCCTGTGTTGAGCAGTACGGCAGACAGGTAGTCGCTGGCTCCGGTGATCCCGATATCTGTATCGCTGCCCCCGAGCTGCAGGTGGTATGGTGCGGCGTCGGAGTTGAACTGGGGAGTCTGCACACCGCCGTTGAAGAGCACAGTCTTCCCGGGCTGAGTAGTGATCACATGCACCTGGGTGTCGGCCACGATCAGGTCGGTGTCCAGCGTTCCGAATTCGGCACCGTTGCTGTCAACAAGTGTCAGAGTTCTCAGCGAGACAGCTTTGCCAATCGCTCCTTCAACACGCACGGTTCCGCCTGTTCCGGCATCGAGCGTAAGTGCCTGGGAGTTGGCGGTGGTGCCGTCGATGGTTTTTGTGTAGTGAATATTGCCGATTCCGGAGTCTGAATCGACGCGGACATCCTGTGTGAGCACGGTTGTGGCATCGATGTAGATGTCGTCATTTGTGGTGTAGATATCACCGCCGGTGGTCATGCGTGTGGAAGCGGTGATGGAAACAGCACCATCCGAATTGACATCTGCATCATTATCAAAGGTAGCCACACCATTGGAGCCTGTTCCGGAGAGGAGAACTGTTACCCCGCCATTCCCCGTAGTTGTAATTCCGATCCTCACCCACAGATTTGTGCCGGAAATGTCGACGCCAGGAGAGGTACTGGTGTCGAGCAGTTTGACAAACGTCGTGGTGCCGGAACCGGCATTCTGCAGGAAGGCTTCGGCGGATACGGCTTCGTCAAAGGTGGCATCAGTCACACTGACGATTCGCAGCTGGTCAAGTCGGCTGGTCTGGCCGACCGACTGGTTAAAGTCGATGTTTCCGGTGCCAGCAGTCAGTTGCAGGTTTTCGCTGCCGTCGACGGTGGAGTTGAATGTGATAGTGCCGGCATCGGTGTTGGTATCGATGGCGACGGCGCCGGTGAGTGTGACGGCGGAGTTGTACGTGACGTTGTCGTTTGACGTTGTGATTTCGCCGGCCGTCTGGATGCCGCCGGCGGCGGTGAGTGAAACAGCGCCATCTGCGAAGACGTCGGCGTTGTCGGTAATGTTGATTAGAGAGGTCAGTGATTGCAGATCGACCGTTCCCACTGTCTGGCTGCCGACGGCAGACCCTGGCGATGTTCGGATTGGCTCATCAGCGTTCAGGCTTCCGGTCGAGATGATCTGAACTGCTGCCCCCTCAGAGACCAGAGTCGTGGTATCTATTCCGGCTATTGTGGCGATTCCCGAGGAACCGGTGATGTTGCTGATGCTGAGATCATCCAGATCGCGGTAATACACGAAGCCGCTGGTGTTCGCGGCGATGGTATCGACGTCATTGAGCAGGCTGGTAATGAGGTTGAAGGATGCGGGTGTGCTGGAGTTGCTGAGGAGTCTGAGGCGTGTGGCCAGCAGGGCTCCGGTGCTGGTTTGAGTTGCGCCCTGCTCGCTGATCAGGTCAAGAGTAATTCGCTGCCCGGGCGCAAGTGAAGAGAGTGTGCCCGCCAGTTGCA
>CAIOKE010000053.1 GCA_903858815.1 uncultured Planctomycetaceae bacterium | reverse complement strand
GTGTTTCGCATGTTGATACATTCGATCCAAAGCCCGCTTTGACTCGCGATCACGGAAAGGAGATCCGGGCTGACCATCCGGAGATTAAGGATCGTCCGGGTTACGAACGGATTTTTCTGAAGCGTCCCCAGTGGCGATTTCGTCCGCACGGGCAGTGTGGTACGGAGGTCAGTGAACTGTTTCCGGAAGTGGCTCGCTGCGTGGATGACATTGCATTGATTCGTTCCATGCATACATCGCATTCGAACCATTACAACGCTACGCTGGGGATGCATACGGGTTCATTTGCATTCTCTCGCCCCAGTATTGGCAGCTGGATGAGTTATGGCCTCGGGACTGAGAATCGCAACCTCCCGGGGTTCGTCGTGATCGCTCCGCAGCAGACCTATGCCGGGACTCAGGTCTATGCCAGCGATTTTCTGCCGGCCAGTCATCAGGGAACGCTGGTGGTGCCGGGCGCCGAGCCGATTGCCAACGTCCGTCCGCGAGTCGCATCGGATCGTCAGCAGCTTGAACTGGCAGCTCTGCGGCGGCTGAATCAGCGGCATCTTGAGCAGCGTCCGGCAGATGCTGCTCTGTCGTCCCGCCTGCGTTCATTTGAAACGGCTGCCGGAATGCAGTTGGCGGTACCGGATGCCTTTGACTTTTCCACGGAAACAGCCGGGACTCTGGCGTCATACGGGCTGCAGCCTGGCCAGACGACAGGTTTTGGCTGGCAGTGTCTGGCAGCTCGTCGCCTTGTTGAACGCGGTGTCAGATTTGTCGAATTGATTGACACGGGATCCTCGGGCAACTGGGATGCTCACGGGGACATGCAGACGCACGTGCCGCTGGCTCGTAATGTGGACCGACCGATTGCGGCACTGCTGCATGATCTGAAGCAGCGAGGGATGCTGGAGGAAACGCTGGTGGTGTGGACGACAGAATTCGGGCGGACGCCCTTCAACAACACAGCAGATGCTCCGGGACGCGAACACCATCCATGGGCATTCAGTTCATGGCTGGCCGGCGGGGGTGTTCGCGCAGGCATTACCTATGGCGAGACGGACGAACACGGACTGCGTGCCAGCGTTAATAAAGTCCACGTGCATGACTTCCATGCCACCATTCTGCGTCTGATGGGCTTTGATCATGAGCAGCTGACATATCGGCATGCGGGGCGGGATTACCGCCTGACGGATGTGCACGGACAGGTTGTGCAGGAGCTGCTGTCGGCTTCCTGAATTTCATCACGAGCCGCGCCCGGGAGTGCTTGTCATGATTCCTGGGGCTGCGGTGATGGCGCGCAAGGCTTTTATTCAACGACGGGCTACCGAACGTCAGCCCCCGAGACTGCTGCCACTCAATCACACCACAATTGGCCAACGGCCATATTCACCGTCGCCGTGGGCATTGCCCAGGGACAATCGCTGCAAATGATCTGCGGAAAAGGGCCAACAACCGGGCACTTCCGTGCCCGGATTGGCCTGGTTGGGGTGGGTTTGCTTCAGTGGACACGATGGCCCGGAACGGCCCCGGTGTCAGGCGACAACAGGAAGACTTCTGTGCCGCCAGCGCCGCTGGCACAGATCATGCCCTGGCTGAGTCCGAACTTCATCTGCCGCGGCTTCAGATTGGCCACGCAGATCACCAGTCGTCCGACAAGATCTTCAGGTTTGTACGCTGCTTTAATGCCGGCGAACACATTGCGAACTTCACCACCACCAAGGGAGAGTGTCAGTTGCAGCAGTTTGTTGGCCCCTTCGACATGGTTGGCTTCCAGCACTCGAGCCACTCGCAGGTCGACCTTTGTAAAGTCATCGATTGTGCATTCTGCTGCCAGCGGCTCATTTTTGAGCGCATCGCCGGCATCCTGCCAGCGGTCTGCCGGATGAAATGCGGGGCCGACCGGCGTCGCCGACTGGGCAACAGGAGTCGCAGCAGCGGACTGTTCAGCGGCGTTTTCCTGACGACTTTCTTCAACCATAGCCTGTACCTGTTTCATTTCAAGACGTTTCATGAGGTGCTGGAACGGGCTGACCAGTGTTCCGGTCAGTGGCCTTGCGGCTTCGTCCCACGACGTAATTGGCTGGTTCAGCAGTTCGGCGGTCTGTTGTGCCAGTCCGGGAAGAACTGGTGACAGGTAGACGACGATCTGGCGGAACAGATTCAGAGTCACACTGCAGACATCACGCAGTTCGGCACTGCGCGCTGGATCTTTGCGAATGACCCATGGCTGCAGGTCATCCACATATTTGTTGGCTCGATCAGCAAGGGCCATGATTTCGCGAGTTGCCGCATTGTAGTTGCAGTCTTCGTAGAACGCAGCGATGGCATCTCCGCGAGCGGCCCCGGCGGCGAACAGGCCACCATCGTCCGGGTAAGTGTCAGCCAGAGTCTGTCCGGCGAGGAATCCGGCACAGCGGGATGCGAGATTGACAACTTTATTGACGAGGTCCGTGTTGACTCGTGCAACAAACTCTTCCACGTTCAGGTCGATATCATCAAGACCTGGCCCCAGTTTGGTGGAGTAGTAGTAGCGCAGTGCGCCTGGCGGCAGGTGTCGCAGCCATGTCGAGGCCATCAGGAATGTGCCTTTGGACTTCGACATCTTTTCACCATCCACGGTCAGGAAACCGTGCACGTGAACCTTGCTGGGCAGATTCAGGCCGGCTGTGTGCAGCATGCCGGGCCAGAAGAGTGTGTGGAAATACGTGATATCCTTGCCGATGAAATGGTGAATTTCTGCGGCTGAATCGCGTCCCCACCACGCTTCCACGTGTTCAGAGTGCTGGCGACACCATTCGCGAGTGGAACCGATGTAGCCGATCGGGGCGTCGAACCAGACGTACCAGTAATTGCCGGGATGGTCCGGGATTTCGAAGCCGAAGTAGGGGGCCGGTCGGGAGATGTCCCAATCCCGCAGTGGGTCGCCGAGAAAGTTGCCTTTCAGATAGCGAGCGACTTCGGATTGCAGGTGACCACCGTTCTGTGACCAGTCTTCAAGGAACGGTCGCAGTTGTTCAAGTTCAATGAAGAGGTGATCGGCAGATCGCAGTTCGGGAACTGCGTTGGACAGGATACTGCGCGGGTCGCGCAGGTCGGCCGGGGTATAGGCCGCCCCGCAGACGCTGCAGTTATCGCCCGGTTGATCGGCAGCTGTGCATCTGGGACAGGTGCCGCGCACAAAACGATCGGCCAGAAAGGTACCGGCGACGGGGTCGAACAGCTGTTCGACACTGCGGGTCTTGACGAGTCCGGCTTTGGTGATGGCCGCCCAGATCTGGTGGCAGGCCTCTTTGTTGTCCGGACTGTTGGTGCTGCCGTAGTTGTCGAACTGAATCTGAAAGCCGGCGAAGTCCCGCATATGGGCTTCGCGCATATCGGCAATCACGGCTTCTTCGGACCGACCTTCGCGACGTGCGCGAATCATAATGGCCGTTCCATGAGTGTCGTCAGCGCAGACGAAGATGCAGCGATGACCGCGCAGTTTCTGAAAGCGGACCCAGATATCGGTCTGGATGTATTCCACCAGATGCCCGATATGGATGTGTCCATTGGCATAGGGCAGGGCAGCGGTGACGAGAATCTGTCGGGGCATACGAGTGATCAGCAGACGTGAGAAGCAAAGCGAGCAGACCGAGAGGGCTCGGTATCAGGCCCAGCAGTGTCTGCAGCAGAACCGATTGCGTCAACTGGCCGTTTTCCTGAGATCATCAAGTTCCCGAAAATCAAGGAAAATGCAGGCGAAGAATTTCGGATTTGCTGAGGTGACTGAAGAGAGTCTGGACCTGTCTCTACGGGCAGGGCTTGAATTTCCCCCGGAATGTGTCATTCTGCTGGTGGGCAGTTGGGTTCCGGATTGTGCATGCCGTTTGGCGGGATGCGGTTGGGTATGACTGAGTCTGTGGCAAGGCGTCTGGTTGATACTCGAGTCGTCATAGAGACTCCTGAGGGTGTGGATTTTCGTTTTCGGATTGCGGGTCCGGGGCAGCGGTTGTGGGCTTGGTGTATCGACAGTTTGATTAAAGCTGGCAGTTTGGCGATCTTGTGGTTGTTTTTGCTGTCTGTGGGTGCGTTTGGTGGCGAGGCCGGGGTGCAGGTGATGGCCGGCCTGGCGACGATCGGTGTGTTTCTCTGTAACTGGTTTTACGGCAGTCTGTTTGAGGGTTTGATGAACGGGCAGACGCCGGGCAAGCGTGCTGCGGGTCTGCGTGTGCTGCGTACCAATGGGACTCCTGTGGATCTGGTCACGGCCATCGGCCGGAATTTTCTGCGCGTCGCTGATGCTCTGCCGATCGGCTATACGGTGGGCCTGATCTCCATGCTGTTGACTCCGCGGTTGCAGCGTCTGGGCGATTTGTTTTTTGACACGATGGTGGTCACTGAGCAGCGGAATCCAACGGGGCGTAAAGAGGGTTTGACTTCCCGCGTTTTGCCGTTGCTGCGGGCAGAGTGTCCGCGGAAGTTCAGTGTGCCAGAGCGAACGCTGGCGATAATTGAGCGGTTGTTTGATCCTGAGCGAGTCATGAGTGATGGACGTCGCGAGGAGATCGCGAAGCCTTTGAGTGAGGCTTTGCGGCAGCGACTGGGCTGGTCTGAGGCATGGCAGGCTCAGGGCAATCAATACGACTTCTTTCAGAACCAGGGCTACAAGCATACTCAGTTTCTGCTGCGTGTGCTGAAGACGTTTGCGGTCGACGACCGGTTGGGGCCGGGATCGCAGCAGTCGGGAGATTCGCGATGAATCGAGAGCGATTTATTCGCGAACGCAGGCAGGACTGGGGGCGTTTTGAGCAGCTGCTGGGTGTGCTGCAGAATCTTCCTGAGCGGCAGTGGCGATCGCTGCAGGTGGCTGAACTGGCGCGGTTGTATCGTTCGATCTGTTATGATCTGTCGCTGGTGCAGTCGCGTGAATGGGGCAGTCGTCTGGAGGAATATCTGAACGATCTGGTGGCTGGAGGTCACAACTGTCTGTATCGGACGCGTCCGGCGTCTGTGGCATTGGCGCTGGAGTTTATTGCCATCGGGTTTCCTCGCCTGCTGCGACAGCGTTGGCGAGCATTTGCCTTATCGGCTGCGTTGTTTGTGATTCCGTTTGTGGTGGCTACGATCATCGGAATTGTGCGTCCGGATCTGGCCGTGCTGGTGGCGGGTGAACAGGAACTGCAGGAGTCGTTGAAGAGTTTCAGCAGCGAGTTGTACACGGCGACAGATGAGCGGTATACGGGTGAGCGCAGCTTCATGTTTGGTTTTTATGTGAACAACAATACGGGGATTGCATTTCAGGCCTTTTCGCTGGGGGCATTGGCGGGTGTTGGGACCTGTTATGTGTTGCTATCGAACGGGATTTCGATTGGTCTGGTGCAGGGTGCGGTGCTGGCGAAGGGTGGAGCGACGGCGGTGAATTTCACCAGCTTCGTGATTACTCACGGTTCACTGGAGCTGACTGCGATTGTGATTTCAGGTGCGGCGGGATTTGTGTTGGCGCAGTCTTTGTTGTTACCGGGCGAGCGGACTCGGCTGGAATCACTGCGTTATCATGGCCGTGAATCTCTGTTGCTGGCTCTGGGTTCGGGAGTGATGTTAGTTGGGGCCGCGGTGCTGGAGGGCTATTTTTCGCCTCTGCCGATTGCTCCGCTGTTCAAGTATCTGGCGGGTGCGGTGGCGTGGCTGCTGGTGGGGTTATGGCTGGGTCTGGCGGGGCGTGAGCGGCCTGTGATTGTGGATTCGGCGGGAGGTGTGCAGTCATGAGGGTCGAAGACTGCACAGTTTCTGTGGAGCGTCGATCGCTGCAGGCCTGCGTGGATCTGGCGATTGTGTTCGTGCGTGAGACGGCGGAGCCGATTCTGCGTCTGTGGCTGCTGTGTGCGGTGCCTGCGTGTGTGCTGGTGTGGCTGTTGACATCAGTGTTGACGGACATGCTGATTCCGTCGGTTCTGATTTTTTTGTTTTTCAGTGCGGTGTTTAATTCGCTGCTGGTGGCGGCGATTGGGCCGCGGGTGTTTGGTGAAGAGTTTTCCGTGCGCGGGGCGTTGCGGTCTTTTCGGCGACGATTCTGGTCGTGGCTGTTGTGGACTTTGATTGTGCGGTTCTTTCAGTTTCTGTCGGGTTTTTGTCTGCTCTTTCCGGGGTTGTTTGTGACGGCGTATACCGCGTATCTGCCGGAGCTCCTGTTTCTGGAGCAGGCACCGTTGAAGGCGGTGCAGCCTCGATTGACGTGGCTGGCGGGCAGTGGGGGTTATGGTCGCAGTCTGAACAGTCTGGCATGGCTGATGTCTGCCTGGGCATCGGCTTCGGGTGGGCTGTTTTTGTTGCTGGATCTGACGTCATCTACGGTGCTGAATCGTCCGATTTTCCTGCAGATTCTGATGGAGGGCTCGGTTGAGTTTGCTGATTTGCTGCTGCAGTTGACTCATGATGATCCGTGGTTTTTGACGGTGCTGCAGTTGTGTTTGTGGATGCCGTTGCCGGTGATTCGGACGGCCGTGTTTTTCTGTTATCTGGATCGGCGTATTCGGGCGGAGTGCTGGGATCTGCAGGTGTTGTTTCGAGCTGAAGCCGTGCGAGTAGCGGAGCTGAGCGGATGATGCGTGTACTCAAACCGCCGGGGGGTGCGTTACGGGCGTGGTTGATTCTGCTGTTGCTGGCGGGATCGGCCAGCGCTGCAATTCCAACGGGGGCCATGCAGCAGTCCGGGGGCGATTCGTCGCGTTTTTCGGACGAGCAGATTGATGCGGTGGGGCAGGGGGTGCTGGAGTCGATCGAGTTTCGGTCGCTGCGTCGACGGGTGCTGGAGCAGAAGGAACTGACGCCACGGGATCGCGGTAACGGGTTTCTGGTTCGCAGTCTGGAGTGGATGGGCGAGCAGGTGCGCTGGGTCTTTCAGCAGGTGGGCGATTTTCTGGGTTGGATATGGTCGGGGTTGTGGGGCAGTTCCCGCCGACCGGCTCGACCACTGACTCCGGCGGGGACTGGAGAGGGGTGGTTGAGTGGCCTGTTGGATGGCGACTGGTTTGGCATGCTTGAATCGATGCCTGCGCTGGTGAAATTTCTGGTGATCGTGTTGCTGGTGGCGGTCGTGGGGCTGGTGGCACTGGTGGTTGCTCGCATTATCCGATCGCGGGATCAGCGGCGTGTGATGCAGGGCCTGTTTTCGGACGCGGTGGCAGATCCATTGGGAGATCTGCAGGTGCCTCCGGGGGAATTGCCGGCGGCGACCTATGAGGGGCGTGCTCGGCAGTTGGCAGCTGATGGCAATTACCGGGCTGCGATTCGTGAGTTGTTGCTGGGCAGCATGGCGTGGATCGAGCGAGCTGGTTTGATTCGTTATCGTCGCGGCCTGACGAATCGTGACTATGTCCGCAGTGTCTGGCGTGAGTTGCAGAAGAGGCAGGCGTATTTGGTGACTGCTGGTTGTTTTGAGCGGGTGTATTTTGGCCGTCGGCCAGCGACGCTCGAGATGTTTGAGCGCTGTCTGGAGGAATTTGAAGGGGCTTTCCGTGAAGAAAAAACGCAGCCTGCGGCGGTCTGACCGGTTCTGGGCCGGTCTGGCCCTGTTGCTGGTGCTGCTGCAATTCTGGTGGTTGCCGGGTGAGGACGGTTCTGCTGCCGATTCGTGGAGTGTGACGGTCGACGGCAAGCTGGCTTTGTACCGGCTGATGAGCGAACTGTTTCCTCGTGTGGAGCGTGAGGCCACGAAGCTGCTGCCGGATGAGAATTGTGTGTTGTTGGTTCTGGGGCCGGATGTGTACCCCACAACACAGCAGCGGCAGGAACTGGCGGCGTGGGTCCGTGGAGGGGGTTGTCTGGTGTTTGCTCCGAATCTGAGCCAACCGCAGGTCAGTATACCGGAGTTGGGGATTGAGCTGGAGCAACTTGTGGGGGGTACGGCGGAAGGGCCTTCTGTGGAGACGCTGGTGCGGTCAGCGGGCGGTTTGACGCCCGGCTCGCAGACGCCGGCGGGTCAGTCGCCGCCACCGACCACTCCAGGTGCCGTGCCCGTTGGTGCTGCAGGTGAGTCTGAGGAGCCGGCGGAGGTGCCGGAGGTTGTTCTGCAGCAGCTTTCAGCAAAAAGTGAATTCAGTAACGATACTGCGGAGCTCTGGACAGCAGCTGTGGTGGGCTCGAGTAGTCAGGAGCAGTCGCAGCCGCTGGTTACGGCAGGCGGGGCAGGAGTGCTGGTTCGGGAGGTCCTGAGTGGCAGTGGTCGTGTGCTGGTATGTGCGACGCCCGATTTGTTTTCGAATCGAACGCTGCTGGAAAAATCGGCCGTGCGTCTGGTGGTACGTCTGCTGGAGCGAGCGCAGGAGCATCAGCCGGTGGGGGCTCAGGAATTCTGGAGACCGACATTTAATTCCCAGCGGATCGTGTTGAGTGAGTATTTTAATGCGGCGGATTCGTATCGCAGTACGGGAATTCTGCTGAGTCCGGCAATGCGGATCGGCACATTGCAGCTGCTGCTGGTGGCGGTGCTGGCAATCTGGCTGGCATTTCACCGATTTGGTCCGACGATTTCGGCAGCGACAGCACCTCGACGGAGTCTGACGGAAAGTGCTGAGGCGATTGGCAATCTGCAGGTTCGTCTGGCTGACGGTGGTCCGTTGGTAGGCAGTTATCTGGCATATCTGCAGGGGTTGCTGCGTAAGCGATTCGGGGCGCAGGTGCGATTGGATGACCCGGTGGCGTTAGCGCGACGTACGGGTCTGGAGGAGCAGGTCATCCGAGAGGAGTTACGGCGTGCGACCGAACTGACGACTCAGCCGAGGGCATCAGTTTCGACCGCCGCCGCTGCGGTGCGCTGGCTTTGTCGGCTGCAAAATCGTCTGTAACTGTGGGCTGAAGAAGTCCGCCCACTGAACACTGATAACTGACCACTGATAACTGAATACTGAAAACTAACATCGGATTTTCACAATGGAATTTCATCGCGTACAGGAATTGTTTGAATCAATCCTTGAGCAGGTTGGTCAAGTGGTTGTGGGTCAGCAGGCCCTGGTTGAGGGCGTAGTGATTGCGTTGTTTGCGGAGGGCAGTGTGCTGATTGAAGGGCCTCCGGGGCTGGGTAAGACGCTGCTGGTGAACGTCCTGTCGAAGACAGTATCGTGTCAGTTTCGCCGCGTGCAGTTTACTCCGGACCTGATGCCTTCGGACCTGACGGGGCACAGCATTTACGACATGCGGAAGCAGGAGTTTACGTTCAATCAGGGCCCCGTTTTTACGAATCTGCTGCTGACGGACGAGATCAACCGTTCGCCTCCGAAGACGCAGTCTGCATTGCTTGAGGTGATGCAGGAGCAGCAGGTCAGCGTGGACGGCACCACGCATCGGTTACAGCGACCATTTCTGGTGATTGCAACTCAGAATCCGATTGAGCACGAGGGGACGTATCCATTGCCTGAGGCGCAGGTGGATCGGTTTATGTTCAAGCTGCTGGTGGATTATCCGGCGGCTGCGGACGAGGCGCAGATTCTGGGGCATTATGCCGCTGGTCGTGATACTCGACGACTGGCCGATTTTCATCTGCAGACAGTGCTGCAGGCTGAGCAGGTGCTGGAGATTCAGCAGGCTGTGAAGTCGGTGATTGTGGAGCCGAAGCTGCTGACATATATTGTTTCAATTCTGAATGCGTGTCGCACGTGGGGTTCTGTGACGATCGGTCCCAGTCCTCGAGCGGGCGTCAACATGCTGATTGCAGCTCGCACGCTGGCAGCCTGTCGTGGTCGTGATTTTGTGACTCCGGACGACATCAAGGAGCTGGCTCCGTGGATTCTGCGCCATCGTCTGCGGTTGCGACCTGAGGCAGAACTGGAGGGTACGACGATTGATGAGACGATCGAGGCGATTCTGGAGAGTGTGGAGGCGCCGAAGTCATGATCCCGTCCCGGCGACTGGTTCTGCTGGCTGCTCTGCTCAGCCTGCCCCTGCTGTTCTCCGGTCTGGATCGGACGGTGGCCGATACGGCACTGCTGGCGAATCTGTTGCTGCTGGGACTGGCGGTGGTGGATCTGCTGATCAGCTCATCTCCGCATGACATTGAGGTGTTGCGGCGAATTTCGGATGTATTGAGCCTTGGTGCGGACAATCCGGCGGTCCTGCAGGTGCGAAATCTGTCGCAGCAGCCTCTGGAGATTGAGCTGCATGATGATGCTGGTCCGTTGTGTGCGGTTGAGCGGCTGCCACAGTCGCTGGAACTGGGGGTTGGAAAGTCGGGGGAAGTCAGTTACATCGTCAGGCCCGGGCGTCGTGGAGCATCGGTGATGCCGGCGGTGCATCTGCGATTTCGAACGCGACTTGGGTTGTGGGTGCGGCAGCAGGAGCGTCCTCTGGAGACACCCATCCGCATTTATCCTGACATTCGTGCTGTGTATCGATATGAGCTGCTGGCCCGACAGAATCGGCTGGCAGAAATCGGCGTGCGAATGGTGCGGATGCCAGGACAGGGGCGAGAATTTGAGCGACTGCGTGAGTATCGATACGGCGATGAGATCCGGCAGGTGGACTGGAAAGCGACTTCACGGCAGCGACAGCTGATCAGTCGTGAATTCAATACGGAGCGTAATCAGAATATTGTGATCCTGGTGGACTGCGGCCGGTTCATGCGAAATGAGTCTGAGGGGATTTCCTATCTGGATCTCGCTCTGAACTCAGCCATTATGCTCAGCTACATCGCGCTGGGGCAGGGCGACAATGTGTCACTGCTGGCGTTTTCATCACGGATTGAACGCTTTGTTCGGCCGGTTAGAGGTAAGCCCGGCATCCAGCAGATTCTGCGGTCGACCTACGATATTCAGGCGTCCAGTGGAGTTTCGGACTACAGCCTTGCGCTGGAGTATCTGACAACGGTACAGCGTAAGCGAGCGTTGGTGGTACTGATCACCTTTGTGACTGACGAGCTGCAGATGAAGGTGATTGGTGACAGTCTGCGACTGCGCAGTCTGCCGTACCTGCCGTTGTGCGTGCTGTTGCAGGATGATGGGTTGCAGGCGATGGCCGGGCGGATACCGGGAACCGATCTGGAGGCCTGTCATACGGCAGCGGCCGCACAGATTCTCAGTGGACAGACTCATCAGGCGGCAGTGTTGCGTGAGTCCGGGGTGATGCTGATCGAAACGTCGCCGAAGAAGCTGACGGAACGCTTGATCAATGAATACTTAAGTATCAAGGCGCGAAATTTGATGTGAACATGGGCGAGGTTTCGAGTTTCCAGTGGTCAGTGGTCAGGGGGCAGGGGTCAGGGGGCTTATGCGATCGAGTTTCCTGCAGTACTGCAGTGAGGGGGGGGCGGGTTGATGCAGTCGAGTCGGGCGGTTTAAGTGAGAATTGAATCGACAGTTCCGTTTTGACTGTTTCGTCCCGCAAAGTTTCTCTGTCTTACCTGACCGACAGTTGTGATACGACCGGCGCCACACATTCGGCAGACAGCATACGGTCGGAAAATCCGTTGGCTGCAGTGCGTCCATTATGACCCGGCTGACCGTCGTCCGATGAATTTCCCCGGAAGGCGATATTGGTGTTACAGCTGATTCGCTTTTGGGGGGAAGCAGTCTCGGTTTGTCGAGCTGCGAACGACCAGACAGGGTCAGGGCCTGCATCACGGCGGTGCCCGATACAACAGGAATGGTCCGGTGAAACGGTCCACTTTGGCACATCTGCAGCAGGCGGTGGCGTCTGCTCTTTCCATCGGGCCCTCTGTACGGCTGCTGCCTCTGTTGCTGCTGGGGCTTTCCAGCGGCAGGAGTGTTGGCGTTGCTGACACTTTCACAGAGTCCTGGAATCTGATGCGGCAGGATGAACAGACTCAGGGGACACCTGGAAGTTATCTGAATGAAGTCCGGCGGCGTCAGGATGGCTTGCCGGTGTCGGATCGATTTCTGCTGGAAGAGGCGCAACAGGGTGCTGCTGGTGGCCGAGTGGCTGCAGCGACAGTCGATAACCTGTTTGACTCTGGTGCCGGGAACTGGCTGGCCGCATCTGCTGAGACGGCCTCTGCGGCCGATGTGCAGGATGCGGCTGGAGCCGATACGACGGTTGCTGCGACACCTGAGTCGGCAGTGAGCGCGGCGGCCACCGCTGAGTCTGCCCTGAAAGCACCGGCGATGGGTGACCCGGCGAGGATTTTTCGCTCCCAGCCTGCTGCTGATTCGTGGCAGTTGCTGCCCAGCGGTTTGCTGTACCGCACGTATCTGGCAGGTCCGAAGGAGCCGCGACTGCAGTTGGTGTACTCTCGCGACACGAAGAATGGTCGGGCGGTGGGTGATTCGACTCTGGGGGGGCGTGCTGGTCTGTTTCGCATCACAGATTCGTCTGGTGACGCATTTCAGCTGGATATCGATGGTGCCGTGTTTGCTCGGATTCTGCCCAGCGAGCCCAGTACGGCTCTGGAGGGGTCAGACTACCGGGTTGGTCTGTTCGGGACGTGGAAGCGGGAGACCACATCATTCAAATTTGGGTATGCGCACATCAGCAGCCATATTGGTGACGAGTTTCTCGAGCTGAATCCGGGTTTGGTGCATGTGAATTATGTGCGTGATTCACTGGTTGCTGGCATCAGCCAGGATCTGACGGATTCGCATCGAATTTACGGAGAAATTGGCTATGCGGCGGTGGCCGGCGGGGCAAAACCGCTGGAGGGGCAATTGGGAGCGGAATGGACTCCGCGAGCTGATGATGTCTGGACCGGGGCCCCGTTTGTGGCCGTGAACGGTATCTTTCGTGAGGAGCAGGGGAGCAATGTCGGGCTGAACAGTACAGCAGGCTGGGGCTGGCAGGGGCAGAAGACAAACCGTCGCCTGCGAGTTGGTGCGAATTGGTACAACGGCCCGTCGCTTCAGTATTCGTTTGTTAATCGTTGGGAGAATCTTGTCGGCGGCGGCATCTGGCTGGATTTCTGAAGATCCGGGTTTGTCGGGTATCGACGGGTGGCTGCTGCTGTTGGGATGAACTTGTTTTGTGGACTGATCTTGCGGCATTTCCTGCCGATCGCGTAAAACTGGCTCTTCCGTGCATTTCAGGGAGGAGTCGCGCGCGTGATGTGGTGCCGCAGATGTCTCAGGGAGTTTCAGGTCAACGGCGGAGCAGCAGCTTCGGCCGTCTGTCCACTATGTGGGCAGATGCTGGAACAGGCATCCCGACAGTCACAGGCCGTACGGCAGGCTCGCGAGATCCTGGAACGCTGGCAGTCCAGCAGTCTGTTTGATCGAATTCAGGAAACGGAGTCGGTGGCTCCGCTGAAGCAGCAGGCGGAAGTCGCTTTTCCGGGTCTGCCTCAGGGTGGCTCGGCGTCAAACAGTACTCCTCGCGCCCTGCCGTACTTGCCTGTGGCAGAGCCTGTACTTCCGGATCAGTCTGGTACGGAACAGCCGTGCGATGAGGATTCTCGTACAGCGAAGCCGAACGAGTCTGTTGCGGGGCATCGGCGGCTTGTGCGCGAGCTGCCACCACTGCCGACTGAATTACTGGCTCCACCACCTTTGATGGCTGCTGCAGTCCGCTCTGTCGTACCGGTTCGCGGTCGTTCAAACTCGCATGTTACCTCGGACGCAGCAGGGGCATTGATCCCCGCGGGAACCATCGAGCCGCCGGCAGAGCCTGCCATATCAGCCACGGTGTCAAAGTCGATCACGGCACCTGTGGAGTCCTCGATCGAACCGGCCGTGGCTGAAGTGTTTACCGAGCCCACTTCCGAGACAGTGAATGTTCTGGTCACAGAAGATACGGCAGAGCCTCAGTCGGAGCTGCCAGCTGATTCCACAGAGTCGATGGATGATGTGGCCGCGTGGTTTGAGTTGGCTGGTAGTGGGTTGTTGGAAACAGTGGCCTCGAACGAATCTTCTGCCAGTGCAAGGGACGTTGTACCGCAGCCTGAACTGCCTGCTGCACAGTCACTGCCGGTCAGTGACGATCCGCCGGCCGTGTTGACTGCTGATACTCACATTGTTGACGTTCCTCCGCCGTGCACAACGGTTGGCACTGAATCGCCGCTGGTGGTGCTGCCAATTTCCGAGGCGAATCAGTCAGAAGTTCCGGCGTCCGCCAGAACTCGGCCAACTCTGCGAAGACCTCCTTTATCCCGCAAATCTCAGGTTGCTCGACCCACATTTCAGCCGACTTCAGGAGTCTCTGATATGAGCCAGTCATTACCATCTGATCACGAAACTCGTGGTGCTGTTGCCGGTGGGTCTGTCGGGACTTCTGCGGGGCCTCGTCTGCGATTTGATCCTGCCAGCACAACTCAGCAGGCTCCTGTGATCGCTCGGCCCAATGACTCGAATTTTGCGGGGGTACAGCGTTCAGCGGGATTGGAGTTTCAGAGTCCCCGCCGGACCAATGTCACGTCGCTGATTGGACAGACCCTGTCATACCTTGGAGTGCTGGGTCTGACAATTGGCACGTCCATGGTAATTCTTGGTCATTTCGGTGGCTACGCGGACTACACACCGACGGGATGGCTGGTGACAACGGTAGCTCAGATGCTGTTGTTTCTGGGGGTGATCAACCTTGTGTCGGGTGGTATCGAGCAGAACAACGAAGACGTTTCTCGCAGGATCAGTGCCCTCGGTGAACAGTTGCTGCGGATTGAACAATCGACAGCGACGCTGCGCGGTCCTCATCCGCCTGCGAGTGTGTGGAATGGTGAGGAGTCCGTTGTTGCGAGCGAGGCCCCCGCAGCGAGGAAGGCAGCCTCTGTTTGAGTGCTGCCGTTGCTTTCTGCGGTTTCGGCACCCATTCGCTGCGAGGACGGCGGAATCGGTCAGCCGCCAGTGTCAATCGCTGGTTAGCGGTGGTGGGCCCAACCGCCTTGAGGTGCTGAGCGTCGGCAACCAAATCCGTTTTGCGTTGAAAAAGTGCGGGGGAGAGATGCCCGAAGTGGATCTCTGCCGGCGGTCTGCTTGCCGACCCACAAAGGAAAACGTCTGGGACCAGAACAAACAGGACCCCCGGGTATGGAAAAGAGGATGTGCTTGATGTCGTTTTTGCGGAGCATTGTCTGATGCGGTGACTTGTCCTGTCCGGATGGGAATCAAAGCTGTTGTATCGGAAATACCGGTTGGGGCGATGGTATTGGTGCTGCCGAATACTCTGCAGAGTGACTGCGTTACGGAATGACAGGTTGTGGTGTGTCCCCGTGGGGACGGGACACCGTCGGGACGGGACACCGTCGGGACGGGACACCGTCGGGACGGGACACCCGCAGGACAGATTTGTCCCCACAGCGTTTTCTTTCAAAGGTGACTGCCGCCAGTGGGTGGCCCCAGCGGTTGGGGCCGACGTTTGGATTGATCGAGGACGTGTTGTTGCGGAAAAGCAACATCGCCGGCTTGGAGGCTGTTTCGCGCGAGTGGCAGCGGCAAAAGTGGTGTGTCCCCGCTGGGGCCCCGTCGGCATGGCAGGTGTGTCCCCACGGCTCGGTTCCGGGTGTGTCCCCACGGCTTGGTTCTTTTCCCCACAGCGTTTTCCTTCAAAGGCGACTGCCGCCAGTGGGTGGCCCCTGCGGTTGGGGCCGGCGTTTGGAGTGATCGAGGACGTGTTGTTGCGGAAAAGCAACATCGCCGGCTTGGAGGCTGGTTCGCGCAAGGGGCAGCGGCAGAAGTGGTGTGTCCCCGCTGGTATGGGGCGCCCGCAAGACTGGTGTGTCCCCCAAGACTGGTGTGTCCCCGCTGGGTCACGGCTCGGGTGTGTCCCCACGGCTCGGTTCTTTTCCCCACAGCGTTTTCCTTCAAAGGTGACTGCCGCCAGTGGGTGGCCCCAGCGGTTGGGGCCGGCGTTTGGAGTGATCGAGGACGTGTTGTTGCGGAAAAGCAACATCGCCGGCTTAGAGGCTGTTTCGCTCGAGGGGCAGCGGCGAATGTGGTGTGTCCCCGCTGGGACGGGGGCACCCGCAAGGCAGGTGTGTCCCCGCGGCTCAGCTCACGGCTCAGCTTTGTCCTTCAAAGGCGACTGCCGCCAGTGGGTGGCCCCTGCGGTTGGGGCCGGCGTTTGGAGTGATCAGATTAGTGCCATCGCGGAAAAGCGTCAGCGTTCGCGTCGAGTCTGGTTCGTATCGGGGGCAGCGGCGAATGTGGTGTGTCCCCGCTGGGGGCGCCCGCTGGGGGCGTAAAATGGCGGCGACTTAGGCTCTGGATGCGCGGAGAATGTGGTGTGTTTCCGGGAAGCAACAGTCAGGACGTCCGGGGCGGGGCTACCGTGGAGTGTCCCCCATGAGTTGCCGTGGAGTTCCCCGTTGAGTGGGCTCACGACTCTGGACCGCTGTGGCAGATCGCAGATCTCAAGGAACGCCATCGCAGACGGCAGTTCGCCTGAGGCATCGATGGCGCTGTGAAGTGCAAAGGGGTCTGAAGCCCGCTTCAGATGTCCAGTTCTTTTACGTCCAACGCGTGCTTCTCGATGAATTCGCGACGAGGTTCCACTGCGTCGCCCATCAGGACGCGGAAGATTTCATCCGCAGCAGCGGCGTCTTCCATGCGGACCTGCAGCAGAGTACGTTTCTCGGGGTCCATACTGGTGTCCCAGAGTTCCTCGGAGTTCATTTCTCCGAGACCCTTGAAGCGTGTCACGCTGAGTCCCTTTTTACCCAGCCGTCGCAACTCCTCAAGCAGTTCTCGCAGGCTCTGCAGCAGCACTCGCTCCTCGTCACGCTGAAGCAGGAACGGATAAACGGGTTCAGCGTTACGAACTTCAGCCGCGATAAAGTCGGTGGCGAAGAATCCGTAGTCCTTGAGCTGTGCAAAGCATTCGTTGAGTGTCCGCACTTCGTGCAGGTCCACCAGCTGCGCGTTTACCGAACGAACCGGCGTGGCGGGGGCAGTCCCGGCAGGTTCCGGGCTGCCTGCGGCGTCAACCGATGCGTCACCCGCGACTGGTTCAGGAGGCTGCAGGCTGCGAACGAAGGCTTCAGCTTCATCGCGCTCCATGAACCAGCGCTCGGTATCAGCAAACAGGACTCGATATCTGGGCAAACGAGACTTTTCGGCTCCGGCAAATCGCAGCAGATAACGCACATCAACACCGCGACGCTCCAGCAGTTCAAGAGGCTGCTCCATCCTCTCGGCAAGGCTGACCAGCTTCTGCAGATTCTCGGCCTCGAAGACCGTACCATCCGCTCGCACGGAAAGACGTGTTCCGTTCATTCCAAGGCTGATCAATTCGGCCATCATCTGAGGAGCTGTCTGAACGTATCGAATCTGCTTCTTCTGAGTCACTCGGAACAGTGGCGGTTGAGCGATATAGACGTGGCCGTTCTGTACGAGCGGGCGCATATGGCGGAACAGAAACGTCAGCAGCAGCGTGCGAATATGGCTGCCGTCAACGTCGGCGTCAGTCATCAGAATGATCTTGCCGTAACGCCGTTTGGCAATGTCCATTTCTTCGTCGCCCGCTGCCGGGGACAAACCGACGGCACGAAACAGGTTGCTGATTTCATTGTTATCCAGCACTTTGACCAGTTGAGCCTTCTCGACGTTCAGGATCTTGCCTCGGAGCGGCAGGATCGCCTGAATGCTGGAATCACGACCGGTATCCGCTGAACCACCGGCCGAGTCCCCTTCGACGAGGTAGAGTTCGGTGGATTCGAGGTCTCGGCTGCGACAGTCGCGTAGTTTTTCCGGCAGTCCACCGGTGGTCAGTGCTCCCTTTCGACGCACCATGTCGCGGGATTTTCGAGCAGCCTCGCGGGCTTCCGCAGCCATGATCGCTTTGGCGATCAGTTTCTTCGCAATCCCCGGATTTTCCTCGAGATAGCGAGTAAAGGCATTGCCGACCACGATCTGGACAGCACTTTCCACTTCCGCGTTGGTCAGCTTGACCTTGTTCTGCGAGGTGAATTTCGGGTCCGGCACACGGACCGAAACGATGGCCGTCAAGCCCTCACGGAAGTCTTCACCAATCGGCGTCACTTCCTTGAACAGATTGCCGGCTTTGGCATAGTTGTTCATGGTGCGGGTGAGCGCGGTGCGGAAACCACTGAGGTGCGTGCCACCATCCGGATTGAAGATGTTGTTGGCAAATGTCAGCACATTTTCGGTGTATCCGTCGTTGTACTGCATGGCCGTTTCAACGACGACGCCGTCCTGTTCACCCACTGTGCGGAACACATCGGCAGTGACAGGTGTCTGAGTCCGGTTGAGATGCCGAACAAATTCAATCAGTCCGTCTTCAAAATGAAATGTTTCTGTTTGTCCCGAGCGTTCATCACGGATGGTGATCCGGATCCCGGGTGTCAGAAACGCCAGTTCGCGCATGCGACGAGTGAGGGTATCGAAGGAGTATTTGGTTTCCGAAAAGATGGTGGGGTCGGGCAGGAAGGTCAGTCGGGTTCCGGTGGAGTCCGCGCGGCTCAGTTGCCGCAGTGCCGAAGTCGCTCGACCTTTTTCAAAATCCATCACCCACATGGAACCCTGGCGGCGAATTTCTGCACGCAGCCAGGTGCTGAGCGCATTCACGGCAGTGATCCCCACTCCGTGCAGTCCCCCCGTGCCGACGCGGTATCCGCTTTCGCGATTGAACTTACCGCCAGCATGGATTTCCGTCAGCACGACCTCAAGGGCCGATCGGCCATCACCCTTCACCGTATCCACCGGAATGCCACGACCGTTATCAACAATCGAAACGCTTTCGTCGATGTTGATCTGCACTTCAATTTCCGTGGCATATCCATTGACCGCTTCGTCAATGCTGTTATCGACCACTTCGTAGACGAGGTGGTGCAGGCCAGGGCTGCCGGTGTCGCCAATGTACATTGCGGGGCGAGTCCGGATGCCTTCGACACCTTTCAGGTGCTGAATTTCATCGGCACCATAGGTGGCGGCGGGGCCGGCAGCAGCGGTGGCTGCGGAGGCAGCAGATTCCGGTGCATTTTCCGACGGCTGTTCTGACGGCTGTTCTGACGACTCTGAAGTCGAAGTCACGTTTCTGCCTTCTTCCATTAACTGATGTGCAGCTGCCCGCCCAGATCCAATGACAGTCTTGTCCGGATCTAGCGGACGCGTATATACCTGATCCCTCGAATTCCGGAATTCGGCAGCCGCTGCTGCATCTGCTGCAGCACTGTCTCATGCAGAAAGCCTCGCAGCTCCTGCAGAACGGCACTGTTGGTCACTGCCACTTCCAGAATTCCATCCTTGATTTTTCTGGCTGTACTGCGACGCCCCACTTCGGCGCCCACCACAGCTTTCCATTCTGAATCCAAAGCATCCGTCTCAGAACGACCCGCAAGGCCTCGCTCTCGAATCAGACGAAACACCGCCTGACCCAGCGAACCTGGAAGACCTTTCGGGAGTTCTGGATAGTCATTCATTCACAACGACTCCGCAATTGCAGCTGTGACCGGAATTGCAGCAGACGCTGCATCAGCGATCCTGAGTCAGCGGCATCACGACGTAAGTGTATGAATCATCAACTCGGAATACCGCTGCTGTTTCACCGTCCGTCAACTGCAGATCCACCAGGGTTTCCGGAGTCAGCACTCGCAGAAATTCCGCCACATACTTTGGATCAAAGGTGATCTGCAGATCGTCATGAGCGAACTCGATCGGCAATTCAATTCGCGAATCACCCACGGCACTGGCTTCACTGGCAAGTGTCAGGAGAGAATTGGAAAAGCGGAAATCGACGCCGCGAGTTTCTTCGTCGGTAACGATCTGAGACTGCCGGACGGCAGAATAAAACAGACCGGCTGACAGCGGGATGTTCACGCTGCCATTCGGCGGAATCACATCGCGGTAACGCGGAAACCGGCCTTCCACAAGGCGACTGCTGACTGTACAGGGGCCAGACTTCAGCAACACGTCATTGTCATGCACCACAATGTCCACCCAATCTGCGTCGGCGTCAATACTACGCTCAAGCAGACTCATGGCCTTCGTGGGAACCACCGTTGTGCGAGCTGGAATCAGCGGGTCACCCTGTCGTTCACAACTGGCTGTGGCCACCGCCAACCGGCGTCCATCCGTGGCTGCCAGAGTCAACAGACCCTCGGCAAATTCCAGCAGCAGTCCACCGAGCGCATACCGAGTGCTTTCCGTGTCCGTGGCAAACGAAGTGCGACGAATCATCTGTCGCAGGACCGGGGCTGAAACACGGAAGCAGCTGTCTTCTGAAAACCTTGGTACCGGAGGAAATTCGCGAGGATCTTCTGAGGTCAGGCGGAAACGAGATCCGCCGGCCTTCAGCAGGATCGTGCGATCATCGATCTGCAGTTCAAAGGTTTCTGACTGCAACTCACGCAGGATGGCCGACAGCTTCTGAGTCGGCAGCAGGACCTCACCCTCGGAATTGGTCTCAATGCCGTTGACGCGATACCGCAGGCCAGTCTCCTGGTCCGTTCCGACCAGTTCTGTTCCGGCACCGCTGACAATCAACAGGACGTTCTTGAGTACGTCCCGGGGAGTACGCGAGGGGACGGCCGACGCAGCGACCGCAAATGCCGCAGCAAATTGTGCACGATTGCACGTCAGATGCATGTTCTGTTCCCTGTAAATTCACGCTGAAAAAACCGGCCCTGAAGGCTTTCTGTTGAGTCTTTGAAATTGCTGCGGGATTCTAGCAGATCGGTCGTTGCGGTGGTACCCATCAGCCCCCGGTTTTTGGGGGTAAAATGGTGGGATTGCAGATGTTTTTTCAGGCCCCGGACGGGCCCGTTGCCGCAGTTTCGCCACAACCCACACCCATTCTGCAGGAAACTCTGTCGCAGCCCGCCTAATCCAGCTCAGGTGCACTGAGCAGTTCATGGCTGACGCGAGCCAGTTTCGCCGCTTCGCGCAGTTTCTGCACCACGAAGAATTTGTGATTGGCAACCGCGTTTTCCGTGAGATTCAGTCGCCGTGCCACATCTTTGTTGGCCCACCCCAGCACAAAGATCAGTTCCACGCACTTCAATCGCTCCCAGGCACCAGTGCGGCGAAAATCCACCAGCATCGTACGCAGCTCGTTTTCAATCACCCGCGCTTCAGCTTGCGCTCGTTCGCTGCTGCGCAGAATACTGGATGCTGCACGACCCGGCCCCGTCAGATCCCGAGCCGCCCCGTCCTTTGATTCGGAGGTCAGCAAGGGCAACATCGGTCGACGACCGGAACGCCTGAGAGCATCGACCAGTTTGTGCGAGGCGATGGAAAAGAGCCAGGATTCCAGCGGAGTTCGCTCGTCGTAATTGGGAAGAGCCTTCAAAAACCCCAATAAAGTCTCCTGAACAATGTCCTCAGCCGCTGAACGGTCCTGCAAACGGGCCCGGGCAAAGGCCAGCAAACGGCCTTCATAGACGTCGATACACTGCTGCCACGCGTCGGCCTCACCGTCGCGGATCCGCTTCACCAACTGTCGATCCGCTTCGCTGGCTGGCATGTGCCGTTCACTTTGACATGGAAACGCGTTTGAAACTGTTCCGGGGCGCTGATCAGGGGCGCTGGTGATCACTGTTCTGAAGATCGCGTGGCGGCGACAAATGCGACTTGCAGGCATGCCCAGCACTTTGCAACCGGGAAATCCTACCCAAAAGTCGCTGTTTCGCACAGTTCCCCCGCAGTGGATTCATGAGAATCCGGCAGAGTGGCAGCCAGCCGAACAACTTTTTCCCCTTCGCAGCGAATTCCGCCCGGTGCAGTTGGGAATTCCCGCCGTGTCAGTACAATTTTGCCCCGCTGCCCGGTGAACAACTCAAGATTCTGGCAGCAGTCTCAACACCGGGCCGGTCCGTACAGCCCGGAATTCAGAACTGGCGAGCAGCAGCGAGTATTATCAGTGCCGGCAACTTCCGTGATTGGTCTGCAGTGGGGCGACGAAGCTAAGGGCAAAATCGTCGATATCCTGACCGAAAGTCATCAAATCGTCGTCCGCTATCAGGGTGGAAACAATGCCGGACACACCGTCCGCTTTGATGGTCGCACCTATAAGCTCAGTCTGCTGCCCACGGGAATTCTGCAGAAGCATGTGACCTCCGTGATTGCTCCGGGGGTCGTTGTGAATCCGCTGGCCCTGCTGCGCGAACTGGACGGACTCGCCGCCGGCGGTCAGAACTGTGAATCGCGCCTGATGGTCAGTGACCGGGCTCATGTCATCTGTCCATGGCATCTGCTGGAAGAAGCGGCGCTGGAAAAGTCACGAGGCTCGGCTGCCATCGGAACCACGATGCGCGGCATCGGCACCTGTTATCGAGAAAAGGTCGGAAGGACTCATGCAATTCGCATCGGCGATCTGATTCGCAGGGATGTGTTCGCCGCCAAAGTCCGAGAGATCGTACCATTCAAGCAACGCATTCTGGATGTTCTGGACCCCGAAGGTCCGCGGATGGACATCGATCAGATCATCACTGAGTATTCCGATGCGGCGGACCGTATTCGTCCACTGGCAGCAGATACCACGTCGTGGCTGCTGGATGCTCTGGATGCCAACAAATGGATTCTGTTCGAAGGTGCTCAGGGAAGTCTGCTGGACGTCGATCACGGGACGTTCCCCTACGTCACCTCCTCCAACAGTTCGGGCTGCGGAATTCACAGTGGCAGTGGTGTGCCGGAACGAGCAATTGAGCGGATGATTGGTGTTGCCAAAGCCTACACGACTCGAGTTGGTGGCGGTCCATTTCCATCCGAACTGAACAATGAGATCGGCAATCGGATTCGGATTGCCGGTAATGAATTTGGAACCGTGACGGGACGCCCCCGTCGCTGCGGCTGGTTCGACGCCGTGGCAACTCGCTACAGCGCACGCATCAGCGGAGTTGACAGCATTACAATTGCGCTGCTGGATGTGCTGAGTGGTTTTGAAGAGGTCAGTATCTGCGAGGCTTACGACATCGACGGTCGCATTACGAAGACGCTGCCGACCAGTTGTGAAGATCTGGCGGCTGCCAAACCCGTGCTGCGAACGCTGCCGGGCTGGCAGGAAGACATCACCGGCATCACCGAATTTTTCGCACTGCCCACCAACGCTCAGCAGTACTGCCGAACGATTGAACAGATCATGGGACGACCGATCGAGTTCGTTTCGGTTGGTCCGGACCGAGTCCAGACGATTCGCCTGAAGCGATAGGTTGTCATTGGTCATAGCACGCAAAGTTCCCCCCTGGGAGGGCGAGGCTCCTGCCGAGCCGAACGCCTCCTCTGGCCGAACAGGCGAGCCGTCGGTGGAAACCGACGGGTGTGAGGTGCTGGTGGAGCTGCTGAGTGGGGGCTGGTGCCGTGAACGATGCTATGAGCGATGGCTGTGCGGTGCATTGTGTGTAACGCGTGTGCACCTGTCGTCTCATTTTTCTGCGAAGTACCGAACCGGCGTCTTTCAACTGTCCTGGATTTTGAACTGCAGCTGCAGTTGTGTGAGCAACTGAGTGAGCTGGTCGATGTCACAGGCGGCAAATTGTTCGTCGGAGCAGGTTGGCAGTTTCAGCAGTTGCTGTAATAGCAGGATTTGGCCCTGCAAAAGGCCTCGGCGAATCCCACGTGCCTCACCACGTGTTTCGCCGATTTCGATTCCTTTTTCGATTCCTTGTTGCTGCCCGATTTCGATTCCTTGTTGCTGCCCGATTTCGATCCCTTGTTGCTGCCCGATTTCGATCCCTTGTTGCTGCCCGATTTCGATCCCTTGTTGCTGCCCGATTTCGATCCCTTGTTGCTGTGCGTAGATGATACGAGCTTCTTCATCGCGCTGGGCTTTGACGCGAGCATTGTATTCGTAAAGTTGTTCCGGTGTTTGTGAGATCATCTCAAGCACCCTGGCGGC
>CAIOKE010000052.1 GCA_903858815.1 uncultured Planctomycetaceae bacterium | reverse complement strand
ATCTTCAGGTCACCGCAGAAACACTGTATACTGCGACTCCGATCGAACGCTGGTGCTGGTTTCTACGCAACGCGCAGGAACTCACCACCGAACAGATCAGCCAGTTACTCCCTGATCAGGAATTCACAGAAGCCGCCAGGGTGCTTGAGATGATCTCACAAACGCCGGAACAACTCTACGAATACAACGCCCGCGTCAAAGCCCAGCGCGACGAAGAAGCTCGCATCATCTACGCACAGCAACAAGGGATCGAAATTGGCGAAGCTCGCGGCGAAACTCGCGGTGAAGCACGCGGGATTCGCAAAGGCCTGCTGCAGGGGCAAATCCTGCAGCTTCAGGAACTGCTGAAACTGCCAATCTGCACTGAAGAACAATTTGCCGCCTGCGACATCGATCAACTCACCCAGTTACTCACACAACTCAAGCTGCAATTCAAAAACCACCACGGCTGAAACACGCCTGCTCGGCACTTCGCAAACCAGCACCTGACACCCGTCGGTTTCCACCGCCGGCTCGCCCAGGCCCAACGCGGGACCACCCAGCACCAGCGCAGGGACACAAATCCACCGGCACACGAATCGACAGAAGCCTCACGTCACGGGAGGGCGAAGCTCCTGCTGAGCCGCGCGTCTGGAAGTCTGGTAAGTTCTTCGGCTCGGCGGGAGCCTCGCCCTCCCAAACGGTACTTTGCGTCCACTGTTTCACTGTTTAACTGTTTTCAAACAGCGGCTCAGTTGCCCTCGATCTGCTCCGCTCGACCCATCGCGCGCAGAATGAAATCATAAGTCAACCGACTGTAATGGCTATTGACAATCGGATGTCGCGCTGTCGGATACAGCATCACCTCAAACTGCCGCCCCGCACTCTGCAGCTCATGCACCAGTTCCAGCGTGTTTTCCGGATGCACATTGTCGTCCAGCATACCGTGCACCAGCAGCAGTCGACCTTCCAGCGCAGCTGCAGCCGCAGTCACGGACGACCGCCGATAACCCTCCGGGTTGTCTGCCGGTGTGCCCATAAAACGCTCCGTGTAGATGGTATCGTAATGTCGCCAGTCCGTCACCGGAGCTCCTGCGATCCCCGCCGCAATTCGCTTTGTGTGCGTCATTGCGTAGGCGGTAAAGTAGCCCCCATAACTGTGACCGCTCAGACCGATCCGCGCGGTGTCGGCCCACGGTTGCTGCTGCAGCCAGTCACACACCGCCTCAAGGTCTTTCGTCTCTTCCACTCCCAGCTGCCTCCACGCCTTCCACGCACTCGCCGCACTGTAGCCACTGGCGCTGCGGGGATCGAACGTCAGTACCACAATGTCCTGTTCAGCCAGCAGATGATCGGGCAGCCGTGGATTCCAGAGATTACGGACCTGCGGTCGATGTGGCCCGGCATAAGTCCGCAGCCACACCGGATATTTTCTGTCGGGCTGAAAGCTGGCCGGCAGCACACAGATCGCGGCCGTTGTGGATCCATCAGCCATCGGCACATCACGCAGCTCTACCCTGCCAAACCGATACTGTTCACGCGGCAGCGGACGCCCCTCTGACAACACCTTCACGACAGCTCCCTCTCGATTCCGCAGCACTGTCTGCGGCGGTCGCTGCAGACTGCTGTGTTCGTCCAGCAGCCATGTGCCATGTGGTGACGGCAGCACCGCGTGCTGCCCATCCTCTGCCGTCAGACGCACAATTTCATCCGTTGACTCGGTCAGGGAGACACGATACAGACTTTCCGCAATGGGCGAATCCTTCGTGGCCGCGATCAACAGCGATGATTGATCTTCAGACAGACTCAGCACTGCACGCACCTCCCATGCACCGGCCGTGACAGGCCGCAGCTCAGCACCATCCGCTGAGACGCGATACACATGGCGATATCCGCTGCGTTCACTGCAGATCAGCAGACTGCCATCCCGCAGGAAGATCGGATCTCCCGGATTGTCGACCCACGCCTCAGTCTGGTCCCGCAGTAGTCGTCGACTGGTGCTGGCTCCGCGCGGTGTCAGCATCACATCCAGCCACGTCTGTGTACGATTCTGAGCATACCAGCACAGCACGGCACTGTCCGGCTGCCAGCAGAAATGGCTCAGGATGAAGTCCTGCGGATCGAACTGCGACAGTTCCACCCACGTCACGGGTCCACCCGTCACCGGCACCATTCCCAGTCGGACCAGCGGATTCGTCTCACCGGCCTTCGGATAATGCTCACGCTCGATAGCCTGCTGCACCGAGGCATGAGCACTGATCTGAAACTGCGGCACCGCCGTATCATCGAACTGCATGAAGGCGATCGTCGTTCCATCAGGACTCCACTTCCACGCTTTCCAGTTGCGATCATAAACTTCTTCGAAGTAGACCCAGTCGGCTTTGCCGTTGCGGACCGTCTGACTGGCTCCCGTGGTCAGCTGTCGCAGCTGTCCCGCGGTGAAGTCTGCCACCCACACTTCATTCTGGCTGATGCAGGCCAGTCGCTGGCCATCCGGACTGAACTCAGCCAGCTCTGGTTGTGGTGGCGCACCGCGCAGCTCCTGCACAGCTCCGGTTTGCAGCTGCACCTGCAGCAGGCGCTGATCGGTGGCCACAACGGCAAGATTGTGCCGGGGTGACAGGGCCAGCCAGTCTCCCTCGGCCACACGCTCGGCCCTCGCGGTTTCCAGTCCGGCCGCCTGCAGTGCGGCCGCGATCGTGGCAACGTCATACCACGGTTGCTCTGACCCCGTCGCCGCATCCAGCTGCTGCCAGCCCGCAGCGGTCTTCTGCAGCAGAGTGTGCTCGTCCAGCCACTGCCGTTCCACCGGTCGACGCCCGCCGACATCCAGTCGCTCGGGACCATACACCAGATCCCACGTCAGCGGTTGCTGAGCCAGTGCAGGCAACGGCAGCAAAGTCAGCCCGAACAACAGCCACCGCAATCCAGTGGTCCGGTGAACGACATCCTGAGTCATGGCAGATATCCGCAAAAAACACTGATTTTCGTTGATTTCACGATCTCAGAAACTTGCGGCCACGTTCGCTTGAACGCCCCGCCTGTCCCAGTTTATCCGGCTTTCCCGAGGCAATTTCAACCCAGTGCAGATCTTGCCAAATCCCCGCGTCTTACGGGGAATTTCCCCCTCCTGGATTTCTTTTTGCAACGAATTCCGAGTAAAAAACAGGGCCTTTCAGCAGGATTTACTGCGGGCAACCGGTCCTGAATGGACTCTTCCCCCAGTCATTTGCCACCGCACAGACACCTTCTCCTTTCAGATTTCCACGACCGTTCGGAACACAGCCCGCATGCAGTCCACCGACTTCATGACACTCCTGCGCAAAAGCGGCCTGATGTCGACCGCGCAGCTGGGCGTTGCGCTGGCACTGTCGCGGGAACAGGCAGTGGCCCAGGAACTTTCGGCCGAGCTGGTCCGGCAGGGACTGCTGACCTCGTGGCAGGCTTCGCAGCTGCTGAAAGGCCAGACAGGCTTTGTGCTGCAGCACTACAAACTGCTGGAAGCCATTGGCAAAGGTGGTATGGGACACGTCTTCAAGGCCATTGACAGCCGCGATGCATCCATCGTCGCCGTCAAAGTCATGTCCCGCAAACTCTCGTCCAACCAGAATCTGGTCAACCGTTTTCGCCGCGAGATTCGTGCATCATCGCGACTGAACTGTCCGTGGATCGTCCGGACAATCGATGCGGGTCGCGTCGGCCGCATTGACTTCATGGTCATGGAATTCGTCAACGGTGATCAGCTCGACAATATCCTCCAGAGAGTCTCGTCACTGCCGGTTTCCGTCGCCTGCGAAATTGCCCGCCAGGCAGCACTCGGACTGCAGCATGCCCATGAACAGAAGATGGTGCATCGCGATATCAAACCGGCCAACCTGATGATCGACTGGACCGGTGACAACTCGGGCATCGTCAAGATCATGGACATGGGTCTGGTTCGGCTCAGCGAAGACGATGAAGAGCGAACCGCGGTGACTCGTGCCGGACAGGTCATGGGAACCCCGGATTACATGTCACCGGAGCAGGGCTGGAACACGGCCACTGTTGATATTCGTTCGGACATTTACAGTCTGGGCTGTACCCTGTTTCGCCTGTTGACGGGCAAGGTGCCGTTCCCCGGTGACAACCCGCTGCAGGTCCTGATGGCGCGCTGTTCGCGGGATGTGCCCCCCGCCAGCTCGCTGCGCCCGGAACTGGCCGAACCCATCGATAAGCTCGTTCAGAAAATGACGCGTCGCGATCCGCAGGAACGGTTTCAGACGCCTGCCGAAGTCGCGACAGCTCTGGAACCCTTCTGTGCACCGCTGACTGTTGACGCCTTGAAGAAAATGGCTGCCAGCCAGCCCGGCGCCGAAACCGTTGTACTGCTGCAGACCATCAGTCGCTCAGACTTCTCAGAGTCTCAGGACCCCGGCTACCAGCAGTTCCTCAAGGCCATGGACACCGGGGCCGCTGTCGATCTGATGCTGTCCAACACTCCGTCCGGCGGCTTCGAACTTTCCCCCACCATCCCCCTGATCCGCCCCACCAGAACCACGACCGGCAAAACATCATCCGGCAAGTCGTCTCCGGGGGAATCCGGCAGCCCGCGACGCGGTCGCAAAGCCGGCATCGTGGCACTCATCGCCGTCACTGCGCTGACAGCCCTGATTGCCACCTTCGTTTTCCTCAAAGGAAAACCACAATCCAGCGCAGCCACTGCCGAAACGAAAAACGCAGCGACCGCGGCTGCTCAGAACACGGCGACAGAAAAACCCGTCACTCCCGTTGCTCGACTGGCATACCCGGAACCACTTCACATGAAGGTCGGAGACAGCCTCGATGTCCTGCCGGAATTCGAAAACCAGCCACCGCCACAGCCAAAGATCGGACAGTTGATCTGGAAAACCGGTACGGGAGTCCCGCAGGGCGTGACCATTGATCCTCGGACCGGGCGCGTGACGTGGAAAATTCCCGATACGCTGGCAGTCGCTTCCTACATCATTCCGATCGAGCTGCACTTCGAACATGCCGGCAAACAAACGCTCGTGTCTGAAACTCGGTTCGTCGTCACCGTGCAGTCCGCGAACATGGAATACCGGTTCGGTGAATCAGGTCCGATTCGCGTTGAGCCGGGTCAGTCCTTTGTCTGGAAGTCCGATCTGATTCCGGCCCCTGAACCGAAAATGAAGTACCGACTGAGTGGCGATCAGCTGTCGTCGCACAAATTCGATGAGACTCGCGGTGAGCTGCGGTGGACACCCAGCGCCAGCGATATCGGCCGGTTCAACGTCTCCATGGAAGTCCTGAATGCTGATGGCACAGCAGTCGTCGCAAAAGTGACTCGCTCCATTCTGGTGATTCCGCAGAAACTGGACATCACTCTGCCCGGTCTCGTTGAACAGACCGGACGCCCCAATGAAACTCTGAAAGTGCAGCTGTACAACCAGCAGACTGCGGTGGCAGGCAGACTGCTGACGCTGAAACTGAAGTCGCCGGCCGGGATCAATACCGCAGCGATTGACAGCCGCAGCGGAACCTTCACGTGGGCCATTCCCGGCGATGCCGGTCGCGGTCCGCATGAATTCCTGATCGATGCCACTCCGGCCTTCCCGGAAATCAGCCTGAATGCAACCACACCACTCAGCACTCGGCTGGTTGTGACGGTTGATGCCCCGTCCGGCCGCACCGGTAATAACGCAGTCACAGTGCCCGCTGCGGATGCTGTCGCTAAAGCCGAAGCGTCGCTGCGGGATCAGTATCGCCGTGACCTTTCAGCTACAGCTCGGCCCAGATTTGTACGCCGCCTGCTCGAACTGCAATACGAACAGCAGCCCGGCCCGCAGGACATGGCACTGCTGAAACTGGCGATTGAGACAGACAGCAAATCCCGAGCTGCAGTTGATGGCATTCTCGAAGCCCTGCGAATTCGGTCCGACCGGTATGGCATCGATGGACTGCCGGAAACGCTGACTGTCGCCGGACAGTTGAAGGGCAGCTACGCCGCCCAGCAGCAGGACAGGATTGTCGAACTGCTGCTGCTGTCTGCGGCAGAGACCGCCGGGGCCGGACGCTGGGCAGATACGGCCACTCTGCTGAAACCTGTCGCCGAAATCACCAAACGAAACAAAACCAGTACGGGACTGCCCGGGATGGCTGACGATCTGCAGCAGGCCGAGACGCTGGCCAGAGAACTGACACCAGGCAATGGGGCTGCCGACGCCGTGAAACAGGCAGAACTGTTGACACTGCTGAAACGCTGGCAGTTCCAGCGAACGTTTGGACGTCCCAACGACCTGCAGTACACACAGAGTGCTGCTGCGGCGGCGGATCGCCTGCAGGATGCCGGTCGCTCACTATGGAAATTCTCTGCTGAAACAGTGGAGCTTGGTGGTGGACCACGCAAACAGGCGCTCGGCTTCCTCGAACCCGCCAGCCTCCCTGCCCGCTGGGCACTCCGCCTGCAGCTGCAGGGCAGCACACCCACACTGCAGCTGTTCGCGGCTGCCACTGGACAGCAGGCTGGTGACGGGGGCCGAAATATTTCCGCCATACTCGTCAACCTCGATGCCGGCAACGTTGGCAAAGTCTCGGTCACAACCGGCGACTCAGACCTGCTGCAGCGAAACCAGAATCTTACCCTGCCACGTGAAGCGTGGAACGATCTTGAAGTCGCTGTCGATGGCTCGATCCTGCGAGTTCGTGCCAATGGTGAAGTTGTCTGCCAGGGAACTCTGCCAATGCTGAAACCCGGACAGATCGGACTGTTTGTCCCTCCGGGCGACGCTGCAGTGCGAGTCCGTCGACCGCGATTGCTGCTGCTGCCGGCAACGACCCCCTGAGTGATCCTGCCTGCTTCCCCCCCCACCTCCCCCCGCCCCACAGAAAATGGTTGTGCTATGGCTGCCCTGACCGTCCGCAATGTCGTCTGTCCAATCAACACTCTGCAGCGCAACCTGCGTTTGCTGGTGACTCTGTTCGTGAGTGGGCTGCTCAGCACTCAGGGACAAACCGTATCGGCGCAGACAGCGGGCTGGGGTGGCCTGACCGCTCGCTTTGTGCTCAGTGGCGATCTGCCAAAACCGGAACCTCTGCAGATTGAACGGGATGCCGAAGTCTGTGGGCAGAGTGGACTGGTGGATGAATCGCTGGTGGTGAATTCAGAAAATCGCGGCATTCGCAACATCATCGTGTGGCTGGAATCCAGAACGGAAGTACCGGTGCATCCCCAGCGGCAACAGCTGGTACAGCAACCCGTGCTGCTGGACAACCGGGGCTGTCGCTTCGAACCGCGAGTGCTGTGTCTGCAGACCAGTCAGCCCCTGCGACTGCTGAACAGTGATCCGGTGGTGCATAATGCGGCCGCCTTTCTGCGCCGCTCCACACCCTTCAACGAAGTGATTCCGGCGGGACAACCCTCCGAACGAATCATCCGCAAGGCCGAAACACTGCCGGTTCGAGTCGACTGCAGCATCCACAGCTGGATGAAAGCGTGGCTCGTGGTCCTTGATCATCCCTACGCAGCTGTCACGGATGCGAATGGGCAACTGCAGCTGCCGCAGCTGCCTGCCGGAGAATGGCGGTTTCGCTTCTGGCATGAGCGACCGGAAAACATCTCCGGCTGGATTCGCGGCAACACTCCCGAAACACTCGACCGTGGCGGCCTGCTGCTGACGATCCCCGCAGGAGACACACGGGATCT
>CAIOKE010000051.1 GCA_903858815.1 uncultured Planctomycetaceae bacterium | reverse complement strand
ATTTTGGCCGCTTTCTGGCTCCAGTCGTAGACCGTTAGCACGTCCGTTCCGCGAGCCGGGTCTACGTTTCCCTGGGCGTCGATCTCTTCGGTCACGCGGGCAGTGTCGGCTTTGAGTTCCGCAGTCTTCGCCTTGAACGCGTCGTCTTCCACAGTCCCGGCCAGATACGCGTTCAATAGTCGATCCTGCATCGCGACCAGTTCGGACTTCCGTTTGGCCAGCGCGGCCACCCGACGGCGCTGATGCGACAGAAGATCAGCCAGGCTTTCTTCCAGCGTCGTGCGGAACCACGCTGCGATTTCCGGCGTTGGCAAACGCAATCGTGCCAGATCTTCCGAAATCGCCTGTTCGAGTTCATGCGACTTCCAGCGGACCGTCGGATGGCCAGGACCCGGTGCGTTGTTGGCGCACCGGTAGTAAATGTGTTCCCGGACACCACCGCTCTTCAGTTTGCGGCGGATTCGTTCGCCCGTCATCGATTGTCCGCAAAACGCGCAAGTGATGAGTCCACCCGCGAGCGGAAATTCGGGATTCCCGGTGCGACGGTTTCGACCGTGAAGAATGTTTTGACACCTGTCGAATGTGTCTCGATCAATCAGCCGTTCGTAGCGTCCCACGTACACCTGTCCGTGACGATGCAGTTCTCCGATGTAGAATCGGTTGTTTAGAATGTACGCGAGAGCCGATCGATGGAAGCGCTTCTGGCTTCGTCGAAATGTGTGGCCTTCTTCGTACAGGAGATCGCCGAGAGTCTTGAAGGTGTGACCGCCGCTGGCGTAAAGATCAAAGATGCGTTTGACGGTCGAAGCTCGTTCGGGATGTGGCTGGATTGGCGTCTCGCGGTCTTTGGTGTTGATGTAGCCAAAGGGAGCCAGGCCGGTGGGCCAGCCCTGGCGAACTTTCTCATCAAGCCCCTTCAGAACTTCGGACCGCAGATTGTCGCTGTAGTACTGAGCCACCGCTGCCATCACATTGAATGACAAGGCTCCAGCGGCACCCGGACCGAACTCGTTTTCGACGAAGGCCAGCTGAACCCCACAGGCATCTTCCAGTTCCTGCAGGCGGACCGCGTCCCGCATGTTGCGACACACGCGGTCCAGTTTGTGGCTCAGGATTGCCTTGATCCTCTCTCGTTTCGCATTCGCCTTGACCCACGAAAACATATCGTTGAATGCCACACGCTCCGCTCCGCGTTGCGCTGACTCTGCCACGACGAACTCACGGACCACGTGCCAGCCAGCCTTCTGAGCCTTTTCGCGGCCGGCCCGCAGCTGTGCGTCGATGGAGTATCCTTCACGTTGCTCCCGCGACGAGACTCTCGCCCAGATCACTACATTCATATCTTTCCTCCTGCTGCATTCAGCAGCGTTTCAGCCAGTCGTCTGACATTCACAAGAATCTCAATGACCTCCGAATCCGATATCTCTCGTCCGTATGCTCGAGACCACACACGGCGCGTCTCAGTAAACAACACCTCTGACACCCATGGATGAAACGACCGAACATCTTCCGGTTGATTCGTGTCATCCGGCGATGCCAATCCAGCATGTGTTGAACCTGAACTTCCTTCCATGACAGCCATCCATCCCAGAACCATGAAGCGGGAAACGCCGGGGATGGGTCTGTGGTTGGATGGCTGGGTTGATCGTGGAATTGGTTCAGAGCGATCGAGTCGATTGTCTGATTTGGTCGTTATGCGATTGCTGAGATGCCATGTCATTTCCCGTTCGATTGTTATGCTTTGCGAGTGGCGACGTTGTCACACTGGAAACACACACTTACCTCGATCTGGCCGCAGGCATCCACTGCCTGGCGGCGGTCTTGTTCAGGATCGGTGGAGAAGGGATTGATGGGTCTGTCGGACTAGACGTCTCAGATTGAGAGGAAGCCCCGGGAGACGATAAACTGAGGGAAGTCGAATGAAGCGAATTAAAGCAGCAGCGACAGGCTTTCTGGCAATCTTCATAATTGCTGTTGGCATCGTGCATTTTGTAAACCCGTCTTTATTCCGACCTTTGCTGATCTCTTCAGCATCGAATGCAATGGTGTACGCGATTGGAGTTTTGCAGCTCTTAAGCGGTGTGTGGCTGCTAAGATCTGTGTATCTGGTCGTGAAAGGCCACAGAAGCTCTGCGAGATCGACATGGATCGAAATCCATTACAAGGTACTTGAGGAGAGCATCGACACGAATTCAGCTGATACGATTAAGCAAGTTCTGCTGACATTGCGTGAAGCGCAGAAATTCATCAAAACGCGTGACTATAAAAGCCTGCTGTTGTACTCCGCTATTGACGTACCCGCAGCTGAGGCCTTAAGTCATTTTGATGGTAGTCTCGCGCTTTGGATTCGAACGATTCCAGACGATGCTGCGCATGCGATGAGCAAACACATCGGATTGCTCGTGCTCAATTTTCTTTCCGAATTGTCGGATGCTGCCGCTGAAAGCCTCAGCAAACACAACGGCGATCTTTTTCTCAAAGGACTGCGTTCTCTGTCAGATGCTGCTGCTGAAAGTCTGAGCCAGCATCAACACCACCTTTCCATGACCGGGCTGGAATCCATTTCTGACAAAGCGGCCAGAAGTCTCCTCAGACATATGAATCTGGAAATCGACCTTTCTCGCCTTTCTGAATCGGCAGCTACGATATTTCGTGAACGTCACGGTTCCGACGACTGACCAGCTCGATAGGCTAGGCGAAGGGCGGTGAGCAGTTCCCAGACGGAGACCTCGTGGAAGTCGAGGCGGTCTGAATTCCGGGCGTCCAGCGTCGGGATGTCCATGGTTCGCCTGGCGATGGAGGCGAGCTCGGCGTCCACAGCGATCTGCCGTTGGCTGCGGGCGACGCCTGCGGCGTAGGTAGGCTGTTTGCCAGGGCAGGTCGCGATGGCTCGTTGCCAGAGAGCCAGAGCTTGTGGCCAGGCTTCCGCCCGTTCCGCCGATTCGGCTTCCTCGGCATAGTCCAGATGTTCTGGTGTGGTCATCGTTACGCCTCCGATCCGGCGGCGGCGAATTGGCCGCGGTCGACCTTGAGGAATCGGGCATCATGGCCCTTCGCGTTGATCTCCCGCAGAATGGCGGCATACAGCGTTGCGTGTGGCGTCTTGCCACCTGGGCTGGTCCACAATCCCTGGGAAGACATGGCCTCGACCATCGCCAAGCAGTTCATGGGTTCTTTGGCATTTGCCAAGACCTGCAATGCCGCCTGGATCTGGCTGGTCTTCTTTGCAGGATCGGCTGGTTCGTCCGATGCCTTCTTCTTCCGGCCAGGTTTGGCCTCGGGTGCGTTGATCGTTTCGACCGTGGCAGGTGGCACCTCGATGATCGTCAAATTGTCCTCTGTGGTCGTCGTTGCGTTGGACCCTGGTCCGCAGAGCAGCCTAGCCATCGAGATGAAGACCTTCTTCTTTGTCGCTAGGTTCAAGGCGGTCCATCCGCCGGAAGCCTTCTCTGCCAGGATGCGGACCTGAACGGACTCTTTCCCGATCCGCGTTTCGTATTCCCCACCAATCTGCACTTCTGCCGCCTTCATCTGATTCTCTCCCCCATTCGTTCGTCATGGTTGGCTGCCATCATCAGGCCCGGTGAACCACCGCCGGACGATCCGCTCGTCGCGGATTTCGGCGTTAGCGTCCGAAAGTGTGTTCTGCGATCCCCTCGGCCAGGAAGTCGACAATCGCGCCGGCGTCGTCTGTGGTGGGCTGCAGGTCCCAGCCCCGGTCGAAGTTGGCGACCACCTGGCGGTCGGCCTGATGTCGCAGCCAGAGTTTGCTGATCCGGCTGGTGCCGAGTTCGTACTCTTCGGTCTCGGCGTGGTCTTCGAAGACCAGGACCTGAAAGGCGTGGCCGGCGATCGTTCCGCTGACCCAGGTGCCCGGGGCGTTCAGCTGGCGGCCTTCGGTGTTGGTGATCTTCAGGCTGTCGCCCAGGTCGTCGTGCGTGTTCAACTCTGTGTCCTTTGCGTTGGGGAAACCAATCGTTCAACGACCACACAGTTACCTCATCATAGGCAACGTCATCCAGCGGATTCGCAGCGCTTCCGCATCAATTGCAACAGCTTTTGTGGTGTCGTTTCATGAGTGCCTGTTCGTGTTTTTCTCAACAGATTTCCGTTCTCCACAGCAGATGGGTTCTATCTGCCGCAAGAAGCTAACATGTTCAGGCGATCAATATGGATTGACGGAATTACGTGCGATGGTACAACTCCACCCTGGATCGTATTCGTGAGTTGATTCACCCTGTACTGGCGTCAATGGATGTCACACACGCTTTCGAAGGTCCTCCGGTCCCAGGCTCTTCTTTTTTTTGGCCGAGGAAGAAGTTCAAGGAGACTTCAGGCTCTGAGATGGTCTGGCAGTGAACTTCTCGAACAACGCCAGTTGCTGACGGCCGCGACAGCCGCGGCTGATACGGAGCTTCAGGTTTATCACTCAACCGGCGTAAATTCTGTCTCCATAGCATTGCCCCCGGATGCGGTCAGTTTTCAGGCGATTACGTTTAGTCCACTGCTTGGAACGGTCGTACTGAACAATTCGGGCCCTCTGTCGGTCAACTACGAGTATTCATCGTCAGGTGTTGACTCGTTTGGCATTTCATACCTGGACGCATACGGCTCAACACGAACACAGAACGTCAACATTATCATCGTAGATGATTACACCGGGACTGACTTGCTGGATAGTCCCGATCCGCAAGGTGAACAAGATTTTCTTGGTGGTCTTTACAATGGATTTGTGAATTCGTCGTCGGGAACCGGTGGCGTTCCAACTGGCGGTTCAGCTTACTACGGAGGCAATGGTGCTGGTTCAGTTCTTGGGTCTGGTTCCGGAGGTACCGGCGGGTCCGGCGGCGGTACGTCACCAGCGCCAGAGATTGCGGTTTACGGTAAGAACCTGCTCATCGTCGACGGAGATAGTACGCCGAGTGCCACCGACGACACGGACTACGGTATCGTCAGTTCCGGGCAGTTTGTGGACCACACGTTTACCGTCACAAATTCTGGAACCGCCAATCTATCATTGCAATTGCATCAATTGCCCGCCGGATGGATGATTACGGAGTCACTATCGCTCTATTTGGCGCCGGGAGCCAACGACAGCTTTACAGTGCGCTTTGCCCCCACATCGTCCGGTCAGTACTCGACTGACATCATCATTGACAATAACGACGCCGATGAGAATCCGTACAACTTTGTGATTCGTGGGGCAACCAATGCCCCTGAAATTGGCGTGAGTGGCAATGGCATCGTAATTGTCGACGGAGACTCCACGCCTGCGATTCCCGACGGCACGCAATTTGGTTGGATCAACGCCGGGCAGTCGGTCACTCGAACATTTACCGTTAACAATTCCGGTTCCGCTGTTCTGACGCTGCAAACACCGCAGCTTCCCTTCGGTTTTTCGCTCGCCGAGCCATTAGCGAGCCAGCTTGCCCCTGGAGCCAACGATACGTTCACCGTGAGTTTTTCTCCGCTGGGGGCAGGCACCTATTCCGGTGAGATCTCAATTGGCAACAATGATTCAGATGAGAACCCCTACAACTTCGCGATCCAGGGTTCCGTGAGCGCTCCGGAGATCGGTGTCAGCGGCGGCGGTGTTGGAATTGACGATGGTGACTGGACGCCAAGTACTGCTGACGGCACCAATTTTGGAATGATCAGTTCTGGGCAAAGCGTCACTCGGACGTTCACCGTCCAAAACTCCGGTTCAGCGACTTTGACCCTGCAGACCCCGCAGTTGCCGGCAGGTTTTGTTCTGACCGAATCATTGGTGACTCAGTTAGCACCTGGAACAAGCGACACGTTTTCTGTTCAGTTTTCTCCTGTGAACCCCGGTACGTACTCAGGGGAAATCTCGATTGGGAACAATGATTCCAATGAGAATCCTTACAACTTCGCCATCACCGGAACAATGGGCGGGCCAGAAATCAATGTGCTTGGAAACGGCTGTGTGATCGTCGACGGCGACACAGTCCCGTCGGCGGTTGACGGCACCTATTTCGGAACCGTGGGGCCCGCTCAGACGGTTGACCACACGTTCATCGTCAACAACACAGGCACAGCACTGCTCTCATTGTCGCTGCGGGCGTTGCCAGCCGGTTTCATTCTGACGGAACCATTAACCAGTGTGCTTGCAGCCGGTGGAACGGATTCGTTTACAGTCCGCTTTGCACCCGACATTGTGGGTCAATATGGCGGTGAGATCATTATTGACAACAATGATGCCGATGAGGCACCGTACAACTTTGCCGTCTTTGGCATTCGTGGTACTCCGGAAATGGATGTTCGTGGCAATGGAGTCAGTATTGCAGATGGGGACAACACTCCCAGCGCGGCGGATGACACGTACTTTGGAATGACGCCACCGAATATTGTTGCCAGCCGCACCTTCACAGTACGAAACGATGGCACAACAACCCTGTACCTCGGCCAGGTAAGTTTAGGGCCAGGTTCCGGGTTCCGCATCGGCAGCGATACTTTGCTCACCCAGATCGGTCCGGGCCAATCGGACACCTTCTCCGTGGAACTCGTTTCTTCCACGCCGGGAACGTTTGTTCGCACCGTCACGATTTACAACAGCGACAGTGACGAATGCCCGTATGACTTCGTCATCCGTGGTATCGTCGGAATTCCGGAAATTGATCTGACCGGCAAGGGCGTCAGCATCGCTGATGGGGACACGACGCCAAGTACCACGGACGATACGGATTTTGGTAGTGTGCTGGTCAGCACTGCGACGACAACACACACCTTGACCAAAACGTTTACGGTCAGGAATACCGGTTCCGGAACTCTCTACCTGGGCACACCTTCAGTCACCGGCACTGGATTCTGGCGTGGTGCAAAAGCACTACGCACGTGGCTTGAACCGGGCGAAGCAGACACCTTTGATGTCAAGTTTTCCTCTACGACGGCTGGCACGTTCACCGGCGAAGTCATACTTTATAACAGCGATGCGAACGAAGCGCCGTACAACTTCGCTGTTACTGCAGCTGCAACGGCACCAGAAATTCAAATCAGTGGAAAAGAGCTACAAATCGAGAATCACGATGACACGCCGTCAGTGACTGACGGCACCGATTTCGGCAAAGTCATCATTGGGCGAACCACTTCGCGATTCTTCGTCATTGAGAACACTGGATCATCAACATTGTTTCTGTCTGGTTTGTCGCTGCCATTCGGCTTTCTCGTTGGGGACGATCCGCTGGTCGCAAATCTTGCTCCAAACACCTCGGATAGATTCGAGGTAAAGTTTTCGCCACAAGTACTTCAGGCATACAGCGGACGAATTACAATAGTAAACAACGATTCCGATGAATCGACGTTTGAATTCTCGATCATCGGCCAAGGCCGACTAGTTGGTGATATCCCAGACGCAGAGATTTATCTCGATGCGAAAAAAGGTGCTCAAATCACGACGATTGATGCCGCCCCGGGAACAGAGTTGTCCCTCGATTGGCGACCAGAATTACTGTTCCGTCAAATTGAACCTGGAGAAAACACCGTATTGCTGGCAGTGAATCTGATCGAAACAATTACCGATACAGCGGGAGTCGAACATCCAGATGCGGTCCGCCCCGATCACCAACAATATCAACTCGCCGTGCGTGCCACGAATGGCACGTCAACAGAAGTCTCATACTTCAATGTGCGTTTTTTGCCAATTGTCGGACTGACCGGGGATACGCATGTACTCGAAGGCGCTGACACCATGCCAATAACGTTCGTTCGAAGATCGGTAGACTACTCAGAGTCACTCGATGTTAATTATAGTGTGGATTGGAATAATGTAAGTCGTGACGCCGACCTGACTGATCCGTCAGTCCTGCCCGCAGCCGCGGGAGTTATTCACTTCGCTCCAGGTCAAAAGACGGCAACAATCACCGTCAAGGCAAAGACTGATGGAGCCGCTGACGAAGAACATAATGGAATTGAAACGTTTGAACTCACTGTACAGCCGGGATTTCGCTACAAGCCGTTTGATCGCCGGTATCGCCTCGACGAAGTCGACTCGGAAAGGGCATTTACGACAGGGGACAAATTGCTTCAATATACCATATTGGATGGCCTCGTCGCCTTCGCCGGTCTCAATGACTCCGCACTGAAAGCCGATGGGAGCGCCACCATCCATTACAATGACGTAGATCAGAATATTCGACCGAACTGTTATTGTGCGGCCATTATGGCAGGAATGGCCTACAAGTGGCAATCAAAGATTCGAGACATGATAGAAGTCCTCCCGAATGGTGGTGAGTTTAAGGTAACGCTCCCTGGTACATCTGCTACGGACCCATGGTCAAAAACTTATGGTGTAGATGAACTGCTCTCGCTGGGCGCCAACATGCTGGAATTGTCCGGAGACTATGACGCTCAGCAGCGTTCTGAAGTCTGGCCACAACTGATCGATCGTGCCCTTATTGATTATTCATTTACCCGAAGTAGCGGAGATGGTTTACCACCAGGGCTGTGGTATGGATCAATCCACACCGCTTGGTATGTCACAACCGGGTGTTCAACCGCTACTTGGGATGCGAGCACGCAGTCTATTGATCAGTTTTTGTCGGATTGGTCTGGTGTGCCAGTTGTTTTCACAACGAACGCTCCTGCTGAAGGCGAAACATTGCCCTTCGACTACAACACCGATAAGCCGATCGCAGGTCCACATGCGTATCTGTTTATTGGGCTCCGCAATGTAAACGATATTCCATATGTTGTCCTTTACAATCCCTGGGGGGTCTCTGACCCACGGACCAGGAACGGCGAAGTGCTTGTTCATCTGTCACAATTTAATCTATCGAAATTTGCGCAGATCGTTGCCTTGAAGAAGGAGTGATCATCTTGTCTCAGAACATGAGGTTTCTCGCGTCCCTGACCTCGCTATTTACAATATTCTCGGGCCTCTTATTTGCGACGGACCCCGTGCCGAAGCAATGTACGCCAGATAGCATCGACTGCACTTTCTATCGGGGTGATGGAATTGAGATCGGTCCAGCCTTTAAGACAATTCGGTATTTTCAGTTTGACGGAGAAGACGCAGACTGGGATCCCTTTGATGATACTCGGTTACCTGGTGCTGACTCGCCACCGGCACGGTACAACCTTCCCGGGCGCAAGTTCTGCGGATCCGTCTGGATTCGTGTGCAACGAGATCACTCTATCAAGGAAAGAAATCCAGGTTTCACGTATCGTAGTCGTAATGGAGGCAAAGGGGAACCCTTCCCCGACGACCAGTGGATCGCGCAACGGCTTCTGGAAGCTACCGACCTGCGCACTGGCCCAATAATAAACGACGATGTGATTCCGGTTTTTGGATCCCTCTATAAGGTCGTCCGCTGTGTAAGGGCGACTGGCAGTCCAGATGCAGATATTTCACTCCAGAAAATGCCCGCGATGGATTGGCCAGCGGACATTGAGCTAGACCCGTATGGCTACCCCATTACGCCAGGTGGGTATATCATATTGCCGGGTAGTCGCTATCGAGTGAGTCCCTATGGCAACGTTGTTCGAGTTGTGTTTGTTCCGGAAGAGCAACAATATCATCTGGTCATCGGGCACGAAGTAGAAGGCCGGGAACAGAAACTCGAGGTCAGAGAGGCAAACATTGTCGCCACGAAAGGACTGAACTTTCCCGTTGTTACTCATACGCAGATCTACAACTTCAAAGTGACCTCTGTAGTTTTGCCCGACCCAGTGCGGCACATTCCCGGATGGGTCGAGCTTCGTCGTATTTGGCCGCAGATCATCCCTTTTCCATCGACATCGGAGGCAAAGACCGAATCGGTTCCATAGGATTGCCATTTGTCGGGTCACCACTGTGAGCCCTCTGCGAAGTTCAAAAGGGCACCAGGGACTTCCTCGCCGTCTGTAAGGTGTCTGTGCGGTTTTTCTTAGAATACGATGTCATGGAGTAGCTATCCATTTTGTGTCACGCCCCCTGCGATGAATGGGACCTCCAATGGAAAGCTGGGGCGACGCGGCAAACAACTGGTGAAACTGAGCTGCCGGAATTTCCGCATCGACAGAGAATGGCGTTTCAAAATACCGCATGTTCTGCGGGGAAATGGACACCTACTGTTATAGAATGTCTCCAGCCGCCGGGCGAGCCAAGCCCGGCGGCTGATTGCAATTTATGGTGAGTTGTCAAAGATCAGCGTGCCACAGTCGCGGTTACCACTCCCGCATCTGCCGCTCAATGCGTTCACTTCGTTTGGCCAGTTCGAAGCTCTGCAGCGAATTGGCCTTGATAGTGCAGCGAACGTCCTCGGCTTCCTTCAGCAGATCCTTCACCATTTGCTGTCGCGACGCTTTGGTGACGGCATTCGATTCTTCATCCACCTTCGCAGCCTGCTGCTCTGCCCTGGTTTGCAGGTAGGCCAGGCGACTCTGTAGTCCCTGATTCTCCAGGATGAGTCGCTGAGCTTCTCGACTCAGCTCCCGCAACTGCTGCCACAGCGATTCGTCGTCGCAGGTGTCGAACAATCGTGATCGAGCCGTGGATGCATCGTTCACACCGTCTTTAGTGTGAGCGAGCTCACCATGCAGCGGTGCAGTTACTTCACTGTGATGTGCCTCCGCTTCCTCAAGGATTTTGTCGGCTGCGGCGATTTCCCGATTCAGCCGGTCACGCTCCTTCTCCAGCGACGGCACCATGGCGACCTGGGCTTTCCATGTCATTCGCTGCTCGTATTGCCTGACTGCCTTCTGCAGGTCATCCAGGGATTTGCCAGCGGCTTCCAGTGTGGCTTCGACGGAAGCTGGATCCGGTTCTTTTCCACCGGCAGCGATCTGCTTAACCAGGTCGCGATAGGACTGGACTTTCTGCTGCTGGCGTTCTTTCTGGCGACCGGCAATTCTCTCAATCAACTGAGCAACATTCATGACAACACTCCGTTCAGGGTTTGTGGACAACTTTCGAGGTAACGACTGACATCATTGAGCCACAGGGCGATGAAGGCTTCGGGCGGCGGCGATCGGGAGATCTCGGTGAACGCGATCTCCGGCAGATCTGCAGGTTCGTCCCCAATCGCTTCGATGTAGCGATGGGCATGCGACAGGCAGTATCGCCGGCCAGAGCACAGCAGATTGGGGATCGTTTCCACACTAGCCCGTGCTGCCCGGAAGTGCAGGTGCAGAGCGATCCGGATGAACTGATCTTCATGACCGAAGTACGGAGTCGGCAGCGGCCGGAATTCATGCCGAGCAGCATTGGCGATCACCATCGTCTCGAATTCGATGCGGTCGTCTGATGGCAGCGACTGCAGATCCACCGGCATCGGTCGATCAAGGATGTGGGCCAGCTCGTGGAACACGATGCTCATGGCTACGATGTCCACATCCTCCGGGAAGTGCTCGTCGGCGATGGAGACATCGTTCAGGACTATGCACGGGCCACGGCCGTGCCAGCGATCGCCAATGATGGATCGGAGGTTCAGGTCCAGATTGTGCGTCGTGTAGCCATCGGAATAGTTCTCCCGACCCATAACCTCGGCGACTTCCGATTGCAGCAGGATGTACAGCGGCAAACCCGTCAGGTCGCGACCGGCCACAGTCCGGCAGAGTGCGGTGGCCCGGGTGACGAAATCGGGCCACAGATCGCCTACGGTGGCCACTGACGCGTTGTGTTCGGAAACTCGGGACATTGGTGGTCTTTCGGACTTCGGACAAACGAAACAAACTGTGCTCAATCTGGCGACTGTTCCCCGAGGGTATGGGGAGAGGGGACGGGCCGGGGAGTACCTATTGCGTCTGGAATATTGCGACGACCTTGCCACCTCGCCACATGTCCCTTGCCTTACTCTGGTGGCGACATGGACTGAACTGGCAAGATGGCCTTCCTTACTTCACCCCCATCTTGCCTCTTACCCCCTATAAAAACCCATATAGCCATTAAAAGTTCTTAAGAGAGAGTGTGTGTGTGGTGGGTGGTATAGAGGAGACCATCTTGCCAATTGGGACCATGTCGCCAATTCAAGTATGTAAGAGCCATTGGCAAGTTGGTGGCGAGGTGGTGAAAGATCTCCGGCCGGGTCAAAGGTTCGGGAAGTCGAACGTATCGTCGTGTTCAGGTGGCTGGTCGGATGCTGGAGTGAGCCGCCATAGCCATGGACCATCGAACGATTCTTTGCGGGCCGGGATGCCGATCGCCTTGTACGCTCGGCGGAGGGTTCGGTCAGTGAAGCCAACCTGCTCGCCGGCTTCGATCACTTCATTCGCTGGCAGTGTTTTGTCGCCGATGTGTTCACGGAGCCAGGCGATCGCCTCGCGTCGTTCGCTGCCTCGCTGTGTGGGTTTCTGATTCGCTGTCTCGGCGGCGAAGGCATCGTCAGCATGCATCTTCACCGGATTGAACTCCCAGGCGACTCGGCCATCGTCGATGCGATAGGCGAGTCCATCCGGGTCTCTGGCAAGGTTCAGTTTGGCTGGCAGGAGCAGTCGTCGCTCAGGGTTGTCCGGATCTTTGGTGATGGCCCACACAGCTCGTGCGGCCGCTGCGAAGGCCAGGCTGCCCATGGCTCGATAGACGGCCTTGGTTCCACCCGTCTTCGCGAGATGAGTCACGGTCAGGATCGCCACGTGGAAACGGCTGGCAAGGTCGGCCAGCGGAGCCAGCAGTCCTCGGACTTCACTGTTGTTATGGGAATCCACTTTGTCGAGATACCCGGCGATGGGGTCGATCACAATCAGTCGGACATCCGAATGGTTTGTGAGGATCTCTTCGAGTCGTGGGATGTCCGCTTCGAGGGAGATGAGTCGCCGTTTGCCCATGAGCGAGATGCCTTCCAACACAATGATCTTTGTGTCGTCGGCATCAGCTTTGTCCAGCCGTGGAGCGATCGTGTCGTTCAGATCATCTTCGCAGTTCATCAGGATGACTTTGCCAGGCGGTTGTCGCTGTAGCGGGTTGTCGGGCCAGCGTTCGCCTCGAGACACGCGTGCAGCGATGTCCAGAGTGACGAAGGACTTGCCGAGGCCCGGGTCTCCGGCCAGCAGAGTCAGTTTGCCAAGGGGGATTCGGCCGGGCCAGAGCCATTCCAACTGGTCACGGGTCACGTTGCTCAGCAGCTGCAGGATGACATGTGGTTTCGAGGGGTCGCCGCTGGCGATTACCTGTTTGGCCTGTTCCAGCATGCGTCGCTGCCTCTGTTCGAACAGTTCTTCCGGAGCGCGAGGGACGGTTTGGTGGTCCGGCTGCAGTTGCTCCGAACCCCAGTCCGCGACGGTGCTGATCCACGGCTGGATGATGGTGGTCGCGATCTCATTGTCGCTGATTCCCTTCTTACTCAGTTCTTCCCAGCACTGTCGTACGAACTCAAACCCATGTACGCGGCCACGCAGACGAGCGGCGGGGACGACGTGCTCCCGTTTGTAGGCGACCTGTTCGCTGTCCAGGTCCGGACATGCAAAGTACTCGGATGACGGAACCAGGACTTCGAACAATTCCCTGACCTGTCGCCGCTCTCGATGGGCGGCATCGATCGCGGCATAGTCGATGGTCTTCCATGAGCCGGCTTCACGCGCCGATCTCAGGAATGCATCTCGGTACGCGCGCTCGGCAGCCATCTGTTCCGGTGTCTGGTTCCAGAACAGTCCGTCTTCATAGAACGGCACCAGGTTGTCGGGGAGATGTGGCATCGTGGTTATCGCTGCAGAGTGATCCAGCCGTAATTCATGTGGTGACTCAACACGCCGTTGCGCCGGCCACGATCCAGAACGGCCTGAATGGCCGGCACGGAATGGCCAAACGACTTGGCAATGATTGCTGCCGTAACACGCCTGTGACCGTTGTGGAGTTGGGTGATCCGTTCGGCGACCATGGCGACATTGGGCAAAGGAAAACCAATGTCGGCATCGCACGTGATGTACCTGGGCATCGTGACGATCCTCTTTATGGCGATTGGTGAATCCGTACAGCGACCGAAATGGCTGACGGACTGTGACAACAGTTCAGCAGACCGCTGAACGCCAGGGGGTGGGTCGTTGATGGTGTGCGCAATGGTGGCTGGATGGATGGTTGAACGCAGACTGGGCTCACCGCATGGAGCCCTGGAATTCGTGTTGTGAGTGCACGACACCCGTCACTCATCACATATGCTGAATGACGGCCGTCTGTCCGAAAAAATCCCTTCTTTCACCCCCAATGCCGGCAAGTGGTTAGCTGCACAGACTGTTGGAAATCAGAGAAGGGGAATTCGACGCGAAGCCGCGTTCTACCGCATTTTCTGCGAGCGGCAGATTCGTGGTCCGCTATTTGGAGAGCTACACGGTGTGTGGTTTTCATGACGGTCGTTGGCTGATGAATTCGCCAAATACCATCTGGCCAATTTCCAAGTGGCGACATGGATGATGTATGCCGTCGATCGCTGCGATGTCCGGAAATCCGGAAGAATTTTCAGACGACCAGCAACTCGTCTTTCATTGAGCTACGCAGCGGAGTGTCCAGATCACGGGTCATTCCGGGGCAATCGCCGTTTGCGCCTTCATCACCAACTCGTCCAGCACACCCAAAGCCCCCGGTCGACACTCCATCGCCACCGCCACAAAGTCGGCAATGATCTCGGGCGAAGGTTCAAACGAATCGCAGTCACCCCGACTTCCACCCGTCGGCCGTCTGCCGGGACCACCGAGCACCAGCTCGCGGTGTGAGCCGTTGCGAACAGCACCCGTCAGCTTCCACTTACGGCTATCCGGTCTGGCAGCATGACCCCTCGGCTCGGCGTGAATGTTGTCGTTTGGGAGGGCGAAGCTCCTGCTGAGCCGAGTGTTTGTTTTGCTGCTGGACCCTACGGTTCGGCGCTGGCCTCGCCCTCCCGAGGGGGGGATGAACTCTGAAACTTGCTTTGCAAATGTTGAGATTTCCCGCTCATCCCACTTGTCGCTCTGGCCCGGACAGTGAGAATTCCCCGCGGTCTTCCTGACTTCTCGTTTTCTGACTCTCTGGGCCCGGCAGGATGCCGGGGGATGCTCCGTAATGACCAGTCCCGTCGCCGGCGATTCTCAGTTCAGTGCCTCAGAACTTGCCAACTTCAACCGTGATGGCTACTTCATTGCCAAAGGGCTGATGCCTGATTCCTACCTGCAGCGGATGCGCCAGATCACCGAACGAGACCTCAATGCTCATCAGGGTGACATTGAATACGAGGCTCAGTTGCATTACCCAGGTGCCCCGGACTCACTGGACAGTGAGGGTGGTCGCACGATTCGCCGGCTGCGGCAGGCCGTCAGTCGCGATCCGGTATTCCTGCAGCTGGTGCGGGAACCTTTCCTGCTGCAGCGACTGCAACAGCTGCTGGGGCCACACGTTGTTATGCCGCTCGCACACCACAATTGCATCATGACCAAGCAGCCGCGGTACAGCAGCGATACCGGCTGGCATCAGGATACTCGATACTGGTCCTTTTCCGACGGTCACCTGATCAATATCTGGATCGCGTTGGGAACCGAAGATCTGCACAACGGATGCCTGCAGGTGCTGCCCGGAACCCACACGGCTCAAGCGGATAAAGATCGCCTTGACGAAGCCCTGTTCCTCCGTACCGACCTGCCGCAGAATCAACCCTTACTGCAGACAGCTGTGCCCGTGCCGCTGCAACCCGGTGACGTGCTCTTCTTTCACGCTCGCTGTTTCCACGCAGCCACTCGCAACTCTTCTCAGAACACCAAGCAGTCGGTCGTGTTCACCTTCCGATCGCTGGACAATCCGCCCCAGGCCGGCTCGCGTTCTGCCGCACTTCCCGAACTGCTGCTGTCCTGAGCTTCCGCTTTCTGAGTGAACCTGGCGGGCCCGCATTGCACAAGCCCGCCAGTCTCAGACCCCGGCACTCATTCAGCAAGATTCACTCGCACCAGCTCTTTGTCATTCCGAGCAAACACGCTTTTCATCGCGAATGCCGGATGCGACCAGATAGTCATACGCCGCTGCACAGGCCGAGTTGGTTCCACCAGTTTGGCTCGACTCAGTTCTTCGTATCCCGCACCCGTCAGCTTCGCGATGATCAGATCCCCCTGCTCGTTATGCAGAAAAGTCCGATCTCCGTTGGGAACCAGAAACGCATTCCACCATCGTCCGCTGCCTGTTGCCTGCAGCGTTTCCCAGCGTCGGGCTCCGTCACTTGTGTTCAGACACCGCAGCTGACCATAGCTGCAGACTCCGAAAATATGGTCCGCATTCACAACAGGAGTCGGCATGATGGAATGCAGTCCATCCGTATCCTGCTCACTTGTGCCCTTCCCCTTCCAGACCACCTCGGCCGAATCCGCACTGACCTTCAGCATCAGCGGCCCGTCATAAAAGGCCGTCAGAAACAAACGGTCGTCCAGCTTTCGCGGCATAGGCACAGTCAGCCCATAGCGAATGTTCCATGGATGCTGCCACAGCAGCTGGCCTGTTGCCGGATCGAGTGCTGACACAGCGGCCGGATGCCAGAGAATCAGTTGTCGGCGACCGCCGAATTCGTAAATCACAGGCGGACAATAGCCAACACCGCCGTCCTCCAGAGACCGCCACAATTCACGCCCCGTACGCCGATCAAAGCTGATAACCAGCCCACCTTTTTCTCCACCCACCAGAGTAATCAGCTGGTCGCCGTCAACCAGTGGAGATGCGGCCATACCCCATGTCGGCAGCTTTGTACCGAAGTCCTTTTGAAACTCCTTCGACCACCGCACTTCACCCGTGGCCGCATCAAAACAGAACATGTGACCTTCAGCGCCGATTGTATAGCACAGGCCGTCGTGAATGACAGGAGTCGTTCTGGGGCCTGCGGGGTAGCTGACCGTGTAGCGAACCGGGTGAGCATACTTCCAGAGCTCGCGGCCAGTCTCGACGTCCACACACAGCACTCGCTCAAGCCCCTCATCCGCCACTCGATCCGTCACATACACTCGACCCGCTGCAACCGCCGGCCCGGAATAACCCTCGCTGATCGGAACGGACCACAGGCGAGGCAACAGGCCAGCGGTGGAAAACTTCTGCACAATTCCTGTTTCATGCCAGACACAATCACGCTGCGGACCACCCCACTGTGGCCAGTCATCGGCACGCACGGACCCCGTCACAGCCAACACCAGCACACAACCGATAACCCGCAGACAGCAGCCTGCCCACACACAACTCTGCAGCATTGCAGAAGTCCTCTCAGCAGAACCTTGTTGAATCAATCCTGTCCAGACACGCACAGTCTAACAGAATGTGCAACAGCAACCCCAGTCCAGCAATACTTCCGTCTTCAGAATCCTGACTACGTCACACAACCAACCCTGACGCGAGGGACAAAAGTCGTAGTCTGGGCTTCAGCCCGGGCACGAACCTCGCGTCACCCTTCAAATCCCCAGTGTTTTTTATGGGCGGGGCCGAGCAGGAATGCTCGGGCTACATTTTGTCCCCGCCGTCAGGAATGCTCGGGCTACCTTTTGTTCTCGGCGTCAACCTTCTCTCGGCTTCAGGCCGGGAATGAACCCGTCGTCGCGCGGAAAAACGCAGTGTTTTCAGTTCAGAGGACTTTATTTCCAGCCCATCAGCGACGTTTGGCACTGGCGGCAGGCATGCTCAGGCTGCGGTGTTGTCCGTGGCGTCGGTCCTGCGCGGCCATACCTGAGCGACAGTCACCGTGGCTCGCCACTTTCCCAACTCCGCTTCGTTCTGCAGGAACTTCAGGCTGCCGACTGATTCACTACCCTCTACGATGCCCGCACCGACACACAAAACTGCGATCTTTTCCGGTTTCCGAGTGAACCTCACTATGCCTGCATCTTCGATTCTGTGTAAGCTTGGTTTCCAGCTGCACCACTGATAACTGCACGCTGACAGTTATTGGTTCCACGTTTTCAGCAGACGGGTCAGGCTCATCATGACTCCACGTCGCACATTTCTTGCTCGTATCGGTCAGGGCATGCTGGCCGCCGGATTGGGACACACCACCGCAGCTCAGCTGGGCCTTGCGGCTACGCCAACTGAACCGCCACCTCAGCGATTGCGTTTCCCCGGTCACGATCGCCTTGTTGATCTGCTTCAGGAGACCCCGGTTGAGAAATTCCTGCCGGCCGTGGTTGCAGAACTGCGTCAAGGCACATCCCTGCAGCAACTGATCACGTCGGCGGCACTGGCAAATGCTCGCGCGTTCGGCGGGGAAGACTACGTCGGCTTTCATACATTTATGGCCCTGATGCCCGCTCTGCGGATGTCGCGTCAGCTGCCTGCGGAAATGCAGGCCTTGCCGGTACTGAAAGTCCTTTATCGCCAGGCTGCCCGGCTGGAAGAATCCGACCATCATCACAATGACACGCTGAAACCCGTGACCGGTAACACAGCTGCCGCAGCATCCACAACGCTGGCTCAGGCCCTGACCGTTTCTGTGCATCAGCAGGATCGTGCTGCCGCCGACCAACTCCTCACCTCGGCTGCTCACCAGTCACCCGACACCGCATGGAACAGCCTGTTACCCACCGTGTTCGAGGCTCCGGAAGTTCATCGCATTGTGCTGGCGCATCGGGCGTGGGACATGCTTGACCTGGCAGGACATTCCCATGCAGATGCCATGCTGCGTCAATCCCTGCATTACTGCATTCAGGTGGAACCCAATCGTCAGAAGGGTTCTCACAACGTCAGTGAACCGCTGGCAGCAATGATTGAAGACAGCTTCGCAGGAATCTCTTCTTCGGCTCAGCCCCAGGCCATCGATGCTCAGTGGGTCCAGCAGTTCTCGGAACTGTTGCTGAAAACGCCGCCGCTGCAGGCAGCTGCCGCAGCCACGGCAGCACTTGCCGAAGGCATCAATCCGGCAGCTATCAGTCAGGCGGTCTCGGCCGCAGCCTGCCAGCTGGTGCTGCGCGATGCTGGACGCCCACCGGAATGGGCCCAGCCCAACAAACCGGCTGGCAGCGTGCATGGAGACAGCATCGGAGTTCATGCCAGCGATACGGCTCATGCGTGGCGACAGATCGCTGCTGTCTCCAGTCCTCGCAATGCCCGCGCGGCCGTGATCCTGTCCGCATGGTGTGTGGCCCGTGACGCCGCGATCCGCCCCGCTTCCGAATGGACCCCCAGACCTCTTGAACAATCTCTGCAGCAAATCAGTGCAACCGATCCTCAACAGCTGCTGAAGACTCTTGATTCTGCCATTCGCCAGCAACAGCAGGACCTTGCCTGCGCAGCTGCCTCGCGCTGTCTGAGCGCAGGAGTGTCTGCTGACACGCTGTTCCAGCAGCTGCTGCCGTTCGCCTGCAGTGAAGACGGCGCCCTGCATGCTGAAAAGTACTTCTGGACCACTCGCGATGAATTCAGCAGTCTGCCCGCTTCGCTGCGGAATAATCAGCTGATTGCCCTCGCCCGCGTCTCTGCCAGCCAGTTCGGGACCCCAGCACCAGGGCTGGAACAAGCCCGCGAGCTCCTGCACATCCCCACGTAAACCTTGCCGACCGGCTTCCTTTGGAGACTCGGCGACAGCGTTGCGTTTTCGGGAGGGCGAAGCTCCCGCTGAGCCGCACGTGTTGTTTTTCCGCTGGTGTTTTCGTTCTGTCGGCAGCGTTGCGTTTTTGGGAGGGCGAAGCTCCTGCTGAGCCGCACGTGTTGTTCAAGCTGCAGGGCCTTTTTGCGGCTCGGCAGGAGCCTCGCCCTCCCGAGGTGGTGTGAGGGAGCTTCGGTTCGGCGGGAGCCTCGCGTTCCCGCGGTGGTGTGAGGGTGCTTCGGCTCGGCGGGAGCCTCGCACTCCCGCGGGGCACTTCGGCTCAAACTCGAAAAATCTTGCACAGCCACATCAGCCAATCCTTACTGTCGCTGCAAACCCGCGGGCAATTCCTGCAGCCGCTGCAGCTCGGTCACTTCGTGATGAAACCATGGCTGAGCAGCCTGCTTTTTCCAGATTGCTGTCTTCGCGAAATATCCCGCACCATCGTGCTCACGCCACTCACTGAAACGATAAATGTCGTCGCGCCAGTCGATTCGCACCAGACGCATACTGGTGGCGTCAAAATATAAATCCAGCGCTGGCTGGACAGTCTTTCCTGCACGCAGCCCCACCAGCATCTGCTGGCCGTCCGTCAGTGCCGGCAGAGTCTGCAGCGTTGTGCTGCTGTCGGTAAGGATTCCCAGAGTCCATGCCCAGACGACGAATTTCGCCGGTTCCCCGGCACGATCCTTACCACCCACCCACCAGGACTTCGGGGCTTCCAGAACGGATTCCCGGCCTGCCCATTTTTCGACCGGTGGAGGCACGGCACCGGAACTGTAACGCTCCTTCATCCGAAACAGCGTCAGTAGCCTGTCACGGCCACCGCCCGCCTGAACCGCCTGTTCCACAATCGCCTGCACCTGCGGATCTTCGCCACACACAGCTGCCTGATGCACCAGCAAGTGCACCAGCAAAGTTACCAGACATCCAGCCACGCGAGCCAGCCTGACCATCGTACGCTTCCCTTTCCTGCAGTTCAGTTGTCGATCCACGGACCACTTACCCTACGCTGAAGTGCCAGTGGATGTCAACAATTGACGCGTCTGCTAAACTTCAGAGCTGACAGTTGCCGCTGCAGAACATCACCGCCATGAAATCCCCTTTTCTTAGCTGCACATGACACCTCATCGCCAACATCTCACCTGGCAACGACGGATTCTTTGGTCGATTCTGCCGCTGATCTTACTGATCTCATGCACCGAAGTGCTGCTGCGCTGCATCTACTACCAACGGCGTGCCAGGCACTCGATAGCCGTCCTTGAAGCATGGCAGTCGGTCAAAGGCCGAGTTTTTGCGGAACGCGTCAAAGCACGCAAAGGACAGATTCGTATCACCTATGATGAAGCGTGGGATCAACTGTTCAAAAGTGCGGATCCGCAGGTTCTTGATCAGGCAAGAGCTCGGTATTCGTCCCTGTTCTCTGAATTCCTGACAGCCACACAGAACGCTCAGACGCAGTTGATTGTGCTGTACCTGCCTTCGACCGAACCCGGTACAGACAAACATGTTTCCGAGGCTGCCAATCGCCTGTTCTACAAACAGCTGACACAGCAGTTTCAGGTGCCATTTTTTGATCTGACAGAGCCGTTGCGTGAATTTGAATGGCGAGATGTCACGCTGCTGCCGCAGGATGGGCACCTGTCACGATTCGGAAATCGCATCGTCGCTCGACAACTGGATCAGATCCTGCAGTCATATTCCGCTGTTCGAACACGTGCAAAGATGTTGCGTGAAGATCAGATCTATGGCGATCTGCCTCCCAACCTCGATGAAGTCATGCAGTACGATCGCTATCAGCCGTTTCGACTGATCACCAATCGACAGGGATTCCGTAACCTGAACAGCGTGACAATCGACCGAAGTCGTCAGCGAGTTCTGGCGATAGGTGATTCCTTCACCTATGGTCTGCATATCGACAACCATGAAACATGGCCCGCCATTCTTGAGCACCTCAATCCAGCTCGCGAAATCATCAACGCAGGCATTCCCGGCCATACCATTACTCACGAACTGGATTTGTTTCAGAATCGAGCGCGCCTTGTGGCGCCGGACATCACAATTCTGCAGGTGCTGGACAATGATCTGCTGGGAGTGCATCTGAACGAGTAGCGAAGCAATCAGTAAATCGAATGGAAATCACCGACGGAACTATGAAATATGCCGCAGCATCCCATCAGAATTGCGTGGTCCACCAATCTCCAGCCGACTCACTGGCCCCGGATGGCTCCGCTGATACCTGCCAGCGTTGCTCTGCTGCTGATCCTGTTGGGCCTGTCAAGCTGCAGTGCCATTGAGCCATCGCAGTTGCAGCTGGTTGCCCCGCAGCCGTGGCAGGTCCTGCAGCGAGAAATGCCGCCGCAATCACCGGGGGCAGAAAAACAGCAGCAGCAGGCTCGAGGCGATACTGCAGTTCGGTTGCAACTGACCGGGCAGCAGCTCAGTGCGCCCATCGCAGCGGCGTACTGGCGTTTGCTGCCCTGCAATCCGACCACTGAACCAACCGTCACGCATGTCGCAGCGACAGAAACGATGTGGCAGCCCCTGCAATTGATGCTCACAGAACATGGCGCACGGACAAACAGCGCCGCGGGCACCACCGCCACAGCACAGGCTGACGTCAGAATGCCTGCCGGAGGCTGGTACCGACTGGAAATTCGCCTGCAGTCGATTGCCGGCCATTCCACCGATGCAGCCGTTGAACCAGTGGGCGTCGGTGAAGTGTTTCTGATTGCCGGACAGTCCTACGCAACCAATACCAACGACGAGCGTCTGCAGGTCCGGGATCCACAGCGTCGCGTCGCCGCGCTGAATACTGAGACCGGAGTTTGGCAAGTGGCTGATGATCCGCAACCGGCTCCTGATCACAGTGATGGAGGTTCCATCTGGCCGGCTGTCGGCGATCGTCTGGCATCCGCTCTGAATGTCCCGGTTGGTTTTATCAATGTGGCAGTCGGTGGTACGGCCGTTCGCCAGTGGCTTCCCACAGAGCCGTTATCGCAGCGTCTGCATGCCGCTGGCAGATCGACAGGTCGTTTCCGCGCAGTGCTGTGGCAACAGGGGGAATCTGATGTGATCGAAAACACCACTCTTGCCGACTACGTCAATCGCCTGCAGTCGATTCGATCGGCAGCCGTCGCAGCATGGCAGTTTTCACCCGCGTGGTACTGCGCTCTCTCCACACACCACCCCACAGTTTACAACAATCCGGACGGTGAAAATCGCATCCGAGACGCCATCAGGCAGGTCAGCCAATTACCGGGGTTTGCACTCGGACCAGACACCGATCAGCTGCGTGGGCCCAATCGGGGCGGGCCAAAGTCGCGTCGCCACTTCAGTGCGCTCGGACAGCAGAACGCTGCTGAGCTGTGGGCCAGTCTGCTGTTGAGGCAGGAGTTCAACAGACCCTGACATAATCCCTGAAAAAATCCGCCAGCTCCATGCTCCGGTCACGGCAACGTCACAGTTGTCCCCGCGCCAAAGTCAGGTTTGCATAGGCCCAGTCTCGACGTCGTTGCTTCACCGGCTGATCCGTGCCACTTTCGTAAAAACACAGCACTGTACCATCCGGCAGAACGGCCAGATCACTGTAAGCACTGGGCCCGCGCTGCACCAGTTTTGCAGTCGGCCACGTCCGACCACCATCCAGACTGATGTGCAGCGTCAGATCACGGCGGGCAGAATGACGCCGATCCGTTGTGTAAACTCCTGAAAACAACAGCCGCGCCGGACTCTCCGCAGTGCGGCCCGGAGCCAGAACGAGCCCCGCCATGCAGCCCGGTTCCGGAAGTTCATCCGCAAAAACCGGCTCACTCCAGCCCACCGCACCATCCGCACTGCGACTTACCAGTCGTCGGGATTCCGGGCGGGAATTTCGAGCAGTGAGCAGGAATCCACCGCCGGACCCGTCCGGATCAGATGGCAGTGCGGCAATGTTCGGTTCCACAGCATTCCGAATCGCGACATCACCTCGGTGCCATGTCGCTCCGCCATCATCGCTGTAAATCGTGCCAACCGCATTGGGCAGCCTCGCACCAGTCGCATAGGTTGCCATCCAGAATGCCACACACAGCCGCCCATTCGCTGCCTGCACTGCATGCCCCGGACCAGTTGCCACGACCTGCCAGTCCAGCACATCCCGAAAAGCCGCAAACACCGGCGTAATCTCGCGCGGACTGCTCCACGTCACACCGTCGTCACGACTCTCAATCTGAAACACACGCTGGTATTCCACACAATACAACAACTGAATGGGACCTTCGGCAGTTGCAATTGCCAGCGGATTATTCACTGTTTGTTCATCAGGTCCCCCCAGATCACGCCCCGCCTTTCCCGGTGGCACATGCGGATTGCGAGCCAATCGAATACCACGATGAGCCACCTGTCGAGCTGTATCGAAAGTCACACCACCATCCACACTGCGCCGCAGATGAATTTCAATCTCACCCCGATCCGCTGTGGAATACTTACGCGCTTCGCAGTATGCCAGTACTGAACCCCTTGCCGTCACAACCAATCCCGGAATCCGGTACACCGTGAAACCATCCGTCAATTCCGAAAACAGCACGGTTTTCTGAGCATCCCACTCGACAGCAGGGGCCGCCATCGCACGTTGCACTGGCTCGTCCGCCAGCAACGCGATATCGCATACCGGTCGGACCACCGTACAGAACGCCAGAACACAAAATGCACGAAAGTCAATCAAAATCCACACCGATTCGTTGGGCAGGTTCCAGAGATTTCAGAACGTCCGATTGCACCTGAGACAGATCATACACAGCCACAATCTGATTTCGCGCAAGAATTTTCGGCTGATCCAGCGACTGCAGTTCTTCTGCTATGGACGTGTTGCGGAACATGCGGCTGACATACGGAACCCTGCCCAGCACGGGAACCGCAGAGACAGACGCCATTCTTACCAGCATTGCAGCCGGTTGCAGCTCGACTTCGCCGGCGTCCGCTCGAGCCACTGTGCCTGTGTAACGCCGCACGGGACCGGGCGTCACCGTTGCGCGAATGTCGCCTTTGTCACCAACTCGCACCTCATCCGCCGCTGAGGCTTCCCAGATCTCAACGACCTGTCCCACACGCAACTCGTCAGCCCTGATCAAGACAGCGGCTGTATCCAGCGGCTGTTCCGGCAGCAGGCTTGTTTTGCCCGCGAGGCTGCTGTCGGCTCCGGAACTGAGACAGCCCGCTCCACTCAACACCAGCATCCCCAGCATCAGCAATTCACAGCACCGCATGTCTCAACACCCTCTTGAAGTCAGCTGCCTGGTGCAATCCCGCAGGATCAGGTTCTAGCGATTGACCCCCGGTTGGCTCCAGACCACCCCTGCCACTCGACTGTCGCTGCCGCAAATCTTCCGCTCGCTTGACCAGTCTTCTGCGGATTCTGCCGTTGCGTCATCGAAAAACAGGTGATCGCCCGATACGCTGCATCATTGTTTCAAGCAATCTGCCCCCTCCTGCCCCCTGCTTTCCAGCCACTGCCCCTGCAGCAGTCGCAGAGAAACGACTTATGATTCGCTGGATCAGTACCTTCGCTCTGCTGCTCTGCATGCACCAGTCCGCCTCAGCACAGACACAGCAGCCCCCTGATATTGTCGTGATCCTGGCAGACGATTTCAGTGTTCGCGATGGATCCCCGTGGGGAGCGTCCGGAATCCCTGTGCCCAATCTGCAGATGCTGGCAGACAAAGGCCTCGTCTTTGATCAGGCGTTTGTCACGTCACCCAGCTGCGCACCCAGTCGAGCGTCGCTGCTGACAGGCCTCTGGCCGGCTCGTAACGGAGCAGAGTCCAATCACCGCAAACCGCGCCCCGAAATTCGCAAGTGGCCCGCGTACTTTCAGGAGCTCGGCTACGAAACCGCCGCCTTCGGAAAAGTGTCACACTACGGCCACACCGCCGATTACGGCTTTGACACATTCGCCCATGACACATTCCATGATCATGCCGGAATTCAGGCCGCCATTGATTTCCTCGCAGCGCGCCCAACCGGATCTCGCCGACCGCTCTGCCTGATGATCGGCAGTAACTGGCCGCATGTGCCCTGGCCCGAATCTGATCAACCCATCACACCGGAAACAGGCCCTCTGAGCATTGCCGAAAGTCCCGATCTGCCACTACCCGCCGGCAGTATTGATACGCCACAGACACGTCTGTGGAGAAAACGCTATGCCGCCGCTGTGGCACGCCTGGATCTTGATCTTGGCAGGATCCTGCAAGCCGTGCAGCAGCATCTGCCCAATGCTCTGATCGTTTTCTCGGCAGATCACGGGGCTCAATGGCCACTGGCCAAGTGGAACCTGTACGACGCCGGCCTGCAGACTCCACTGATCGTCGCATGGCCCGGCAATGTACAGCCGGGACGGACGGACGCGATGGTCTCATGGATCGATCTGCTGCCAACGCTCCTCGATGCCGCTTCTGCTGCACCACAACCACAACTGGACGGGCGCTCGTTTCTGCCTGTACTGCGAGGCACTGCCATCGCACACCGTGACGCCATCTTCGGCAGTCACCTGAACGACAATCGCGTGAACGCCTACCCGATGCGCTGCATCAGAACTGCACGCTGGAAATACATCCGCAACCTCAGACCGGATGCCGCCTTTACAACTCATATCGATCTGATGGCTGGCAGGCTGGGACAACGCGCGTTTTTTGCGGAGTGGGAAGCTGCTGCAAAAACAGATCCTGCCGCCGCAGCACTGCTGCAGCGCTATCACCAGCGACCGGCCGAAGAGCTCTATGACATCACCGCTGACCCGTTTGAACAGCACAACCTGATTGCTGCAACAAGAACTGACAATGCGGCAGCAGTTGCGGCACTGCCTGAACTGCGGCGGCAACTGGATGCATGGTTATCTGCCACTGGCGATCAACTGAAACTGCCCGTGAAACCCCGGCTTCTGGCTGACCCGGACGCGTGGGGGCCCGCCGCTGCCATCAGCCAGTAATCCCCGCGTCCCCCCTCTGTCTCTTGCCGCCAGTCCTCAGTCGTCGGTAAGATCACGGCAAATTCCCAGACGCCGAACCCTGCAGCAGGCGCGTTCCTCAATCTTCTCATCCGCATTTCTGCAGTGCATGCTCGTTGGCTCCGTCCGTTTCCCGGCCTGCACCAGCCCGCACATTGAAAGACATCTCATGCAAGCTCTGAATCGTCGTCGCTTTCTGGCTGCTGCCAGTGCTGCCGTGGCTGCCACAACCACCAATAGTGGGCTGATTCTGCCGGCATCCGTGACCCATGCTGCGGTGAAACCGGCTACGGCCGATTCGCTGCCCATGCAGCTCTATAAAAGTCTGACTGATGAGCAGCGAGCCAAAGTCTGTTTGCCGGCCGATCATCCCCACCGCCAGTACGTCAGTAACTGGTGGTACATCCATCCGGACTATCGAATTCCAGCAACCTTCAATGCCGACCAGCAGGAACTGATTCAGCAGATCTTTGACTCGCTGCACAATGAACAGTACATCGCCGACGTCAAAAAACAGGTTCGCCTTGACCAGTACGGACAGGCCAAAAATGCTCCAGCGGCAGGCTTCTTCGGTACCCCGGATTCCCCTGATTTCGAATTCATCTACACCGGCCATCACGTGACACGCCGCTGCAACGCACATTCAGACAAAGGTTCAGGATTCGGCGGTGCTCCCATCTTCTACGGACATTATCCGCACTCCGAAGAAAACATGCGGGACAATTTCAACGAAGCCAGCGATCACCCCGGCAACATGTACTGGTATCAGGGCCGAATCTTCAACCAGTTTGTGCAGGGGCTGACGGCCGAACAGCAGGCCACCGGACTGGTCAGTGGCGATCCACGCAGTGAAGACCCCGAACAGGTGATCCTCAAAACCGACAAGCTCGCAGGACTGGCCTGCTCCACGCTGACCAAAGATCAGCAACAGCTGTTTCTTGATACCATGAAACAGATGTTGGCGATGTTTCGAGCAGACGATGTGACAGCCACCATGCAAATCATCGAGGAACGCCGGCTGATCGAGCAGCTGCACGTCTCATGGTTTGCCGGACGATACGACATTGGCAACGACAAAGTCTGGGACACATGGCAGATTGAAAGCCCTGAAATGGTCTGGTACTTCCGCGGCCAACCCCACATTCACGCCTACTTCCACCTCAAAAAATAATCTCCGTCGGCCGCCACAGAAACCGTAGACCGGGCATTCCTGCCCGGCCCCCGTTGCCTCCCCGCCATCAAAACCACTTCGTGGCTCGCAGCTGTCCTCACTCGTGCCACCGTGGCCCGGGCTTCATCCCAATTCGTCTTCAGTTTTCCAGACACGTAAAGCCCTCTTGGGAGGGCGAGGCTCCTTGGGAGGGCGAGGCTCTCGCCGAGCCGAAGAACTCTGTTGTCATACACGCGAGCCGTCGGTGGAAACCGACGGGTGTCGTTCCGGTGTTTCACTGAGCATTGTTGACGTGAGGGACAAAAGTCGTAGTCTGGGCTTTAGCCCGGGCACGAACTTCTCGTTACCCCTAAAACCCCAATGCTTGTTAAAGGATGGGGCCGAGCAGGAATGCTCGGGCTACATTTTTGTCCCCGGCGTCAGGAATGCTCGGGCTGGCTTTATGTTCGTGGCGTTCTTGTTGTTCGGGGAACAGCCGTCGAGAGACAAAGATCTGCGAGGCCTCAAGTGTCAAGTCTGACGATGGAGCTCTGCCTGTCTCTGCGGTGGGGATCGAACGATGGCCCAGTACGCTCAGAGTACGTCCACGTCGCGGTATGCTCTGTCTTACGTCAACGGAAAAACGAAAACTCTTCCAGTCCCTCGTCGCCGGGATGTCGGGCGGGCAGAAGCCCTTGACACAGGAACGCGTCCGTCGATGTCAAACGAACACTTCCCTGACACGCTGATCAAGGGACTGCCGGAACCGCCGCCGCTTGCACCCCGCACTGCATTCAGTATTCTGCGTGCAGTCTTGCTCGCACTACCGATGTCGTTCCCACCTCTGCTGCTGAAAGCTTTGTGATCATGCAATTCGCTCGCTCCGCGGTGTTCCGCCTGCTGCCACTGCTTACCTTGCTGGTGCTCGTTCTCAACACCCCAGCCACTGCTCAGGAGAATTTTCGGCCGCTGTTCAATGGTCAGGACCTGTCCGGGTGGGTGCTTGTGAATACGCCACGGGAAACGTGGAGCATTCAGGATGGCATGTTGATCTGCAGTGGACGCCCCACAGGAGAACTGCGGACAGACCGCATGTATCAGAACTTCATCCTGGAAGTTGAGTGGCGACACATGGTCCCCGGTGGCAATGCAGGCATCTTCGTCTGGGCTGATGACATCACGTCCAGGGGCGTGCCCTTTCACCGCAGTGTGGAAGTGCAGGTACTGGACCACGCCTATGGCCAAAGCAAAGGGCATACGACACACGGGGACATTTTCCCGATTCACGGTGCAAAGATGACTCCGATCAACGGACGGGGAGGCAGTCGAGCATTTCCAACGGAGGAGCGAGCCAAAGCGTCACCGGAATGGAATCATTACCGGATCGAATGCCGGGATGGCGCTATCAGTCTCGCCGTCAACGGCAGTGTTGTGACTCGAGGCACAGATGCCAGTCCGCGGAAGGGATACATCTGCATCGAGTCTGAAGGTGGCACCGTGCACTATCGCAACCTCCGCATTCAGGAACTTCCTGACACTCCGGTAGATCCTGAGCATGTGGCGGTGGCGTCACGTGGTTTTCGCAGCATCTATACGGGGCTGAATCTGCAGGGTTGGCTGCCAACTGCCGTCGGCCGACAGCACTGGCAGGCTCAGGACTGGACACTCAATTACGATGGGCAGGCCACAGTCGCCGCCGATATCGTCCTGCTCAGTCAGGAAGCCGTTGCCGAACGCTGTTTTCTGGTTGACGTTCGGCCGGGTGAAAACTGCAGCAGCGTCACAGTCGCGGGCCACAAGATCACTCTGGAACAGTTGTCAGGCCGCGATTGGGTACGCCTGCAACTCGTCACTCGCAGTGGTCAGTCAACTGTGTTCGTGAATGACAAGCCAGTCCTGCAGAACGTGCCAGCAGCACAAACCGCATTTTCACTGGCAGCAGAAGGCTCCGCGCAGTTCGCCAATCTCTATGTGCGACCGGCCCCCTGAGTGCGACCGGCTCCTGGAGGTCCGGATCCAGTCGGGAGAGGGAGCAGGACGTGAAGAAAGGCAAAGCCGGCATGGGCATGCAGCCATTTGGTGGGGCTTGCGGTATGCAGGGCCCAGGACTGCGAAGTGGCAACCTGCCGCTCCCGGCCTTGCGTTCACACCGCGACCGTGGGGTTGAGTGGCCAGTAATCAGTTGTCACCGTTCGCAAAGTCCCCTTCGGGAGGGCGAGGCTCCTGCCGAGCCGAAAGAAGTTATCAGTTCTCAGTTTTCAGTTTTCAGTAGTCAGCCAAAGTGTAGCCCGAGCATTCCTGCTCGGCCCCGTACTGCAAAAACACGATGTTTTTCAATGTGCTGAAGTCGACGTGACGGCCTCAGCCGACTTTTGTCCTCGGTGTCATTCCTGCTCGGCCCCGTCGATAAAAAAAACACTGGGGATTTCAAGGGTGGCGAGAAGTTCGTGCCCGGGCTAAAGCCCAGACTACGACTCTTGCCCCTCGCGTCATTCCTGCCAGGCCGCCTTGTGCCCACACAAAGCCGCAACGACGCGCACGTTGATCCGTCGCTCAACCATTCCCTCGACTGATCACCACTCAGCAAAGGGCGCCTCGGTATCGTCACCGCGCTGGTGCTCAGTAGTCCCAGCATGGGATTCAGCCCGTGTCGTTCACCGCGTTCAATCGCCCCCAAGGCGAGCCGTTAGCGTAAGCTGACGGGTGTTTGCGGTTGGGAGTCACCGAGCTGGTGCTCGGTGGTCCCAGAGAAAGTTCCCTTTGGGAGGGCGAGGCTCCTGCCGAGCCGAAGTCAAGTGCCCGTGTTCCACTGTCGTTGTTCGCCGACAATCGTAGCCCGAGCATTCCTGCTCGGCCACCTTGTGCCCACACAAAGCCACGTCGCAGCGCACGCTTGCGCGTCGCTCCGCCATTCCGTGGGTTGATCACCCCTCAGCAAAGGGCGCCTCGGCATCGTCCCCGAGCTGCCGCTCGGTGGTCCCAGCATGGGCTTCAGCCCGTGTCGTCCAGGATTTCGCGTGGATCCAGAAAGAACGGCGACGATCTTCCATGATCGTCGCCGTTGCTGTTCATCACTGACCTGAACGGATCGCGATTTTCTTCGCTCCCGCTTCCGCAGTTTTCTGCAGCGTCAGCGTCAAGACACCCAGCTGCAGTGACGCATCGATGGAGTTGACATCGACACCTTCCCGCAGACGCAGCGAGCGTCGGAATTTGCCCGCTGAACGGTCGTTGAAGACCGCTCGAGCATTCTCGGGCACCGGCAGCTGCCGCTCGCCCTCAATCACCAGCAGGCCATCCTGAACCGTGATGTTGACGTCACCTTCAGCAAGTCCGGGGACATCAACTGCAACGGTCCAGCGATCCTCGTGTTCAATCACCGACATCCCAGCAAATGTCGACTCAACGTCCCGACCCAAATGTCGCTCCATGTCACGACGCAGAGCAACAAACGGACTGCTGGCAGGATTGAGCAAAGAATTCCACTGCATGACAAAACCTCCTGAAACACATCCTCGATCAGGCAACGTTCGGCGCTCTGTTGAGCGCTGACCTGCGAACGTCACGCACTTGGCATCACCGAGTTGCAAGCATCGTGCCAAACCCATGGTGGCTCGCCTGAAATTTCCCTAAGTCTCTCTATGCGTATGGTTTGCGTTTCATTAGGGAGTCTCATTAGAACTTGCTGGGTTGCGTTTGGTGCCAAAATGGCGTCTCGTTTCGTGCGTTGAGTTTTGTGCTGCGGTGCCATTTTGGCGTTCTGTTGCTGGAAGTGGCAGTTTGAAGATTGAGAGTGTGAGAGTGTCGAATGTTGGCTATTAAATCCGATAAAACGAAAAAGAGTGCATAGACATTGGGGACTGTACCGATAGGATGCGTCACGCTCGGCAAGGGAAGAACCTTGTCGACTGAACACCCGACAGTTGCGATCCGGAAACTCGGATTGTCTGCCATAATGGGCAGTAGAGCAGTGTCATATGACGCGGGGTGGAGCAGCCTGGTAGCTCGCGAGGCTCATAACCTCGAGGTCGTCGGTTCAAATCCGGCCCCCGCCAATTTTTCTGACCGCTCCGCGGGCAGAAAAATAGAGCAGTAGATGCGAGAAAGTTGAGAGTTGATAACTCGAAACTTTCCCGCATCTACTGCGGTCTCCTCTCTACTTTCTACTTT
>CAIOKE010000050.1 GCA_903858815.1 uncultured Planctomycetaceae bacterium | reverse complement strand
TTGGCAACGTGGTGCTCTACCAACTGAGCTACACCCGCAGAGGTCACCGCAAGCAGTGACGGGATCAAATTGTAAACTATCGCTGGGTTTGAACCAGTCCGTCTGAGCCTTCGGTGCGGGATTCCACAAATTGCAAAACCCGCGTTCAGAAATGGCACAGTTCTGTCTGCCGGTGTGACTGACGGGGCAGGTTCGCTGTGTTTTAGGAACGCCATGTGTATCGGGAATTCCGCCGAGCCACATTATCCTGTTCCGACCAAATTCGTCAACGGTGATGGCAACAATTCAGGTTCGGATTTGTCTGCGACTGGCCGGATGGTTCGGTTTTTCGGCGTTGTGGCATGAGGGATCGGCGTGTCCTGCGGGTGCGCAGGCGGATTGTGCAGGCTGTGCGGATTGTGTGTCTGGCTTCCGGAAATCGGCATCTCACGGACCACAGCAAATTCGTTGCTTGTTCACTCCATGTTTTCGCCGTAAAGTGCACCAGCATCCCGGATTCGGCTCGATTTTCCCCGATTTCAGGGGAAACTGAGGGATGTTGAGGCGACTGGGCGGTGCTCCGCCCCCGCAGAGATACTGCTGGTGCCTCCGATTGACTGGATTTTGTTCGTTGAAAGTCTTTGTTCCATGAAACACGTTCTGTCTGCACTTGTGATGAATCAGCCGGGTGTGCTGTCCCGGATTGCCGGCATGCTGGCGGCTCGGGCGTACAACATTGACAGTCTGGCCGTGGGGGCGACAGAGAACCCCGAATTCTCGCGGATTACCTTCGTCGTCAACGGTACGGAAAAGACTCTTGAGCAGGTACGTAAGCAGCTTGAGAAGATTATTACCGTGGTGAAGGTTCAGGATTTTTCAGGTCAGGACTACGTTGAGCGGGACCTGATGCTGATCAAGGTCAGCACCGAGAATGGCCGGCGGGGCGAAATCCGGGAACTGGTGGATATCTTCCGCGGACGCATTGTGGACGTGGGTGCCAGCCACGTGATGATTGAGATTTCGGGACGCGAAAACAAGATAGAGGCTTTCGTTGAGCGAATGCGGGAGTTCGGGATTCTGGAGATGGTGCGTACGGGTCGCATTGCCATGCTGCGTGACCGCACAATCACAGAAGAGCTGGATTCGGACGAAAGCTGGCAGCAGCCGTCGGGTGCGACGGAGGCTCATTGACGGTTGTGCGGTTTCTGCGACGGCCGGCATGATCAGTGCCGGCCAGTTTGTTGTGATGAGGGAGCAGGACAGATGAGCGAATACAGTGACGCGTTGGCGCGGGTTGCCTCAGAGACCATGCTGCAGGAAACTCGGCGGTGGTTTTTCGGCCGAACGGCGACTGGTCTGGGTGCCGCGGCACTTGCATCGCTGCTGCAGTCCGAAGGATCCGGGCGTCTGCACGCCGCTTCTTCCGAGACTGCTCCGGCGCTGTCAGCCCTGCACCATGTTCCGACAGCCCGTCGCGTGATCTGGTTGTTCATGGCTGACGCTCCGTCTCAGCTGGATCTGTACGACTACAAGCCTCAACTGGCCGATTTTTTCGACAAGGATCTGCCAGAGAGTATCCGCAATGGGCAGCGGATCACAACGATGACTTCCGGTCAGTCGCGTCTGCCCTGTGCGCCGTCTGTCTTCAAGTTCGCGCGGCACGGCGAACATGGTGCGTGGATCAGCGAGCTGTTGCCGAACATTGCATCGATCGTGGATGATCTGTGCATTGTGAAGACGATGAATACAGAAGCGATCAATCACGATCCGGCGATCACATACATACAGACGGGCAGTCAGTTGCCGGGTCGACCGAGTATGGGCGCGTGGATTTCGTATGGCCTTGGCAGTCCGAATCGTGATCTGCCGTCCTTTGTGGTCCTGCACTCGCGGATTCCCGGGGGGGCTCAGACGCAGGCGCTGTTCTCGCGGCTCTGGGGCAGTGGCTTTCTGGCGACTCGGCATGCCGGGGTAGCACTGCGTTCCAGTGGTGACCCGGTGTTGTATCTGTCGAATCCGGCTGGTGTGGACAGCGGGACTCGTCGGCGCATGCTGGATGGGCTGTCGGAGCTGAATCAGAGCCGTCTGCAGGCGGTGGGTGATCCCGAGATTGTGTCGCGGATTGCTCAGTACGAGATGGCGTTTCGGATGCAGTCATCGGTGCCTGAACTGACGGATATCTCCGATGAGCCACAGTCGGTGCTGGACATGTACGGGCCGGAGGTGAAGGAGCCGGGAACTTTTGCTTACAACTGTCTGCTGGCACGCCGAATGGCGGAACGTGGCGTCCCGTTTACTCAGGTGTTTCTGCGGGGTTGGGACCATCACGGGGGTTTGCCGGGTGCGATTCGTCAGCTGGCGCCGGCCTGTGATCGCCCCAGTGCGGCTCTGGTGAAGGATCTGAAGCAGCGCGGGATGCTGGACGATACTCTGGTCATCTGGGGGGGGGAATTTGGTCGAACCGTGTACAGTCAGGGAACTCTGACCCGAGACAACTATGGCCGCGACCATCATCCGCGGAACTACACCATGTGGATGGCGGGTGGTGGAATTCGTGGTGGCCAGGTGTATGGCGAGACTGATGATTTCAGCTATAACGTGGTTGACAAACCGGTACACATTCACGATCTGAACGCGACGATCCTGCATATGCTGGGTGTGAATCATGAACGCCTGACCTATCGATTCCAGGGGCGGGATTTCCGGCTCACGGATATTCATGGGAATGTGATGCGGGACCTGCTGCGAAACGCCTGATGTCACGACGCGACGATCGATTACAGGCTCAGCTGTGGCTGGATGATCCCGGTCAGTTATCTGAGCGTCTGGTGTCCCTGCTGCAGCAGCTGGATCAGACAGTTGTGGCAGGACCGTCGACAGGTCGGCGTGCTGAGCCGCAGCTGCAGTTGTCGCTGCGTGTCGCACGCGAACTGGCACAGTCCCTGCAGGCTGATCGGGGTGGCATCAATGAGTACCGGCGAATGACGGACTCCAGTCCGCTGGATTGTCGTCTTGTGCTGGATGTGCTGGACCGTCTGCAGGAAGAGTCTGAGGAGTCGGGATCGGCGGTTGATTCGGTGGATTCGCTGGTTCTGCTGCCGGCTTCGGTTCTGGCAGAATTTCGTGGCAACGTCGAAGAGTTTGCTCGCTGGGCGCGGTTCAGGCAGCGTCAGGAGCAGACGCCGCTGCGCAGTGAGCAGTTGAAAACGACGATTGAATTTGTGGATGACGAGCTGCTGGTGAAGACGGACGGCGACGGCAGCCTGAAGCTGCGCGGGGCTGTCAGCATTCCGATGTTTCTGGCGCTCTGGCGTGCACCCGGGCATCGGCTGAGTGCTCAGTCCTTTCAGGATATCGATCGCAGTCTCAGTCCGTCCGGACTGGAGCGTCATTCGACTCGGCTGTGTTCGAAGCTGCAGGACGTGCTGCTGGAGGTGATTCGCAGCGGGTCTGGTTATCAGCTGCGTCGTTGTCCGCGTCAGTAGTATCGGCCGGGATTGTCATTCGCCGTCGCCGCTCAGATCAGATTCCTTGAGGCGATTGCGCAGTGTGGCTCGATCCATGCCCAGCAATCGAGCAGCGGCCGTGCGATTGCCTTCGGTGCGAGCGAGAACTTCGGGAATGAGTAGTGAGTCGAGCAGTCGTGTGGCGCGGGCGTAGAGGTCTTCGGGGTGTTCCTGCAGCTGCTGATCAAGCCACTGACTGAGTGCTGTGCGGACACTGGCCGGGGGGGGGGGTTCGGGCGATTGTTCGGTAAAGATCGCACGAGGCAGGTGTTCCGGCAGCAGTTTTCCACCGCGACACAGCACAACAGCATGTTCGACTGCATTGCGAAGTTCACGGACATTTCCGGTCCACGTGCGGCATGTCAGTGCCTGCAGGAATTCGGGACTGACATATCCCGGTCGGACGTTGTCGGGAAGCTGGGCGAGGAAGGCCTGCACAAGCAGGGGCAGGTCTCCGGACCGTTCGCGGAGTGGTGGCAGACCGATGGTGAAGGCTGTCAGGCGATGATAGAGGTCTTCGCGGAATTGTCCCTTTGCAATCAGTTCCGGAAGATTTCTGTGAGTTGCGGCGATGAATCGGGCTGTTGTGGAGCGTTCTGAGCCACTGCCGACGGGACTGAACCTGCGCGATTCGAGGACTCGCAGAAGTTTGACCTGGACGCTGAGGGGTGTGTCGGCGATTTCGTCAAGGAACAGAGTTCCGCCGGCGGCGGCTTCGAAGAGTCCGCGACGGTGGTCGTCGGCGCCTGTGAAGGCTCCTTTGACATGACCGAACAGTTCGCTTTCGATGAGTGTGGGGTTAAGTGAGGCCGGGCAGACGGGGATGAAGGGGCCGCTGGCGACAGCACTGTGTTCGTGAACCGCACGGGCTGCCAGTTCCTTCCCGGTACCGGTTTCCCCCAGTAAAAGGACAGGAAACGGGGTGGGTGCGACGAGTGCAATCTGGCGGTAGACGGCCTGCATTGCCGGGCTGGAGCCTACGATTGGGCCCTGCTGGGGCAGGATCTGAGCGGGGGGGTGATCTGCCGGAGGCGGGGCCAGTGCGCGGCTGAGTACGGCCAGAAACGTCTGCAGTTCGAAAGGTTTGACAAGGTATTCAAAGGCACCACCGGAGAATGCACGTGTGGCGGTGGGCAGATCGCCAAAAGCGGTCATCACGATCAGTGGAACACCGGGACAGCGGTGCTGAAAATCGGCCAGAGCCGACAGGCCGTCCTGTCCGGGGAGTCTGACATCGAGCACGATGGCGTCAGGAATCAGGGTGCTGAGTTTCTCGCGGGCCTGTTCGACGGAAGCGGCGGTGACAGCGACGTGGCCGACTGAGGCTGCGGCTTCTGAAAGGCCCCAGCACAGTGCCGGCTCGTCGTCAATGATCAGGATTCGGCTCATGAGCAGTTTCCACCGGAAGTGTCCATGGGGAGCAGCAGATCCATCTGTGTCCAGCCATCGCTGCGACGCCATTCGAGGCGACCGCCATGATCCTCGGCAACTGCACTGACAATCGCCAGTCCCAGCCCGACTCCTTCTGGTTTGGTCGTCACAAAAGACTGCAGCATATTCGGGGCAATCCGAGGATCCGGACCAGGGCCATTGTCTGCCACTCGCAGGATCAGCTCAGAACGGCTGGCGATGAGCACAGACACCTGAATCTGCCCCTGATGTCCCGCAGCTTCGATCGCATTCTGGAGCAGATTGACCACAGCTGCTCGCAGGCCATCACGGATGCCGACCACAGCAGCGGCTTCAGACGGCAGTCGCTGCAGTCCGACATCATGATGCTCAAGTGCCGGCGACACAAGTTCGAGACAGTCATCGAGCAGATGGGCCAGATCGAATCGCGAGCGAACGCCGTCCGCCCGCCCTCCCAGCGACAGCAGCCCGCGGACCTCGGTTTCCAGCAGGCGCAGCTGTTTCTGCATAATACCCAGCGAGCGATCATCGGCACCGGAGCGGCAGCGATTCTGATGTACCTGCAGAGCCAGTGAGATTCCGGCAAGTCCATTCCGGAACTGGTGCGCGAAACCGGCGGCGAGCTGTGCGAGCCAGCGTCCGCGTTCGGCCTCAAGGAGCTGCTGCTGCAGTTGAGTCAGCTGTTCTCCCAGCATCCGGACATCGTCGACAAGTACGGAGAGTTCGTCCTGTCGCGGCTGTCCGGCGAGTCCAGCGGGGGGGTGACCGGCTGAGAACGGCGGGGCTTCAGTGCCTGTCGCTGGAGCAGACTGCAGGCGTCCCTGCGCAATTTCAGAGACTCGTTGCTGAATCTGCCGCAGTCGGCAGGACCAGCGAGCGGTCAGAGCCAGTAACCATGGAATAATTGCTACCATGGCCGCCGCGCCAATTGCCAGCGGTGGCCAGACCGCACGCCAGCGTACGGCCTGCAGTTCGGAGACTGACGCCAGCATCAGGATGCGATACTGGGGACGCCAGCGGGAAGGGACCCAGCGGCATCGATACTGCCCTGCCCCACCCTGCCACGTCCATTCTTTGGGTGTCTGCGGTACCGTGCCGGTGGCATCCAGCAGCCAGAGCTCGCGCGGCAGCAGCCGCAGAGCGTCTTCAAGATCGTGGGGCGGTGCGGGGAATGAGCTGTCAACTATGCGACCGGCTCCGGGATCCCAGATTACGATCTGTTGATCTGCAAGCCGCGCCGTCTGCTGCAGGACACTGCCGGTCAGCGGAAAGGCCGCCTGCTGCAGTACAACAGCTACCTGCTGCTGATGCTGCTCCAGCATGGCTGCTGTGTGCGACGACTGCAGCCATGCCGACAGTCCTGAGATTCCGGCAATGACGAGAAAGAACAGGCTCAGCAGGGGTACGATGAGCTGGCGTCGAATAGTTGATCCGAGAAACCTGCCCATACCGCTGCTCCGCGAAACTACGGAGCTGCTGCGAAGGTTGCCACAACCTTCGCGTCCGCTGCGTTCCAGACTCGCACCGAGCCGTCTTCACCGCCGGAAACCACCAGTGTTCCATCGGACGTCGCGGCAGCACGATACACGTAATCGGCGTTCCCGGGAAACTCACGAGCGGCCCCACCGTTCGACGGATTGTGGAAGAAGACTCGCTTGTCACCGCTGCTGCTGAGAATCATGTCCTGCAATCCCACGTACTGCAGTGACGTGACCTGCCGCGTGTAGGTGGAAATTGTGCGAGCCTGCTCGCCGGTTTCCACATTCCACACCTTGATGGCATTGTCAGCTCCGGCACTGACCAGCGTTGTGCGGTCCGACTTCCACGAAACGTCCATTACATGATGAGTGTGACCTTCAAAGGCGCGGACAAATGTTCCGGCAGCCACGTCAAACACCTTGACGAATTTGTCTGCCGAAGCACTGGCCAGCAAGCGTCCGTCGGCCGAGAACTCGAGGCCGTAGACGGTGTCGCTGTGAGCATCAGGGAACTGGCGGACTAAAGTTCCATCCGCGGGATTCCACAGTGTCAGCTCGCCGGTTCGTGAGGCTTCTCCACCACCGGCAGCCAGCAGTGTGCCGTCAGGTGAAAACGCCAGCGACAGCACTCGATCAGCGAAGACCGCTTCGCCACCATCTTCCGATCCGATTGACCGTGCCAGTGTCCACTGAGGGAACAGGCTGCGAGCGGTCAGACGATTGTCGGCGGACTTCAGCAGTGCCAGACCGTTTGTCACCTGCAGGCTGGTGACGGGGGCTGCCAGCGTTGCTGGCAGTACATCAACAGCCGAGCCCGTGGCAGAATTCCACAGGCGAGTCAATCCGGCAGCATCGGTACTGACCGCAAATTTTCCATCGGCCGTCAGGGCTGCAAACGCGGCTGTGGCAGGCACAGCCGCGGCTGTTTTCTTCTCTTCCACAGTCGTTCCGGCGGCAGTTGCTTCTGCCGTGGCTGCCTCATGCTGCTGTCGCCGTTCAGCAGCTCGTTTCTCTGCACGAGCAATTGCTGCGACGGCAAAGTCCACCGATTTTTTGGCGGTATTCAGATCGGAATCAGCTTTTGTCAGAACATCTTTCGCTGCGGCTTCGGCCTTCTCAGCTTCGGTGACTGCTGTTTTCAGAGCCGCATCGTCCGGTTTACCTTCCAGCGTTTTTTTGGCTTCCGCAGTTTTGGCTGCAGCTTCATCAAATTTCTTTCTGGCCTCGGCCTGCACAGGCGTCTGTTTTTCAACATCGGCTTTTGCTTTGGTTTCGGCTTCCTTCTGAGCAGTGATTTCCTTGTCAGCTTCATCAATCTGAGCTTTGATGACGGCTACTCGTGAATCCAGCACAGCCTTGCGGTACTCTGCATTTTTCTGATCGCGCTGCGCTGGCAGATTGGCAGTGAGTGCAGCCAGTTCCTTGTTCTCTTTGATGGACCACAGGGACGCGGCTGAGCCTGCAAAGACAAACACGGCGCGTTCGGCGGCTGGGCGAGCATCAACAGCGGTGATCTCAGCCGGCGTCTCAAAACGAGCTGCCTGAGTACCATCTTCTGATTTCCAGAGCTGAACGACTTTGCCAGCGGCGACCGTCAGCAGCTGCGGACCACCGCCCGAAATACGGGTGATGGGGCCGGCATCTGAGCGAATTTCAGCCGCGATTGTGATCGCCCCGGTGTCGGCAGCAGTGGCCAGCAGTCGAATTGAGCCATCTGCGAGCAGTGCAGCAGCCCGCCCGCCGGCCAATTCAGCGCTCAGCGCGGTCACGGCGCCGGGCAAAGGCTCAGTTCGATGCACCACGGACAGGTCTGCAGCTTTCAAGACCGCGACTTTCAGATCCGCCTGAGCTGCAAGAATCCAGCCTCCGACGACAGCGACCGCTGAAACGGCCTGGCCATCAAGTCCTGCAACGCCACGTTCGGCACCCGTGGTTGCATTCAGCACGACGACTCCGCGACCCGGGACGGCCAGCACAAGTTCGCTGCCGTCCTGGGACAATGACCATGCAGTGACGTCAGCGGGAATTGGCATGGCTGTTGTCGGGGTCACATCACGTTGCCACAGTTTGATGTTGCGATAGCCGGTTGTGGCAACCATCGTTCCCGCCGGGTGAAATGCGATGGCATGCACGAAGTCTCGGTGTGCAGCCCCCGTGGGCCCCTGGGCCACCGACGATACGATTGCGGGGTCAACCAGTGCCGCCGGAGCATCCTGTCGCGCAAGGTCGTAGATTGTCACACGATTGGCGCGACCAGCAGCGATAAATCGTCCGCTGGGGTCCACGTCCAGTGCATAAACGCCCTGCAGGCGTGCGTTGATGGGCTGCCAGTTCATGACTTTGGCTGCCCCACTGCCGGCTTTGGCACCTTCCGTGATCCATTGTTTGACGATGCCCAGCTCTTTACCGGACAGGGCTTTGGCCTGTCGGTCATTCGGCAGCGGCGGCATGACAGGCTCAACCGAGCGTTTTGAAAGCGTGAACAGCAGGCTTTCTTCGGGCTTCCCTGCTGTTACAACGGCACTGCTGGCTTTGCTCTTCAGCATGGCATCAAGTGATTCCAGAATCACTCCGCCTTCGTTGGTTGTGACATTATGGCAGGCCACGCAATTGGCCTGCAGGATGGGGCGAACATCCTTGTCGAAATCCACTGCTCGCCCAAGTGCCGCGTCTTCCTCGGCAATGGGTTTGTTTTCATCAGCAGAGGCAACGTTGGCGGGCAACAGGCAGAGCAGCAGCAGCCAGAGGGATTTCAGGTTTGAGTATGTCATCAGAGCACCGGATTTCTGCAGATGGTTCAGTCTGATCATTCAGCAATTTTAATGGCTACTGGAACGTCGGTTGCCGCAGCGCGGCCAGCCACATCACCAGTCGCACGGATAACGAGATTTGCGATGTCACCGACTGGAGCATCAGCGGCAGCGGTGACAGTCAGTGTGGCTTCGGTCTGGTCAGCTGGCAGATCGACGGCGGGGGCCTGAATGCCAGTGGTTCCTGGGGGCAGTTCGAGAGTCACTTTGAACGGCCCGGTGAATTCTGCGCGGCGAGTTGCAGTGACCTTGATCGCCAGCATTCCACCGCGCTTCAGGACTCCGCTGTCAGGGACCGCAGCGGCCAGCTTAGCCGGGGCCGCATGAACGCGAACCACGATTGGATCTGAGACCGCGCGGACGTTAACATTGTTGGGTTTCGTTGCTTCCTCGGCCTTTTTGAGTGCAGCATCAGCAGCGGCCTTCGCAGCTTTGGCTGCCTCCAGATCTTTCATGGCGGCTGTAAGCAAGGCCTGGGCCGTTTCCACTTCCTTCATCTTTTCCGTCACCAGTTTTTCGGCGTCAGCCTTTTCGCGAATCTTTGTCGCTTCCAGCTCCCTGACCGCGGTCACCTGTTTGGCGACTGCATCGGCTGCAGTTGTCAGCTCTTCCACTTTTGCAGCGGCGGTTGCGAGAGTGTCTGCAGCCTCTTTCAGTGACTTGAGAGATGCGACCAGTTCTTCAGGCTTGCCACTGGCTGAAGCCTTGATGGATGCTGCCTGCGTCTGTGCTTTCGCGACGGCTTCCAGTGAGGCTGTCTGGGCCGCCACGGCTTTCGTGAAGTCTTCCTTCAGTTTCTGCTGCTGTACAGTGTAAGCAGCCAGTTCTTCTCCCAGCTTTTTGACCTGTTCCGTAAGGGCTGTGACTTTCTGCTGTTGTTCTTTGAGCGATGCTTCGGCAGTTTGAGCCTGCGTCTGTCGCGCCGTCATGGCAGCTTCAGCCGCGGTGACTCCGGCCCTCGCTCGCTCGGCCAGCCATGGATTACGGCGCCACGCAACAGTGGATGTCCCGTGCAGCAGAATGGCGGCGGCAGAAACCGTGGCTTTTTCCTTGAAGTAGATCCGGGCAATTGCGGAATCCTTCCCGGGTTCGATGGCGAACGCCGGAGCCTCTGTTTCGCCGGGGACATTGTAAAAAGCAAAGTCGACCTTGCCGTCAAAGCCATTGCGTTTGACGAGCCTGACAGGAATCAGCAGCTGCTGATCCTGGCTGTAGTCGGCAGCCGCAACATCCACGACCACCGAAAATGGCTGCTCGTCCTTCATGACGCCGGCAATCAGTGAATCTGACAGACGCGCTGTTCTGGGCAGGCCGTTGACTGCGTCGTGAACCAGAGTCGCGGTGCGAGCATCACGGACAAGAGCTGCATCACCTGCCCCACTGCGTCCCTGCACAGTCACTGCCGTCAGTTGCTCAGGAGCATCAGCGGCTGCTGTGATGACGAGCCGAGCAGTCGTCTGACCCGCAGCAATAACCGACGGGCGGGCCGTCAGGCCGGGGGGCAGGTTCACAACAGCGAGTTCAATCGCAGCGGCGTGTCCGTCACGTCGATAGGCGTAGATGGGCAGTTCGTAGCTGCCACCTTTTCTCAGACTGATAGCTCCGCTGGTCGGGGGAGCCTTCCCGTCAGCCGACGGAAACGAATCAAATACCACAAGCGAATAATCGGGTTGCGGCCGACGTACTGAGATGCGATAGCTGAGTCGGGCATCGCCACGAGCATCAGCGTAGCGATCGCGCAGACGGACTCGGTAGCTGCCGTCTTCCGGAACATCGAGACGGGCGGCCGGATCATCGCTCAGAGTGGGCAGATCCGCTCCGCCTGGATTCTGTCGATCGTCATCCTCGGTGGCGACGCGAGCGTAGGTGACCGTACCGTCTGCAGCCGTGTTGATGCGTTCCACCATCAGCAGCGGATCGGCGATGGAACCGAGTCGTTGGGCATAGACCTCAATGATCCACGATTCACCTTTTTTTGCGTCAAATCGAAACACGTCCTCGTCACCGCGTTCAGCGAAGCGGCCTGCGATTTCGGCCGGCAGGGCAATCACCTGTTCGGCGGCTGCCGGATCTTCCGCGGTTGCGGCCTGCGGAGCCGTACCGACGCGCAGCAGATTGCCATCAATACCATTCCACCAGAAGGAACTGGCGAAAGCCGCAGTCGCAGCAGCTCCCGTGAGTCGTCCGGCAGCGTCCGGCACGATGTCGGTTGCCAGTCGGAAAATCGGTTGACCGCTCAGTTTCAGGTCCGTCGCTTCACCACCCGGCAGATGGCGACCATAGACAAAGACCTTAGCAGGGGTTGTGGCAGCGACAAAGCCGGGGTCAACCCAGTCCACCAGCGGTCGCGTATCACAGGCCAGCCGATACACAAACTGATCCCCGCCACCGTAGACCGCATCCTGAACTCGCAACACGAATTCTTCGTCGGCAGTGACGGCGTGCACGAGAGACGCTTCCTGGGAAAACACTCTTCGCGATTCCGAGACGCGACGCCCGGCTGCATTGAACAGCTGCAGCAACGGCTGCATGGGGGAGTCCAGGCGAGCAGCTTCGGAACGCACGACCAGTGTCTGCCCGGCTTTGACCGGGATCCGGAAGTAGTCCACATCGGTGGCCGCGTTGGCGCGAGCACTGACGACAGATTCGAGAGTAACGGGAGTGGCTTGTGCCACGGCATTGTTCGGCTCAACCTCAGCAGCCTCCACCAGCGAATCAACTCGGAAAATTCGCGGGTTGCTGATACCAAACAGACCCTTGACGCGAACGTCATAGAGACCGACTGGGACGTTGGCACCAATGCTGACAGTAAACGTGTTGGCAACCGGGTTGTTGCTGGCATCCCGCTTTGCAACTGCCGTGATTTCCGGATGACTGAATGTCATCGCGTCCAGCTCATCCAGATCAGAGCCACCACCGACAACCACATCAACTGTGGTTCCACGCTGGCCTCCCGGAGGAAACACGGACGTGATACGAGCCTGTGGCAACTGGGCGTGGAGGGGGCTGACACAGAGCAGAGCAACGGCAATTGCCAGCAGAGATCGTCCGGTCATAGGGCGGGTTCCGGAGGGCAGGTAAACAGGTCAATGGGTGTCCGGATCGCGGCTGTCAGCGGGGACAGCCGATTCGATCGCGGCAGTGGGACACAGGCTGGTACAGATCCGGTACAAAGACGGTGCTGCAGAACCTGAGAGGGGCGAAATCAGTGAAGAGTGATCTCGCCCTCAGGAGCAGCTGCATGTCAATGATTGAACTGGAATTCCTTGGTGTTAATCAAAGCCCACACAATGTCTTCGAATCCTCGACGCGGATTTTCTTCGTGACGTTTCAGGTAACTGACCGCCACTTCCAGTTCGTCTGCTGCTGGTTCTCGAGCGAACACCCAGCGATAGATTTCGCGAATGCGTTCCTCGACAGCACGAGCAGAGTCCGTGGCGAGTTTGGCGGTACGAGCCCCGTCACGGGCGATCTTGTCCTGGATTTCACGGCCGTTGAGCAGGTGCAGGCTTTGAGCCAGATTGGCGTCTGCACTGCGTTCACATTCACATGCTGTGTCACCCTTTGGCTGGCCGAAGACCTGCAGGAAGTAGGTTGCATTGGAAGAATCGGCCAGCTGCATCGCGCGAGTCCCGGCGGGCATGCCACCGAAGTTTTCGCTGGTCTCGGTCACCTGATGAAAGGCATCGTAAAGAACTTCAGCACTGAGTCGCCGTGGGTAGTAACGAGAGAAATTCTGCTTGTCACTGGCGTTGTGCTCGTTGGGCAGAGCGCTGAGCTGATAGGTCTTCGAGCGACAGATTGTCCGGACCAGTTCCTTCAGGTCGAACCCCGACTTGATGAAATGCTGTGACAGACCGTTCAGCAGTTCCGGATTAGACGGCGGATTGGTCGCTCGCATGTCGTCCTCAGGTTCCACGATGCCACGGCTGAAGAAGTGCTTCCAGTAGCGGTTCACGACGGACTTTGCAAAGAACGGATTCTGTGGATCCGTCATCCAGTCGGCCAGACGCACACGTGGGTCCTGATCCGGGGGCACGTCATAGGGAGGCGAACCGAGTCCGGTTGGTTTCAGGCCTTTTCCGGAACGTGGATTGGCTGCCGTGGCAGCACCCTCGTTATGAAACACGCGGCGATCTCGCATGTTTCCGGAGGCATTGGGAATGGCCTTCTTGCCCACGCGGCTGTAGAAGGCGGCCATACCGTAATAATCGTCCTGACTCCACTTCTCAAACGGATGGTGGTGGCAGCGAGCACACTGAATGCGGAGACCAAGGAACAGCTGCGCTGTGTCCTCGACCTGTTCTTCAACAGTGTCCACATCGCGGTACCACGTGACCGCCGGATTGATCTGCGGATCACCCGACGCGGTGACGATCTGTCGGACAAACTGATCATAGGCTGTGTTGTCGTAAATACGATCCCAGATCCACTGATGGAACAGCATGGTTCCCGGAGCATCTTCGCCGTTCTCACGACGGTTACGCAGTACGAAATTCCACTTGTTGGCGAAGTGGTCGGCGTAAGCCGTACTGTCCAGCAGCTGGTCAACCAGCCGATCGCGTTTGTCGGCAGTCGTGTCGGCCAGGAATTCACGAACCTGCTGCTCATTCGGCAGCAATCCGGTGATGTCCAGCGAGACCCGCCGCAGAAATGTGGCATCGTCACACACGTCGGACGCTGGAATTCCGAGCAGTCGCAGTTTACCGAAGACAGCCTGATCGACGACGTTTGTCGGTTCCGGCAGGCGGGATGTGTCAGCGCCCAGCGGGATGGTTGCGCGGAAGGTGGAAACCTGGCCCTGATAACGAGCCATGATCGCGACCTCACCTGTCAGATCGAGTGTACTGACAAGTCCCGTTACCGAAGACTCGGCCATTTCCGCTTCGTTTGGCTCGAACAGGGCCATGCGAGTGACGTCTTCGGTTGTGCCATCGGTGTAGGTGGCAATGACGGCAATCTGCTGCTGAGTATTTCGCAGCAGAGTGCGAGATTCCGGAAGGCACTGAATGGATGCCACTGAGGGGTCTGTCTCTGCGCCATACGGCATGCCCTGCTCAATCCACTGACACAGCAGGTTGTATTCGAAGGAGCCCGCTTCCATGCGTTTGCCACCACCGTGAGGACTTTGTCCGACCGCCTTTTTCAACAGCAGACTTTCCTGCGGCATACCGGGGAAAATGCGACGACCGCGAGATTCCTTGCGCAGGAACTCATAGTCATCCTCGGGGTAAAAACCCAGAAGAGACAGACGAAAGCCGTTCTGGCCGCCTGACTTGCCGTGACATCCGCCACCATTGCAGCCCAGCTTGGTAAAAATCGGAACGACCTGATTGCGAAAATTGATTGGCAGCGGATTGGCAAATCCGGAGATTGCGACGTTGGCTGTGGTGGACTGGCCTTCGAACGTGGCCGTCACTGTGATCTCGCCGTCACCCGCCGGAATGGCCATGCCAGTGGCGTCCACGGCAAGCAGTGCCGGGTTGGAAATTGTCCACGTGGCCCGGCGAGTCACGTCCTGCAGTGTGCCGTCAGCCAGCACAGCGGTGGCGATCAGCTGCTGGCGGGCATCACGACTGCGAATGACGATCCTGTTGTCGACGGTCGGAGTCAGTTCGATGCGAGTCACTGGAGCAGAGGGAGGATTTGCAGCGTGGCTGATCGTTGCGGGCACAAGGCTGATGCAAGCAGCCAGGAACAGCATGGTACGCCGTCCCGAAGTTGAAAAGGACGACGCGCGGAACACCGAACCACTCAGATTCATGGGATTTCTCCTGCCTGGAGGGTCGAGTCGGCTTCATGCCGACACGCAGATGGTTGGTCGCAGTCTGCCGGTTCGATCGCTGTGCCACCGCAGTCAGCGGCGACAGCAAAAATCAAGCTGGCAATCCTGCGTGGATTGACGCAAGACACTTTTTGACGCAGTGAGGACGCAGTGGGGGAGCAGTAATGAGGAAGGACGGAGTTTCAGGGAGGGATTGTGGCCCTGAAAACTGAAGCCACTGCAGAGATGACTGCGGGACAACGGGACTTTCGAGGCCTGCCGAGATTATCGGCACAGTGCAGACTATTACGTTTCTGATACAAGTCAAGCCCTGAGGGGAACTTCGGAGTACTGTTGCGGCGGGGTTGGCAAATTCGGGCATTTTTCTGTTGACAAATGTGCAACAGATCGAAACAGACCACTTTTTGAAATAAAAAGACAAGATTGTCGTTAATTGACTGGTGGCAGGGGGCAGTTGGTTGGCAGTGCTGCCCTGGTATCCTTGAGAGTCGGAATTCTCGAATTCAGGAGGAGTGGGATCAGCGGTGCTGGTTGTTGAGGGGGGGGCTTGGGATGAGTGGCCCTGTGATTCGGTCATGGGGATTTGACCGCTTGAGGCGATCGGGGGTAGGATGGGTTTGCGGGGTTGTGTACTTGCGAGTGTGAGTGTGTGAGTGTGAGTGGAGCGGGGGCTTGTGATTTTTTCCCAGCGGAGGTTGAGGGGGGGGCTCATGTTTCGCCGCAGCTACATACTCAGTTTTCGTGAAGATCTGCTGTGGTTTCTGCTGCTGCCGTTTGTGGCGGTGGGAGTTGCTTTGTTGTGTCAGCAGTATTTGTCGGCTGTGGTGCTGGCTGCGGTGGGTGTCTGGGTGACCCTGCCGCATCAGTTCGCATCGTGGCTGCGGACCTGGGGATTGGCGGACGAGCGTCGCTTCTGGGGTGACCGTTTGTACTGGGGGCCATTCCTGATTTTTGCGATGACCATGTGTGGTTATTGGTTGGCGCCGATATCGACGGCGATTCTGGTGATTTTGTGGGATCACCAGCACAGTATTATGCAGCAGCACGGGTTTGCTCGGATTTATGACTTTCGTGGTCGAACGGGTCTGTCGTCTACGGGTTGGTGGGATTTGCTGTTGGGTTGGCTGTTGTTCGGGCACATGCTGCTGAGCTCCCCGATGTTCGTGTTTCCGCTGGTGCGAGAGCTGCATCGATTGCGTTTGCCGATTTCAGCGAATGTTGTGCAGGGCGTTGTGTTGGCCAGTCGCTGGGCTTTGATTGTGTATCTGTTGTTGTATCTGGGGCATTTGGTTGTGACGGTACGTCGTGGCGGGTCATTGAATCCGGTGAAGTACCTGTTTCTTGGGGCCAGTTATTTTCTGTGGTATTTCTGTGCATGGCATACGGCGAGTGTGCTGGTCTGGGGGATTGCTCATCGGATCATGCATGGGCTGCAGTACATGGTGATGGTGTACTGGTATCTGCGGCGTCAGACTGAGGCTCGAGCGGAGTTACCCAGTCTGGCGGGGCTGTTGGTGCGACGTGGCTGGTTGTGGATGTTTGTTCTGTCGGGTGTGGTGTATTCGGTGGGTGTGCAGTTGCTGACTGGCGGTCAGTTGGGCGCCTTTCTGTTTGGCTGGGCGCGATTTCCGACCTTGTATGAAGCGATTCCGGGTCTGGGGCTGTCTGCGATGTCTGCTGGTGAGGGTTATGCATTTGTGACAACGGCCCTCGTGAATACTCTCGGGATGACTCATTACTACTTCGATTCCTTCATCTGGAAGGTGCGTGATCGTCGGATTCATGGGGGTCTGGCATGAGTCGTCGAGTCAGGCGGGTCCGTTGGACAGTCGAGGGGCGCATTGTCCGTTGGGGTTACCTGCTGGTGCTGCCGTTATTGACGTATGGATATCCGGCGGGCTGGCCGGCGTGGTTACTGTTGCTGTGTCTGGAACTGCCTGTTGTGGTAGCGTGGAGTGTGTGGGTGTGGCGTGGTCCGTGGCAGCGATACCGAATGTTGTGGGGCGTTGCAGCTGTGTTGCTGATCAGTGGATCGTGGGAGCTGTGGACAGCCGGGAGAATACCGCATTTGGTGTCGGAGAGTCTGCAGCTGCCGCTGGGGCCTGGGGAACCGAACCTGTATTTCGAGTACGACTTTCCGGCTGTGGGTTCGGCGTTGTTTCCGGGGTTAGCCGAGGTCTTGCTGGTGCAGGCTGTTCAGTTGAACTATTGCAGCAGCGGAGTTCCGGAGTTCAGTAAGCACCCGGTCTGTCTGAAGTATCGTGTGCGGAATCCCGGGGCAGTTCGTGAGGCATTGGAATTGGCATTACGGCAGCAGCCGAAGACGAATGAGGACGTGTATTACAGTTACATTGAGGTGTTGCGGGGTACGGGTGCGGCGGCCAGTGAGGTTGAGGCAGCGTGTGTGCAGTGGCGTCGGCTGTTTCCCTTTTCCGATCGACCGGATCCGCTGGCCGTCACGGATGGGGCTTCTCGCCCCTGAATCCGAGCGTTATGAGTGCGTTTGGCGGTCATTTTTCGCGGGTCATGTGGACCGGTTTTGCGGGCGTTGCGTGCGGACCACAATCGCTGCCGTTTTCGAGGGCGTTTGTCAACCGAATTCGGGGCGGAATTTTGGATTTCAACCGGCCCTTTTTTTGGACTTTTCGTGGAAAAAACTGGGCCTGTAGTGATTTGCCTGACGATGCTCCTCATACACAACAAATAGTGTTGACAGGATTGGGAGACACAATATACTGCGTCAGGCGGGCAGTGGAGTACTTGAGCGTCGGGGCCCATTGGGCGGTCGCAAAGCTTTGCTGTTCAATGGTTTGGAACCATGTTGTCAGCGAGTGTTGACAGACGGCTACAAGTGAATATTCTGCTGTCGGAAATGGACGTTCTGCAATGCATCGACAGGAGGTCGAAAACCGGACACTGCGGTCTGTTGCTGGGCTTCCCTGGTGGTTTCTGCTACCAGGCCTTTCTGCCGGGTGTTCCTGCTGCTTTTTTGCTCTTCGTTTGCCGGGTGTGTGCGGGGGGGAAATCCGGGGTCTGGAAAGGCCGTGGAGTGACTTTCCGGGAAGGGGTGATGGGTAGGCTGCGGGACTGCTGCAGGGTACCTGCAGCGGGATATCTGCGGCGGTATCTGTAACGGTTCTGCGGCGGTATCTGCTGTGGGGCAGCAACCTGTGTGAAAACCTTCGTGTCCGGTAAATCCTGTCTGAGTGTTTCCTCTGAGTGTTTCCTCTGTGTAGATTTTCGGAGTGTTTTCTTCGTCGTCTAGCCCTGGGTGTTCTGTTTCGAAGTCGGCAATGTGCTTGCAGAGTCGGAGCGGGATCGGGGGGTTTTGTTTGCTGACTTGTGGTGCAGTGAATTCAGGTGGTTTGGATAGGTGTTCTGTCTGGGACGCAGCCCGGTGTGGGCACAGGATGGGGTTTCAGGCAAAGTCGTGTTTGTGCGGTCTGGAAAGCGAAGGGAGAGCGTCGAATGATTCGAGCAGTCAACGAATGGATTATTCGCAAACGAGATGGCCGCAAGGTGCCGTTTGAGTCCAAGCTGATTTTCAAGGCGATCTGCAATGCATTTCGCGCCGAGTTGAATCTGGCATCCGGTCAGCCTCTGGATGGTGACATTGAGCGAGAGGTGGGGGCGATCACGGAGGACGTGGTGCAGGAAGTTGCGGGGGACGCCGGAACGGATCGGGGAGTGGGGGTCGAGCAGATTCAGGACATGGTGGAAATGCAGCTGATGAAGCGCGGCCACTATCGAGTGGCTCGGCGTTACATCGTGTATCGTGCAGAGCATGCGAAGATCCGTTCTTTGCGTCAGCCGGAGGCTCTGGAGGTTGCCGAGGTGGCGGCTGCGCCGCGGATGCACGTGCGACTGGAGGACGGCCTGCGGGTGCTGTTTGACATCAACCGGATTCGGCGTCGGCTGGATCTGGCCTGTGCGGGTCTGCCGGACTGTGATGCGGAAGATTTGCTGCAGGAGGTGATCAAGTCGGTATTTGACGGGATTTCCGTGGGTGAGATTTACCGCGCGATGATTCTGGCGGCGCGGTGTCGGATTGAGCGTGATCCGGCTTATGACATCGTGGCGGCTCGTTTGCTGCGGATGGTGATCAGCAACGAGGCTCTGGGAAGTTCTCCTGCGAATCCCACTGAGTATACTCGACTGTACCGCAATCAGTTTGAGCATTACATCATTGACGGTATCAATTCTGACCGTCTGACGCCCGAGTTGCGGACTTTAAATCTGACAAGGATTGCTGCGGCTTTGCAGCCTGAGCGGGACGGCTTGTTCCGTTATCCGGGTTTGCAGGCCGTTTATGACCGTTACCTGCTGCACATTGAAAACCGTCGCATCGAGATGCCTCAGTATTTCTGGATGCGTGTCGCGATGGGTCTGGCATTGCGGGAAGATCGCCCTGAAGAGCGAGCGATTGAGTTCTACAATCTGCTTTCGACCATGCGATTTACTTCGGCCACTCCGACGTTGTTCAACGCGGCCACGAATCATCCGCAGCTGAGTTCGTGCTATCTATCCACGGTGAAGGACGATCTTGAGCACATCTTCAAGTGTGTCGGTGACAATGCTCGACTGTCCAAGTGGGCGGGTGGTCTGGGCAATGACTGGACCAGCATTCGCGCCACGAATGCTCATATCCGCGGCACCAACGGTCGCAGCCAGGGCGTGATTCCCTTCCTGAAGGTGGTCAACGATACGGCGGTGGCGGTTAATCAGGGAGGTAAGCGGAAGGGTGCGGTGTGTTCTTATCTTGAGTCGTGGCACATGGACATCGAGGAGTTCCTTGATCTGCGCAAGAACACCGGCGATGACCGTCGCCGGACTCATGATATGCACACGGCCAACTGGATTCCCGACCTGTTTATGAAGCGGGTGCAGGAAGAGCGTGACTGGACACTGTTCAGTCCGGACGAAGTGCCGGATCTGCATGATCTGGTGGGTCGTGCGTTTGAAGAGCGGTATGTGCAGTACGAGCGGATGGCTGATACGGGTGAGATCCGTATGAGCAAGCGGATTCCGGCGACTGAACTGTGGCGCAAAATGCTGACTCGCCTGTTTGAAACGGGCCATCCGTGGATCACGTGGAAGGATCCTTCCAATGTGCGTTCGCCGCAGGATCACGTGGGTGTGGTGCACAGCAGCAATCTGTGCACAGAGATCCTGTTGAATACGTCGCCGGCTGAGACAGCGGTGTGCAATCTTGGTTCGATCAATCTGCTGGCGCACATTCAGAACGGACGTCTGGACGTTGCGTTGATTGAGCAGACGGTGCGGACTGCGATGCGTATGCTGGATAACGTGATTGACATCAATTACTACCCGACAGAGGAGGCGAAGAATTCCAACGGTCGTCATCGTCCGGTGGGGTTGGGGATTATGGGCTTCCAGGATGCTCTGGCGGCCATGAATATCAGCTACGCCAGTCCTGAGGCTGTGGACTTTGCTGACCACAGCATGGAAGTGATTTCCTACTATGCCATTCTGGCATCGACGGATCTGGCGGCGGAGCGAGGTGTCTACAGCACTTATGCAGGATCCAAGTGGGACCGCGGTTTGCTGCCGATTGACACGATGGATCTGCTGGAACAGGAACGTGGCTGTCGAATTGACGTGGATCGTTCATCGCGGATGGACTGGAGCGTAGTGCGTCAGGCGATTGCTCAGAACGGCATGCGAAACAGCAACTGCATGGCGATTGCTCCGACCGCCACCATCTCCACGATCATCGGTGTATCGCAGTCAATCGAGCCCATGTACAAGCATTTGTATGTGAAGAGCAATCTTTCGGGCGAGTTTACTCATCTGAACACGGCCCTTGTCAGCGAACTGAAGGAGCGTGGCCTGTGGGATGCTCAGATGCTGGAAATGCTGAAGTACTACGACGGTACGCTGATGGAGATCGACCGAATTCCGGCCGACATCAAGGCTCGTTATGTGACGGCGTTCGAACTTGAACCACGGTGGTTGATTGAGTGTGCTTCGCGTCGTCAGAAGTGGATCGACATGGGGCAGTCGCTGAATCTTTACATGCGTGAACCCAGTGGTCGCAAGTTGCACGACATGTACTTCCTCGCGTGGCGGAAGGGTTTGAAGACCACCTACTACCTGCGAACTCTGGCAGCGACTCAGATTGAGAAGTCGACAGTTGACATCAACAAGTTTGGTGTCCAGCCGCGGTGGGTGAAGTCGAAGAGTGCCTCGAGCGAGATTCAGGTGAATCGCACTGATGATCCTCGAGAGACAGGTGCCGAGCTGGTGCCTGCCCCGCACATTTCAGCAGAGGCGAAAGTTGTGCCGGTGACGGATGTTTCGCAGTACAAAGCCTGCAGCATTACGGATCCGGACTGCGAAGCCTGCCAGTAAGTTCTTTGGGTGCCGGACGGTTTTTGCAGCAGCTCAAAAATGTTGTGATTCGGTGGTGAACTTTGTCCGGTGTCTGCGGTGCAGGAAGAGAGTGTCTGGAGGCACAGCAAGCCGTCTGGTCCCTGAGATTGGTCGCCGTGATTTTCTGGGTCACGATCAGGCCATGACAGGCCACGACAGGCCATGACAAGCTCAGTGCCGAGCAGGTTTTGATGTCTCTGAGTGCAGGGAGGCTGGTGGTGTCCGGCGTGATGGGCAGTTTGCCTCAGTGTGACGAAGAGTGTTTGGCGAGTGTGAAGTTTCTGTTGATTTCTGCGTGTCTGTTCTGAATTCTTCTGCAAATTCGTTGAAGCGAAATTGTTTTGTGATTCTCAAGGAGTGAGTTGACCATGTCCGTACTGACTTTCGATGATGCCCCTGCTCCGGCTGCTGCTCCTTCGGCTCCTGTGCCACCTGCTGGTGGTCGGGTGAAGGCGACTGAAAAGCGGCTGATCAACTGTGCTCAGGTGGACGTGAACCAGCTGATGCCGATCAAGTATCACTGGGCGTGGGAACACTACCTGAACGGCTGTGCAAATCACTGGATGCCGACGGAAGTTCCGATGAACCAGGACGTGGAAGTCTGGCGTTCGGACAAGCTGACGGATGACGAGCGGCTGGTGATCAAGCGGAATCTGGGCTTCTTTTCGACAGCCGAATCGCTGGTTGGCAACAACCTTGTGCTGGCGATCTTCAAGCATGTGACGAATGCAGAGTGTCGTCAGTATCTGCTGCGTCAGGCCTTTGAAGAGGCAGTGCATACTCACACGTTTCTCTATGTGGTGGAAAGTCTGGGCCTGAACGAAGGCGAGATTTTCAACATGTACCGCGAGATCCCTGCGATTGCTCGCAAGGACGATTTCGAGATGGAGTTGACGGCGGAGGTCCTGTCGGATGGCTTCAGCACGGATACTCCTGAAGGCCGGCAGATGTTTTTGAAGAATCTGATTGGCTATTACGTCATCATGGAAGGGATCTTCTTTTACAGTGGATTTGTGATGGTGCTGTCATTCCATCGTCGCAACCTGATGAAGGGGATTGGCGAGCAGTTCCAGTACATTCTGCGAGATGAGACGATCCACATGAACTTCGGGATTGACCTGATCAATGGGATCAAGTCTGAAAATCCCGAACTGTGGACGCCGCAGTTCCAGTCTGAGATGCTGGAGCGAGTGCGAAAGGCTGTGGAACTGGAGATTGCCTATGCTGAAGGCTGTCTGCCTCGTGGTATCCTTGGCTTGAATGCCGAGGCATTCCGGGACTATGTCCAGTACATTGCGGACCGTCGTCTGGAGCGTATTGGTCTGCCAACGCAGTATGGTTCTTCGAATCCGTTCCCGTGGATGAGCGAGACAATTGACCTGTCGAAGGAAAAGAACTTCTTCGAAACGCGAGTGACCGAGTACCAGAGTGCTGGTGCTTTGAACTGGGATTGATGGAGCAAGTCGATGCAGGGCCACCGGGCTTTGTGATGTGAAGGGACAGTCGAAGATTTTCGGCTGTCCTTTTCTGTTGGTGGCCACGGTGAAAACGGGCTTGTCTGAATTCTGTGGGGCGAGTTAAATTCAGACGCCTGTGATTTATCCGGGGGGGTACGACCGCAGCGAGGGCTGATTCTCTTTGATGGGGCTCAGAAAGAATTCAGATGGCGAGTCTGCACTTTGTCTCTTCCCTGATTGCGGCATTGCGTCGGGAGGAACGGCTGGATCGTTTGGGAGTTGAGCGACTGCAGCAGCGACGTTTGGCTCAGTTGCTGCGATCGGCGATGTCCAGTCCTTTTCAGGCTGAGCGTTTACGGCAGTTGGACTGGTCAGCTCCATCGCTGGAGCGTGTTCCATCGGTGGCCACGTGGGAGATGATGCGATCGTTTCCGGACACGTTGTGTGGCGAGCGGATCGAGTTATCTGAGGTGCAGCAGGTGGCTGCGCAGAAGACGGGCGGCATGCTGGTGCGGGGTCGTTACCTTGTGTCACAGACCAGTGGAACAACGGGTGAGCCGGCATTCTTCCTGAATGATGCGAGGTCGTGGGACGTTCAGCGGGCGGTCGTGTTTGCTCGCACGTTTCGAGATCGGCTGGCATGGCGTCATGTGCGACGGTTTCTGCGTCGACGTTATCGGATGGCGTTTGTTGTTTCCGGGCTGCAGAGCTGCATTTCGACTCAGACCTGTCTGGACGGCAGTCGGCAGGCGCGATTGTTTTCTGATATACGATTGTTTGCCGCGGAGCAGTCTGTGAGTGACATTGTGCGGCAGCTGAATGATTTTCAGCCGGATTATGTGCATGGCTATGCCAATCTTCTGGAGTTACTGGCGTATCGTGCGGAGGACGGAGAGCTGCGAATACATCCTGAATTCATGTCTTCGGGCAGTGAGGCATTTTCGCAGACGGGTCGAGCGGCGGTTTTGCGCGCGTTTCCGGGGACTGTGCTGACATCGCAGTATGGTGCGACGGAATGTACGGTGCTGGGAAACGAGTGTCGTGCGGGCAATATGCATGTCAACAGTGATTACGTGGTGCTGGAGGCTGTGGACGAGTCGGGTTGTCCTGTACCTGCGGGAGTGCGGTCCCACCATACTCTGCTGACCAGTCTGATCAATCGGTTTCAGCCGATGATTCGTTTTCGTCTTACGGATTCGATTACGTACTGGCCTGAGGCATGCAGCTGTGGGTCTCCGCTGCCCGTGATTACTCTGGAAGGGCGCAGTGACAACATCATCTGGCTGGAGCGGGGGCCGGGTGACTTCGTGGTCTATCATCCGCTGGCCTTTCAATGTCAGATGTATCAGGTCTCGGGCATACGTCAGTGGCAGGTGGACCAGCAGGAGCGGAATCGGTTATTGATTCGTTATGTGCCAGCGCCCGGTGCTGATGCCGTACAGGTGGGTCAGCAGATTCAGCGTCAGTGGTCCGGGTATCTGAGTGAGGAGCGACTGCAGGATATTGTGCAGATCGTCACGCAGGCTGTCTCCGAGATTCCTCGATCATCGACCAGTCAGAAAGCCCGTCAGATTCTGACGGCAGTTGGTCCTCCTGCAGGGCGTGGCGGACGGCCCGGCGGTGGTGTGCGGTAAGTCGCAGCTTTCTGTGTGCTCCGATTGTCGCGAGTGCTTCTCCGATCTGGTGCACGCTGGCGCCGTTTGGAGGTGGTGGCGAGGCATCCCATGGGACGGCGAGGCGTCCCCCGGGAGGGCGAGGCTCCTGCCGAGCCGAAGATCCCGGGATTACGGTGACCGAGTTGGTGCTCGGTGGACCG